>QHUB01000062.1 GCA_003221035.1 Gemmatimonadota bacterium
ATACGCATCGCGCGTCCCACTGCTCGTATCCCGCGCCACGACGCCCGCCACCGCGCCGCGATCATACAAGACTTCTTCGACCTTCACGCGCTCCCGCACCTCCACACCGCCCGATTCCGCGGCGTCGCGCAGGATCGTGTCGAAGCGAGTGCGGGGCAGGGCGTAGCTGAAATTCTCGAATCGTCCCACGACGGCGGCGCCACTCGGCGCGACCACTCTCATGCCCGTCAGGCGCGCCGGCGCCGCCGCGGCGACCGCTTCGAGCACGCCGAGACGGGCGAGCACGCGGCTGGATTCCGGGCTCAGGTATTCCGAGCAGGGTTTCTCGCGGGGAAATCTCGCGCGGTCGAGCATCAACACCGTTGCGCCGGCGCGCGCGAGTAACAACGCCGTGGCGGATCCCGCCGGGCCCGCGCCCGCGACGACGACGTCCCAGCGTGCGCTCACGCGAGGAGACCCGCGCAGACGGCGCCCGCGAGCGTTGCGGCGAGATTCACTGCGTCATTGTCCATCCAGCGGACCTTTCCTTGTACCGTGGCGCCGAGTAATGAGTCGAGCAGCATGCCGAGGACTCCCGCGGCCGCGATGGTCAGCGCTCCCCGTCCCACCAGCAACAGCGACAGGCCGGCAAGGAATCCTGCACCCGCGATGCCGCCGGCCGTGCCCAGCAACGTCATACCCCCGTCAGTGCCCGGAGGAACGCGGGCACCCGTGGTTACGAGTCTGGGAAGTGTTGGGGACCGACTGCCGATTTCCGTGGCCCACGTGTCTGCGTTGGCCGTCGCAAGCGCGCCGGCGAACCATACCCAGTTGCCGGCGAGCGCTGCCAAAGCGGCGATCCCGCCATTGGCCACGACCTGTCGAGCGTTTCGCGATGTGTGTTTGGTAGACAACAAACTCGATGACACAAAAAAAGCGAGAAGAGCCGCCAAGCCTCGCCATCCGAATCCGTAGATCGTTGCCAACCCCACCGCGAGCGCCGCCGCCCACCCGCGCGGGGTCAGCCACTTCACTCGCCGAACAGCTCGCGCAACACGCGCTTCTTCAGCTCTGCCGGCGCGCCCTGGGTCCGGCACCGTGCCCGCAGAAACTTCAGAAACAGCTCTTCGAAATCGTACTGCTCCTCGCACGGGGGGCACTCCTCGAGATGCACCCGAATCTCCTGCTCGAGCTCCGGGGTCAGCTCGCGGTCCAGAAACTCGTACAGATGCTCAACGCATTCGCGGCAGTTCATGCGGGACTTCCTTTGATGTATCCCATCTCGACGGCGTAATCGTAGAGCTTGGCCTGCAACAGCTGCCGGGCGCGGAACAGCCGCGACTTCACAGTACCGATCGGGACGCCGAGAATGCCGGCGATCTCCTGGTACGACATCCCTTCGACGTCACTCAACACGAGCGTCTCGCGGAACGCCTCGGGAAGCTGATCGATCGCCTTGAGCACCTGATCGTCGACGATCTTGTCGAAGAACGCGCCCTGGGGATCGTCATCCTGCACCTCCGAGAAGACGGCATATGGCTCGATACTATCCACATCGACTGTTTCGGGGTGCCGGATGCGCCGGCGGTATTCGTTGATGAACGCGTGCCTCAGAATGGTGAGCAGCCAGGCCTTCGCATTGGTTCCCTGCTGGTATTGGTCCCACGCGCGGTAGGCCTTCAGCATCGTCTCCTGCACCAGATCGTCGGCGTCGGAGGGATTCGCTGTGAGGCGGAGCGCCACCCGATACAGGACGTCGAGGTGCACCAGCGCCTCGCGCTCGAACGCCTTCCGCTTCTCCTCGACCGGAGGGACGGGCGACGAGGCAGGAGGGACGGATGAAGAAGGCGGCTGGGCCATGTGTGCCTGAAGGCTCATCCAGTCCTCTGAGTTCCGCAATGGGGGAGGGCATGCTACGTTACGCGCTCTCGTGGTGCACAGCATCGTCCCGCTCGCCGTCCTCGAGGCGGTCAAGAACCTGGATACCCCCGTCGAAGACGGGCTCGCCGAGTTTGCCGACGAGCTGCTCGTGAAACGACTCGGCCTCTCTCCCACCGTGCAGATGCAGCTCACCGAATTCGAGCAGCTCGTGCGCAAGGACGCGCGTGTCGAGCCCTCGCATGTCGAAGCGTTGCTCCGCCTGGTGGGACGGCGACCCGATGCCGACCTCGTGTTTGCCGACGCGGGCCGGCGCGCGGCGCGCCGCGCCGTGAAGCGGATCCCCGGGCTGTTCCGGATGTTCGGCCATTCCGCCGCGCGACGGGCGGCGCGGACCGTGTTGGGCGCTGAGCTCGGCTTCGATCAGCGGCTGCCCGTCGCGCGTGTGAGCGACTCCATCGCGATTCAAGCGACCCCCGACGGCGCCGCGTGCGGGTTTTACGGCGCCGGATTCGTCGAGCTGTTGCGTCTGCTCGTGGGCTACGAGGGGGCCATGCTCCACGTCGCCTGCCGCGCGCACGGGGGCTCCGGGTGCGAGTGGCGCGCCGCCGGCCCCGATCCCCGACATCAATGACATTGCTCGAGAATTTCGATTTTCCCGCGCTGCGCGATCTCCTCGGCAAGATCGGCGCCGACGGCTGGCTGCTCTACGACTTTCACGGCATCAATCCATCCGCCACGCGCGTCCTCGGCATCAACGGAATGGGGACGCGACGGTTCTTTGTACTGCTGCCGCGCGAGGGCAAACCGATCGCCGTTGCGCACCGCATCGAGCTCGCGTCGTTCGAAGGATTCCCCGGCGACGTGCGGCCGTACGCGGCGTGGCCCGAGCTGCACGAGCGGCTGCGCGCGCTCGTCGCCGGCAAGACGGTCGCGATGGAAGTCTCCCCCGCGGATGCTGTGCCCTATCTCGACCGCGTGCCGCACGGCGTGATCGAGCTGATCGAGGGCTTTGGCGCGAAGGTCATCTCGTCAGGAACCCTGATCACGCGCTTCGCGGCACGCTGGTCCGCGAGCGAGCTCGCCGGTCACCGCCGCGCGGCCGAGGCAATCGCTCGGATCGCGCAGGACACGCTGCGCTGGGCCGGAGAGGAGCTGGCGCGCGGCGCCGAGGTGCGCGAGACGACGGTGCAGGCTCGTGTATTGGAGGCGTTTGCGCGTGCGTCGCTCGTGACGGATCATGGTCCCATCGTCGGCTTTCAGGCGAACGCCGCCAATCCACACTATGAGCCCAGGGCCGGGAGCGATCGCAGTCTCGCCGCCGGCGACGTGCTCCTCCTCGACCTCTGGGCCGGCGTAGCTGCGGGCACCGTCTTCGCCGATCAGACGTGGATGGGGTTTGCGGGACAAGAGCCGGGTGAAGACGTGCGCCGTGCGTGGTGCGTCGTGCGTGATGCCCGGGACGCTGCGGTCGCGTTGTTGCGAGATCGCTGGAAGAAGCAGGAGCCCGTCACTGGCGCCAACCTCGATGACGCCGCGCGTGGCGTGATTCGCGCCGCCGGTTACGGCGACTTTTTCGTCCATCGCACCGGCCACTCGATCGATCGCGATCTGCACGGCTCGGGTCCGCACCTCGACAACTTCGAGACTGCGGACGAGCGGGCGCTGATCCCCGGCGTGGGATTCTCGGTCGAGCCGGGCGTCTACCTCACGGGGCGGTTCGGCGTTCGCAGCGAGATCAACGTCTATCTGGGAGAGTCGGGTCCGGAGGTGACGCCGAAGGAGCCGCAGCAGGATTTGTTGTTGGTGTAAGGATCTGCTTCTAAAGCAGGTCCTTCGCTGCTTTTTTGGTGACCGCAGCAACCACGATCGCAGCCCACACGGCCGCACCCACGCCGGCATGCGCCACCTGCAGCGCGCTTGGAAATCCGAGGCCGATCATGGTTGCCGCAATCGTGATCTGGAGCAGGACGATCCCCAACACCCATCCAGCCCGTCGCTGATCGCGAGTCATCCACCAGATCAGATAACCGGCGAGCGAATACGCGAGCAGCCGGTGAATCCAGTGCACCCACGCGAGCGGCCCCGCCGTGGGGATCAGCTGCCCGTTGCACAACGGAAACCCGCCGCACGACGCCATGGCGCCGAGGTTGGCGGTCGCGGCGCCGAAGAGGACTGTGATGAAAGCGACTGAGAGGGGGATCCAGGAGCCGGGAGTCGGGAGCCAGGGGGCGCGCGCGGCGGCGATCAGAGTCGCAAGGAGGAGCATCGCGGTCCCGAGATGGAGAATCACGAGAACGGGTGTCAGCCCCGTCTTTACCGTAACGGCACCGAGCAGCACCTGCACGACGAGCAAAGCCACGGCGGTATACGCTGCAGCCCTGGCTCCCGGCTCCAGACTTCCAGCTCCTTTCCATCCCACCAGCGCCAGCCCAACGACGATCACGGAGACCACCGCGGCGAGCAACCGGTGACTCCACTCGATCACGGTTGGTATGTCACTGAGGGGCGGAAAGAGGTGGCCGTTGCAGAGCGGCCAGTGGTCGCCGCATCCCATCCCCGATCCGGTGATCCGCACGACCGCGCCGAGGACGACGAGGAGGTAGGCGCCGGCGGCGGCGCTCCAGGCGAGGGTGACAAAGCGTTTGGGCATGGGTCGTACGATATGCGGCGGAAATGCTCGCGTTTCAAGCCACGCGACGTTAACAGGACACCCCTTGCGATACTTCGCCACGCGGGACAGAATCCCGTTGATATCGCCGAGTTGGCGTATCCGCCGATCGATAGGAGGCCGTCGCGTCGATCGGGTTGCCCCAGGCGTCCCGCCTTTGGCACGTAAAACCGCAGCAGAGGGAGGCTGTGTATGGCCGACAATCGTTGGTTGGTTCGTTCACTGTTAACAATCGGGCTCATCCTCCTCGGTCTCCCGGCCGTCGCGACTGCGCAAGAAGCGCCGACGGTGTCCGGTCAGGTCAAGACCAGCGTGGGAGGCACGCCACTCGTCGGCGTGATCGTCAGTGCTCCGTCGCTCAAGGTCCAGGCCACGACCGACAATGGAGGCAACTATCGCCTCGTGCTGCCGGCGGGCACGACGGGCCCATTGACGCTCACCGCACGGTTGATCGGTTATCAGACCGGCACCGTGCAGATCACGGTGAGCGGTCCATCGGTGCAGCAAGACATCGCACTCCAAGAAGCCGCGATCGAGCTGCAGCAAGTTGTGGTGACCGCGTTGGGCATCGAGCGCGAGCAGCGGAGTCTTTCGTACTCCGCACAGACGCTCGACGGCAATCGCCTGTCCGACGTCCGCTCGAACAACGTGATCTCTTCCCTGCAGGGCAAAGTCGCCGGCGTGCAGGTGACCAACTCCGCGAACCCGTTCGGCTCGGCGCGCATCATCGTGCGCGGGGCCAGCTCGATTCTCGGACAGAACCAGCCGCTCATCATCGTCGACGGCGTGCCGATCGACAACGCCGCGGCGTCGAACGAAGGCTACGGCCCGGGCGGCTCGTATTCGGCGGGCACGTCGCTGGGCGGCTATGACGTCGGCAATGCGGCGTCCGATATCAACGCCGACAACATTGCGTCGGTGACTGTCCTGAAGGGCCCGAACGCCGCGGCACTATACGGCTCCCGAGCCGCGAATGGCGCGATCGTGTACACGACCAAAAGCGGCAAGGGCTCGGCCAATACCGGCTTCGGGGTGACCGCCACGTTCGGCGCGACGACCGAGACGCCGCTCCGGCTCCCGCAGTATCAGAACCAGTACGGCCAGGGCTTCTACGGCGAATTCGATTTCGTCGACGGCAACTTCCACGGTAAGAACGACGGGGCGGACGAGAGCTGGGGGCCGAAGCTCGATGGACGCTCGACCGGCTGCGTCCGCGTAGCCAGCGACACCCTGCTGCAGATCGGCGTGCCCGCGGTCTATGACGCGTCGCATCCCTGCAACCAGTTCTTCGGTGTCGGTCCGTGGAGCGCGCATCCCAACAACGTGCGCGACTTCTGGAACACGGGTCTCCTGATCAATGCGAACATCGCGGTGGCCCGCGCGAGTGACCGCAGCAACGTGCGCTTGTCCGTCGGCCGCACCGATGAAAACGGCATGTATCCGAACAACGAGAACCGTCGGACGGACATCGCGCTCGCGGGTGGCACGCAGATGTCAGATCACTGGAGCGCCGAGGCGTCGGTCAATTACATCAACGACGGCATGAAGAATCAGCCGGCGCAGGCATACGAAGAAATCGATCCGATGCAGAACTTCATCTGGTTCGGCCGCCAGGTGGACACGCGCATCCTGAAGGACAACCTTTACCGCGATCCGAGCGATCCGCTCACGCAACGGATCCTGGCGGGTGTTCCCGGTCAGCGCACCGACGCGCCGATCCAGTACAGCTGGAATTACAGCTATCACGCCAACCCGTACTGGATGGCGGGAGTCAAGACGACCGACTACTCGCGTAACCGCGGACTCGGCCACGCATCCGTGACCTACAAGGTCAACGACTGGATCAGCGTCACGGGCCGGTCGGGCCGTGACTGGTACCAGAACCATTTCCGCGCCAATTACCCCGTCAACGACATCTCGCCGTTCAATGGCGGCGGGCTGCTCGACGTCGGTGAGACCCGCAGCGAGATCAACAATGACTTCCTCGTCACGGCAAACCGCCAGCTGACGCCGACGCTGGCACTGACGGTGAATGCGGGCGGTAACGAGCGGAAGAATGATTTCAACAACAACATCAGCCAGGTTGGCCTGCTGTCCGTGCCGGGCGTCTACACAGTGTCGAACTCGGACGGTCAGCCGTATACCGCGTTGCTGCTATCACACAAGAAGGTCAACTCGCTGTACGGCTCGGCCAACTTCAACTACAAGGATTGGCTCAGCGTCGATGTCACGGGCCGCAACGATTGGTCGTCGACGCTGCCGAAGGGCGCCAACTCGCTGTTCTATCCTTCGATCGGCGCGGCATTCGTCTTCACCGACGCCCTCGGGTTGCAAACCAGCTGGTTGTCGTACGGGAAGCTGCGGGCGAGCTGGACCCGAGTCGGCAACGACACGGATCCCTACCAGCTCGCGGCGATCTACGGCTGCAGCCCTTGGGGAGGACGGCCGACCTGCACTGCCGCCGATCGCTTGCCAACTCCGAATCTCAAGCCCGAACAGACCACGGGCGAGGAGATCGGCGCGGATCTCGGCTTCTTGCGCGACCGGGTGATCCTGAATGCGACGATCTACCAGAAGTCCACGACGGACCAGATTCTGCCCGTGTCGGTGTCAGCCGCGACCGGCTATACCCAGAAGGTCGTGAACTCTGGCGAAGTGCGGAACCGCGGCATCGAGCTGGCAGCGACCGTCACGCCGATCGACAAGGGCACTTTCCGGTGGAACGCGGTGGTGAACTGGGCCAAGAATAGCAACGAGGTGATCTCGCTCTACGGTGGGGTCTCGCGGGTCGTGGTCGGGTCGTTCTGGAACGTCAACGTGACCGCCGACGTCGGGCAGCCTTACGGGAACCTCGTTGGCTACAAATGGCAGCGGGACGCGCAGGGGCACATCCTGGTCGATGAGACGGGCTCGTACGCGGGCCTTCCCAGGACGGACCCAACCCAGCAGGTGTTGGGCAACTACAACCCCGACTGGGTGGGTGGGATCACGAACAGCTTCACCTACAAGAGCTTCAACCTGTCGTTCTCGATCGATGGGCAGTACGGGGGTCAGGTGTATTCGGTCACAAAATGGTTCGGGCAGTATTCCGGCGTCCTCGCGAACACGTTGGCAGGTCGCGAGCTCGACTGGAACAATCCGGGCTACATCGTGCCGAACGCCGTGTACGACAATGGTCAGGCCGACACGACGCACGTGCTCGCGCAGGACTACTGGCACAACACGTTCTATGCGCAGGAACCGGGCATCTTCGACGCAACATACTTCAAGCTGCGGGAGTTGCGCCTGGGGTATACGCTCCCGGCGAGTGTGTCGCGTTTCATCGGCTTCTCGGACGCGAGCGTGGCCATCATCGGGCGGAACTTGTTCCTCTGGGCGAAGCAATCGATGATCGATCCTGAGACCGCGTTCGACACGGGCAATCGCCAGGGCGTCGAAAACGGCCAGCTGCCGACGGCGCGCAGCATTGGCATCACCATGTCAGTGCGGCCGTAGCCGCTGAGGGGATAGAGACCATATGCGATACAAAATCCTGAGCATTGGCGCCGCCCTGGCTGCGATCACCGCCTGTGGCGACCTGACATCGATCAATAAGAACCCCAACGGACCGGAGGATGTCGACCCCCCGTCAATTCTGGCGAACGCGCTGCAGGATGTAGCGGGTAACGTCGATGGGGTGACGAGCTTGAACATCCGCGGTGCGGGACTCTGGTCGCAGTTTTACGCCGAGATTCAGTACCGGGATGAAGACAAGTACATCGTTCGGTCGGGCACGTCCGGCGGCTGGGGATTCTACAACGGCGATTTGGAGGATTTCCAGCGGATGATCGGCAAGGGCGTTGAGGCGAATCGCCCGAACTGGTCAGCCGTCGGCCGGATCATGAAGTCGTACACGTTCAGCGTCATGACCGAGGCCATGGGTGACCTGCCCTACTCGCAGGCGCTCAAGGGCGACACCGTGCTCCAGCCGGCGTACGACACGCAGCAAGTCATCTACGACAGTCTCTTTGCGGCACTGACACGGGCCAGCACGGAGATCGATCTGGGACCCAACGCATTGGGCTTCCCCTCCGGTGACATTATGTACGGCGGTGACATGGCACGGTGGCAGCGATTCGCCAACTCGCTGCGGCTGCGGCTGGCGCTGCACCTCCAAAAGGCGTCACCGGCGAAGGCGGCGAGCGAAGCAGCGGCCGCGGTGGCGGCCGGCGTGTTCGCCAGCAACGCGGACAACGCTCAGATCGAGTTCCTGGCAACCGCGCCGAATCAGAATCCGATTTACCAGGACGTGCACGTCGGCAACCGCGATGACTACGGTCTGAGCAAGACGTACGTGGATTCGCTGACGAGCTGGAGTGATCCGCGGCTGCCGGTGTTTGCGCAGATCAATCAGGACACGATCCTTGCGAACCAGACGTACCAAGGCCTGCCGAACGGTCTGAACGACGGGGAAGGTCCGAACCTGTTCTACATATCGCGTATCGGTTCGATGTGGCGCGAGACGCCGAATGCGCCCCTGGCATTCCTGACCTACTCGGAGGTGCTGTTCCTCGAAGCCGAAGCCGCCGAGCGTGGTTGGATACCTGGGAGCGCGACGACCTTCTACAATGCGGCCATTCGCGCATCGATGGAGTCGTATGGCATTCCGGACGCCGCGATTACGGCGTATCTGGCCGATTCGCGTGTCACCTATGTACCCGGTGCGACGGGTCTAACGCAGATCGCGTACCAGAAGTGGGTCTCACTCTACATGCAGGGTATGGAGGCGTGGACCGAGGTGCGGCGCACCGGGATTCCGGCGCTCGTTCCGGGTCCGCGCGCGGTGCTCGCGAGCATTCCTGAGCGCCTGCCTTATGATGACCAGGAAGCGGTGCTCAATCAGACCAACCTCGACGCGGCGGTTGCGCGACAGGGGTTCGGCGCGAGTAACGACCTCACCAAGCCGCTCTGGTTTACGGCTCGGTAACTCGTCGCCGCTACTGTGCTTGAGCGAACCCCCGGGGATTTCCTCCCCGGGGGTTCTTCGTCAAATGCTGTCGGAATCCGCGCGCGAGAGGAAGATCAGGATGAGCCCGTGCCCGCTACTCTGATATCCGGGACGGGAGGTCACCCCCAGAGGATAGACCTCGATGCGCTCGGTCTGGACGGCCTGGATGGTGACGAGGGGGCAGGTATCACTCGTGCGGGTGCCGTCGACATACACGTCGGGATCGTTGTTGCCCTGCATGCTGTCCTTGCCGCGCAGCTCGAGCAATGGACAGCGCGTGTATTGCGTCCAACCGGTGACGCGCAGCTGCGGCATCGCGTAGCGTATCGCATCGAGGACCGTCCGCCCAGGGTCACTCGAGAGCGCGCGGCCTGTGAGGATCACGCTGCCGGTGCTACTCGGAGACAACGGCTTACCGCCAGGATCATTCGTGCGGTTGTACGGGCGCGACGTCTTGCAACCCTGGGCGAGGACGGCAACCGCGGCGATGCCCGCAAGCGAGGCGAAACGCGACATGCAGCGACCTCCAGGTATGCAAGAAAATCGACTGCTTCCGTGAGTATGGCCCCCGGAGAAGCGGTGTCAAGGTATAATTTGCGAACTCCATGTCCGCACCTCTGATGCCCGCCGACCGCTGGGGCGAGCGGTTGCTCCGCCGCCTCGGCCTGTGGAGCGCGGTCGCCGTCCTCGTCGGCTCGACGATCGGCAGCGGCATATTCCGTACCCCGGCGAGCGTCGCGCAACGCATCGACGACGTACCGCTCTTCCTGCTCGCCTGGGTCGTGGGCGCCGTCGTGGTCTTGTGCGGAGCACTGACCTATTCGGAGCTCGCGGCCGCCTTTCCCCGCTCCGGCGGCGTGTACGTGTTCGTGCGCGAGTCGTTCGGACGGCTGCCCGCGTTCCTGTTCGTGTGGGCCGAATTGTGGGTCATCCGACCGGGCGCCTTTGGCGCGATCGGGATCACGGCCTCGGCCTATACGCTCCGCACGCTGGGCCACGATCCGGCCGCCATCGCCCTGTCACTCGGCCCGCTTCACATTCGTGCCGAGCAACTCCTTGGGGCCGGGTACATCCTGCTCGTCGGGACCGTGAACTTCTTCGGCATCCACCGCGGCGCGATCCTGCAGAACCTCAGTACGGCCTTCAAAGTCGGCGCGCTCGCGGCACTGATTCTGATCGGGTTTGCGCTGGGCACGCAGTCGCAAGACCTCCCGCCCGGCGGGATTCTGGCCCAGCATGCCCAGGTCGGGCTCTCGGCCTTCCTGTTGGCGATGGTGGCGATCCTCTGGGCCTACGACGGCTGGGCCGATCTCGCGTTCGTCGGCGGCGAGGTGTTGCGGCCGCAGAAGACCCTGCCGCGCGCGCTGCTCATCGGCACGGCGACCGTCGTGGTGCTCTACCTGGGCGCGAACTTCGTCTACCTCTACCTGATCCCGATCCAGCAGATGAAGCACGCCGAGCTGGTCGCCGCCGATGTCGCGCAGCTGGTGATCGGGCCGGCGGGTGTCGTCGTCGTATCGGCGGCGATTGCGGTCAGCACGTTCGGGACGTTGAACGGATCGATGATGACGGCGCCGCGCATCTTCTTCGCGGCGGCGGAAGACGGGCTCCTGCCCGGGCCGCTCGCGCGCGTTGACCCCAAGAATCACGCGCCGACCGGCGCGGTCGTGCTGATGACGGTGATGGGCATGATCTTCATCCTGATACGCACCTTCACCGCACTCGCCGACCAGTTCATCATCGGCATCTGGCCGTTCTACGCGATGGCGGTGGCGGGCGTGTACGTCCTGCGTCGCACTCGGCCACGGCTCGAGCGGCCGTATCGGACGTGGGGCTACCCGTTTGTCCCGTTCGTCTTTCTCGTCGCCGCCCTGTTCCTGCTTGGGAACTACCTCGTGCGGGAGACCGGAAGCTTTGCGGTCGACATCGGCATCATCCTGAGCGGCGTCCCCGTGTATCTGGGACTGCTGTGGTACCAGCGCCGCGCGCCGCCGCCCGCGATTTCCAGGCATACACAGGAAAAACTGTAGCGCGTGTCAGGGGCGCAGGACGTTTTAGGGAAAGGCGCAGGACGCTATGGGGAAAATGTAGGGGCGCAGCATGCTGCGCCCCTACGTTTAACCGGCCCGACTGTTCAACCCAACCGTCCAACCCTTCCAACCGTCCAATCAGAACGCGTATCTCAACGTCATCTGTATCTGATACGCGCTCGCGAACGTCGAGCGCGCGGCGAACGCTTTGGCCTTCAGGGTCGTCGCATCGTACAGCCGGGAATCGAACGTGAACACCGACTGCGACTGGCTGATCGGCCCAGGCGTCCGCGCCGTCTGAATCAGCGCCGACTGGTTGTTGAAGACCGGGCTCAGCGTCGGCAGCTTGATCTGCCCCCACTTGGAGTCGAGCAGGTTCAAGAAGTTGAAGATGTCGACCTGCAGCGCGAGCCGCTGGCCGCCGACGGTGGGTATCGACTGCCGCACGGACAGGTCGAAGCGATTCTGGAACGGTGAGCGACAGCTGTCCCGCTCCATGATCCGGCCGCGCTGGCGGTTGAGGCAGGGCTGGCCGTTGATGAAGTTCTCGAACGCGGTCGCCTGCGCCGCCTGCTGCGTGGTATTGCCGCTGAACAGGATCTCGTTCGGATCCCGCGCGTTGCGCGGGATGTAGATCGGATCGTTGCCGTTCACCAGGTCGCCGTTGACGTCGCCCTGCGTGACGTAGACGATCGGTACGCCCGATGTCCCCTCGTAATACATCGTGAGGTCCATCTTCCAGGGCATCGAGTACGTGCCGTAGGCCACGATGCGGTGCGGCCGTGAAAACACCGAGTTCGTCGCGATGAGGTCGTCGTGCGAAACCGAGAGCTGGCGGCCGTTCCGGAAGTTCGAGATCGCGCGGTCGGACGTGAGGCTCTGCACGTCCATCGACTTGAGATAGGTGTAGGCGACGGTTCCCTCGAACCTGTTCGTGAAGCGCTTATGCATCTGCGCCGACACCGAGTAGTTGTAGTCCTTCGACTGGTTGGTGACCTCGATGATCCCTTCGGTGAACGCCGCGCCCCGCAGCGAGGTGAGCCAGCGCTGTTTGTTGTTGGTGACGCTGCCGGTCGCGCTGATCGTATCGGCATACATCACGCGGCCGTTGCGGTCGGTGTACGCGATGCCCAGCGCCGAATCGGCCAGGCGCGGGCCCTTGAGGTTCGCATCTTCGACGAGCACGCCGTTGATCGCTTTGCGATACATCCCCTCGAGCGTGAAGATCCATCCATGCGGGAACTGGTGATCGAACCCGCCCGACAGTCCCAGGTACTGCGGATACTTGAAATTGGGGTCGGTGATATTGACGCCGATGGTGCCCGCCTGGCCGGGGCCGGGAACCGGTTGACCCGCGCACGCCGTCGGCAGCGCGCTCACGTCCATCGTGAATGTGGGCGTCTGCGTGGTGGCTGATGCGTTGTTGCAGCTCAGGCGCACCAGGCCCAGACCCGTATTGGCATATGCGTTGCCGAGCAGGATGTATGGCGGAGGTCCGGTGAAGACGCCGATGCCGCCGCGGATCTGATTCTCAGCGCGCCCGCCGGGATTGTAGTTGAATCCGATGCGCGGCGAGATGAGCACGGACGTCCCGGGCTTCGTGCTCGTATGCACGACGAACTGCCCGGCGGACGCCGAGTCGAGCTTCACCGCCAGCGTGTCGTTTTCCGGGGGCGTGTCGGGCAGCGTCGGGATGTCGGCCCGCAGCCCCGCGGTAATCGTCAGCTTGTCATTGACCGCCCACTGATCCTGTCCATACAAGCTGTACACTTTCACGTGGAAGTCGGCCGGAATGTCGGCGGGATTCTGGCTGTTGGCGTATCCGACCGCGTAGCCGACCGACCGCCCGGCGATCAGACTGTCGGTATTGAAGAACTTGTAAACCCCGTACGACCCTTGCGCGAAGTTGTTGAAGATGTGCGTGAAGTCGAGCCGGCCGCCGAACGTGATCGTGTGCGCGCCCTTCGGAATCGTGACGTTGTCCACGAGCTCGAAGATCGACTGCTTGAGCAGGTTGCCCGGGGAGAACTGCTCCGTGCCGAACGTGACCGAGCGACGGACGCCGTTCATCAACACCCCGACGGTGACTTCCGGGGCAGTGACGGGCACGATCCGTTCATCCTTGATCGTGCTGTAGCCGAAGATCAGCTCGTTCGACGTGCCGTTCGCGAAGTTCGAGTAGAGCTGCGCGGTGGTCGAGTTGTTCTTGGCATCCCGATTGAACGCGTTCGTGCTGTAACGGAAGCCGGAGTTCTGGACGGTGGGATCGGGGTTGAAGGTGTTGACGTTGCGTGAGAAATCGTCCAGCTGGTCGTGATTGATGATCTGCCGCACCACGAAGCGATGCACGGGGGAGATGTCCCAGTCGAGTCGCCCGAACAGGTTCGTCAGCGGCGTCTCCTTTTGGACCGGCGCGCTGGATCCGACATTGAATCCGTACGCCTGCATGGCATTCTCGATGCGGGTCAAGGAATCGAGCGGAATGACGGGATCGTCGGGGGCCGGCGACGGCTGCCCGTCGAGGTAGTACGGCCCCAACGCCGGATCCTGCCGCTGCTGCCACTCAGGCGCGATGAAGAAGTGCAGCTTGTTCTTGATGATCGGCCCGCCAAGACTGAAGCCGTACTGCTTCACGTCGAACGCCGGCGTCCGGATCGTCGGACCCACCAGCTGCACGCCGCCGATCGGATCGCTGTTGCGGTAGGCGTACATCGCGCTGCCGTGCAGCTCGTTGGTGCCGGATTTGGTGACGGCGTTGACGAGCATGCCGGCGAAGCTGCCCTGCCGCACGTCGGTCGGCGTGAACATCACGCGGAACTCTTTGACCGCGTCGAGCGCGATGATCTTGCCGCCGGCGCTGCCGCCCGGAACGCCGTTCGTGGCGCCGAGATTGAAGCGCTCGCTCTGGTTCGCGCCGTCGATGGTGATCGTGTTGAAGCGATTGTAGGCGCCGGCGCCGCTGGCCGCGCCGCTCGCGGGATAGACGACCTGGGGCGCGAGCTTCAGCTGATCGATGAAGTCGCGGCTGAACGTCGGGATCCGTTGCACCAGCGTATCGGAGACCTGGGTCGTGACGCCCTGGCGCGTCGGCGCGAAGTCCGGGGTGACGGCGCCCAGCACTTGCAGCGCCTGCAGCTCCACGGCCTGCGCGGTCAACTGCGCATCCACGCGCGTGGCCTCGGACAGGCCGACAGCGACGTTATCGCGACTGAACGGCTGGAATCCAATCGCGCGGATCGAGACCGTATAGGGCCCTCCGACCTCGAGGCCCTGCAGGAGGAATTGACCATTGGACCGCGTCCGCACCGTCGTCGTGTAGCCGGTGCCGCGATGCGTGACCTGCACGGCGGCCTCGGCGACCGGCTGGCCCTGCGGGTCCGTGACCTTTCCGGTGATTGCGCCCGTGGTGACGCCCTGGGCCGGTGCTCCCCCCGCCGCGACCACCAACACGACCGCCGCGCCGATTATGGCGCGACGCATGCCAACGATCCAACGCATGGATGGACCTCTCCTTGGAGGGAACGAACGCCGGTTGCTGGTGCCCATCGAGACCGGGAGAAAGTGGTCCCGATAGGAAATGGCGTCAAGGACGCTAGGTGGGAGCTTTACGCAGCAGATACACGGATGCGAGCGCAATCAAAATATTCGGCGTCCACGCCGCGAGCGTCGGCGGCAACACGCCGCCCGCGCCGACCGCTTTCGCCAATTGAAACATGAGCAGCACGATGAACGTGGTCGCGAGACTCGCCGCGACACCCCACGCTGCGCCGCTCTTGGGATTCGTGATCGCGAGCGGCGCGCCGAACAGCCCGATCAACAGACAGATGAACGGAATCGCAATCTTGAGCGCGAGCTCCACCTGCAGCTTCTTGGCGTTCGAGCCGCTGCGGATGAGCGCGTCGATGTAGCGGCGCAGCTCGCCGTAGCGCATCTCGTCCGGAGCCTTGGGCTCGGCGAGCAGATCGACGGGACGCTCGGTCAGCGTGCGCGTCTTCAGTGAGTCGAATTCGAACGAGGTCTCGCCGCCCGGCTGGTTGCCCACCAGGAGGCGCACCGTGCCGCGATAGAGCGTCCAGAACGGGCCGCGCTTCCGCGCCGCCGTGCCGGTGTCGCTGTACGCCGCGCGCTGCGCCGCGACCACGATCGTGGGATAGGCCAGGCCCGTGCCCTCGCGCTCGAGCAACAGGTCGGTCATCTCGCGCGAGCGCAGCTCCAGGGCCCGGATCGCATACACCCAGCCGCGGTCGGCCCGGTACACGAAGTTGTAGCGCGAGCTCGTGGAGCGAATCGCCTTTTCGCCCAGCATTTCGAGGCGGCGAGCAGTCGCCACCGGCGCCATCTCGCCGAGCAGCAAGCCGGCGAAAAAGGCCGCCACTCCCGCAGCCATCAGGGGCCGCACCAGCCGGTGAAAGGAGATTCCCGAGGCCTTCGCCGCCGTCAGCTCGGAGTGCCGTCCCAGCGCGCCCACCGTGAACACGGTCGCGAACAATACGGCGACCGGGAGCACCAAAAACATCTTCTCCGGCAGGTCGAACACGTACGAGAACGCGACGATGCTCATCTTGATGCCGCGTCCCATGTACGTGTCGAGCCTGTCGGTCAGGTCGATCACGATGACGAGAATCGGGAAGCCGAGCAGCGTAACAAGGAAGACGCGCAGCCATTCCCTGAGCACGTAGCGATCCAGGGTCCGTAATGCGAAATGCGGAATACGGAATGAGGGACGGAATCTCATCGCCAATGCCGCATCACGAATTCCGAATTCCGAATTCTGTCGACCCAACCGAACAGCGTCTGCCGCAGCTCCTCCCAGTCGCCGCCGTGCGCGGTGCTCCCCGCGCGCCGCGCGCCGATGAGGAGCGGAATCGAGGCGAGCAGAAACAGCAGATTCGGCGTCCACATCGCGAGGAACGGCGGCACGATGAGCCGGTCGCCCAATTCCTCGCCGCCGATCAAGCCGACGTAATAAACCGAGAAGACGGCGAGACTCGTGCCGATGACGAGCCCCACGCCGCCGCGCGGATAGCGAATCGCGAGCGGCATGCCGAGCAGCGCGAAGATCACGCACGCCGCGGAGATCGCCAGCTTCTTCTGGATCTCGACTTCGTAGATCGCCGCGCGCTGGCGCGTGGCGCGCAGCCGTTGCACGTAGGCCGCCGCCGTCTGCGACGTGTACGCGAGATTCGTGACCGCGACCGGCGGAGGTCGCACGGCCGCGGGCGGGGGTGGGGGTGGGGGTGCCGGCTTGGCCTGGCGTCGTACAGGAACCTGCGCCTGCGCTGCCCGCGGCCCGACGAGCCGACCGAGGGTCGCCAGCATGCGGCAATAGAGCGTCGGGCCGGGCGGAGTCGTATCCGCCGCCGGCGGAGGCGGGAGCTGGGCGAGCCCGGCGATCCGGCGCAGATCAGCCATCACCGCAGTGACGCCCTCGATGCGGACGCGGTCCTGATCTTTGCGCGCCCGCGCCACAATGTCCTGCATCGCGCAAATCGTCATCTCACGGTCGCCGCGGTATTCGTCGTTTTTCGTCTTGTCGAACGTATTGCTGACGCCGGCCACCTTGATGCGGTTGATCCCGTAGAACGTGCGATTGAAGTGATCGGGGTCGGTGCGCTTGATCTCGTGAACTTCACCGTCCCGGAGCGTGAGATACAGGTCGGTCCCGCCCGGGGAATACGCCATATGGCCGGAATCGGCGATGATGACGCGCCGCCGGTCGGGGTCTTCGAGATCGTAAATCGTCACGTCGCTGAGCGCGTTACTCGCGGGATCGATACGCGCGGCCCGCAGGAAGAACTGCCCCGCAACGACTTCGTTAATGACCTGCTCTTTCAATTGAAATGTCGGCTTCTTGCGCTGGATGTCGACGAGCAGGGTGCGCAGCTCGTGGTTGGAACGCGGCAGGATCTGGTCGTTCCAGACGAACGCGATAGCCGCGATGAATGCGGCGCCGCCGAGCACGGGGACGAGGATACGCCCCGCGCTGATCCCGCTCGCCTTCATGGCGGTGACTTCGTTGTCGGCGGCGAGATGACTGAACGTGTACAAAACCGCGACGAGGACGGCCATCGGCAGCGTCATCGCGACGATGAACGGAATGGACAGCGCGAACACTTCGAAGATGACGCTCCAGGGCAGGCCTTTGCCCACGAAGTTGCCGAACTGCTTCGCGATCTGATTGATGAGCATCGCGCAGGTGAGCGCGGCTAGCGCATACGCGAGCGGAGGGAGATGTTGCCGCAGGATGTAACGGCTTAGGATGCGCACGATTGGTCGCGCCATTATATTCGGAACCCCAAGTCTCTACAAGGGATGCGGCGTCTCGCGCTGATAGTCGGACTCGCCTTCACGCTGGTCGTACCCCGGGTTCATGCGCAGGCTCCTGTGTACACGTTTGGTGTGTCGCCTCTGGTCGCGCCACACCATCCCGCACTGGCGCCCGGTGGCCGCCTCGGCGCGCGCGTACCTCCCGAAATTCTCGGGCGCGCCTGGGCTGATTCCGTCTTTGCGCATCGCCGCCCCTTCGCCGCCCCATCGCCGCCCGTGGTATCCGCCGCCGTTTCACCCGCCGCCGCAGCTCCGGCGCCCCTCGACACGACACCACCAGCGGCCCAGCTGGGAATGGATCTGAACCTCAGGCTCGAGCTCAAGGCGGATCAGTTTCGAAACCTGCACTGCACGTCGCAGGAGCTGCAGGTCACCCTGTCCGGCTGCAGCTCGGGATTCCCGACGATTACGCCGAACCCGCAATACGCGATCCGCACCGCCGGCGTCGTCGGCCAGCGGTTGCACGTGGACGTGGACTTCGACTCCCAGCGCGAGTTCGACGCCAACAACAACCTGCATGTCTGGTACGAGGGCCTGGAGGACGAAGTGCTGCGCCGCGTGGAGGCCGGGAACGTCACGTTTCAGACCCCGGCTTCGCGTTTCATCACCGCGGGCGTTCCAGCCAACAACTTCGGCGTGCAGGCCATCGCGCAGTTCGGCGCCCTCGAGCTGCGCGGTATCGTGGCACAGCAAAAAGGCAACATCGTCAAAGACCGCATCTACAGCGTCGGGGCCGTGACCAGTCAGCCGCTCGATCGCGAGGCGCGCGACCTGGACTACGAAACCGGGCGGTTCTTCTTTGTGATTGATCCGGCCGCGCTGCCCGGGTACCCCGCGATCGACATCCTGCAGCTCGACCTGGTGCCGCGGCCCGACTCGCTGACGGTCGGTGCGCTGCGGGTGTACCGGCGCCGCGCCGTGGCGCCGAGCTCGAATGGAAATCAGAACGCCGGAGGCGTGCGGGCGGTGGCATGCGGTCCGGGCCTCGTGGGGGGGGCCGTGGATTGCCGCATCCAGCGGGAAGGTCCGTTCGAGTGGGAGATCCTGCAGGAGGGCAAGGACTACTACGTCGATCCCACGGGCACCTGGTTCGCGCTGGCGAACCGGCTCGACCAGAACGATTACCTCGCTGTCTCCTATATCACGGCGATCGGCGCGGATTCGATCGGCACATTTCCCGTCGATTCGCGAACCGATACGTCGGTCGTGGACACGCTGCGGCTCGTGTACGACCCCAAGCCTTCGGTCACCGCGGCGTCGCCCACATTTCGCTTCGAAATCCGCAATGCCTACCGCGTCGGCGGCCGAGAGATCGATCGGACGAGCGTGGAGCTGACGCTGAGCGTCAACCAGCGTGAGCGGGGGGGCGGCGGGGGCTCCACCGATGAGACCTATCTCCAGCTGCTCGGCGTCGCGCTCGAGAACGACGCAACGAAGTTCGACCAGTACAACCGCCTGTTCCCGCGCGCGCGCGATCCCAATCAGGGCGATCCGGTGCGCGATCAATTCATCGTCTTCCCGCACCTGACGCCGTTCGCGGATGCGACCAGGCTGAGCGCGACCGAGCGCAACGACTCGCTCTACCGGACGCCACGCTCCTATCTCACGACCCAGGGCCCGCCGTCGGTCTTCGCGCTGCACCTGCACGCCGAGGCAACCGCTTCCGCGGATCGTTCGCAGCTGTCGCTGAACAGCTTCCAGATCCGCGAGGGCAGCGAGCACATCTACCTCGGCGACCGGCTGCTGACGCGTGAAACCGACTACACGATCGACTACACGACGGGCGAGATACAGTTCAAGAATCCCGATGCGTTGTTTCAAGGCCTGGGTTCGGCGCAGGTGCGCGCCCAATTCGAAGAGCGCGCCGCGTTCGCGATCGCGCCCACCACGACGTACGGCCTCGCGGCGCGCTACGATCTCGGCGCGGTGGGCCAGGTCAACCTGCTCGGCATTTTCCAGAACGAGCAGAGCACGTTCACACGGCCGCCGCTCGGGTTCGAGCCCGCGTCGGGATTCATCGGCGGCATTCAGACGCAGCTGAAGTTCCAGCCCGCATGGGTCACGCGTTTGATGGATGCGCTCCCCGGAGTGCACACGAGCGTGCCGTCAGCGCTGAGCGTGAACGGCGAGATCGCGATGTCGAAGCCGTCACCGAACAAGTTCGGTCAGGCGTATATCGAGGAATTCGAAGGCGGCAACGCGCGGTCGGTCGTGCTCACCGACAACGCGTGGCATTGGGGCAACATCCCGACGTCCGTGCGCGGCGTCGAGGGACTGGGATTCACCACGAGCTTCGACCCCGGCCAGGCTGCGTTCCTCACGTGGCAAAGTCTGCCGTACGAAGACGTCGGCGGGCAGCTCGTCCCCCGTCAGTTTCTGCCGCAGCAGATCGACCCGACGCTCCACTTCACCGGTCAGGCGCAACCGGCCGAGCCGGTGCTGTGGCTGACGCTGAAGCCGGACTCGATTCTGGGGCTGGCCAACCCGGCGGGGATACCGAACTGGCTGCGCCCGCCACAGAACGCGCCGCGCTGGCGGTCGATCACACAGACGCTCTCGGCGACCGGCGTCGATCTCTCGCGCGTCGAGTTCCTGGAGTTTTGGGTTTGGGAAGACGCACCGCGCACCGCGCGCGCCGACGGAACGGCGGTGCTGTTCGATTTCGGCGGCGTGTTCGAAGACGCGCTCGCATTCGTGCCCGATTCCTTCACCGTTTCACCCGCCGGCGATACGACGTACAGCGGCATACGCCGAGCCGGGGCCGGGCGCCTGGATTCCGAGCGCGACCCCCGCACCCAAACGTGGAGCGCGACGATCAACGATGAGGGAATTCTGTCGGACCGCGTCGTGGACGGCATCATCGAGTCTCCCTCGGGTGTCGTCATCGATACGCTGCCGCTCTGTTCCGTCACGCAGGACGGCCAGCTCGTGCCATTTACGCTCGGCGACGTGCGATCGCGCTGCGGCAGGCACAACAACGCGGTCGACACCGAGGATCAGGACGGCGATTTCGCGCTCGATTCGCTCACCGGTGTCCGCACGTCCGAGAGTTTCGTGCGCTTTGTGTTTCCGATCGGCGCGCCGCTGTACTACGTGCGCGATGGCGGAATGGAGAACGGCGCTGGGTGGCGGCTGTACCGCATTCCCTTTCACGCCGACACGCTGCAAATCGGCTCGCCGAGCCTGCGCCAGGTACAATCGATCCGGATCACGGTCGTCGCGCCGGCGCCGCTCGGCGGGGGCCCCGAGACCGAGCTCTCGTTCGCGCTCTCGCGCGTGCGACTCATCGGCAGCACATGGGTGAAGCGCAGCGACACGCCGATCGCGGGCATCGGCGGCGATCGCGGCACGGGTGTCGGCGACGTGGTCGCGTCGACGGTGAGCACCGAGAACCAGGACCTCGGCTATACGTCGCCGCCGGGCGTCACGGACGAAGCGGACCGCCGCAACGCCTCATTCCAGATCAACGCGACCGAGATCAACGAGCGGTCCATGCGCCTGTTGGCGAGTGGACTCGGCGTGGGCCAGCGCGCCGAGGCCTATCTCCGCTTCACCACCGAAGGCGACAAGAATTTCCTCAAGTATCAGACTCTGCGCGTGTGGGCGCGCGGCCGCCGCGCCGGCTGGGACGAGCAGGATCTCGAGTTCTTCATCAAGGCCGGCAAGGATCAGGACAATTTCTACATGTATCACGTCCCCGCGCACACGACGACGTGGGAGCCCGAGGTCGTGGTGCAATTCGAGCGCTGGCTCGTGCTGCGG
This sequence comes from Gemmatimonadota bacterium, assembly GCA_003221035.1. Classification (GTDB taxonomy): domain Bacteria; phylum Gemmatimonadota; class Gemmatimonadetes; order Gemmatimonadales; family GWC2-71-9; genus 20CM-2-65-7. Next base: position 21,635 of record QHUB01000062.1, read on the forward strand.
GCGCGCATCGAGCAAGCGTGGCTCCGCGGGGACACTGCGCAGATCTATCCCGGTTGCCCCGACTCCGGTCTCCTGACTCCCGACTCCTCGTACGTCATGTGCGACGGTCCCTACATCGCCCATGTGCGCGATCCCGGCACCGCGCCGCCGAACCTGGCGCGCGTGCAGGAGATGGCGGCGGGAATGTGGCGGACGCAAGCGAACGCGGTGATCGACGAGGCGGAGCTCTGGGTGGACGACATCCGGCTCGGCGACGTGGTGCAGCAGACCGGCGCCGCCGGCGCGCTGGACGTCGCGCTGGCCGCCGCCGACGTCGCCGATCTGTCGCTCAGCCTGTCGCGCCGCGACGGCCAGTTCCGTCAGCTGACGGACGATCCTTCGTACGTCACCGACAACAGCGCCAACGTCACCGGCACAGTGCGGCTCGATCGGTTTTTCCCCAACCGGTGGGGATTGTCGATTCCGCTGACCGTTCAGCGCACGTTGGCCACCAGCGACCCGTTCTATCTGAGCGGCACGGACCTGTTGGGAGCGGCGCTGCCCGGACTTCGCACGCCCAAAACGAGCTCGTCGAGCTACGCGGTCTCGGCGCGTCGCGTGCGGCACGCGGAGGGCGGGATCGCCCGGTGGCTGCTGGACCCCGTGGCATTGATCGGATCCTACAGCAGCGGCGATACCCGAACGTCGCTGTCGGACGCGAGCGGCTCGAGCTACGCCGTGAATCTCGATTACACCAATCTTCCGAACGCCGCGATGGCGCGGATTGCGGGCGCGCGGCTGCGCATCAATCCGTCGCGCATTCATTTCCGGTCGGGCTTCGTGGGAAGCGATGCGACACGCTCCACGTTCGTCGTGCCGATCGAGGCGCCGGGAGATACCGCGCCGCCCGCCATTTCCCAGGCGCGGCTGTGGCAGAACGCCGCCGGCGTCCAGCTCACCCCGGTCACGGGCATGCAGCTGGGCATCGATGCGGTGTCGACGCGCGATCTGCGCGACTATGGCGACACGACGACCATGGGGCGGGTGATCCGCCAGCAGAGCTCGTCGCTGTTCGGCGCGGACATCGGTCTCGAGACACAGCGCCTGCTCACGACCACACTGTCGCTGACACCACGCGTCAGCAGCTGGATCCGGCCGCGCGCCGCGGTCGTCTCGACATTCGCGTTCGCGCGCGATCCCAATGCGACGCAGGCCGCGCGGGCGGAAGGCGACAGCGCGGGCGAATTCCGGGTCCCGGCCGCCTACACCAATGGGCGACGATTCGACGCGGGCGCGCAGGTCGATGCGCGCCGGCTTGCGCAGACAATCTTCGGCGATTCCGCCGGCGTGGCGGACTGGCTCGGTCACATCACCGGGCTCGACGTGACCTACAGTGCGCTGCTCGGGTCGACGTTCAGCCGCGCGACCGACCTGCCGCCGGCCGGTTACCAGTTTGCGCTGGGCGGATTGGACGGCTTCCGCCAGGTCGATGGCCAGTTGGCGACGTCCGCGAATCAGAATACGACACTGGCCACTGGCGGCACGGTGGCGTTGCCGCTCGGCCTGCGCGCGAATGCGACGTACCGACTGACGCGCGGCATCATCTGGTCGCTCCGAACCGACGAGCAAATCCCCATCCGGAGCCGCTCGCAGGAATGGCCTGCCGGGACGATCAATTGGTCGTTCACCCCGCCCAGGCAGCTGGTCGGCAAGCTGATGTCGAACGTCACGGCGCGGATGGGATATCGCCGCCTGGAGTCTTCCAATGAGCAGCCGACGTTCGGACTCCCGGGCGGTGGGAGCGTCGCGCTGAACAGCGTGCGGGAGGAAACGTTCACGCCGGCGGCGTCGATCACGTGGCTCGCCGGGGTGTTTACGAGCTTCGATCTGTCACAGACGACGTCCGATCGGGTGAGTGCGGGGAATCTGTTTCGCACCACCAGAAGCGCGCACAACGGCACGCTGACGTTTGCGTTCCGGCCACCCACCAAGGGCCGGTGGCAGTCCAACATCCGCACGACCGCGGGGTATTCCGTGGCCGACAATGCGACGTGTCTGCGTCGAGCGGGGCAGGAGGCCTGTGTCCCCTATGTGGACAGCCGGCAGACGCAGGCCCAGCTTACCATGGACACCGATTTGCCGAGCAACATGAGCGCGGGGCTTCAAATGGCGTACGTTCTCAACGAGGAGCGTCAAACGAACCGCAAGATCTCGCAGTTTGTGCTGACGGCGTTCGTGCAGGTCGCCGCGAGCGTGGGACAGATCCGATGAAATCGTGCGTCGTGCGTCGTGCGTCGTGCGTGGCGTTCATCTTCGCACTCTCATGCCAGGCTCGTGCCGGCGACGGTGGCCGAAACCCGGCCGGACCTCCGGAGTTCAAAGGAGCCGCCGCTCTCTCGTACGTCGAGAAGCAGCTGTCGTTCGGGCCGCGAATCCCGAATACACCCGGGCACGACAAGATGGGCGACTGGCTGGCGACCGAGCTGCGTGGCCGGGCGGACACCGTGATCGTGCAGAGCTTCCAGCAAAAGACCGACAAGGGCCAGACGCTGAAGCTCAGCAACTATCTCGCGCAATTTCATCCGCACGCCACCGACCGCATCTTGTTCCTGGCGCACTGGGACACGCGCCCACTGGCCGACAAGAGCGCCAACCTCGCCCAGCAGCGCATGCCCGTGCCGGGGGCCAACGACGGCGCATCGGGCGTAGCACTGCTATTGGGAATTGCTGACGCACTCAAGGCCAAGCCGGTTCCCGCCACGCTGGGCGTGGATCTGCTGTTCGTAGACGGCGAGGACTACGGCGACTTCAGCGATTCGACCGAGACGCTGATCGGCTCGCGCTATTTTGCCAAGCACCTGCCTCCCGGATACACCACGCTGTACGCCGTCTTGCTCGACATGGTGGGCGACAAGGACCTCGATATACAGCAGGAGGGCTTTTCGCTTTCCAACGCACCCGAAGTCGTCCAGCGGGTGTGGCAGACGGCGGACCGGCTCGGCTATTCGCGCTACTTCCAGCCGCGGGTGGGGGAGACGCTCACGGACGATCACGTGCCATTGCAGCACGCGGGAATTCGGGCGATCGATGTGATCGATTTCAACTTTCCATATCACCACACCACAGACGACACGTTGGACAAGGTGAGCGCGGAGTCACTGCAGATCGTGGGAAACGTGGCGATAGCGCTGGTTCGACAATAGATCGTGCGTAACAACTACCGTGCGTCGTGCGTCGTTCGTCGTGCGTAAAAACGCCGCAACCTGCATTTGTTTGATGAGGACCCTCACGAAGCGCCTCGATATGCTGGCGCATGGACAGTTATCGATCGCTGGACGTCTGGAAAATCGCCCACGCAGCGACATGCTTGACCTACACATCGTGCGACAAGGCCTACCACGCCAAATCTCGTTCCATCCTTGATCAACTGAGGCGCGCCGCGCTGTCTGTTGAAGCCAACATCGTGGAAGGTTATGCGCTCGGTACTCCTGCCTTGTGTGCCAGACATTTACGAATTGCATTTGGTTCGGCAGCCGAAGCTGAGTGCTTCGTTCGCGTAGCTAATGAGCTTGATTACCTGCCGCGAGCAACCTGTGAAGAGCTAGAGGATCTGCTGGGCCGTGCCATGCAAATGTTGCGTCGGTTGATGCAGAACCCTCCTGCCGCACCCACGCACGACGCACGACGTACGACGCACGGTTTGCCCACGCACGACGCACGACGTACGACGCACGGTCATGGATGATCGTCGCGCCGCCCTTCTCCTTGCGTGCCTGGCTCTCGCTGGCGGAGGAGTTCGTTATCTGCTATCACCCTCGCCAGGCACTCCACCGGGTGACGTTCGACTCCAATCGAGCACCGTGTCTCGGCCAGGGGCCCTGAGAGACGTCGCCAATCGCGCGGCGCACCTCGCCCGTCCGTTGATGCCTGGTGAGCGGATTGATCTCGATCGCGCGGACGTGAGCGAGATCACGCGCTTGCCCCGCATCGGACCCGGCTTGGCGCAGCGCATCGTCGCCTGGCGCGCCCAGCACGGTCCATTTGGCAGCCTCAGCCGTCTCGACAGTGTGTCGGGCGTCGGACCAAAACTGTTGGACGCAATCCTCCCGTACGTCTCGTTTTCGGGTGTTTCAGCCACAAAACCTTGACCGGGGTAACCTCGAGTCCCATTTTAGTCCCTTCAATTTCAACGAGTTGCATACGGCGAGCGTTGCGATTACCCAGGACAAGCTCGGCGAAATCCTTGTCCGTGAAGGGCTGATCACCCAGGAACAGCTCAGGAAGGCGCTGCAGGAGCAAAAAAACTCCGGCATGCGCCTGGGCTATACCCTGGTGAAGCTGGGCTTTATAGAAGAAACCGAGGTCAGCAAGATGCTGGCGCGCCAGTACCGCATGCCGGCCGTCGACCTGTCCCGCTTCGAGGTCGATGCCAAGATCCTGAAGCTGATCCCCCCCGACATCGCCGCCAAGCACACCGTCCTCCCGCTGAAGCGGGAAGGCCGGACCCTCACGGTGGCCATTGCCGACCCGAACAACGTCACAGCGATCGAGGACATCAAGTTCATCACGCGGTGCGACGTGTTTCCGGTCATCGCCGGGGAGTACACGCTGCGCAACGCGATCGACCGCTACTACCAGCAGTCGGACGCGCAGCTCCAGAGCCTGCTCAAATCCGTCGAGGCCGAGGAGGATCTGGAGGTTGTCGAGGATCAGGAGGATGAAGACGTAAAGGCGCAGGATCTAGCGGACGACGCCCCGGTGGTGAAGCTGATCAACGGGCTCCTGACGGACGCGGTGAAGCGGGGTGCCTCCGACATCCATATCGAGCCGTTCGAGCACGAAATGCGGGTGCGCTACCGCGTGGACGGCGTGCTGCAGGAAGTGATGAAGCCACCGGTCAAGATGCGCGCCGCGCTCACGTCGCGCGTGAAGATCATGGCGCAGCTCAACATCGCCGAGCGCCGCGTGCCGCAGGACGGGCGCATCAAGCTCAAGATGGGCGCGCGCGTGATCGACTTCCGCGTTTCGACGTTGCCGGTGCTGTTCGGCGAGAAGATCGTGCTGCGTATTCTCGACAAGGGCAATCTGACGCTCGACCTGAAGACGTTCGGGTTCGAGCCGCGGGCCGAGCAGGACTTGCTGAAGGCGATCGAGAACCCATACGGCATGGTGCTGGTGACGGGGCCCACAGGATCGGGCAAGACGACGACGCTATACTCGGCGCTTTCGCGGATCAATCAGATCGACGTGAACATCATGACCGCCGAAGACCCGGTCGAGTACAACCTGCTCGGCATCAACCAGGTGCTCGTGCGGAACGAAGTGGGGATGACGTTCGCCGCGGCGCTGAAGGCGTTCCTGCGGCAGGACCCGAACATCATCATGGTCGGCGAGATCCGCGACCTCGAGACCGGCTCGATCGCGATCAAGGCCGCGCTCACGGGCCACCTCGTGCTCTCGACGCTGCACACCAACGACGCGCCCTCGACGATCACCCGCATGGTGGACATGGGCATCGAGCCGTTCAACGTGGCGAGCGCCGTGAACCTGATTGTGGCGCAGCGGCTGGTCCGGCGGATCTGCAAGGAGTGCAAGCAGCAGCACGAGTACACGCCCGAGGAGATGCACGCCTTCGCCATCGACAAAAAAGAAGGCCCGTTCTCCAAGGGCGCCGGGTGCGACACGTGTGCCGGCACGGGCTACCGCGGCCGCCAGGGCCTCTACGAGGTGATGGCGCTGACGAGCCCGCTGCGGCGCGAGATCCTGAAGGGCGCCTCGACCGAAGAGCTGCGCGATCTCGCCGTGAAGGAAGGCATGTTGACGCTCCGCATGGACGGGATGATGAAGGTCAAGAAGGGCGTGACTACGCTCGAAGAAGTCGTAAAAGAAACCGCAGCCGGATAAGGAGACGAAGCGATGCCAGTCAACCTTCGGGCGCTGCTCGAGGAAATGATCGAAAAGGACGCTTCCGACCTTCATCTGGTGGCCGGCGAGCGTCCCAAAATCCGCGTGGACGGCGACATCGTGAGCGCCACCAGCGAGGAAGTGCTGACGCCCAAGGACACGCTGTCGCTCGCCTACTCGGTGCTCACGGAGAACCAGAAGAAGCGCTTCGAGACCGAGAACGAGCTCGACTTCTCCTTCGGCATCCAGAACCTCGCGCGCTTCCGCGGCAACGTGTTCAAGCAGCGCGGCTGCGTCTCGGTGGTGATCCGGCAGATCCCGTTCAGCGTCAAGACGTTCCAGGAGCTCGGGCTGCCGCAGGTCGTGGCGCAGCTCGCCGACCGGCCGCGCGGCCTCGTGCTCGTCACAGGTCCCACCGGCTCGGGCAAGAGCACGACGCTGGCCGCGATGATCGACAAGATCAACAAAGAGCTCAAGGGCCACATCATCACCGTCGAAGACCCGATCGAGTTCATCCACCGCCATCAGGCGTGCATCGTGAACCAGCGCGAGGTGGGGACCGACACCAACAGCTTCCAGGCCGCGCTCAAGTACGCGCTGCGGCAGGACCCCGACGTCGTGCTGATCGGCGAAATGCGCGATCTCGAGACGATTCAGGCCGCGTTGACGATCGCCGAGACCGGACACCTGGCATTTGCGACGCTGCATACCAACTCGGCCGCCGAGTCGATCAACCGTATCATCGACGTGTTCCCGTCGCACCAGCAGTCGCAAGTGCGCGCCCAGCTCGCGTTCGTGCTCGAAGGCGTGTTGACGCAGACGCTGCTGCAGCGGTCCAAAGGTCGCGGCCGCGTCATGGCGGCCGAGATCATGATCTGCACCCCCGCGATCCGCGCGTTGATCCGCGACGACAAGGTCCACCAGATCGAGTCGTCGATGCAGGCGGGGAAGAAGTTCGGCATGCAGACGCTGAACGACGCGCTCTATCAGCTCTACATGGGCCGGGAAGTGACCAAGGAAGAATGTCTGCGCGTGACGTCGAAGCCGAATGATTTCCTGCGCTCCATCGGCGAGACGCCGCCCGAGGATGAAAAACCGGCCGGCGCAGCGGCGCAGGGGGCCCAGGCGGGATCACCTAAAGTGGCGATTCGGAGGTAGGTATGGCGAACTTTGAATACACCGCGCGCAACATGAAGGGCGATCTGATTCGCGACAAGATCGACCTGGCGACGCGCGATGACGTCATTGCGCACCTGCGCAAAAACAAAATGATCGTGGTCCAGGTCCGCGAGGCGAAGGCCAAGGGCGGCAGCCTGGCGGATCTCTTCAAGCCGGGCGTGAAGACGCGCGACGTCGTGATCTTCACGCGCCAGTTTGCCACCATGATCAACTCGGGTCTGCCGCTGGTGCAGGCGCTCGACATTCTGTCGCAGCAGACCGAAAACAAGGTGCTCGCCGACGTCACGCGCCAGGTGGTCTACGACGTGGAGAGCGGCCACACCCTGGCCGACGCGCTCCGCAAACACCCCAAGGCGTTCACCGATCTGTACGTCAACATGGTGGCGGCCGGTGAGGCGGGCGGTATTCTCGACACGATTCTGCTGCGGCTGGCGGTCTTCCTCGAAAAGAACGACTCCATCGTGCGCAAGGTGAAGGGCGCGATGATTTACCCTGCCGTCATCTTCTCGGTCGCCGCGATCGCGATCGCCGTGCTGCTGATCTTCGTCATCCCGACGTTCCAGAACATGTTCGCATCCGTCAACCTGGCGTTGCCCCTCCCGACGCGCATCGTCATCGGCGCGAGCAACCTCCTCAAGAATTTCTGGTGGGCAATCATCGCCGTCGCCGTTTTTCTCGTCTTCGCCGTCAACCGGTACAACAAAACGA
>QHUB01000082.1 GCA_003221035.1 Gemmatimonadota bacterium
GTAACCGCGCTGGTTGTTGGCGAGGTCATCGCCATCGGGATCTTTCTCACTCCCGCCGGCATGGCCCGAGCGCTGGGCTCTCCATTCTGGCTGCTGGTCGTCTGGTTGCTCATGGGCGCGATGGCGCTGAGCGGCGCGCTGTGCTACGGCGAACTGGCCGCGCGGTATCCCGAAGCCGGGGGCGGCTACGTCTATCTCCGTGAGGCGTACGGTCCGGGCGTCGCTTTCCTGTATGGCTGGAAATGCTTGCTGGTGATGGATCCCGGCATCACGGCGGCGTTGGGCGCCGGTCTCGCCGGCTACCTGGGCTACGCGCTGGGGATTTCGGGCCTCTGGCTCAAAGTGATCGCCATCGGCTCCATTGTGCTGCTGGCCGGCGTGAACATCATCGGGTTGCGCGTGGGCGCGGGGCTCATGCAAGCGCTCACGGTGCTCAAGATTGGCGCGTTGGCGTCGATCGCGCTTCTGGCACTGGTGTTGGGGGCGGGCAGCTGGTCACACTTCACGCCGTTCGTCGCGCAGCATCCCGGCTCAGATCCGCTGCCGGGCGGGTTCGCTCCCGCGCTGGTCGGCGCCTTTTTTGCGTTCGGAGGGTGGTGGGAAATCAGCAAGCTCGCCGGCGAGACGCGCGACCCCGGCCGCACGCTGCCGCGCGCGCTGGCACTCGGCGTAGCCATCGTAACCGCGATCTACATTCTCACGAGCGCCGTATTCCTTTATCTGGTGCCGCTCGAGCGCGTCACGTCGGGCGAGACGTTCGCGGCGCAGGCCGGAGAGCTGCTGTTCGGTCGTGCCGGCGGGCAGGTCTTTGCGTGGATCGTCATCGTGGCGGTGATCGGCAGCCTGCTCGGGCTCCTCATGGCGTTGCCGCGCGTCTATTACGCCATGGCGCGAGACGGGGTCTTCTTCAAGCCCATGGCCGCCCTGCACCCGCGGTTCGGCACGCCGGCCCGCGCGATTGCGATTCAGACGGCGCTCGCGTCGATTCTCGTCGCCTCCGGAACGTTCAATCAGATCGTCGCGTATTTCATTTTCGTCACTGTCCTGTTTGTCGGGCTGACGGTGGCGGGGTTGTTCAGAATTCGCCGCCGGTCCTCCGATGCTCCCTACCGGACCTGGGGGTATCCCGTTACTCCGATCGTGTTTCTGCTTCTGGTACTCCTGCTGCTGGTGCTGCTCGGCGGGCACAATCCGCTGCAGGCGGCACTAGGGGTCGCGATCGTCGCCGTGGGCTTCCCCGTCTATGTCCTGCTCTTCAGGAGACCTGATGACGTGGATCAAGACCGTTCCGCTCACTGACGCGGATGAGAAGCTCCGCCAGGCGGTCGAAGCCCAGCAGGCGCTGTATCCCAAGGAGTACGCGACGCCCGTGCATCCCACGCCCGACGGGACATCCGGGATCGTCGCCTCGCACAGTCTGATTCCGGACGCCCTGCGCCACGCGTTCTCCACGTTCGGCGCGCTCATGTCGCCCGACCTGCCGCTCACGCGGCGGCAGCACGAGATGATCACCACTCTCGTTTCGGTCACCAACCGGTGCCGATACTGAATTGAGTCCCACGCAGAGTTTCTGCGTCGGATCACGCTGGATGAGTCGCTGGTCGCCGCGTTGGAAACAGACTACACCAGGGCGCCGATCTCCGAGCAGGACCGCGTCATGCTGGACTACGTGGTGCAGGTGACGCGCGACGCCACACGAGTCACGCCGGCCCAGCACGACGCGCTGCGCCGCGTGGGGTTCGACGACCGGGGCATCCTGCAGATCACGCTGATCACCGCGTGGTTCAACTACATCAATCGCGTTGCCGATGCGCTCGGCGTCGGACGGGAGGGCTCCGCCGGATAAATCATCTCTCACACCTTCTTCAGTTTCCGTTCACCCGGCCGTTAGTAATCCTAAGAGACACCAAGCCAGCAATGGCAGTCTGAAGAAATCTTTAAAGGTTCGTGGCTTGCCCGCATTCCGGTCGCGCGGTAGCGTGGCAGCGGAGGGAACAATGAGGCTTAGAAGTCTGGCACTGGGTGCACTGGTCGCGGCGACGCTCCAGGGATGCACGAACGAAGAAATCGTATACCGCGACAAACCGCTGTTCAATCCGCCGGCCGATAGCCTCAACGGATTCCTCGGCTACTTCACCGCATCGACGAAAACCACCACCTGCGGCAATTGCCACGTCGGCGTGCAAGCCGATTGGGTGCAGACCGCGCACGCGCATGCGTGGACCGATCTGCAGAACTCCGGCCACGCCAGCGCGTCCTGCAACAAATGCCACACGGTCTCGGAGCTCGGCAACGCCGTCGGCCGCCCCGCGGGCTACTCGACGGTGCCCGATACGGCGTATCACGATGTGCAGTGTGAGAGCTGTCACGGACCGGGCTTCACGCACGTCGAGAATCCGGATGTCGAAGCGAATCATCCGCTCGCGCATTTTCACGTGGATACCGGCGTCGTGACGTCGTGCAGTGGCTGCCACACGGGAGCGCACACGCCGTACGTGGAGCAGTGGAAACAATCGGGACACGGCTCCGGCCCCGGATTTGCCAACGCGGCAACGAATCCAAGCTGCATGCCGTGCCACGAAGGGCGCACGGCAATGGCCGTCAAGTTTGGGAATAGCAGCACGAACTACGTCGAGAAGGGGTCTTTGACGCCGGAGCGGATCAACTGCATAACGTGCCACAGTCCGCACGGCTCGCCCTACGAAGCGCAACTGCGCGCGCCGCTGTCCACGCCCACGCGGGACCAGCTGTGCGTCACGTGCCACTCCCGGAGCGGTGTGCCGCCGTGGTCGGTGGCGACCGGGAACGGCACGTCGCGCGGCGCGCATGGCGCTCAAGGCCTGCTCGTGCTGGGCGAGAACGTCGGCTGGATTCCTCCCAACTTCGCGTACGACACGACCGATATGGCGAGCAGCCACGGCACGTCGGCGAATCCACGGTTGTGCGCGACGTGTCACGTCGTGCGGCAAACGGTCACTGACAACATCACGGGCGCGTTCCAGTTCCAGAGCGTCGGCCATACGTTCGACGCAATCATGTGTAAGGACACGGCCGGGATCCCGACACCCTGCGCGGACGTCCCGGACACCACCGCGGCCGGTGCCTCCGGACATGACTTCACCGCATGCTCGAGCAGCGGTTGTCACATCGGCGGGCCCACGCAGGCGGCGAACGCCTACCGGACGCTCAAGGGCGAGTTGAACAATTATCTCGACCAGATCTGGACCGATCTGAACCACAACGGGATCATCGACTCCGGGGGGATCGACAACGGACTGGTGCCGCAGCTCGTATCGCGTGCGCTGCGGCCCGGAGCGACGGCGGCGGACTCGGCGCCGATCAACTTCCGGACCAATGTGACGACGGTGGCAAAGGGGACGCTCTGGAATGCCGCGCTGGCGGCGACCGAAGAGCGGCGCATATTCCTGAGCGGCGTGGTCCTGGGGAACACATTCTCAACACACATGGCCTCGGGCAACGGCGTCCACAACCCGTTCCTGCTCAAGGCGCTGCTGCTGGCGTCGATCGCGACGATGCATTCCGCATACGGGCTGCCGTCTCCTCCCGTGCCGAACACGCTGACCGGCGCTGTGCCTCCTCACGTCCGGCTGCGGGCCGGCGGAGTGACGCAATAAGCGGCGCTCGCCGCATCGATACATGCTGATGTTACAGCAGACCGCGGTTGGCCCGCCGCCGTTGCCGGGCGGGGTGGCTGCGGTGCTGCGTTTCTTCTTCAACCTGCCGCAGTGGTTCCAGATCGGCGGCTTCTTCGTCGGGGTGGCCGTCGCCGCGTGGCTCCTGGTATACGTGTGGCGCCGTCGCGTCCAGATCGCCGCGTGGATCAAAACGCGCCAGCGCGGCGTCAAGATCGGTCTCGCCACAGCCGCCGCCGTCGCGGCGATCGGCGCGGCGGGATTCGGCACCGTCAGCTGGAACTACATGCAGCACGACAACGGGTTCTGCACCGGCTGCCATATCATGAAGGGCCCGTTTCAGCGATTCACCGGGTCCAAGCACGATTCCCTGAGCTGCCATAGCTGTCACCAGCAATCGATCTTCGCGAGCACGCGGCAGTTGTACCTCTGGGTCGCCGATCGTCCCGAAAAAATCAAGATGCATTCCAAGGTGCCGACTCGCGTCTGCGCCGGCTGCCACATCCAGGGTGACAAAGAGAAGGAAAAGTGGAAGCGCATCGCAACAACCGCGGGGCACCGCGTGCACCTCGAGTCTGATTCGAGCGCGCTCCGCAATGTGCAATGCACCACGTGCCACGGTCTCGAGGTGCACCGCTTCGTGCCGGTGGACTCGACCTGCGGGCAAGCAGGCTGCCACATCGGCACGCAGATCCGCTTGGGCAAGATGGCGAGTCAAACGGAATTCCATTGCATCGCCTGCCATCCGTTCACGGCGGAGGTGCCGCTGCTCGCGACGCGCGATTCCGCCGCCGGAACGCTCCGCCCCGGCTCGCACGAATGTCTCGGCTGCCATGAAATGCGCGCCAAGCTCGCCGATTTCGACCCGGCGCGCGACCCGCACCGGCAGACGTGCGGTATGTGCCACAATCCGCACGAGCAGACACGCCCGGCCGACGCCCTGAAGAGCTGCGCATCGGCGGGGTGTCATTCCGATTGGCGCGACGAGCCGTTCCACACGGGTGCACCGCACCGCCGTGTCGCGGAGCAATGCACGCTGTGTCACCAGCCGCACGCCGCGAAGGTCGATGCCGCCGAGTGCGCGGAGTGCCACGCGGCCGTGAAGGGCCGAACGCAGGGACGCGTCAATCCACCACAGGCATTCGACACGACTCGGGCGCTGCGGCGGGTCTCCCAGCTCGATATCGATCCGGAACAAAAGGGAAAGGGGGACGCCAACCCGCCACGGGCAGCCCCTGCTCCCTTCTCCCTTCTCCCCTCTCCCTCAGATTCATTTCCCCACGCTCGACACAAGCAGCTTGCCTGTCTCACCTGTCACGTCACCTCGCGGCCGAACACAGGGCTCACGTTTGTACCGCCGCGCGGCTGTCAGATCTGTCACCATCAAGCGCCCGCCACCAACGACTGCGCGAAGTGTCACGCCGCGGCTGATATCGCTCCGGTCCATGCGGAGACGATTGCGGTGGCAGTCGCGGATCATCCGGCTCGACGCCGTTCGGTCTCGTTTGCGCACTCCACCCACGCGGAATTGCGCTGCACGGCCTGCCACGAGACGGCCGTGACGCTTGACCCCTCCGCACCCGTGAAGGCGTGCACCGCGTGTCACGAGGATCATCACAGCGCAAAGCGCGACTGCGCGACCTGTCACACGAACGAAGCCATCCGCGCCGCGCATCCCGATTCGTCGAACGCGCACACGGCCTGCGATCAGTGTCATCGTGAATCCACAGTGGCACGTCTGGTGCCGGACCGTGGTCTCTGTCTCACCTGTCATGCCGATCAGCGCGAGCACTACGCGACGCGCGAATGCACGACGTGCCATTTCCAGGCATCGCCGGATGCGTACCGCGCCCATCTGCGCAAGGCAGGAGCAGGGACGTGAAAAAAGTCCTGTTCTTCCTTCTTATGCTCGGCCCGTCCCTTTCTGCGCAGGGATATCGCGCGCGGGTGGAGGGCCGCTTCCAGGCCGTGTCCTACCGCGGTCTGCAACTCGACAGCATCGCCGTGACCGACACGGTGGCCGGTCCGACTGGCGGCCCGCAAACAGCCGACGGCTTTGCCGTGCGGTGTGCGCCCGGTGCCTCCTATTGCATGTTTTTCCGTCCCGGTGCGGTGCAGCGCGGCGCTCCGTTCGTGACGAGCGCGGATGTGTCGCTGTGGGGCTTCGGCGTTCGGGGCCTGAGCGCGCATGTCAATGCGCGAGCCGCGACGGATTTCGAGGCGAGCGGCGCCTGGCCCGGCACCGAGCCGGCGCTGCAGCTCGTCACCGCGTACGCCGATTACAGCGCCGAGCGCCTCACCGCGCGAGCCGGTCGCCAGCTCAACAGCACGCGTCTCGGCATGATCGGCTTCGATGGCGCGAGCCTGACGGTGCGCGAGAACGGGCGTGGGCTGGACGCCTCGATCTACGGGGGCTGGGGGCTGGCCCGCGGCGTTGCGCTTCCCGTGACGAGCCCCGCGCTAAATCCGCTCGACGACTTCCAACCCAGTGAGCGGCAGGTGCTCATTGGGGGCTCGGCGGGCTGGATCGGCCGCCTTGGCGACGTGCGCGCCGAATACCTCCGCGAAGTGGATCCCCATACCGACTACTTCGTGTCGGAGCGGCTTGGATTCGCCGCCGCGATCCGTCCGGTCGCGCGCTGGAGCGTGACGGGCGGCGCCGACTACGACCTCGCGGCCGGTTGGTGGGGCAGCGCCGAGGCGACGGTGGGCTACGCCGCGCCTTCCGTATCGGGGTCGCTCGGCGTACGGCGCTATCGGCCTCACTTCGATCTGTGGACCATCTGGGGAATGTTCAGTCCAGTTCCCTACCACGCGGTTCAAGGGCAAGTCACCGTGCGCGCGCTCCGGCAAGTCCAGTTGCGCGGTCGCGCGGAAGGCTACCGCTTCGACAATGCCGAAGCCGAGACGCCGCTCGTGGACGTCGAGCAATCAGGCTGGCGTGGCGAGGTGGGCGCGACGGCGTGGCTCGCCACGGCTTGGACGATCGACGCCGGGTTCCATTACGAGTACGGCCCCGGGGCGGCATCGACGGGGGCGAGTGGCAGCGTCACGTTCGAGCCCCCGAACCACACGTACGCCCTCACGGCGCATGCCGCATCCATGGACCGTCCGTTGGAAATGCGGTTCAGCGAGTCGGTGCTGAATCTCTTCGGCATGGACGGGAGTATCGAACCGCGTTCCGGCATGCGTCTCGAGCTGGGCGCGATCCATTATGCCGAAAAGCGGAATCGTCCCGATGCGGCGGCGATGGATTGGGGACAATGGCGCGTCACGCTCCGCGCGGTGCTCGCGTTCGGAAGTGGGGGCGATCTGGGGCATCTGCCGCCCGCGATCCGTCGCATGCCGGGTGGAAGAGCGGAACGATGATCGTCGCGCTGAGTTTGCTCGCTCTGGTGCAACAGCCGGCGCAGGGGTTCGATCACCTGAAGCACAAAGCGTTGTTTCCGTCCTGCATCTCCTGTCACGCGGGTGCGGCGCAGCAAGCCGCGTCGCTGTGGCCTGATCCGATTTCGTGCGCCGCATGCCACGACGGCACGATCCAAAAAGTCGTCGCGTGGCGTCCGCCCGAGAACGCGCGCCGGACGAATCTCAAGTTCGATCATGCGGAGCACGCATCGGAGGCGGCGCAGAAGTCGCCGCGGAAGTCGCCGGCCTGCGCCGGATGTCATACGCAAGCGGGCGAGCAGCGCATGGCGGTGCGCGAGCCGGTCGTGGAGCGCTGCCTCGCCTGTCACGGGATCCAGGCGGTGCACCTCGCCGCGCCCGATTCCGCCTGCGCGACCTGTCACGTGCCACTGGTCCGCGCAGTCTCGCTGACGCGCAGCGACATCGCCCGGTTTCCCGCGCCCCCTTCGCACGCCGCGCCTGACTTTCTCACGCGCCATGGGCATGGGGCTGCGTCGCGGCAAACGATGGGGACGAGCTGTGCCACGTGCCATGCCCGCGAATTCTGCTATCAGTGTCACGGAGGTTCGGCGCCACCGCATGCGATCTCCTGGCTCGGCTCCGATCAGCGCGCGACCGCGATCGCAGCGCGCGCCGCGCCCGCGAGTCACGGCGGCAATTTCTCCGATCACCACGCGGCTGAAGCCGCGGCCTCGACCACCCGCTGTACCAGCTGTCACGTCCGCGCCGACTGTCTCGAGTGTCACCGTCCCAATGCGGCCGCCGCCGGCGGCGGCTATCACCCCGACGGATTCCTCGCGCGCCATCCCGCGTCCGCGTACGCGCGCGAAGCATCATGCAGCGATTGCCACGACGCCCGCTCCTTCTGCACGTCCTGCCACGAGCGGTCCGGTCTGGTCGCGACCAACGTGCTGCGATCGGGCTACCACGATGCCCGAAGCTTTTTCATCTCGGGACATGGACAGGCGGCGCGCCAAAGCCTCGAGTCCTGCGTCAGCTGCCACGCCGAGCGCGACTGCTTGACCTGTCATTCGGCGGTGGGAGGACGGCGATTCAACCCCCACGGGCCTGGCTTCGATGCCGCACGGATGCGCCGCAAAGCCTTTCCCACGTGCACCGTCTGCCATGGTGCGAACGTGCCGGGAGGCTAGGTCTCACACCCATTTCACGGCGGCTTCACGCGGCGCCGGGTAGGTTGCATGCGGTCACCAGGCGGGTGGCCAATGCGGGATCTCAATCGGAAGCCGCCGGCCGCATGTTCACCGGGCGTGTGAAAACCGGTTCAGGAACGCGAAATCCGACGGCGCCAGCCCCCTCGTTGCCCGACGTGAGTGAGGCGAGGGGGCTGGATCTTTCCGCAGGAGATCAAGCGCGAGGTCGGGCTTGGAAGAAACTGAAAGCGTGATGAGGCGGTCGAACACACGACGGCCCTGGTGCAGGTGCATCGGGGGCGCCGGTTTTTCAGGTACCACTATTGATGTGCAGCAGGGTATACACGGGGCACGTCCGAAACAACGCGGTGCCGATGAAGATCAGACCGATGAAGCCGACTGCCAGCGCCAGGAGCGGCCGGTCCTGCAGTGCCGCGGAGTTCAGCAACAGGACGCCGCCGATGAAGCCGCGGACGCCTGCGTCGCGCCATCCTACATTGCGGGAGCTCATGCGGACAATTTTTCACGGCGTCGCTGAATCGCGCGGGAAGTCCCTGTGAACTCCTCTTCATCCGCTGGCGCGGGAATGGACGTGATGTTTACGTGTACATCGACATGAGTACGACCGACACGCGCGCCACTGCCACCGTCGCCTGTCCGTTCTGTGCGACCTTGAATCGCGTGGATATGGACCGGGTGGCAGATCGCCCGAAGTGCGGGAGTTGCGGCCGGCCGATCCTGCTGGATCGGCCCGTTGCGGCGTCTGACGCGAGCTTCGACCAGATCATCACCGAGACGACGGTGCCGGTGCTCGTGGACTTCTATGCCGACTGGTGCGGGCCGTGCAAGATCATGGCGCCGCTGCTGGATGACATCGCCCACCGCCGCGCGGGCCAGATGCTGGTGCTCAAGCTCGATACCGATCGCAACCCCGCCACGGGTCAGCGTTTCGGCATTCGCGGCATTCCTACCTTGATCCTGTTCCGCGGCGGCACAGAGGCATCGCGGCGCGTGGGTGCCATTCCGCCGCCCGAGCTCGAGAGTTTCCTGAAAGAGACTTAGCGCGCGATCTGGCGCAGCACGTACTCGAGGATTCCGCCGTGCTGGTAGTAGTGCAGCTCCTGCGGCGTGTCGATCCGGACCAGAACCTCGAACTCGGTCACTTTTCCTTCATCTGACGTCGCCGTGACCGTCAGCTCCTTCGGCATGGCGGCGAGTCCCGGAATATCGAACCGCTCTTTCCCTGTCAGGCCCAGCGTGCCGGCGTTCTTCCCCGGCGCAAACTGGAGCGGCAAAATCCCCATGCCAACCAGGTTCGAGCGATGGATCCGTTCGAAGCTTTCGGCGATCACCGCACGGATGCCGAGCAGTCGCGGACCCTTGGCCGCCCAGTCGCGTGACGAACCCGACCCGTACTCTTTGCCCGCGAGCACGATGAGCGGTACGCCTTCGGCGGCGTACTTGAGCGAAGCGTCGTAGATCGTCATCGCCTCGGCAGTGGGGAGATGCACGGTGAACGGGCCTTCGGTGCCCGGTGCGAGGAGGTTCTTCAGACGCACATTGGCGAACGTGCCGCGCACCATGACTTCGTGATTGCCGCGCCGCGCCCCGTAGGAGTTGAAGTCGGGCGGCTGGACCCCGTGCTGAACGAGATACTGGCCTGCCGGGCTCGTCTTGCGAATCGAACCCGCGGGGGAGATGTGATCGGTGGTGATGCTGTCGCTCAAGAGACACAGCGCGCGCGCACCGCGAATATCCTGCACCGGTCCCGGCTCGTCGGGCATGCCGTCGAAGTAGGGCGCGCGGCGGATATACGTGGAGTTCGGCTCCCAGACGAAGCGATCGCCCTCCGGGACGGGGAGGCCACGCCAGCGCTCGTCGCCGTCGAAGACCTGCGCGTAGCTCTTGCGGAACATCGACGACTGAATCGACTTGCCGATGACGTCGGCGACCTCTTTGGCCGATGGCCAGATTTCGCGGAGAAAGACCGGGCCGTCCGTCCCGATGCCCAGCGGCTCGTTGTGGAAGTCGATGTCGATGCGGCCCGCGAGCGCATAGGCGACGACGAGCGGCGGCGAGGCGAGATAGTTGGCGCGCACTTCCTGCTGAATGCGTCCTTCAAAGTTTCTATTGCCCGACAGCACCGAGCAGACCACGAGCTCGCATTCGGCGATCGCGTTCGAGACGGCTTCCGGCAGCGGTCCCGAATTCCCGATGCACGTCGTACAGCCGTACCCCACGAGGTGGAACCGCAGTTTCTCGAGCGGCCTCATGAGCCCTGCCTGCTCGAGGTATTCGGTCACCACCTTCGATCCAGGCGCCAAGCTGGTCTTGACCCACGGCTTGGTGTTCAGGCCGAGCTCGACCGCCTTCTTGGCCATCAACCCCGCGGCCATCATCACCGACGGGTTGGAGGTATTGGTACAGCTCGTGATCGCCGCGATCACGACCGACCCGTGTGTCAACACGTGCTCAATGTCGTCGATGCGGATGTTGGCGTGCGACGGGCGGGGTGGAGCGAGCCCTGCCTGTCCGCCTTCTCCCTCCCACCGGCCAACGGGAGCGGCGCCAGCCGAGACGGCGGCGACGACCGCGGGCGGCGTCGTGGGCTTCATCAGAGACGGCAGCGCTTCGGCAAACTTCCGCGGGACTTCGCGCAATCCGACGCGGTCCTGCGGCCGGCGCGGTCCCGCCATGCTCGGCTCGACCGTCGCGAGATTCAGCTCGAGCGTGTCGGTATACGTCGGGTCGGGCGCGTCCGGCGTGTGAAAGAGACCCTGCTCCTTCATGTAGGCCTCAACGAGCTGCACGTGCTCGGCGGGCCGGCCGGTAAATTGCAGATACCGCAGCGTTTCCTGATCGACGGGAAAGATGCCGATCGTGGCGCCATACTCGGGCGCCATGTTTCCGATCGTCGCGCGGTCCGCGAGCGGCAAGGTAGATACGCCGGGACCGTAGAACTCGACGAACTTTCCAACCACGCCTTTGGCCCGCAGCAGCTGCGTGATCGTGAGCACCAGATCCGTAGCGGTCGCGCCTTCCGTCAACCGGCCGCTCAGCCGGAACCCGATGACCTGGGGAATGAGCATGGAGACGGGCTGGCCCAGCATCGCAGCCTCGGCCTCGATCCCGCCGACACCCCAGCCGACCACGCCGAGGCCGTTGACCATCGTGGTGTGCGAATCCGTTCCGACCAGTGTGTCGGGGTAGGCCTGGGACTCGTTGGTGAACACCACGCGCGCGAGGTATTCGAGGTTCACTTGATGGACAATGCCGGTGTCCGGCGGTACCACCTTGAAGCCGGTGAACGCCTTCTGCGCCCAGCGCAGCAGCGCGTAGCGCTCGCGATTGCGCTGAAACTCGAGATCGGCGTTCACCTGGAATGCGCCGGGCGTGCCGAATTCATCGACGATCACCGAGTGGTCGATGACGAGCTCGGCGGGCAGTAGTGGGTTCACGCGCTTGGGGTCGCCACCCATCGTGACCATCGCGTCGCGCATCGCGGCGAGATCCACCACGGCGGGGACGCCGGTGAAGTCTTGCAGCAGCACGCGCGCGGGCATGAAGGCGATCTCCTCGTCCGGCAACTTCATCGGCTCCCAGCGTGCCAGCTTCTCGATAGCGCCGGCCTGGACGACTTTGCCGTCTTCACGCCGCAGCAGGTTTTCGAGCAGGATCTTGAGCGAGTAGGGAAGTCGCGCGATGGGTAACCCGCGGCGCTCGAGCGCGTCGAGCCGGTAGATCTCGTACGAGCGGCCGCCCGTCTTCAGGGTGGCGCGGCTGCCGAAGCTGTTCGCGCTCATTGCGGAACGACCTTGACCGCTACGACGAAATACTCGGTCTCGCCAAAGCAGGTCGTGGGGATTCCCTTGTGCTGCTCATACGTCAGCGCGACGCGCCGTCCCAAAGACTCATTGATGTGCTGCGCGACCATGTCGTCTCGTACCGTGAAATAGAATTTCTCGGGGTTGGTGCCGGGCATGGACACCATCGCCAACTCGCCCTCCCATGTCTTACACAGCCATCCCTTCTTCGAGAACTTTTGCACGAACCCGGCGCGCTCGCCCTCGGAATAGGCCCAGTTCATCGCGGACCACGTGTACAGGGCGAAGACCAGGATCGGGACGAGCAAGATCGCGGCGATGATGAACTTGCGCTTGCGCGTGAGCTGGAAATGGAAGTTCACGGTGCGGAATCTACCTCGTACGTTTCCTGACGATAAGGCGTGAACCCACGCGCCAGGTAATTCGGCAGCGCGTTGGGGTGATCCAGCGTGCAGGTATGGAGCCACACCCGCTTGGGGCCCAGTGCCCAGGCGTCACGCACCGCGCTCGACAAGAGATGCTTCCCGAAGCCCCGCCCAAATTCCGCGGCGACGATCCCGAAGTAGGCGACCTCGACCGAGTCATCCTCCGCGACGCGCCGGAGCTCGTACCACCCCGCCAACGGACGGTCGTTACTGTTGCTCGCTCGCTGCGCCACAAACAGCTGAATGGCGGGATCAGCGAGATGCGCCCGGATCTCGTCGTCGGTCCAGTCCCAGCGGTCGAACCAGTGAAACGCTTCGCCGACCGTGCGATAGCAGCTGCGGTACAACGCAGGCGAGGGATTCGGTACGCGTGCAATCGTGATGTCTGGAAAAACGCCGAATGCTCCCTTGAATTGTGAGGGGCTCGTGAGTTCCAGGTATGTACGAGTGGCCTGCATGATTAAAATCTAGGTGTCTGGTGTCGGGTTTCCGGTGTCAGAACCCCAGGCACCTGACACCAGAAACCCGATACCGTAGTTTGTAGTCATGACCCCCAACCGAACGGGCACGCTGCCCCTGCCGCTGGCGCTCCACCTCGCAACGTACACCGTGATCGGCTTGTTCTGCGCCTTTGCGGGCGGACTCAATCTGATCGATCCGACCAAGATCATTCCCAATGCCGTGATCTTCCTCGGACTCGCGGGGTTCAGCTGGGGCTATGTCTTCGGGATTCTGATGGCGCGGAAAGAAGTGGTCGCTCTGGGGCTCGTCGCCAGTGTGGGCTACATCGTGGCCGGAATCTGGCAGCTCGGCCCGCATTGGGCGCTCGGGGCTTTGCTCCTGGCCATTGGCATCTACGGGCTGGCGGCGCTGGCGCTCTACCGCCGCCAAATCATCGAAGCCTAGTAGATAACGTCGTCGCGGACCGGCGCGGAGGGGAGCTCGACCACGAACTTTGCGCCGCCGAGCGTCTCGGAATCCTCCAGCCAGATCCGGCCTCCCACTTCCGCGACCACTCGCTGACAGATCGATAAGCCGAGTCCGGATCCTTCGTCGGGACTCTTGGTCGTGAAAAACGGATCGAAGATCCGGCTTCGGACCGCGGCCGGCACGCCCGGGCCCGAGTCTTCCACGGTCAATCGCACCCAGTCGTGACGCGCCTGGGTCGCGAGCTCGATGACGGCGTTGGGACGACCCCGCACCGCGTGCTCGGCGTTGGTCATGAGGTTGATGACGACCTGCTGCAGCTCCTGACCGAGCCCCAGCACCGCCTCGGCGGCCTGATCCATGCGCGTCCGGACTTCGATGTTGTCCACGCGCAGCACGCGCTGTCGGATTTCGGCGACGTCACGGATGAGCTCGTTGAGCTGAATCCGTACCGGCGTGACGTCGGCGCGGCGCGCCAGCCGCAACAGGCTGCGGACGATCCGCGCGGCGCGATCCACTTCGCGCACGATCGTTGCCGCCGCCGTGCTGGCCTCCTGGTCGGTCGTCGAGCGGCCCAGCAGCTCTGCTTCCATTCGTATGGCCGCGAGCGGGTTGTTCACCTCGTGAGCGACGCCGCTCGCGATCTCGCCGACGGTGGCCAGCTTCTCGCGCGCGATCAGCTCGCGCTGCGCGCGCAGCTCGTCGGTGCGGTCATAGAGCGCCACCAGCAGGTCGTGCGAGCCGAGGCCACGCAGGTCGGTGACCGTGCAATCGCAGATGCGGCGCTCGCCGCTGCGCTGCGTGATCAGGACACGGCCGTGCCAGGGCTGTCCTTCCTGCCGGCCCGCGAGCATCAGCCGCACCGTCAGCCCACTGGGCGAGAGGCCGAGCTTTTCGAGGTGTCGCCCGATGGCCGTCTCCTTCGATTCGACGCCGAACACCTGCACTGCCGCTTCGTTGACCTGCCGGACCGTGCCGGCGGTGTCGACGAGCGCCATCGGCAAGGGGCTCGCGTCGACCATCGCGCGTGCGCGATCGGCGGCGGCGCGCGTGGCGGCGACCGCTTCCGACAGTTCGATGCCGCCGGCGATGTGCGCCCCGACGGCCGAGACATAGTGCAGGTCCTGCAAGGTGAACGGCGGCGGATCCGGCAGTGCCGCGCTCGAAAACCGTATCAAGCCGACCGCACCGACCGTCCCCTGCGAGGTGCGAAGCGGGGCGATGAGCGCCGATCGCGCGCCCTTCGCGAGGGTATTGACGATCGGGCTTGCGTCGGCGTCGGTGCGCAGGTCATCCGTCAGCACGGGCTCGCCGGTACGCACGACGCGCCCGGTCGTGCTTGCCTCCATCGCCAGCACCAATCCGTTGACGGTTGCCGCTTCACCCAGCGCGGGCGAGACGCGCAGGTTCTGGCCGTCGGGCTCTTTCAGCGCGACGAACGCGCCCTGCGCCTCGACCAGCTCCATCAGACTTTCCAGCGTGTACCGCAGCAACAGATGCGTTTCGGGTGCCGCGAGCAGCCAGCGCGCGAGCTCGATGACGAAGCTGCCCAGCCGTCGCTCTCGCTCCAGCGCAGGGCGACGACCCACCATGACGGCGAGCCGGGACGCGTATTCGATCGCGGCTTCGAGCTCCGCGGCGGGAAGGGAGGGAGGCGCGCCGGCGAGTGTGGCCTCCACGTGCCGGCCGTCGGCATCGCGCCATGCGGCGCTGATGCTGCGCCCCGAGCGGTCGTCGGTCCCCGCGGCGACATTGCCGGACTCGTTGAGGCCCTTGTAGGCAACGGTCAGCCGCGCGCCGCCGGCCCACCGGCTCACGATTCCGGCGGCAGCGCGCCAGAAGTCAGCGGCGCGGGGCGCGTCGCTGGCTTCGCGCAACAGTGCCTGCAACGCATCGCGCATGGGGGCTCGAATATAGGGGATGCGGGGAACCACGTGGTGTTTTGAAGAGCATGAACCCATATCTCATCCTCAGCGAAGGGGAGGGCCGGACCGCCAACTCCCCATCCTCCGCGCTGCCTGCTGATACCGTCGCCGATGCCGATCTGCTGGATGCCTACTCACGCGCCGTCAGTAGCGTCGTCGAGCGCGTTGCTCCGGCCGTCGTAAGCGTAGAAGTCCATCGTCGCCGGACGGCGGGGCAAGGCGGGGGCGGGGGCGGGGGCTCCGGATTCGTCTTCACACCCGACGGATTCATCCTCACCAACAGCCACGTGGCGCATGGCGCTACAAGGACCGAGGTAGCGTTCCCGGACGGTCGCCGCCTGCGCGCCGAGCTGGTCGGTGATGATCCCGAAACAGATCTGGCGGTGCTGCGCACGGACGCCGCATCGCAGGCCGTCGCTCCCCTCGGCGACTCGGCCGCTCTGCGGGTGGGCCAGGTCGTGATCGCCATCGGAAATCCCCTGGGATTTCACAGCACCGTCACCGCCGGCGTGGTCAGTGCACTCGGCCGGTCTTTCAGATCGGTTTCCGGTCGGTTGATCGACAACGTCATCCAGACGGATGCGGCACTCAACCCCGGCAACTCCGGCGGGCCGCTGCTCGATTCGCGCGGTCATGTGGTCGGCGTGAACACCGCTGTCATTCTTCCCGCGCAGGGGATCTGCTTTGCCGTCGCGGTGAACACCGTGAAACTTGTCGTGGGACAACTGATCGCATTCGGACATGTGCGGCGCGCGCGCATCGGTGTCGGTGGACAAAATGTGTCGCTACCACGCCTCGCGGTGCGCGCGCATCGTCTCATTCAGCCGAGCGGTGTGCTGGTGACGACGGTGGAGAGCGGCAGCCCGGCCGCGCGTGCCGGTGTGCAACCTGGCGATATCATCGTCGCGTTCGATGCGCAGCCGGTCCACGGTATCGACGATCTGCACCGCCTGCTCACCGGCGATCGCATCGGTGCCGCCGCGACCATCGCCGTGGTGCGGAAAGCGGAGCGCCTGGAGTTGTCCATTACCGCAACGGAAACCGCGTAAGTTGCGCTGTGACGCGGTTGTGACGCTGCAACAGTTGACCCGCATGGCATCGACTCTGTAGCTTGCCGACCATGATGATTTGCGCCTGCAATCACAATTCGCTCCACACCGGGAAGAACCTTCCGGGGGAGTCGGGGGGCGGGGGCGGGGGCGCCAGTTAGCGCGATCGACAAGATCGCACACGCACGGAGCGGCCCGCCCCACGATGGAGCGGGCCTTTTTGTTGCGCAGCCGTCAACGAAGGGAGTTGGAATGAAGCGGCATTACCTGCTGGCGAGTGACTTCGATCAGACGTTGAGCTTCAACGATTCCGGCATCGTGCTGAGCGAGATGCTGGGCATCGACCGGTTTGGCGAGCGCGTCGCCGCGCTGTCCCGGCTCAATCTCGTGCAGCAGGGCGCCGAGCTGGCGTATCTGCTCGCGCACGATCCCGATTTCCGGCGCGTCACTCGCAACGATCTGCTCGAGGTCGGCAAGCGCGTGCGTCTCAAGCGCAATGTCGAGCTGCTCGCGCGTCTGTTGTCGCAGGGGATCGACGGCCACCGCTTCGACTTCTACGTCATCTCCGCCGCGCCGGAAGAAGTCGTGCTCTCGGCGCTCGAAGGCATCGTGCCGGCGGATCATGTTGTGGGCACCCGCTTCCAGTTCCAGGAAGGCAACGGGCAGATCGGCTCGCTGACGCGGGTGGCGGCAGGATACGGCAAGGTGGCCGCGGTCGAAGAGATCCGCGCTCGTCATAGCATCCCGCGTGACCAGGTGGTCTACGTCGGCGACGGACAGTCGGACATCCCGGTCATGCTGCATGTGAACCGCGGTGAGGGATTCACGATTGCCGCGTCCGAGGCGCGCGAAATCGCACAGATCGCGAAGCGGACGGTGATCAGCGACGATGCACTATCGGTGCTGGTGCCGATTCTCGAGGAGCTCGCCGGATTCAGGCCAAGCCAGATTCGCGCGCTGTTTGAGGATCAGGGGCTCGTGATTCAGGAATGGGACCGCGTGCGGACGGACTGGCTGACGATTCGCGATGGTGCGTCGGACGGCATCATCCGGTTGGACAAAGCCGCGAACGCCTAGACGCGAATCGCTCCAACGAAGCGCGACGGAGCCGGTGTGTAGCCGGGGAAGATCGCGCTCAGATCCGTCGCGCCGAGGTGCCGCCCCAGGATTTCGCCGAACAAGTCGCGAAAATCGGTAGTGACGGCGACGTCGCGTCCTTCGAAGCGCTGCTCCATGCCGAGCCCCGGCCAGCGGCCGAGCACGCGGCCGCCGTTGACCGATCCACCGAGGACCAGCATGGCCGTGGCATGACCGTGATCGGTCCCGCTGTTGCCGTTCTCGCGAATCGTCCGCCCGAATTCCGACATCGTCAGCACCACGACGTCGCGCATGCGCTCGCCGAGATCCTGAGTGAATGCGGCGAGCGCGCCGCCGAGCTCGCGGAGCCTCGCCGCGAGTTGGCCTTCATTCGATCCCTGATTCACATGCGTATCCCAGCCGCTGCAATCGGCGAACGCGATCTCCAACCCGACATCCGATTTGATGAGCTGCGCGATCTGCAGCAGTGTCTTGCCCAAGCGTCCCGGCGGATAAGCCGCGCCATTCGCGGGGCGATACTGGGCTGGGTCGGCCTGCTTGAGCAGTTGCACCGCCTCGAATCCCTCGCGCGACGATGACGCGAGCAAGCCGGTGCCGGCGCCGTCGTATAGCTCCTCGAACGCGCGAGTCAGCCGGTCGCGCGCACCCTCCTGCGGCGCGCGCAGCCCGAACGCCTGGAGATCGTCGATCGCGAGCGACGGCGCGGTGCCGGCCAGAATCCGCGGCAGCTGCGGCCCAAATGCGACCGCACGAAATGGCGTGTGGGTGTGCTCGCGATCGTGCTGGCAATATCGATTGGCCCAGCCGTCACCGGTGCTCTTCACACCCGGCGTGCCGGTTTCCATGTAGTCCTGCGCGTCGAAGTGGCTGCGCGTCCCATCCGGTGAGCCGATCGCGTGGATGGCCGCGAGACTCTTGTTGTCCCAGAGCGATTTCAGCGGCGCGAGGCTCGGGTGCAGGCCAAAGTGCCCGTCGAGATCGACCACCGCCTCCCGTGGGACGGCGATGCGCGGGCGCTCCTGATAATAGGCAGACTCACCGTGCGGGACGATCATGTTCAGGCCGTCGACCGCGCCGCGCTGGAAGAGGCAGACGAGAACCGGGCGGCGGGAGGCGGCGAAGGGGCGGCGAAGGGCGTACGCGGCTCGTCCCAAGAACAATGGATCGAATCCGAGACTCACGAGCGCCAGCGCGCCGGATTTGACGAACACTCTGCGCGAGATGGTCATTGTCTTTGGAAGTCCGGCCCGCCCAGGGCGAGGCCAAGCGCGAGGTCACGCGCCTGCGTGGGGTCGTTGATGTCAGCCAGCTGTTCGAGAATTACATCCCGCGTGTGCGTGGACATGGATCCACCGAGCAAGCGTTGGTTGATCTCGTCGACTAATTGTGCGTGGCTGTCAGCTGGAGCGATGCTCGTGCATTCCCTCGCGATCATCACCGCCGCGTTCATGCGCGCAAGCAGCGCGCCGCTGTTTACCCAGTGAGCCTCGGTCTCCGCATACCCCGTCGGGGCCGGCTGCTGGTACAGCGGTTCTCCCAACCGAGCGACAAGCTGCGCCAGCTGCGGCGTGTTGTCCGGCTCCACACCGGCGGCGCGCACCGCGCTGACCACGAACTCGAACGGCGTCTTGACTTTCGTCCTCACGGCTCGAGCAGACCAGAAATCGGGCGAGGTGAAGATCGCGCGCAGTACGGCCCGAATGTCGCCGCGGGTCCGCTGCCACGCCGCCACCGCGGCGTCGATGCAGCCATCCGGCGGCTCATCGGCAACGAAGCGCGCGCACAACTTCGCGCTGACGTGATGCATCGTTCCCGGACGTTGGGCAAGGAATCGCAAGAGGCGCAGGCCTTCGTTCTGACCGGCGCTCTTGAACGTGTAGCCCAGCACCTGTTTGTCGCCCCGATCGTGCGCCCAGTCGCGAAAGACGAATCCCGCCCCCCGTTCCGGGCGCTCGATGCTCCATCCCGTGAAGATGCGGGCGACATTGATCACGTCCTGCTGGGTGTAGCCGCCGTCCACGCCGAGTGTGTGCAGCTCGAGCAGCTCGCGAGCGTAATTCTCATTGATGCCGCTCGGCATCCGCCTGGGATCAAGCCCCGCTCTGCGGAACGGAGGCTCAGACCCCGGCGCGACGCTCTGGGCATTGTCGAGGTAAAACATCATCGCCGGACTCTGCGCGGTGGCAATCAGCAGGTCCTCGAAGCGGCCCAGCGCGTTTGGCCGGATTGTTTCCTCTATATAGGACGGCAGCAGAAAGCGATCGG
>QHUB01000083.1 GCA_003221035.1 Gemmatimonadota bacterium
CGCATCACGCCGAACCGTGCGATCGAGTCGGCCTCGCCGGGACGGGCGCCATACGCCAGACGATTCAACGCATGAAAGGCCGAGTCGCGCGGCGTGAGCGCGGGCGCGGGCGCCGGCACCTGGACCGCGAGTGCGAATAAGGCGATGAAATGCATGTGGCTATACTGACGTTCAGACTCACGGTGAAGTTAACAGCTAGGGCGCAGGTCGAACGTTTCCCCCGTCAGCCACG
>QHUB01000084.1 GCA_003221035.1 Gemmatimonadota bacterium
CCCCACGCCCGTCGTACGTCGGATGCAGCGCGCGGAAGACGTCCACGCCGGTGCTCTTGAGCGGCATCAGGCCAAGCATGAAGGCGGCGGCCGGATCGACGGCCGGCTCCGCGCGACTGCCATCCGCCGGAGCGGGTGCGGTTTGGACCGACGGAGCAGGCGCGGGATTCGCAGGCTTAGGAGAGACCGCGGTCGGTTTGGTCATGCCCTTGCTGGAAGCGCAGGCGGCAGCGAGGGCAAAAGCGAGAACGAACGGCATACGCGTCACGAGCAGCTCGGCACAGTAAAGGCCCCCAGGTGCGGGCCGGTGAATTCGGTGGACACCTCGAGCAGAAACGCCAGTGTGTCGCGCGTCTCTTCGGGCGTCAGAATCGCATCGACAAAACCGCGGGCGCCGGCAAATTTCGCGTCGAGCTGGTGCTCGTAATCCGCGCGCATCGCGTCGACCGCGGCGGCGTTGGCAGGTGTCGCGGCATCCGCGCCATATACCGCCTGCACCGCGGATTCTCCTTCCATCACGCCCATGCGGCCGGTCGGCCAGGAGACAATGAAGTCCGGATCGAATCCCTGTCCCGCCATCGCGTAGTAGCCGGCGCCTGAGGCGTGATTTATCGTGAGCACAAGCTTGGGAATGGTTGCGGTCGCCATGGCTTCCACAAACCGCGCGCCCGCTCGAATGATACCCGTGTGCTCGGCCTCCGTCCCCACCATGAAGCCCGATACGTCCTGAATGAACAGCAGTGGCACGCGCTCGCGGTCCGCGTTCTCGATGAAGTACGCCACCTTCTCGGCGCTTTCCGTATAGATGATGCCGCCGATCCGGGGTGTGGCGTTCTTCTGCTTGCCCTTGATCACACCGCGCGAGTTGGCGATCACCGCCACCTGCCGGCCCTCGATGGCGCCATGGCCGCAGATCATCTCGGGACCGATATCGGGCTGGAACTCGTCGAGCCGTCCGGCATCGAGCAGGCACTCAAACAGCGCGCGGACATCGTAACTCATCCTATGGTCGACCGGGATCAGGTCGTAGAGCGCTTTGGTGTCACGCTTGGGGGCGGGGTACGTACGCCGCGCCGACCCTGTGTGTGGCAGGCGGCCGATGTACTCGCGGATGCGGCTCAGACATTCCTGGTCGTCTTTGGCGCGGTAATGGGCGACCGCACTGATCGCGGTGTGCGTCGCCGCGCCGCCCAGCGTCTCCGCGTCGACTACCTGACCCGTCGCGCCCTTGACGAGGTTGGGACCGCCCAAGCCCATGAACGACGTCCCCTCCACCATGAAGATCACGTCCGACAACGCCGGCAGGTACGCGCCCCCGGCGATGCACGGTCCCATGACCGCGGCGATCTGCGGCACCTTCAGATAGCGCCGCATGATCGAGTTGTAGTAGAAGATCCGGGCCGCACCATACTGACCCGGGAAGACGCCGTCTTGATACGGGAGATTCACGCCCGCCGAATCGACGAGGTAGACGATCGGGATGCGCTGGCGCATCGCGATCTCCTGGGCGCGCAAGATCTTCTTGATCGTTTCCGGCCACCACGACCCGGCTTTGACCGTGGCGTCGTTGGCGACGACCACGACGGGGCGGCCACCCACGCGGCCGAGTCCCGTCACGACGCCGGCTGCCGGCGCCTGCGCGTCGTATTGATCGTAGGCCACCAGGAGCCCGATCTCGACCCATAGGCCGTCCTGATCGAGCAGCGCGCGAATCCGCTCGCGTGCCGTCAGCTTCCCCTGGTCGTGCTGTCGTTTGATTCGCTCCGCGCCGCCGCCCTGCTCCAGGCGCGCGCGGAGCTTACCGTATTCGTCGGTGAGGCTCTTGAGTCGGGGTGCAGGACTCACGCGGCGACGTGCTCCGCCGCCCAATCCTGGATGTATCTGATCAGATCGGACGTCGGCGTGCCGGGGCCGAACAGCTTGCCCGTGCCCTGCGCTTCGAGCGCCGCCATATCTTCGGGCGGAATGATGCCGCCGCCGGTCAGGAGCACTTCCCTACGGCCCGCGGCGTCGAGCAGCTTGCGTACGCGCGGAAACAACGTCATGTGGGCGCCCGAAAGAATCGAGAGGCCGACGACGTCCACGTCTTCCTGAATCGCGGCCTGCGCGATCATCTCCGGCGTCTGATGCAGTCCCGTGTAGATGACTTCCATGCCGGAATCGCGCAGCGCCGCGGCCACGACCTTCGCGCCGCGATCATGTCCGTCGAGCCCCGGCTTCGCGACGAGAATGCGGATCGGACGAGAACGTTTCGGCATCAGGCGCGGAAGCGCAGCAGCGCCGCCAGGCCATCCACGACGCGGCGAGCTTTGTCGTCGTAGAGGACATCGACCTGCGCCCGTTGCGCCAACGCGTCTTCTACAGCTTCATCGATGCGAGGGTCATCATCGTGCCCGTCCGCGAGCAGCGTCCGGACCTGGCCGCGCCCGAGCGCCTTGAACGTGGCCTCCACGCCGTTCACCGCCCAGCCCCGTGGCGCGCCGTCCTTCACCGCGTCCGCGTGCGCCCGCTCCCAGGCGCGCTCGCGCTCCTCGCGCAGGAGGAGGGTTGCATCGCGCACCTCGGCAGGGGTGGTCTTCCTGGGACTGAGCTTCACCACGCCGAACACCAGATCGTGCACATAGGTGTGAAGGTGCGGGATGACGGCGCCCGCGTCCACACCGATGCTGCCCAGCACGATGCCGCTGAGCGGCTTTTCGCGGTTGATCTGGAACACCCGATCGGCGATGAGCGCGTAGAGCCGCTGCTTTTCGGCGCGGATCCGGTTGTGATAATTGAATTCGCCGATACTGCCGCCTCGGCTGCCCTGCGCCGCACCGATGACCGGCCGTTGCGTCCCACCGTGGAATTTCCCGGCGCGCGACGCATCGATGGCGGGCAGCCCCGGGCGCTCGACGCAGTCGTACGCCGTAACGTCGAAAAAGCGGGCCGCGGTGCGGTCGTAGACAACGGCGAGAATCGTTCCGAACTCTTCCTCGAGGCCGAGGAGCTCACGCACGAGCGGCTGGTGGTCGACGGCAAGGCGGGACCGATGCACATGAGGCAGCGGCAGGACCTCGAACAATCCCAGCTCGGGCGACGCGACGATCGCGACGGCGCGCGCACGGGGCAGGTGGTTCGGTTCCTCGAGGTAGTCGAGTACCTGCCGCAGGCTGGCCGCGATCGCCTCGCGGTCTTCATGCGAGAGCGCCTGCCGCGCCAACGCGCCTTCGCGCTCACGCACGCGATTC
Organism: Gemmatimonadota bacterium; assembly: GCA_003221035.1. Classification (GTDB taxonomy): domain Bacteria; phylum Gemmatimonadota; class Gemmatimonadetes; order Gemmatimonadales; family GWC2-71-9; genus 20CM-2-65-7. Next base: position 3,231 of record QHUB01000084.1, read on the forward strand.
TTCATCTTGATCAGATACTTGCCGCGCGTGCGATCGCGCGGCTCGAGCTTCAGGTAGCATGTGACCACCCAGTGGCGACCGGGCTCGATCGACGCGAGCCGGGCAATCGCGGCCCGGGCGTCCCGTTCGGTGATTGCTGCCGGGAGTGCGCTCATGATCTAGAAGAACACCGGCTCGCGATAGGCTCCCCAGACGCGCTCGAGGGCGTGACGGATTTCGTACAGCGTGGCATAGGCCCTGGCGCAATCGAGCATCGGACCAATGACGTTGTGATCGGACTCCGCGGCCCGGCGCAGCGCCTCGAGATGGCGCTCGACGACCGCGTTGTCCCGCTCGGCCCGAAGTCGCCCGAGCCGGCGGCGCTGATCGTCCTCGGCGTCGTTGGACACTTTCAGGATTTCGACCGGGTGATCATCGTCCGACAGGAACTCGTTGACGCCGACGATCACTTTCTCGGCGCGCTCCACCTGACGCTGGAAGCCCGCGGCCGATTGGGCGATCTGCCGCTGGAACCATCCGCTCTCGATCCCTCGAACGACGCCGCCGATCGAGTGGATCTCCGCAAACAACGCCTCGGCCTCGCGCTCCAACTGGTCGGTGAGCGCTTCGATGTAATACGACCCGCCCAGCGGGTCGATCACCTCGGCGATGCCGGTCTCGTGCGCCAGGATCTGCTGGGTGCGCAGGGCGACTTGCACCGACTGTTCCGTAGGAAGGGCGAGCGTCTCGTCGAGCGAGTTGGTGTGCAGGGACTGCGTGCCGCCCAGCACCGCCGCAAGCGCCTGATAGGCGACCCGCACGATGTTGTTGAGCGGCTGCTGCGCCGTGAGCGTCACGCCGGCGGTCTGGCTGTGGAAGCGCATCATCCAGGAGCGCGCCTGTTTGGCCTTGTAGCGCTCGCGCATGTGCCGCGCCCAGATGCGCCGCGCGGCGCGCAGCTTGGCGATTTCCTCGAAGAAGTCGTTGTGGATGTCCCAGAAGAAGGAAAGGCGCGCGGCAAAGGTGTCGATGTCGAGTCCGCGTGCGATCCCGCGCTCCACGTAGGTGAACCCGTTCGCGAGGGTGAACGCCAGCTCCTGCGCCGCCGTGGCGCCGGCCTCCCGAATGTGATAGCCGGAGATCGAAATGGTGTTCCAGAGCGGCGTGTGCTGCGAACCCCACTCGAACATGTCCACGATCACCTTCAGCGCGGGCTCGACCGGATACACCCAGGCGTGCTGCGCCATGTACTCCTTCAGAATGTCGTTCTGTACCGTGCCCCGCAGTTTGGCGATCGGCACGCCCTGCTTCTCGGCGGCTGCGACATAAAAACAGAAGAGAATCGCGGCAGGACCGTTGATCGTCATCGAGGTCGACACCTGATCGAGCGGAATGCCGTCGAACAGCGTCTCCATGTCGGCCAGGGACGAGATCGCCACGCCGCACTTCCCGACTTCGCCTTCGGAGCGAGGATGGTCGGAGTCGTAGCCCATGAGCGTCGGGAAGTCGAACGCGACGGAGAGACCGGTCTGGCCGTGCTCGAGCAGGAACTTGTAGCGCCGGTTGGTATCGGTCGCGCTGCCAAAGCCGGCGAACTGCCGCATCGTCCACAGTCTGCCGCGATACATCGTCGGGTGAATGCCGCGGGTAAATGGATATTCGCCGGCGCGACCGAGCTGCTTCTCAACGTCGAAGCCGTTGAGATCAGCCGCGGTGTACACGGGCTTTTTCTCGATGGTCATTTGCCGTTCCTCACCTGGGCCAGAACTTCCGCGGCCACGTCGTAGGGACTGCGCGTGCCTGCCGCGACGTCGTCGAGCCGGCGGGCCAACAGCTGTTCGGCATCCGTTTCATCCCATACCCACTGGCGGATCGCCCGGTTCACGACCGCGCGGGTGCGGGCTGCGAGACGGTGCTTGCGGCGCTCCTCGAGCTTGCCGGATGATATGAGAAACGCGTGATGGCGATCGAGGGCATCGACGAGCGCAGGAATTCCGTCCCCCTTTGAGGCGACCGTGGTCAGCACGGGCGCTTCCCAGTCATTACCCTTCGCCGCCGCCTCAGCTCGCCGCCCTCCGCCGCCCTTCGCCGCTCTTGGGTTATGGTGCGGCGTGATATGCGCGAACGCATTCCCGCGCCGGATGCCGAGCATCACCTCGACCTCCTGGCGCAGTTTGTCGGCCCCAGGGCGATCGCTCTTGTTGATCACGTAAAGCTCGGCGATCTCCATGACGCCTGCTTTCAGCGTCTGGATGCCGTCCCCCGATTCCGGGACGAGGACCAGCACCGTCGTCTCGGCGGTGGCAGCCACGTCGAGCTCCGTTTGTCCGACGCCGACCGTTTCGATGAGGATCCGGTCGAAGCCGAATGCCTCGAGCACATCGGCCACCTCTTCGGTGGTCGTGGCGAGGCCGCCCTGCGCGCCGCGGGTCGCCATCGAGCGAATAAAGACGCCCGGATCGAGGCTCACCGATTCCATCCGGATGCGGTCGCCCAGCAACGCGCCGCCCGTGAACGGACTGGTGGGATCGACGGCGATGACGGCAACCTTGAGTCCGCGCTCGCGGTAGGCGCGCACCAATTGCTCCGTGAGCGTGCTCTTCCCCGCTCCGGGCGGTCCGGTAATGCCGATGCGGTGTGAGCCGGGTTTCCCGACTTTGCCGTGCAGTGCCGCCAGAACCTTCTCGAACCCCTCGCGCTGGTTCTCCACCAGGCTGATCGCCCGGGCGAGCGCCGCGGTATCGCCGCGCGTCAGGCCGTCGAGCACCGCGTCGAGTCGCATATCTAAGGATAACGGCGGCGTGGCCGTCACAGGAGGGTTCCGCGCAGAATCACACTGGCGACGCTGAAGTAGATGATCAGTCCGGTGACGTCCACCAGCGTCGCGACGAACGGCGCGGACGCGCTCGCGGGGTCGAAGCCGAGTTTGCGAAGAATGAACGGCAACAGCGAGCCCGTGATCGTGCCAAATGTCACCACACCGATCAGGCTGGCGAACACGGTCATCGCCACGAGCAGGTAGTGCTCGCCGTAAATGCCGGTGATGGCGTGCCACAGCGTGATTCGCAGGAAGCCGATCGCGCCGAGGACCATGCCGAGGACCAGCCCGGTGCCAAGTTCGCGCCGGATCACGCGCCACCAGTCGCGCAACGTGACTTCGCCCAGCGCCATCGCGCGGATCACGAGGGTCGACGCCTGGGAGCCGGAATTGCCGCCGCTCGAGATGATCAGGGGAACGAAGAGCGCGAGGATGACGGCTTTCGCGATCTCTTCCTGGAAGAATGCCATCGCGGTGGCGGTGAGCATTTCGCCCAGGAACAGGGCCGCCAACCATCCCGCCCGCTTTCGCACCATCCGGCCGAACGCGACCTTCAGGTAGGGTGCATCGAGGGCCTCCATGCCGCCGAACTTGAGGAGGTCTTCGGTCATTTCCGCCTCGACCACGTCCACGACGTCGTCGAACGTGATCCGGCCCAGCAGGCGTCCGTTGGCATCGACGACCGGCACGGCCGCGACGTTGTAGCGCGCCATGAGCCGGGCGACCTCTTCCTGATCCTGCTCGGGCTGCACCTGGACGATCGGGTCCTCCATGACGTCGCGCACCAGTTTGGTCGGAGACGACACAATCAGCCGCGCGACGGGCACGATCCCGCGCAGGTATCCCTGGATGTCCGCGGCGTAGACCTGGTACAGTTGGCTCTCGTCCTCATCGCTCTGGCGGCGAATGGCTTCGATGGCTTCGGCGACCGTGGCGTCATCGCGCACACTGACCACCGCCGTTGTCATCAGGCCGCCGGCGGAGTCCTCCGGATAGTTGAGCAGCTTCTCGACATCCGCGCGGTCGGTGATCTCCTCCAGCACGGCTTGGCGATCGCCCGCCGGCAGCTCCGCCACGAGGTCCGCGGCGTCGTCCGTGGGCAGCTCCTCGACCAGCTCGGCAGCGTATTCCGGGCCGACGGCGAGCAGCAGCTCTTCCGGATGCTCGGCCGCCTCCATTTCGGCGAGCACGCTCGACGCGACGTCGGTCGGCAGCTCGGAAATGACCCGGACGCGCGCCCCCTCGTCCAGCGCCGACAACACGTCGGCCAGGTCGGAGGGATGGACATTCTTCGCGCGCGCGAGAAACGCGTGCAGGTCGTCCTGTTCGGCCAGCTCCTTCAGCTCGTCGAGCCGGAGATCCGGGGCTTCGGGCATCGTCACGCGGGACCGCCCAGCGCGATCGTGCGTACGGGTCCGGGCCGCACCGCCACGCGTTCGACGCGGGTCGCGGTCGCCGCGAGGATGTCGAACTCGAGCCCCTTGAAGGTGAAGCGCTCTCCCGCGCGCGGGATGCGGCCCAGAGCCTGAATCAGCAGCCCGCCCACGGTTTGAGCGCTGCTGGCCCCCTGCTCCACCGCCACCCCCAGCTTTGCCGCGAGCTCGCTCGTGAGTGTGCTCCCTTCGACTTCGACGACATGGGTGACGTCGGCCGGGGCCGCGGAGGGCTCGAACAGCTCGCTGACGAGATCGTTGAGCAGGTCCTCGAAGGTCACCAGCCCCGCCGTACCCCCGAATTCATCCAGCACGACTGCCAGGTGCCGCCCGCCGCGCTGCATTTCCAGCATCAAGTCGGCAGCCCGGATCGTCCCCGGGACGGTGAGCGTTGGTCGCACCAGAATCGGATCCTCCGGTTGGCGACCCAGCAGGTCGAGGGTGTGCGCGACGCCGACCACCTCGTCGAGCGAGCCGCGATACACCGGATAGCGACTGTAACCCGACTGCTGGAGCACATGGGCTGCTTCCGCAGTGAGAATCCCTTCGGGAAACGCGACGATGGCGGTGCGCGGCGTCATCAGCTCGCGAACGGGACGATCCGCAAAGGCGAGCACACCCGAGACGACCGCCATCTCATCGGTACTGGCCAATGCGTCGGTGTCGGCGCTCGTCAGCAGCGCCGCGAGGGTGGTCCGGGTCGAGCCTTCGCGCCGGGGGATGAAGGGGGACAGCACGACGCCGAACCTGTCCAGCATCGGCACCGCCCGTCCGACGAGCGGCTCCGCCCAGCGGCGGCCCAGCACGCGCGGCACGAGATACGCAGCGCCGATGAACAGCGGCACGCCGACGGTGATGGTGAAAATTCCCAGGAAGGTGGGCGTCGTTGCCGCGAGCAACGCCGGGATGGCGCCGGCGGCGAGCAGCACGCCGAGGGTCGTGAGCATGTTGGCCGTTGCCAGGGTGCGGCCGGGGTTCTGGAGCACGTTCACCGTGGCCGCCGACCCGCGCAGCTTGTATGCCACCCAGCGCGTCAGCTCGTGCTGGCTGACGGTGGCGGCGGCGACACCAATCGCCGCCGACACGCCGGCGACCACGAGTCCCAGAAGCAACACCGCCAATGCGACGTTCATGCTTTCTCGAAGGAAACCTGCGTGACGCGCCGCTGGTCAACGTGCTCGACCACGACTCGAAAGCCGTCCAGCGTCAGCTCGTCGCCCGGCCGCGGCACGCGTCCCAGCACCGAATACACCAACCCTCCCACCGTCGAGACCTCGGCGTGCGCGATCGTCGTCCCCAGTGCCGCGGACAGCTCGTCCAGACTGGCGCGCCCATCCACCCAGAACCGTGCGCCATCTTGCCGGATCGCGGGGGTGGTCTCGGCGTCATGCTCGTCGCGGATCTCACCCACGATCTCTTCGAGGATGTCTTCGCGGGTGATGAGCCCTGACGTGCCGCCGAACTCGTCGACGACGATCGCGATGTGCGCCGGGGTGCCCTGGAAGTCGCGCAGCTGGTTGTCGAGCGTCTTGGTCTCCGGCACGAAGGCGGCCGGCCGGATCAGCGTCTGCCAGCGAATCCCCGGCTCCGCCAATCCCATCGCGATCGGGACGAAGTCCTTCCCGAATACCACGCCGGCCACGTTATCGGGCGTTCCGTCCACCACGGGAAGCCGCGTGTGCTGGCTCTGCCGGAACGCGTCGAGGACTTCCTCGGTCGACGCCGAGATGTCGATGCCGCTCATATCGAGACGCGGGGTCATGACCTCGTCCACGGTCGTGTCGGCGAGCGTAAAGACGCCCAGGAGCATGTCGCGCTGGGCGATACCGAGGTCGGGTTGCAGCGGCCGCGGGGTCTCGACGATCGCGTGCAGGCCGCGGTCGGCCCAGGCCAGGAGCCAGAGCAACGGACCGAACGGTGCGAGCGTCCGGCGGGCGAGCGGGAGAGCAGAGTCGGACAATTCGGGCGCGATCCGGGCCACGCTGCGCGGCAGCGCGTCGCCGACGATGAACAGCAGCAGCGTGCCCACCACGAGCGTGGCCAGCGCCTCCAGCCACGGCCGCGTCCACCAGGCGACCACATTCGACGCCGCCACCGCGCCCAACACGAGCAGCGCCAACCGCGCGACGTGCAGCGCGCGATGGAGCGGAACCCGCCGCTCGGCGGCGATCGGCGGCGCGTCGCCGAGGGTGTGCAGCGCTTCGCCCACGGCGGCTTCCTCGGCCAGTGCGAGCAGCGCGGCCCATACGCCGGCGGCGAGCGCGACCAGGAGGCCGGTGAACTGGAGCGCGGCGGCGGTGATCATCGGCGAGAACGAACGAGTCGCTGGACGTAGCGCTCCTGCAACCGCCACATGGCGGAGCGTGTACGCCGTGCGCTTTCGGGATGATCGTAGCCGAGCACGTGCAGTGTTCCGTGGACCGCCAGTCGCATCAACTCCTCATTCATCCCCACGCCATTGCGCGCTACGCGCGCCGCGGCCGCCGGGCAGATGTACACGTCTCCAACCAGGCGACCATCCGGCTGCGGCAGCGCATACGCGATGACGTCGGTCAGCCCGCGGCGTCCCGTTGCGCGCCGGTTGAGACGCCGCATCGCCGCCGCGGACAGGAGCGTGATCTCCACCCGCGACCCCGCCGGTGCGCGCTCCCAGGCCAACACCCGCCGGGCGACGCCCATCAGCACGTCAGCGCGAGGTTCGCGCGGCTTCGTGAGGGGGAGGCTGCCACGCCGCACTGATGCCGCCCGTCGACTCCGGGTAGTCGATCCGGTTGTGGTACATGCCGCTCAAGACCACCAGGAACGCCGCTTTCACCTGCTCGATCTGCTGGAGCGTCAGAGGAGCCTCATCCAGCTGCCCGGCATTGACCTTGGTGCGGACGATGTGCTCGATGGCCTCTTCGATCTTCTGCGGCGTGAGGTCCTCGAGCACGCGCAGCGCCGCTTCGACTGAATCGGCGATCATCGAGATCGCGGTCTCCATCGACCGGGGCTTGGGGCCGGGATAGACGAAGTCGTCGGGATTACGGATCTGCCCAGGGTCCGACTTTTTCGCTTTGTCGAGGAAGTAATTGATCTCCGTCGTCCCGTGGTGCTCGGGGATGAACGCCGCGACGGCATCTGGAAGGTCGGCTTCCGCCGCGAGCGCGAGGCCGTCGGTGACGTGGGCCTTGATGATCTGCGCCGACTGGAGCGGCTTCAGCCGGTCGTGGGGATTATTGCCCGGGATCTGGTTTTCCACGAAGTACTGCGGGTTTTTCACCTTGCCGATGTCGTGGTAATAGCAGCCGACGCGGCCCAACAGACCGTTTGCGCCGATCCGATTGCAGGCCGCCTCGACGAGATTGGCCATGGCGACGCTGTGCGCATAGGTCCCTGGCGCCTCGAGCGAAAGACGGCGCAGCAACGGCCGGCTCGGGTCGGACAGCTCGAGCAGCGTGAGGTCGGTGGTGATATGCGTGGCCGACTCCGCGACGGGCAGCAGGAAGAAGGTGAGGCCCGCCGAGACGAGACCATTCACGGCGCCGAGCAGGCCGCGGAGACCAATTTCCTCGATGGGCCAGCCGCTCGCGAGCCCCAGCGCGAGCGCGCCCGCGAGATAGCCTGCGGCGATGATGAGCACCGGTGCGTAGAAGTTGCTCCGGCTGCGCAGGGTTTTGACCGACAGCGCGGCGGTTACACCGCCCACGACACACAAGAAAGTCGCGGGGACGTCGTGGAATACCGGCTGCAGACCGACGACGACCGCGAGGATCATGGCCGCGATCATCGAGACGCGGCCGTTGAACAGCACCGTCATCATCATGGCCATGAAGGGCAGGAAGATGATCTCGGGGTGGGCCGGATACGAACGCGCGATGAGACCGGCTTGGACGAGCAGGAGCGCAAACAGGCCGCCGATCAGACCGACCTGGCGCAAGTCGCGGTAGGTCTCGCGTCGGTAGAAGACCATCAGCACCCAGAAGATCGCGACGATCAGGGAATCGCGGAGCAGCGGTCCGATCACTCCGCGGATCGAATACGTGGTGGCGGCGCCGCGCCGCAGCAGCTCCTGATGCAGCGTGACGAGCCGCTCGTGCGCCTCGTTGGTGACGATCTCGTTCGCCGCGACGATCCGGTCGCCGGCGCGTACGATGTACTTGCTGGGATCGACGCTGCCCCGCAGCTCGTTCCGTCGCCGGAGGGTTTCCGGAAGGTTGGGCGCCAGCGTCGCGCGGAAGAATTGCCGCACCAGTTTCAGGTACAGCACGTCGCCGACGCTCGAGCTGGGATCCGGATGCAGCTGCTTGGCACGGTTCAGGTACTGCGCGAACGAGAGCACCTGGTCGCGCTGCACCGACGATTCGGTCGAGCCGCGACGCACGATCAGCTCACGGGACTGCTCGCCCTGCAGAATGCCGGGGCCCGTGACGCCCTGCGCGAGCGTGCGGTCGAACAGCTTCTCGAGCGCCTGTTGCAGCGCGTGGCGCTTGCCGCCCTTGGACAGATACGCCGCCTCCTGCAACGACATCGGAACGCCGAACTGCGCGGCCGCCCGGATCACGGCCTGCGGTCCCTCGTCGGTCGCGGCATCCACGACGCTGAAGAACGCCGCCATCGTCGTCGCGGCGCTGTCATAGGCGTGTTGGCGGAACTCGTAAATGGGCTTGGCCGAGGCCGCAAGCTCTTCAGCTTCGCGCTGCAGCTCGTCTTCCGACTTGTTGACCACGAAGTTGAACGGCGCGACGATTTCCTTGTCGGCGCGCGCGCCGGGCTCGAGCAGCGGCGCGACGTCGGCCGCGCTCGTCGGGAACGCGAGATGCACCACGAGCGCGAGCGCCGGCACCCAGGCCCAGCGGACCAGGTGATAGCGCACCTTCTCCTGCGTCGGGAGCTTCATCTCAACCCTGCGCGTCTTCGGCGTAGGCGCGAATGATGTCGCGCACCAGGCGGTGACGCACCACGTCGCCCTCATCGAGATAGACGAAGCCGATCCCCTCGATTCCCGGCAGAATCCGCTCGACCTGCAACAGGCCCGAGTCCTCGCGGTTCGGGAGATCGATTTGCGTCTTGTCGCCCGTGATCACGGCGCGCGAGTTTACGCCCAGCCTGGTCAGGAACATCTTCATCTGCATTCCGGTCGCGTTCTGGGCTTCGTCGAGAATCACGAACGCATCGCTCAGCGTGCGCCCGCGCATGTACGCAAGCGGCGCAATCTCGATGATCCGCGTCTCGAGCGCCTTCTGCACGCGCTCGCGCGGCATCATGTCCTCGAGCGCGTCATACAGCGGCCGGAGATAGGGGTCCACTTTTTCCTGCAGGTCGCCGGGCAGGAAGCCGAGGTTTTCACCGGCCTCGACGGCGGGCCGGGCGAGCACGATCCGGCGCACGCGCTTGCGCGCCAGCGCGTCCACCGCCGCCGCCACCGCGAGGTAGGTCTTCCCGGTGCCCGCCGGGCCGATCCCGATCACGATGTCGTGCTCGGCGATCGACCGGAGATACTCGCGTTGCCCGTTCGTCTTGGGCTGAATCACCCGGCGCAGACCCGGTAGGATGATCTTCACCGGATCGGGCGGAGCACCCGGTTTGCCGAGCTCGCCGTGCGCCTCGTCGGAGATCAGGCGTTCCACGTCGTGGATGTCCAGGTTCTCGCCCATGCGGGCGAGGTCGATCAGCGCCTGTGCCACCTGGCCGGCGCGCTCGATTGCGGTCGCGGGTCCGGCGAGCGAAAGGCTGTCGCCGCGCAGCGAGACGCGCACACCCAGCCGGCGCGAGAGCTCGAGGAGATTCGCGTCGTTCACGCCGGCCAGGGCCAGCGGATCGACGCCTTCGACGGACAATCGCTGGACGACGTCGTCACTCATGCGGGAGCACCACCTTGATGTGGAGTGCGGCCAGGTCCTCGGGCCGCGCGGGCGCCGGCGCGCCCTCGAACAGCGCGCGCGCGGCGGTGGTCTTGGGAAATGCGATGACGTCGCGCATCGAGCCCGCGCCCACGATCAGCATGACCGTGCGGTCGAATCCGATGGCAAAGCCACCGTGGGGCGGAGCGCCGGCGGCCAGCCCGTTCAGCAGGAAGCCGAAGCGGGCCTCGATTTCGTCGGGCGACAGACCGAGATGCCGGAATACGGTGCGCTGGACGTCGGGATCGGTGATGCGGATCGATCCGGAGCCGAGCTCGTGGCCGTTGTAAACCGCGTCGTAGTGCAGCGCCCGGCAGGCGAACGGCTCGCTGTCGAGTTTGCTCAGGTCCTCAGGATGCGGCGAGGTGAAGCTCGAACAGCGGAAAGTCCACCACCCAGCAGAAGGCGTGAGCCATCGTGGGCTGCGGAGCGAGACGGCGGATGACTTCCCGCCGCACCCGGTCGAGAGCCGGGGATGTCACCCTGTCGGGGCCTACGGTCATGAGCGCAACGTCCCCGTCGCCCACGCCGATCTTGCCGAGCGCTTCAGCCGTGAAGTGTTTGCCGACCGAGCCGGAGAGCTGCTCACCTTGGCGCTTCACCCAGGCGAGCCCCGAGGCGCCCATCGTCTTGGCAGCCTCCGCAAGCTGGTCCACGTCCTTGCGTGAGAGCGTTCCGCCGCCCCGCACCGCAATGCCACGGACCCGCGAGCCGTTGGTCGCGCTCTGGAAAAACGGCACGGCCAGCGGCTGCACCTGCGTCGTCCAGTCGGCGATGGGAAAACCGAATCGCAGATCGGGTTTGTCGGTTCCGTAGCGCTCCATCGCTTCGCGCCACGTCACGCGCGGGAATTGGCGTGGAATCGTGTGCCCCGCTTCGTCCCACAGCGCGACGAGCACCGCCTCGACGAAGCCGAGCACATCTTCCTGGGTGACGAACGAGGCTTCGATGTCGATCTGCGAAAACTCCGGTTGGCGATCGAAGCGCAGATCCTCGTCGCGGAAGCAGCGCGCGATCTGGAAATAGCGGTCGAATCCCGAGACCATCAGCAGCTGCTTGTAGATCTGCGGCGATTGCGGCAGCGCAAAGCATTCGCCGGGATGAACGCGCGACGGTACGAGATAGTCGCGCGCCCCTTCCGGAGTGGGCTTGGTGAGGATCGGGGTCTCGATCTCGAGGAAGTCGAGCTCGCTGAGCGTGCGCCGGGCCCGCTGCAGCAACCGGTGGCGCAGGATCAGATTCGCCTGCAGTTCAGGACGCCGCAGGTCGAGGTGCCGGTACTTGAGCCGTAACTCTTCGGCGGCCAGCTCTTCGCCCTTCCCGCGCGCGACCGGGATCGCCGGCGTCGCGGCGGGACCGACCACGCGCAATGTCGCGGCATGGACTTCGACGTCGCCGCTCGCGAGCTCGGCGTTCCGCATCGCTTCGGGCCGCGCGACGACTTCGCCTTCGACCAGGATCACGGTTTCGGTGCCGAGCTGCTGCGCGGCGGCGACGACGTCGGCGGCCGTCCAACTCGGTCCAAAGGCGACCTGCACGAGCCCATCGCGGTCGCGCAGATCGATGAAAACGATGCCCCCGAGATCCCGACTGCGGTGGACCCACCCACCCAGACGGACCCGCTGCCCCACGTGCTCTTTTCGCAACGCGCCGGCACGGTGGGTTCGCAGGGTTGTCTGAATGACATCCCGCTTCGCTTCTATGCTGCCCCTCCCCTCTCCGCTTCGCAGATGATCCGATAGAACTCGTCCGCACTGCTCGCTGCGACGAGCCGCGACCGAATCGGCTCGCGCCGTACCAACCGCGAGATCCGACTGAGTGCCTTCACGTGCGCGCCCGCCTGCGATTCCGGTCCGGCGAGCAGGAAAAACAACCGAACCGGCTCACCGTCCACTGTCTCATAGGGCACGGGACTGCGCGCCGTGCCGGCAACCGCGACGAGATTGGCGAGGGCTGGGGTCTTCCCGTGTGGAACTGCAACGCCGTAGCCAATACCGGTTGGGAACTGACGTTCTCGTTCCATCACAGCCTGCAGGACATCAGGCGCCGCCCCTGCCACCCCCGCTCCCCCCGCCCCCCCGTTTCCGCCCACCAGGAATTCGACCAATTCCCGTAGCACGCCGTCCTTGCTCTGGGCCTGGATAGGGACCAGAATGCGATCAGCCGTCAGGAGTTCGGAGAGCCGCAATGGAGTATGTCCCAAGTGCTGTAACCGATTGAAGATAGTTGACTTGAGTTGACTGCGCCACAGCGGGGAGTAAACGTTCGGCATGCAACGCATTGGCCTGCTGACTGTTGGACTGTTGATCCTTGCCGGAGCGCGCGCCGCGGGACAGCAGGCGACCGGAACCACGCTCTGGCGAGTCGCCGGAACGACCCTCGCGACGCCTCCCGCACTCGCCCTCGGCCCCGCCGCCGCCCTGTGGAATCCCGCACAAACCGAAGACAGCGCTCGCCTTCAACTCGCCGTAGAGGCCATCCAGACGCCCTCGTCGGTCGATGCCACGGGATTGATCGCCACCATTCGAGCGCCCGTCGGCAGGATCGGCCAGTTCGGCCTCCTGTACGGGCGCGTTGGTCTCAGCGACATCACGCAGACCGTCGACAGTCCCGATCCCACCGGGAGCGGCATCCCGGTTTACACGGCTGCGTTGGGCGCTACCTGGTCGCGTCTCTTCGGATCGACGAGCCTTGGCGCGACGCTGGCACTTCATGACACGCGCCTCGACGTCTCGCGCGACCAGCGCTGGACGATGGACTTGGGTGTGAGTCATCCGTTCATGCGGGACCGGTTTCGCGTCGCGGCCGCGACGCATTTTTTCTCGTCTCTCACGCTCGATGATCCCGCGCAGGACATCTACGCCGGCATCGAGGGACGCGTGTGGAGCGGCGCGATGGGTGGGAACCGGGTCGTCGTGCGCGGGCGCTACGGGATCTCGTTTGCGCACGGCTTCACGGCGGATCACCAGTTCGGCACGGCCGCGGAGTTTGCGCGAACCATCGGTCTGGATCTGATGGTGGTGCGTGAAGGCAGCTACGGCCCGAGCAGCACGCGGGTGGTCGGCGGGCTGCGCATTGCGATCGGCAAGTATCGCGTCACCCTGACTCGAGACACCGGAGTCAACGACCTTGGCTCCGCGTACCGCGTCGGGGTAGATATGCGGTTCCGATGATCGATCTCCTGAGTCTCACTCCCGCGGCGGCGCGCGCCGCGCTCGAGCAATGGCTCAGGGCGCGCGGTGAGCCGGCGTATCGGCTGCGGCAGATCATGCCGCGGCTGTGGCAGCGGCCGGCCGCGAGCTGGGCCGACGCGACCGATCTGCCGGCGCCGCTGCGGGGCGCGCTGGAGGAAGCGTTCTCGCTGCATCGGCTATCGCTCAAGGTGCATCAGGTGTCGAACGACGGGACCCAGAAATTCCTGTGGGAGTTGGGTGACGGCGAGGCGATCGAGTCCGTGCTCATTCCCGAAGGCAAGCGCCGGACGCTCTGCATTTCCTCTCAAGCTGGATGCGCGCTCGGCTGCGTGTTCTGCGCGACGGGTCGCATGGGGTTCCGCCGCAACCTCAACGCCGCGGAGATCGCCGGTCAGGTCCGCGAGGTGCTCATGCGGGATCCCGCGCTCAAGCCGACCAACATCGTGTTCATGGGCATGGGGGAGCCGCTCCTCAATTGGGACGCGGTCGACAGCACGCTGACAACGCTGAATCAGCCGGAAGGGCTCGGCATCGGCGCGCGCCACATCACTTTGTCGACGGTGGGGATTCTTCCGAACCTTGCGAAGTTCGGTCGGCGCAAGGAGCAGTTCCGGTTGGCCGTGTCGTTGCATGCTCCAACCCCGGCGCTCCGGCGCGAGCTGATGCCAATCGAAAAGAAGTACGCGCTTCCCGACCTGATGGAAGCGCTCAAGCAATTCCGCCGTCGCGTGACGCTGGAGTATGTGCTGATTGGCGGAACCAACGATTCGCTCGAGACGGCCGATCAGCTCGCGAAGCTCGCGAAGCCCCTGGAAGCCCTGGTAAATCTCATTCCGCTGCATCCCGGTGGCGCGCCGGATCTCACGCCCAGCACGCGGGCGCAGATGCTCGCGTTCGAGCGGCGGCTCAAGGAGCGAGGGGTCGAGGCCGTGCTGCGGCGCAGCCGCGGCCTCGATATCAGCGCGGCGTGTGGGCAGCTACGGGTGGAGATCGCGGGGCCCGCGCGCGCTCGCGGCAAAATCCGATCCGAGGAGCACGCTCACATCGAGTAGCTTCGAGCCGTCGAGCTGGACGACGACGCGTCCCTGTGCGATCCCCAGCGCGTCCCGTACGCGCTCACCGGTCTTGACGGTGCCGCGGCGCACGATGATGCGGGTCGTATCGAGAGCCCGGGCCGCTCCGCTCTGAGGGGAAGCGGGGGCGACGGGGGGGGCGGGGGAGCCGGGGGGGGCATTCCCAAAGAACACGACGTCGATACCGGCCTCACGCAGCCGGCGCGTGGCGATGCGCGCATCCCCTGCCCGGCCGCTCGCATTCAGAACTTCGACGGTAATGGCGGGTTCCTTGTCGCCGGGAATCCGCCGCGTCTGAGGAGAGCCGCCGCCGCAGGCTGCCACGAGGAGTAGCGCGACGATTGCCCTCACGGCTTGCCGGCGAGCTGATTCCAGAACGCGACCGTAGCTGCGGGCAGCGGCCAGCCGGAGCGCAGTGTCCACTCGATGCGGCGCCGGACCACCTCGCGGAGGACCGCATCGCGTTGCGTCGGGACCCAGCGGGCCAGCCGCTCACGCTCGGGGTCGTCGTCACGCCCAGGTTCGAGAAAATCGGCCAGGTAGAGCATACGGCCGACGTCATCCCAATCTGCCGACCCGACGGTGTGGTGTCGCACGGCATCCAATACCCCGCGGTCGGTCTCGCCGGCTGCCGCCGCGCGATCGGCTGCGGCCGGCCCATGCGCGCGCGGATCGTTGAACGGGGCATCGCGCAGCGCGTCGTGCAGCCACGCGGCACGCAGCCAACGGTCCCGCTCCCCGGCAGCGAGCTGCATGCTGTCGGCCCAGGTCTCCAGCAGCGTGACGACGCGCTCGATGTGCGCGCGCCGCTCGGGCGTGACGTGAGCCCAGTCGGGGAGGCTCATGGGGCGACCCGCGGATCGGCGCCAATGCCTTCGCCCAGCACGACGTTGTCGAGCAAGCGGGTTTTGCCGATCCGCGCAGCGACGACGGCGACGGTGCGCGCCGTCACGCGCGTCACAGTCTGCAGATTCTCATCGATCAAGGCGCAGTACTCGGGAATCACGCCCGGTCCATGCATCGCCTCGAGGCCCGCGCGTTGCAGCCGGACCGGTTCGGCTTCGCCGCCGCGCCACGCCTGCTCGAGCGCGCGGAGCGCGCGCGGCAGCGCCAGCGCGGAGCGTCGCTCGTCCGGATTCAGGTAGGTGTTGCGCGAGGACAGCGCGAGGCCGTCGAGCTCGCGGACGGTCGGCGCGAGTTCGAGCGTGACCGGAAAGTCGAGATCTTTGACCAGGCGCCGGACCAGCGTCGCCTGCTGAAAGTCTTTGCGGCCGAACACGGCGACGTCGGGTTCGACGATGTGCAGCAGCTTGGTCACAACCGTGAGGACGCCGGTGAAGTGACCCGGGCGCGCGGTGCCTTCGAGCGTGTCGGCGATCGCGCCGGGAACGACCCGGATCAGGGGCTCCGCGGGGTACATCGCGGCGGCGTCGGGCACGAAGAGACAATCGACGCCGCGCTCCGTCGCGAGCTTTGTGTCGCGCGGCAGGTCACGCGGATAGCGCGACAGGTCCTCGTGCGGGCCGAACTGCAGCGGATTCACGAAGATGGAGAGGACGACACGCTGCGCGAGCTCGCGCGCGCGGTCCACCAGGCGCAGATGTCCCTCGTGGAGGTATCCCATGGTGGGAACGAAGCCGATCGTGTGGCGGCGGGAGCGCTCGGCGCGAGACCATGAGCGCATCTCGGCGATGCTGGAGAGCTCGAGCAACTAGAACTCGCGCTTCTTCATCTCCGAAAAGAAGTCCCGACGCTCGATGTCATCATCCGTCGACTCGGGCGGCAGTGTCGGGTCGTACCGCTTCCGGGCTTTTGGCTTGGCCTTGGCGGCCTTGGCCATGTTCTTCTTGATCAGCCGTGCCATCTTTTCGTCGTCAGTCTTCGACATCGCGGCCCTCGCTCAGGGTGGTGGCGCTAAAATCTAATATCACTTCCCAAACGAATGCTCGGGTCCGGGATAGCGGCCTTCACGGACCTCGGCGGCGAACACGCGTGCGGCCTCGCGCACGTCCTCGGCCAGCGCGGCGTACTTTTTCACGAATTTTGCCGAGAACTGATCGTTCAGCCCCAGCATGTCGTGGAGCACGAGCACCTGACCATCGCACGCCGGGCCCGCGCCGATGCCGATCGTCGGGATCGTCAGTGCCTTCGTGATCTGCGAGGCGAGCGGCGCCGGGACGAGCTCCAGCACGACCCCGAAGGCCCCGGCGTCCTGGAGCGCGGTCGCGTCGGCCCTGAGGCGGCCGGCCTCCGCCTCATCCCTGCCCTGCACGCGGTAGCCGCCGAGTGCGTGCACGGATTGCGGCGTGAGCCCGACGTGCCCCATCACCGGAATGCCCACGTCTACGAGCCGGCGTACGGTCGGGGCGATCGCCTGGCCGCCTTCGATTTTTACCGCGTGACAGCCGGTCTCTTTCAGCGCGCGCCCGCAGTTGCGCAACGCGTCCTCGGGCGAGATCTGATACGTGAGGAAGGGCATGTCGCAGACGACGAGCGCGCGCTCGGTGCCGCGCCGCACCATCGTCGTGTGGTAGAACATCTGCTCGAGCGTCGCCGACAGCGTGGACGATGCGCCGGCCAGCACCTGATTGAGCGAGTCGCCGACGAGCAGAATATCGATCCCGGCGGCGTCGAGCAGGCGCGCGAACAAGGCGTCGTAGCAGGTGAGCGCGACGATGCGCTCGCCTTTTTCCTTCATTTCCAGCAGCGTGCGTGTCGTGATGCTAGCCATGAGTTCCTTCCAACTCGGCAATCTCGCGTTGCCAGAAATCGCGGTTCGGCAGCTCGGGATGTGGAATCGTCAGCTCGGGAGTCTTAACCGTTTTGGCGCCGTAGCGCACGATGTCGAGGTCGAGAGTGCGCGGACCCCAGCGCTCGCCCCCCCGGCGCTCCCGGCCGCGCTCTGCTTCGATGGCCCGGCAATGACGCAATAAATCTGCCGGGTCCAGCGCGGTGTCGAGCAGCACCATTTGGTTCAAATACGGCGGCTGCGCCACCGGCCCGACGGGCGCCGTTTCCTCGACGCGCGACACCCCGACGAGCCGCGTTTCCGGCAGCGCTCCGAGGCGGGATCTCGCATAGGCCAGGTGAGCGCGCCGATCGCCGATGTTCGAGCCCAGGGCGATGAACGCGCGCTCAGTTGACGTTGGCAAATCCGCGCGTCAGGTCGCGCAGCATCGTCGCCACCTGCTCGAGATCGCGCGTGGCACGCTCCAGATCGGTGAGGCCTTCGGCCGCCTGGACCGCGCGTGTCGCGACGTCGTCGGCTTGCAGTCGATTCTGTCCGGCGATGCTGGCCACGGCGTTGATCCGCTCACGCAGGCGCGCGAACGCCTGATTCTGCTCGCCGGCGGCCGCGGTGATCCTGCCGGCGTGCGCCGTGGCTTCGGCGGTCGCCGCCACGATCGCATCGAGCGCCTCGAGGGCCGCGGCAGACAACTCCTCCACGTCGCCGACAGTGACCTGCCCTCGACGCATTTGCTCGACGACTTCTCCGACCTGTGTGTGGATGTCCTGCACCAACTCGCCGGCTTCGCTGGCGGCGCTGGCGCTCTGTTCGGCCAGGCGCCGCACTTCGTCGGCGACGACGGCGAAGCCTTTGCCGTGTTTGCCCGCGCGGGCCGCCTCGATCGCGGCATTCAGCGACAGCAGATTCGTCATGTCGGCCAGCTCGCGGATCGACGCGATAAAGCCGGTGATGCGGCGGCTCATCTGCCCGAGCTGCTGCACCTTGGTCGAGCTCTCGCCCACGAACGCCTTGAGGGCGACGAGCCGCTCGATGGCCTCGCGAATCTGGGTGCGGTTGCGGCTCGCCACGTCGCTCGCGGCGGTCGATGCCCGGGCTGCGCCCGCACCATCATCGGACACCCGGCGCGAGACCTGCGAGAGACTTTCGGTCGCCTCCAGGCCGCCGGACACCTCGCCCTCTTCGCGCCGGACGCCTTCCCGAATGACACCGGTCGATTGCGCGACCGCCGACGCCATGCCTTTCAGCGCCTCGGCGGTCTGGGCGATCGTCGCCAGCTGGCGCGTCATCCGCTCGACCGTCTCCACGAGCGGCCGCCGCAGGTCGGTGATGTGCACCGCGGTGGCGAGCTGGCTCGCGAAGGTGGTGATGGTCAAAATGTCCTGGCGGCGATAGCAGTGTTTCTTGTGATGCTCGAGCTCCAGCGTGCCGATGACCTGGTCGCCGAATTTCAGCGGCACGATCACGAGACTCTGCACGTCGATCGGCGCGTCGGCGACGCGCTTGTCGCGCGTCACGTCGTCGATGGCGACCGTCTCGCCGCTCGCGGCCACCGCGTGCCGCAGCGCGGTCGTGTCCTGCGACGGCTCGCCGCGGCCCTCGCGCCCGCGGTCGGAGCGGTGCACGAGCGACATCACGCCCTCGTGCAGCCGGTAGATCCGGAAGTCCCCCCAATCCACCAGGCGGTTGGCGAGCCGTTCGATGCGCTGAAACGAATCCTGCAAGCTGATGTTCGCGGTGATGACCGCTTCCATCGCGTGAATCTTGTTCAGCTCTTCGGCCGAGATCGCTTCTTCGATCATCTGTTTCAGGAGCAAGCCGAGGAAGGTCAGCAGAACGCCGATGAGGAGCCACCCACCCAGCGACCACGCGATCACGACGGCGACGAGAATCGTCGCCGCGAGCAGCGTGGCTGCGTACGTAATCACTTCGTAGCGAATGATCATCATCCGCTCGGCCGGCTCGAGCTTGGAGCGAATGATCAGGCTGAAGTAGAAGAGAATCCGCCCGAACAGAAAATAGGCGAGCGCGTAGGCGACGAGCGCCGGGAGCAGGTCGATGTTCAACACCGGTGCGCCATCCGGCATGTCGAGGACGTTGAGCGCCGCGCTGTAGACGCCGAACGCGGCCACGATCGTGAGCACTTCGCGGCCGAGATTGATCCAGCCGACGCGCAGCGGCTTGCGTTGCCACAGCGAATCCGTGATGAGCGTGGCGCCCGCCACCGCCAGCGCGGTTGCCGGCACGCCGACGAGCACACTGCCCGCGAGGCCCACGAGCGCCGTCTGGTTGAGATACGAGTACTTGCTGAGCGGGACATAGAGCCCGCGCAGCGCGATCGCGCTGCCGAACAACACGACGATTTCCGGGATCTGTCCGAACCAGCGGCGGTCGAGCATGAGCACGACGATGAGGAGCGCGGACCCGACCCAGCCGAGCGCCTGGCTGTACCACGCGACGAAGCGCGCGACCTTCACCCGTGCACCGCCGCGGCGAGGTCGCGCGTCAGCCGCTCCAGTGCTCCGACACCGCCCTGGGCGAGCGCGTCCATCATCGCACTGCCCACCACGACGCCGTCAGCCGAGCGTGCGGTCGCAGCCGCCTGCGCGGGGGTGCTGATCCCGAATCCGACCGCCACGCGAAGAGTCGGTGCACCGGCGGCGCGCACGCGCTTGACCTGTGCGTCGAGGTCGGGCGGCGCGTCGGGGCGGGCGCCGGTCACCCCGAGCCGCGAGATCAGGTATACAAACCCCGTGGCACCCGCGACCGCGGTCCGAAGTCGCGCGTCATCGGTCGTGGGAGCCACCAAGCGAATCAGCGCGAGTCCGTCGCTTTTCACTGCTCGCTCCACGGCGGGATCGGCGCCGGCGGGGAGATCGGTGAGCAGGACACCCGCCGCTCCGGCCGCACGCGCATCTTTGGCGAAGCGCTCGACGCCGTACGAGAGCACCGGGTTCAGGTAGGTCATGATGATGACGGGAACAGCGAGCGCGGCGCTGTGAATCAGCTCCAGGACGCGCGCAAGCGTCATGCCCTGCTCCAGCGCCGTCTGCGTCGTGCGCTGCACGGTCGGACCGTCCGCGAGCGGATCCGAGAACGGCACGCCGACTTCGACGAAGTCCGCGCCCGCATCCGCCGCGCGCTTCAGCGCCTCGAGCGACACTGCGAGCGTGGGAAAGCCGGCGGTGAGATATGGAATCAGCGCGCGCGATGTCCCGAGCGCACGCCACCGCAGCGCGATGGCATCCTCAGACAAAGTAATCGCTGACGTTGATGCCGTATTTGACAGGATCGGTGACCTTGACGATGGTGCGCGGGTAGTTGCCGTTCGCATCCTTTTCCGAAAGATCGACGATGGTCCCGGGATTGAGCAGCGCGCCGTCGGGTGTCGTGACGAGGCGGACCACCGGCCGGTGCACGTGGGCGACATCGGGATTGGCGTTGTGGACCAGGGCGACTTCGTAGGTGTCGAGGATGACGCAGGTCCCCACCGGATAGATTCCGATCAGATTGATGAATGCTTTGACGACGACAGGGTCGTAGCCACGCCGGGGGTTCTCCCACATCTCCTTCAGAACCTGGTCGGGCTGGATCGGGACCGTCTGATAGACGCGCCGGCTGGTCGCCGCATCAAAGCCATCCGCGACGGCAATGACTTTGGAATAGATCGACAGCGTCCGGCCCCGGATCGACTTGGGATACCCGGTGAGGTCGATCTTCATGTGATGCTCGTACGCCACGACCATGCCGCGGTAGGGGATCTCCCCGTAGCCGCGCAGCCCGAAGAGCGTGAGCACGCCGAGCCACGGGTGGGCCTGCATGATGCGCCACTCCTCCTCGCTCAGGCCCCCTTCCTTATTTAAGACCTCGAGCGGCACGCGCGACTTGCCCACGTCGTGGAACAGGGCCGCCATGCCGAGGTCGTACAGCTGCAGCTTGGTCAGGCCGAGCTTGCGGCCGAGCGCCACGGAGAAGATGCAGACGTTGACCGAGTGCGTGAACGTGTATTCGTCGTAGTCGCGCAGCGTCGTCAGACCGACGAGCGACGATTCGTTGTTCAGCACCTGGTCCACGATCGCCTGCACGGCGCGCTTCACCTTCTTCACGTTGGCCGTGCGGCCCATGCGGATCGAGTTGATGACCTCCTTCGTCACGGCAACCGAGCGCGCATAGGTCCGTTTTGCCGCTTCCTTCTGTCGCTCTTCTTCCTCGACGTCCTCTTCGGCCTCGAGCGGCGGTTCGACGCTGATGAACGACACCCCACCGTCGGTCAGCTTCTGCGACAGCTCGAACAGCTTGTTGGGGTTCGCTTCCTTCGCGGCGTAGGCGAGCAGCAGCGAGACGAAGATCTGCAGCTGGCGCCGGTCCACGCCCTCGTCCACGCGCACGGCGCCGATGCCGCACTGCTGAAACACGTTCAGGATGTGTGAGAACGAGGCGTAGTTGTCGAGGTCGAGCCGCAGGCGGGTGGAGTTCACGAAGATGAACTCACCCTGGAGCCGGATTTCCAGCTCGCGCTCGACGTCGAGCAGCTGTTTGGTCGTGGCCGCGAGGTCGTCCAGCGCCTTCTGCACCTGCGTGTTCTCGATCGGGTAGAGCTTGAGCGAGCGGAACGCGGTGTACAGCACGACCAGGAAATCGCGACCGGCGTGCCGGAGGAAACCGTCCGTGGTCTGGACGGTCTCCATCATCGACGGACGTTTGCCGGGGGGGGCCGTCATGGCGTCGCCGCCCCCACTTCACGCAACGCGCGGTTCACGGCGTTCCGGACGAGCGGCTCCTTGTCCTGGGACGCTTTCTGCAGGACGGCGCGCGCCACCGGCGTACGGATCTTTCCGAGCGCCATCGCGGCGCAGGCGCGCGTCTCGGGGTCTTCCTTGCGCGAGAGCAGCCCGCCCCTGCCGACCAGCAGCTTCTCCAGAGCGGCGATCCCCGACTCGCCCGCCAGCGCGCCGTACGCCTCGAAGAAGGCCATCTTTTCGGTGAGGTCCGTGTCCTTGAGTTTGTTGCCGCCGATGGCTGCCTCGATCCGCGGGAAGGCGTTGCGATGGCCCCGCTGTCCGAGGAATTTGACGGCGGCGATGCGCACGTCGCGCTCCTGGTCGTCGATCGCCTTCTCGAGGAGCCGTGTCGCGCCTGGGCTGCCGATGGTCGTCAACGCGTCGACGACCGCGAGCTTCAATTCCCGCTCGCCGCGCTCGAGCAGCGGCCCCATGCCGTCGGGCGCGCCCGCCAGCTTCAGCCGGCCGGCGAGCCGCACCATGTTGAGCTGCACGGCGGGATCTTCGCTGGCCAGCGCTTTCAGCACTTCGGCGGCGTTCGCCTGCGCGAGGCGCTCCGCCGAGTTCTGCACGAGACTCTTCACGCGTTCGTTGTTCAACTTCGGCAGCCAGCCCATCAGCGTCCCCAGCGCCTCGGCGCGCAGCTCTCCGAACAGATCGCTCAGCTCGTCTTCCGTCGGGTGGCTCGTCGCTTCATCGAGCGACTGCAGGAGCTGGGAGAGCGCGTCGGTCTGCGAGAGACGCGTCGGCAGCGTCTCGAGGATCTGGCGATGCTCCGAGATCAATTCCCGGGCCCGCTGCAGGATCACTTTGCATTCGCGGAGGATGAACGCCACCGAGCGGAAATCGCCCGCGCCGAGCAGATACGGAATGAAGTTCTCGATGATGGAGATGAGCTCGGCGCGCACGGTGCCGTACGTCTGCAGCTCGAGCAGGTCGAACAACATGGCGAGCACGTTCCCGCGCAAGTCCTGCGCGTACTCGCGCTCGACTTCCTTATGGAGGTATGCGATCTCCTTGTCTTCCAGGAAGTAGAGCGTCGTGTCGAAGTCATCGATCGACACGAGGCCTTCGCGCTTGGGAGGCGCCTCCTCTTCGACTTGCCGGCGCACGGTGGTGGGATCGGCGCTTCCGCCTTCTCCGCCGGGCGTGCCCCCGCCGCCGACGGCCGACAGACCCTTCTCGGTCCGCTCGATCGGAACCGCGTTCTCGCTCGCCAGCTCGCGGAACGTGTACGAGACGAATTGAAAGTCTTCGGCCCAGAGCAGGGTCAACAGGTCGTCGGGCGCGTCCGCCTGCAGGTTCTTGGCCTGCTGCAGCACCGCGAGAAACCGCACGATCTCCGCGTCCTCGACCCCGGGCTTGAACGTGAGCGAACGGACGCCGTCCTTGTACAGCGTCCAGGCGATGCTCTCGTTGCGCTGGTCCTGGCTGTAGATGACGTTGTCTTCCCAGCGCATTTCGGTCTCGCCGATGTCGAAGATCAAGTCGTCCGTGGCCTGCCAGATCTGGCGGAACGCGGTGCGGATGTTGTCGACGGCGCGCTGGTAGACGGGATTGTTGGGGAGATAGAGCTGCGTGGCCCGCATCCCCTTGCTGACGACTTGCATCAGCTCCTCGACCTGCGACGGCGGGAGCGCCAGCTCGGGGATCTGAGCTTGAGGATTCGTCAGAGCGCGGCTCCAGTAAGCTCGGCGACCATGGCGACGTCCTTGTCGCCGCGGCCGCTCAGGTTGATCAGGATCAGTTCGTCGGCGTCCCCGCGCTGCTTCATCACCCACGCAATCGCATGAGCGCTCTCGAGGGCCGGCAGAATCCCTTCCAGGCGCGAGAGGGCCGCAAATGCTTCCAGAGCTTCATGATCCGTCACGGCGTCATACAATACCCGTCCCGTGTCTTTCAGGTAAGCGTGCTCAGGACCAACCCCCGGGTAATCGAGACCCGCCGAGACGCTGTGCGCCGGGAGCACCTGGCCGTCGGCGTCCTGAAGCAGGTAGCTCAGGCTGCCGTGAAACACGCCGGGCCGTCCGGCACCGAGTGTCGCCGCATGCCTGTGGGTTTTCACGCCCTCTCCCGCCGCTTCGACCCCGACGAGCCGAACCGATTTGTCCTCGAGAAACGCGGTGAAGATCCCCATCGCGTTCGACCCGCCGCCGACGCAGGCGACCACGCTACTCGGCAGCCGGCCCGTCCGCTCCAGGACTTGCGCGCGCGCTTCGCGCCCGATGACGGACTGGAAGTCGCGCACGAGACGCGGAAACGGATCCGGTCCTACGACGGAGCCAATGATGTAATGCGTGGTTGTGACGTTCGTGACCCAATCCCGCAGCGCTTCGTTCGTCGCGTCCTTGAGCGTCCGGGTGCCGGACGTGACCGGAACGACCTTCGCGCCCATCAACTCCATGCGGTATACGTTGAGCCGCTGGCGCCGCATGTCTTCTTCGCCCATGTAAACCACACAGTCGAGACCGAATCGCGCGCAGACGGTTGCCGTGGCCACGCCGTGCTGGCCTGCGCCGGTCTCGGCGATGATGCGGCGCTTGTGCATGCGCTGCGCCAGCAGCACCTGCCCCAGCGTGTTGTTGATCTTGTGCGCGCCCGTGTGGTTCAAGTCCTCGCGCTTGAGCAGCACCGGGACTCCGATCTGCGCGGACAAGCGCGGCACCGCGGTGATGGGCGTCGGACGACCCACGTAATTCTTGAGCAGATCGTCGAGCTCGCTCCAGAACTGCGGATCGTTGCGGGCTGTGTCATACACGGCCGTCAGCTCCTCGAGCGCGTGCATCAGCGTCTCGGGGACGTAGCGGCCCCCATACGGGCCGAATCTTCCGCTGGCTACGTTAGTCATGGACGCATGCATCTCTCACGCGCGAGCTCCGCTGTGACGTTTCACCCCCACCAACGCGCGCACTGCCTGCTCCGGATCGGGCGCCCGCGCGACGCTGGTGCCGACGAGCACAAAGTCAGCTCCCGCCGCTGCCAGGCGCTCGACATCAGCGCGCGTCTCGATGCCGCTCTCGGCGACCACCGGGACGCCAGCCGGAATTCGCCTTATCAGTGTCTCCGCTCCCGCAAGGTCCACCGCAAACGTGTCGAGGTCGCGCGCATTGATTCCCAGTACACTCGGACCCGCGGCGAGCGCGGCGTCCAATTCCGCGGGTTTGTGGACCTCGATCAGCGGCGTCATCCCGCACGAGCGAACCAGCCTGGCGAGAAGCTCGAGCCGTGTGGCGCTCACGATGCGAGCGATCAGCAGGACCGCACTCGCCCCCGCCGCTCGCGCCTCGTGGATCTGCGTTTCGTCGATCACGAAATCCTTCCGCAGCACCGGTACCGGGACCGCCGCCACGACGCGCTCCAAGTCCTCGATCGACCCTCCAAAGTGCGGACCGTCGGTCAGCACCGAAACGGCGACCGCGCCCGCGCGGGCATAGGCCGCCGCATGGCTCACCGGGTCCAAGTCCTCCCGAATCGCGCCTTGGGACGGGGACCGGCGCTTTACCTCCGCGATCACGCCAACGGTTGCCTGAGCCAGCCCCGGGAATGGCCTTATCGGCGGGCCGCTTCGGGCGGCGCGTTCGAGCGCAGTCGCACGCGGCGCCAAGGCTGAGACCCGCTCCCGGGTAACCGCCAGAATAGCGTCGAGCGAGGTCTTGTGCGGGTTATCTGACATCCTTGCGTTCGGTCGTTATTCGGGTAAATTATGGTTCGGTAAATCTTCGGGAGCCACAATGCCGGTCACGCGACGCCAGCGCGAGATCCTCGACTTCATCTCGAAACAGCTCGAGGAAAAGGGGTACGCCCCCAGCTTTGAGGAGATCGCCCGCCAGTTTGGGTTCCAATCGCTGGCCACAGTCCACGAGCACCTGACCAACCTCGAGCGCAAAGGGTACATCCGGCGCACGCATAACGAGAGTCGCGCCATCGAGGTCGTCCCGCCTAAGGGCCAGACCGGCGCGACCGAGCTGCCGTTGCTCGGGCTGGTGGCCGCCGGGGCTCCCATCGAGGCCGTGAGCGGCGACGAGACGATCGCGGTCCCCGACGAGCTGCTCCCGCGGCGCGGTCGCAGCTACGTCTTGAAGGTTCGCGGCAACTCCATGATCGACGAGCACATCAAGGACGGCGACTATGTCGTCGTGCAGGAGCGCAACCAGGCCGATGCCGGCCAGACGGTGATCGCGCTCGTCCATGGTGAGGGGGCCACGGTCAAGCGGTTCTACCGCGAGCCCGGCGGCTGGATCAGGCTCCAGCCGGCGAATGACTCGATGCAGCCGCTCCGCCTGAACGAGCGGGACGTCATCGTGCAGGGCATTGTCGTCGGCGTCATCCGGAAATACTAGCAGTCGCTTTGCGCAGACGATCGAGCGCCGCCCGCGCGGCGCCCGACGCGACAACTTCGCGCGCGCGCCCGATGCCCTCCGCCAGCGTGTTTGCGATGCCCGCGACGTAAATCGCCGCGCCGGCATTGAGCAGAACGGCCGCCAGGCCGGATGGATCGCTCGGCCCGGAGCCATTCCCCAGAATTCGTTCGACGCGCGCGGCGTTGTCCGCCGGCTCCCCACCCCGCAGCTCTGCCACGTCCTTGATGCCGAGGCGGAAGCGCTCGGGGTCGATCTCCCAGCGCCGCACCGCGCCGTCCTTCACTTCCCAAACGTCCGTGATCCCCTGCGGTGAGATCTCGTCCATGCCCACACGACCGTGCACGACCAGCGCGTGCTCGGCACCCAGGCGGAGGAGCGCTTCGGCCACGATGCCGGCGCGATCGGGATCCGCAACGCCGACGACCTGATGCCGCACACTCGCTGGATTCGCGAGCGGGCCGACCAGGTTCATGAGCGTGGGCGTGCCAAGCTCACGGCGGACGGCGGCGACATGCTTCATCGCGGGGTGAAAGTTCGGCGCGAACAGAAAGACGACGCGTGCTTCGTGCAGCACGCGCGTCGCCGTCCCGGCGTCGAGCATGATCCGGAGGCCGAGTGCCTCGAGCACATCGGCGGACCCGCAGCGGGATGTATAGGAACGGTTGCCGTGCTTCGGTACGACCGCGCCGGCGCC
>QHUB01000028.1 GCA_003221035.1 Gemmatimonadota bacterium
TCCCGGTGCTGGGCGGATTTGCGAGCCGGGACGAGGCGCTCGCCGCGACGCGGAACGCCGCGGGTGGGAAGTGGTACGTGTACGCGACGATGACCCCGACCGACTACTCGGGAGGAACTCCCCTGGCACAGGCGGTCCTGCCCGGGTGCTACAAAGATACGAAAACCACGCTGTGGGTCTGCCCGCCCAAAGACTCGCTGCGGGTGATGGCGCTGGACGAGTTGGACCGGATCGATATCACATTCGTGCGGCGCACCGGGCGCCCGACAACCGTCTCGCTCGATCCGGCGCACGCCGGGGCCACCATCTACACCCTGCAGGATTTCGACCGCTTCATCGTTCCGTATTACACGCGCGTGTTGGGGCCGGCGCAGGCGGCGCGGATGCGCGAGGACCTGCTGTCCTACGTGCGGCGGTCCCTGGACGCCGGGAAGGCTCACTAACTCATCGCCGCCCGGGTGTGCTGGCGGTCGTGAGCGCGATGAAGCGGGGATCCTGTTGGAGCGCGCGGAACCAGTAGTGATTCGCGACATACTCGCGCCAATTGGGCTGGGCGCGGAGTAGCGTCGCGAGCGTGGCGAGAGCCGAGTCGGGCTCGCCCAGCAGCACATAGACAGAGGCGGCGGGAAGGTCCACTCCCTCATCCGGGTCCCGCCGCAGGATCGCATGCATCCACGACCGTGCGCTGTCGCGCTGACCGCTGCGCGCCAGGATGGACACCACCTGCATTTCGCGGTAGGACCGTCCCGCGTCGAGCATCGGTATCGTGTCGAGGCGCTTGAGCTCGCGCTCCGCCGCGCCGAGGTCGCTCGGTGTGCGACCAGTCCATCCCAGCACGGTAATGCGACATTCCAGAAAGTTTGGGTCGTCCGGGAATCGCGTCTGGCCCTCACGACACCAGTGGTCGGCGTCTTCGAAGGCGCCGCGCGCGAGCGTCGAACTGTAGAGCTGCACGTGGATCTGTTCCGCCTCGGCCAGGTAGGCGTCCTTTTCGAGCGCCTTCCGGGCCGCGGCCTCGGCCTCGAGGTGCTCACCCCGCGCCGAGCTGAGCAGCTGACTCAGCGTCCACCACGCGCGTGCCGACGCGGGGTTGTCGCGAACGGCGCTGCGCAAGTCCTGCTCCGCCGCGGCAAGCAGGGAGTCACCGCCCTCGGCGACCGGCACATGCTCCCACAGATGAAAACGCAGGAATCCACGAAGCTCGAGCGCGCGCGCGTCCCCGGGATTTCGTCGTACGGCTTCTTCGGCGAACCGAAGCCCATCACGAATTCGGGCGACTTGCTGGTTGCGTCCCGCCGCGCTGTTGGTCTCGCCACTCGCCGCGACCACCGCGCGGGACCACGCAATCCAGCCTCGCCGCAACACGGGTTCCGCCCAGTGGGCGTCGAGCTCCGCGGCGCGCGCGGCCAGCGAATCGGCCTGATCGAACGCGCGGCGACTCGACGTGCCGTCGCCTTGCATCCCGATCTGCCGCGCATACTCCGACAGCTCTTGCGAGCGCTGCTGCAGGACCCACGCCTCGACATTCGTCGCCTCGGCCCGGCTCGTCTGCAGACTCACTTGATGCCCGAGACGCTCGCGGAGCTCGCGCGCGAGATCGGCAATCAGCTCATCGCGCACGTGCAGCAGATCGCCGCGAGGCCGATCGAACTGAAAGCTCGCCAGAATCTCGCGGGATGAAGCATCGACCAGCCGCGCGTCGAGACGGGGATGCGTGCTCGTCCCTGTGAGCGATCCCTCCACGTATGTCCCCACCGCGAGCGTGTGGAGCACGCTGTCCATGGAGACACCATTGGTCTGCAGGGCTTTGATCTGACGGAGCGAAGGCACGTGCAACGCCTCGACCTGAGCGAGCTCCTGCACGAGCTCGTCGGTCATGCCTTCCGCCACCTGCCGGAGCTCGCCATTCGTGCTGCGGTCTTCGAACGGCAACACCGCGATATGTGTCGGATCGAGCGGTGGCGGCGGCGTGGGCCTCCCGATCGCCCACGCGATCACCGCGACGGCAGCGACACCACCCAGCGCGGCGCCGATCTTCCAGAGCGGCCGCTGCGAGTCGACGGGCCGCGCCACCGTGAGTGCCTGCAGCGCCGCGAAGAATTCAGTCGCGGTCGCGAACCGATTGGCGCGATCGCGCGCCAGCGCCATCCGGAGTACGCGCACCACGCTCACCGGCACATCCGGCCGGCGCCCCGTAAGCGAATCGATGGCGCTGTCGGGACCCGGCGTGTGCCCCACCAGCATCTCGTACAGCACGAGCCCGAGACTGTAGATGTCCGTCCGGCCGTCGAGCTCCTCGATGCCGTGTTCCTGCTCGGGACTCATGTAGTCGACAGTCCCCAGGACGATCCCGGGAATGGTCCGGCGATTGCCGGCTTCGATGATCGCTTTCGCGATGCCGAAGTCGCTGACGACCGCGTGCCCTTCCTCAAACAGGATGTTCTCGGGTTTGATGTCCCGATGGATCACGTTCTGTCGATGCGCGTGATCGAGCGCCTCGGCGACCTCCTGCGCGATGCGGAGCGCGTCGGGAAGCGGAAGCCTGCGCTGCCGCGCGAGGCGCTGCCGCAACGTTTCTCCCTCCACGAACGGCATGGAGTAGTAGAGAAGGCCGCGGGCCTCGCCGCCTTCATGCAGCTTCAGGATGTACGGGTGGTTGAGCCGCGCAGCGACCTTCGTCTCGTCCAGGAAACGTTCCGGACCGAGGCTGGCCGCCAGCTCGGGCCGCAGCACCTTGATCGCGACCTGCCGGCCGAGGCTCGGGTCGAACGCGAGAAAGACGATAGACATCCCGCCGCGCCCGATCTCGCGCTCAATCGTGTAGCGGCCTGCCAGAGCCGCGGCGAGCCGCGCCTGAAGGTCGTCCACGGGTCTAACATACGGCACGGCGTGGCCCGGGTAAGGCCTTGGCGAGTCGCGCGTTGCCGACTACTTTCCGAGGCCCAAATGCGGGACCTGTCGATGTCGCGCAGCCAGTTGCTGCTCCTCGCGGGCACGGCCAACCGGCCCCTCGCCGAGGAGATGGCCCAGCATTTGGGACAGCCGTTGTGCGCGGTGTCGATCCGGCGGTTTGCCGACGGCGAAATCTTCGTCAAGATCGACGAGAACGTCCGGGGACGGGATGTGTTCATCATCCAGTCCACCAACCCGCCCGGCGACAACTATCTGGAGCTGCTGCTCCTGATGGACGCCGCGCGGCGGGCGAGCGCGGCGCGGATCACGGCGGTGCTGCCCTACTTTGGATACGCGCGCCAGGATCGCAAGGATCAGCCCCGCGTGGCGATCAGCGCGAAGCTGATGGCGAACGTGATCACGCATGCCGGCGCGGATCGCGTGTTGGGAATGGATTTTCATTCCCACCAGGTGCAGGGCTTTTTCGACATCCCGGTGGACCATCTGTACGCGGCTCCGGTGTTCGTGAATCACTACCGGACCAAGCAGCTGCATCAACCGGTGATCGTCGCGCCGGACGTCGGATCGGCAAAGATGGCGCGCGGGTTCGCCAAGCGACTCGATGCGTCGCTCGCGATCATCGACAAGCGGCGGCCGTCGGCGAACATCGCCGAAGTCGTCAACGTCGTCGGAGAGGTCGAGGACAAGGATTGTCTGATCCCCGACGACATGATCGACACCGCGGGGACGATTTCCGAAGCCGCGGCGGCGCTGAAGCGGCTGGGCGCTCGGCGCATCTTCGCGTTCGCGACGCATGCGCTGCTGTCGGGCCCGGCGGTCGAGCGGCTCCGCGCCGCGCCGATCGAAGAAGTGACGGTGACAAACACGATCCGCATTCCGGACGAGCGGGTCTTTGAGAAGCTCAAAGTGCTTTCCATCGCCAGCCTGATGGCAAAGGCGATTGGATATGAGCATTCGAATCAATCGGTGAGCTCGCTGTTCGATTGAGCGACGGCAGGTACTGCG
Source organism: Gemmatimonadota bacterium (assembly GCA_003221035.1). Classification (GTDB taxonomy): domain Bacteria; phylum Gemmatimonadota; class Gemmatimonadetes; order Gemmatimonadales; family GWC2-71-9; genus 20CM-2-65-7. The sequence continues at coordinate 3,919 of QHUB01000028.1, forward strand.
ACGGTAAAGGACGGAAGTCATGGCTCAGACGGTGATACTCAGCGCCACGGCGCGAGACAAGACGGGCAAAGGCGCGGCCCGGCAGGCGCGCTTCGAGAAGAAGGTTCCCGCGGTGGTCTACGGCCATGGCCGCAGCACCCAGCCGGTCATGGTGGATGCGCTCGCGCTCGAGAAGGCGCTCACGGGCATCGAGCCTGAGAGCACGCTCATCGATCTCACGGTCGACGGCAAGAAGTCGCGCGCGCTGATCCGCGAGATTCAGCGCCATCCGCTGCGCCCCGACATCATCCACGTCGATTTCTACGAGATCAAAGCGGACGAGAAGGTCACGCTGAAGGTGCCGGTGCACCTCGTCGGAACGGCCGACGGCGTGCGCAATGCCGGCGGCGTGCTCGATCAGGTCACGCGCGAAGTCGAAATCGAAGTCCTGCCCGAGCACATTCCCGATCGCGTCGAGCTGGACGTGAGCGCGCTGAAGATCGGTGACTCGCTGCACGTGTCGGCGTTGACGATTGCCAACGCGGTGATTCTGACGGGCGCCGACCTGACGATCGCGACGGTCGTGCCGCCGCGCGCCGAGGAAGTGGCCGCGCCGGCCGCCGAAGCCGCGACCGAGATCGCCGAGCCCGAGCTCATCCGCAAGGTGCGCGAGGGCGAAGAAGGCGAGGAGGGCGCCGAGGGGGCTGCGCCGGCCGCCGAGGGAAAAGCCGCACCGAAGGCGGAGGAGAAGCCGAAGGGCAAGAAGGAAGAGTAGTCGTTGCGTGCCGTCGTCGGCCTGGGCAACCCGGGCGAGGACTACGCGGCGACGCGGCACAATGCGGGTTTCCTCCTGGCCGACGCGTTGGCCGAGCACTGGAAGTTTCCGCCCTTCCGTCGCGCCGAGCGCGCGCGCGCGACGGAAGGGGCGGTGTCCGATCAGTCCGTTCGCATTCTCAAACCCACGACGTTCATGAACCGCTCGGGCTCGGCGCTGGCCTCGCTCCGCGCCGACCCGGCGTTCGATCCCGCGCGCGATCTCCTCATCCTGGTCGACGATTTCCAGATTCCGCTCGGCACGTTTCGTTTCCGCACCGAGGGATCGGCCGGCGGGCATAACGGCTTGAAGAGCATCGAAGGCGCGCTGCAGTCGCCGCAATACGCCCGGCTCCGGATCGGGGTGGGCCCCTTGCCCGAAGGCATCGGAGACTGGGCGGATTACGTGCTGGCTCCGTTCGAGCCGGAGGAGCGCGCGCAGGTCGAGTCGCTGATCCCCCGGATGATCGACGAGGTCGAGCAGTGGCTGAAATCATGAGGTGCGCGGTATGCTCCGCTTAGGCATCGTCGGCCTTCCGAACGTCGGGAAATCGACGCTCTTCAACGCACTCACGTCTTCGAAAGCCGCGGCGGCGGAGAACTACCCCTTCTGCACCGTCGAGCCCAACGTCGGCGTGGTCGAAGTCCCGGAGCAACGACTCGAAACGTTGAACACCGTCGTCAAACCAAAACGCAAGATCCCGGCGGTCGTCGAGTTCGTAGACATCGCCGGCCTCGTGAAGGGCGCTTCCCAGGGCGAGGGACTCGGCAATCAGTTCCTCTCGCACATCCGCGAAGTCGACGCCGTCGTTCACGTGATCCGCTGCTTCGAAGATCCCGACGTCGTGCACGTCATGGGACCCGTCGACCCGGTGCGCGACCACGACGTCATCACGAGCGAGCTCGCGCTGGCCGACCTCGCGGTGGTCGAGCGCCGGCTCGAGAAGACGCGGAAGTCCGCGCGCTCGGGAGAGAAGGAAGCGCAAACCGAGCTGGTCTTGCTCGAGCGCGTCGTGGCGGAGCTCAACGCCGGCCGCGGCGCGCGCGAAGCGGGTGAAACCGGCGACGCGGTCAAGTTCCTGCGCACACTGGGCCTGCTGACCGCGAAGCCCATCCTGTATGCCGCGAACGTGAGCGAGAATGACCTTGCCGCGGGCGGCGGCAAGTGGATCGAGAAGCTGAAGGCCGCGGTCCAGGGCCATCACGAGGACGCCGAAATCGTCCCCTTCTCCGCCAAATTCGAAGCCGAGCTCGGCGAGCTGGCCGGTGACGAGCGCAAGGACTACCTGGCGAGCGCCGGCGTCGCCGAGCCGGGACTCGACCGGCTGATTCACGCGGGCTATCGCCTGCTGGGCCTGCAAACCTTCTTCACCGTGGGCGAAAACGAAGTGCGCGCGTGGACGATGCACCGCGCCGACACCGCGTTCGCCGCCGCCGGAGAGATTCATTCCGACTTTCAGCGCGGCTTCATCCGCGCCGAGACGGTGGGCTTCGGGGAATTTGTGAAAGCGGGCAGCTACAAGGCTGCCCGCGAGCAAGGACTGGTGCGCAGTGAAGGCCGGGACTACGTCGTCAAGGACGGCGACATCCTGTTATTTCGCTTCAACGTCTAGCGCGTCCAGATCTCCACAAGGCCGCACTGCCCCGCGGCCGACATTCCGGTTCCCATCCACAGCGACCCCCCCGTTGAACTCGACACCATCGAGCGGCTCAAGTCGGCGGGTGGCACGCCCCGATACACCTCGACCCCCGTCACGTCCGCGATGTCGATGCCGTCGTAGTCAGGCTCATGCTGGGAAACGCCGTTGACACTCACGGACACGGCACACAACCGGCCCCGATTCAGCCGCGCCGGCCAGCAGCCCGGGGAGCAGCGCGTCACGATGCCCTCGGACGTGAGCAGTCCGGCGATCGATTCGACGCGCACGTGGGAGATCTCTTCGCGCGTGTAAAAGTGCGCGAAGCCGTGATACTCCTGGCGTCGCTCGTAGAATCCCGCGAGATCGCGCCAAATATTGGCCTCGCGCGCCTCGACCACGAGCGGGTCGAGATCGACGGCATCGATGTCGAGCAACACGGCGATGCGTTTGGAGCTGTGGGGTTGCAGCTCGAAAATGTACGCCTGCGTCACCCGCCCGTCGTACGAGACCTGGATGGGCTGCCTGCCCACGGGGAGCCCGCCCAGCGCGAACCGTCCGTTGGCGTCGGTCATGACGAGCTTCTGCGTCTCGGGCGCAAAGATCATCACGCCGGCGAGCGGGAGCCCGTTATAAGAAGAAATCGCTGAACCGTGAATGCCGGCGCTGCTGTCGACGGGCGCCCGAATGGGACCCTGGACTGAAGCGATGATCGCCGCAACGAGTGAGAAGGCAATCATGTTCACACCTCACTTACTAACTACTGTCTTGTCAATAATCCACGATGGCCGTCGCGTCCACTGCGGCTTCTCAGACTGCGCGGTTGCCATAGACCAAGCAGCCATAATAACGGTCCCTTCCACCCAGCGGCTCGGCACCAGGACCGATGCCACCGAAATTGCAAGACGCGAGCCAGCAAAATCTCCTGGTAGCGGGACTCCTCCCCGCGGCCTGCTGCATTGTAGGGCCCCGCCGTAATGTCCTAGAATAGCACGCGGCCCTGGCTCCTTCAAATTGCCGTCCTCTGCCTCTATCTTTCGCCCCTCAACAATCCCCTACTCGGTGCCTTCCACCGCACCGGGTCACCCATGACCAAAGGGAGGTGGCATGAGTCGTCGGTACGAGACCGTCTACATTTTTGATAGTGCCCTGGACGAGCCGGCAATCACCGAAAAGCTGAACCGTTTCCACGCCCTCTTGACCAAGGACGACAAGGGGTCGATCACGAACGTGGCTCATTGGGGCAAGCGGACACTCACCTACAAGATCAAGAAGAAAGACACCGGCTATTACGTGGTCGCCGAGTTCCAGACGGCTGGTGAGCTGCTGCCCGAGTACGAGCGCGCGGTCAAGCTCGACGAAGGCGTGCTCCGCTACATGTGCGTGGAGGCGTCGCGCGAGCAACCCAAGCCGGTCGTGGCGGCGGCCGTCGTTGCCGAAGAGGAAGAGGTAGAAGAGGAGGAAGCATGAGACGCCCCGCCAAGACCTGTCCCGTGTGCGAATCCGGCGCGCGCGTGCTCGATTATAAGGATGACCGGACGCTGAGCCGCTTCCTGACCGAGCGCGGCAAGATTCTGCCCAGCCGCCTCTCGGGTATGTGCGCGCGTCACCAGCGCCAGCTCGCGACGGCGATCAAGCGCGCGCGGCAGCTCGCGCTGCTTCCTTATATCAAGGGCCACACCGCATAGGCGCCCCCGCGTCGGCTCCCGCCAGGCGGCCGTGGTGGCGCCTGTTTCTGGCGCTGCTGCTGTTTCTGCTGTGGGCACACCCGAGCCTTGTGGGATTGCCGTGCGCCGCGCTCCTGATCATCGCCCCCGGGTCCCACCCCGGGCGTGGAAACTGGTCGCAGCCGATCGCCGGACTGATCGGCGCCATCAGCGTGGCGCTGCTGGTGCTGAGCGGCGGATCCGGCAGCCGGCTCGGCGCGGCGACGAGTGCCTACATCGTTCTGGCGAGCGGCGCATTCGTGTCGGTGGTGCTGCTGCGGCCGGACACGATCCTGCGCCAGGCGCTCCGGTCGATCGTTTTGGCCGGCGCGGCAACCGCGCTGCTGATCCGGGCGATCTGGGGAACGGGGGCGTGGGGCGCGTTGGCGTGGGAGGCCACCCGCGACACGAGCCTGACGATGCGCACGATGGTCGAGGTTTTGCCGGATGCGTTCCCGATCTATGAGCCGATGGTGCGCTTCATCAGCATGACGTGGCCCGCCATGCTGGCCCTCCAGACGCTCGCGGGCCTGGCGCTCGCGTGGGAGCTGCACCGGAGGATCGCCGCGTCCACAGCGCAAGGCGCACCGCTCATGCGGTTCAAGGATTTCGAGATCGGCGACGGCTGGGTTTGGGGCATCGTGGCGTGGCTCGGCGTCCTGATTCTTCCGGTCTCGAGTTTTCTGCATGTCGCGGGCACGAACCTGGGACTCGTGGCCGGCACGCTGTATGTGCTGCGCGGCGCCGCGATCGTCGCAACGTTCGCGGAAGCGTTCGGCATTTCGGCGTTGACGCTGGTGCTGGTCGCCGCTGCAGCGGCGGCGCTCGCGCTGCCACTGCTGTTCGTAGTCCCGGGATTGTGCACGCTGGGCATCACCGATACCTGGTACCGATACCGCCGCCGTCTGGCCGCGGCAAAAGCCGGTCAAGGGCAGCGGTCCAACACACCATAGAGGATCGAAGCGATGGAAATCATTCTGCGGGCAGACGTCCAACATCTGGGCAAGGTCGGCGACGTCGTCAAGGTGAAGGACGGCTACGCCCGGAACTACCTGCTGCCCAAGGGCCTCGCCTATCCAGCGACCGAGGGCAACAAGAAAAAAATCGCCTATGAAGGCGAGCGCCTGGTGAAACAGCAGGCGGCCGAGAAGTCCGCGGCCGAGGGCGAAGCCACACGCCTGGCCGACGTGCATCTCACCTTCGAGGCCAAAGTCGGCGAAGAAAACAAGCTGTACGGCTCCATCACCGCGAGCGACATCCAGCGCAAGCTCGAGGAGCTGGGTATCCACGTCGACAAGCGCAAAATCGACCTGGCGGAGCCGATTCGTGAGCTCGGCGACTTCCACGTCGGCATCAAGATCCACCCGGAAGTGCGGCCGGAAGTGCGCGTTACGGTGGTGAAGGAGTAGCGATCGTCGCGATCGGTTACGTCGACGGCGCGCGTTTCCGGCGCTCGCTGCTGGCCGCGGCCGATTGGGTGGCCGCCGGGCGCGACGAGCTGAATCGGATCAATGTTTTTCCGGTCCCCGACGGCGACACGGGGACGAATATGTGCCTCACCCTGCGGTCCGTGGCCGCCGCCCTGCGCGAGCTTGGCAACGGCGACGGTGACGCGTCGCTTCCACTCCCCTCCGTCGCCGAGACGATGGCCCAAGCCAGCATCCGCGGCGCGCGCGGCAACTCGGGAATGATGCTGTCGCAATTCCTCATCGGGTTCCGCGACGGCGTCGGCGAGCGCCTGCGCATCACCGCGCGCGAGCTCGCCGCCGCCATCCGCATGGGGTTCGAGCGGTTGCACGCTTCGCTGGACGACCCCATGGAAGGCACGATCCTCACGGTCGCGCGCGAGACAGCCGACGAAGCCGGCGACGCCCGCGCTGAGTCTGACCTGCGCGTGTTCATGAGCCGCATCGTTACGCGAGCCGAAGCCGCCCTGCAGCGCACACCCGAGCTCCTCGCCGCGCTCAAGAACGCCGGCGTCGTTGACGCCGGCGCCAAGGGGTTCGTTCGGCTGCTCGAAGGCGTCAAGCGCCTGATCGAGGAAGGCCATGTCGCCCAGGGAGCGGTCGATCGCCTCACCGGACAGGCGGGAGCCAGCGCGGCGGCCCAGACCGAAGTCGAAGCCGACAAGGACTACCGCTACTGCACCGAGCTGATGGTGCGATCGGCCACGCTGCCCGAGCCGGGGGCCGTGCGCACCGCCCTGCGGCCCCATGGGGGCTCCATCGTAGTGCTCGCGACGGGTGATCTCCTAAAGGCTCATATTCACACCGACGCCCCAGATGCAGTCTTCACGCTGGCGAGCACCTGGGGCGCGCTCGAATCGACCAAGGCTGACGACATGCGGGCCCAGCACCAGGCGCTGCAGGCCCGCCGGCCGATCGCCTTCGTGAGCGACACAGCCTGCGACCTGCCGGACGAGTTGGTGCTGCAGTACGACATCGGCCTCGTGCCGATGCAGTTGATCGTGGACGATCGGGCGTACCGGGACCGGCTCGAGCTCACCGCAGGCGAGTTCTTTCGCCGCTTGCGCACGGGTCACGACGCCAGCACGTCCCAGCCGGCACCCCAGGCGTTCGCGGATGCCTATAGCGATGGGGCCCGTGCCGCAGATCGGGTCATTGCGGTGGCGGTCTCCAGCGCCCTTTCCGGCACGTACGCGAACGCCGAAGCTGCAGCCCGGCGCTTCGACACCCGCCAGGCGGGCGGGAACCCGGGGAGCCGGGTAACTGTGCTGGATAGCCGCAGCGCCTCCCTCGGCGAGGGGCTGCTGGTGATACGTGGCGTGGAGCTTGCTGCAGCAGGCTGGGAGGCGGACGCGATTGTGAAAGAGCTCCAGCGGGTCCGTGCGCAGTCGGGTGGCTTCTTTACGGTGGACAACTTCGAGCGGCTGGTGCGCTCAGGACGGCTGGGACGCGGGAGGGCGTGGCTGGGAACGAAGCTCAATCTGAAGCCGGTGATGGCGCTGAGCCTGGAAGGTAAGATCGAACCCGTCGGCCGCGTGCGCGGCCGTGAGGCGGCTCGGCGCCGTGTGCTCGAGCTGCTCGATCGCGCACTCACCCCGCGGCCGCGGGCGCTCCGGCTGGGGGTCGTGCACGGCGACATCCCCGCGTTTGCCGACGCGCTGAGGGTCGAGCTGGTCTCCCGCTACCGGCCGATGCAGTGCTTGGTGACGCCCATCACACCGGTCATCGCTGCGCATGCAGGCATTGGGGCATGGGGCGTGTTCTTTCAGAATGAAGACTGAGCTCGCTCAAGTCGTCGACGTGCTCGTAGATCGCAAGGCCGTCGATCCGGTGGTACTGGATTTGCGCGGGTTATGCGAGGCGACCGACTATTTCGTGATCGCGTCGGGAACATCGGATGCACACGTGCGGGGTATGGCAGAGCACCTTGTGACGGCCCTCGCACCAGGCGGTTTGGAGCCGCATCATGTGGAAGGACTGGCCCAAGGCCGCTGGGTGTTACTCGATTACGTCGATTTTGTAGTGCACGTGTTTCATCCGGAATTGCGCGAGTTTTATCAGTTGGAGCGGCTGTGGGGGGATGCGCCCGTCGTCGCTGCCGGCGAGAGTGGAGGCAGGCGCGAAGGGTGAGGGGAGAGGAAGCATGCGAGGTGTAGCGCGGCTCGTTGGAGGGGCGTTGGTCGCGGCGCTGGCATTGGCTGCGGCACCGGGGGGAGCGTCCGCGCAGTACTTCGGTCAGAACAAGGTGCAGTACCGCAGTTTCAAGTTCCAATCGATTCAGACCGAACACTTCGACATCTACTACTATCCGGACGAGCGCCCTGGCGCGCTCGATGCGGCGCGCATGGCCGAGCGGGCCTACGCGCGGTTGTCGCGCATCCTGCACCATCAGTTCCAGAGCCGGAAGCCGATCATCCTGTACGCCTCGCAAGGGGACTTCCAGCAGACAAACGTCGTCGACGCATCGGGCGAAGGCCTGGGCGGCGTAACGGAGTTTTTCAAGCATCGCGCGGTGCTGCCCTTCACGGGCTCGTACGCCGAATTCGAGCACGTCCTGCAGCACGAGATGGTCCACCAGTTCCAGTACGACGTGTACAGCCGCGGGCATCCCGGCGCGGGCGTGCAGACGTTGATGGCGGTCAATCCGCCACTGTGGTTCATGGAGGGGATGGCGGAGTATTTGTCGCTCGGGCCGATCAATCCCGAGACGGCGATGTGGCTGCGCGACGCGGCGCTCGAAGGACATTTGCCGTCCATCGAAGACATGACGAATGACCCCTACATCTTCCCCTACCGGTACGGCCACGCGCTGTGGGCGTACATCGGCGAGAAGTGGGGCGATGAGGTGATCGGCGAGATCCTGCAGACGTCCGTCACGTCCGGCCTCGAGCCCGCGTTCAAGCGCGCGACCGGACGGTCGCTCGAGGATCTTTCGAACGACTGGCGCGATGCGATCCAGACCACGTTCCTGCCGCAACTTGGCGATCACTATCGCGCGCGGCGGATCGCGCAGCCCACGCTCACCCAGCGGCATTCGCGCGGGCGCCTGTTCCTCGCGCCGGCCCTGTCGCCGGACGGCAAGAAGCTCGCGTTCTTCGGCGACGAGGGCGGCTTCTTCGTGGATTTGTGGCTCGCCGACGGCGAGACGGGGCACGTCCTGAAGCGGCTCGTGAAGTCCACGCAGAACAACAACTACGAGAGCCTGCGGTTCATCAATTCGGCGGGCTCATTTTCGCCCGACGGCCGCTACTTCGCGATGGCCGCCAAGCGAAAAGACCGCGACGACCTGGTGATCCTCGACGTGAAGAAGGACAAAGAGGAGCGCCGCATCAGCGTTCCGCTGAGCGCGATTCAGACGCCGCACTGGTCACCCGACGGTCAACAGCTCGTGTTCACCGGCTTCAGCGGCGGCTTTACCGATCTGTTCATGATCAACCGCGACGGCACCGGGCTGCGGCGCCTCACGGACGACAAGTTCGCGGACTTGCAGCCGTCGTGGTCGCCGGACGGGCGGACCATCGCGTTCGTGACCGACCGCGGCCCCGGCACCGATTTCGACTTGCTGCGCTTCGGCAACCTGCGCATCGCCCTGCTCCACCTCGAGAGCGGCCAGATCGACTTGCTCGGTCACATGGACCTGGGCCACAACATCAATCCGCTGTGGGCGCCGGACGGCCGGTCGATCGCCTTCGTCTCGGATCGTACTGGAATCGGCAACATCTTCCTGTATGACTTGACCGACGGGCAGATCTATCAGCTCACGAACATGTTCACGGGCGTCCAGGGCATCACCCCGCTGTCGCCCGTGCTCAGCTGGGCCTCGCAAGCCGATCGCATGGCCTTCGTCTATTACGAGGATGGCCAGTACAGCGTGTATTCAATCGAGAATCCGCGCTCGCTCCGGCGCGCGCCGTTCCACGGCCCGACCACGATGCCGGTCGTATCGCTGCTGGAGCGCGAGCGGCTTGACAGCCTGCTGTCGGCGCCGTCCTTGTTCGAAGAAGTGTCGAGCGCAAATCCCAACACGATGGGCGGAACGACCACACCGTCCGCCGGTCCACCGGATGCATCGGCGCCAATGTCGATCTACCGGTCGCCGTCGGGATTCCGGCCGTCCGCGGAGCCCGATCCCGCCGGCGAGCAGACGACGCCGCCGCCGGTCACCGTGCGCGCGCTGCTCGACTCGGCGACGCTGGCGCTGCCCGACACAACGGAGTTCACGTTCCGGCCCTACAAAGTACGGTTCACAGCCGACTACGTCGTCCGTCCGACGGTCGGCTACCAACGCGACAACTTCGGACGCGGCGTGTTCGGTGGCACCGCGATCGCGCTGTCCGACATCCTCGGCAACCACTCGGTGGTCCTGGCCGGCTCGATCAATGGCCGCATCAGCGAAGCCCAGGTCCTCGGGCTGTACGTCAATCAGTCGCGCCGGCTGAACTGGGCGGGCGGGTTCTCGCAGGATCCGTTCTACTTTTATGGCGGGAGCGACTGGACGCGCATCGAGAAACCGGGCAGCCCGGGCGACAGTCTCGACGTCTACGCGACGCGCATTCGCCGGTTTGTGACTCGCGATCTGTTCACCGAGTCGTCTTATCCATTCAGCCGCTTCAACCGCGTCGAGCTCGGATTCCATGCGGTCAACGTGGCGGAGGCGACGCTCGAGCTGCGGACGATGTACGATGCCGGCACGAACTCGTACGTCGACCAGCAACTCATCCAGGGCCGCGGACCGTCCGCGATGTACATCCAGCCGACGATCGCGCACGTCCATGACAACACGTTGTTCGGCTACGTCGGACCGTTCGCGGGCTCGCGCTCGCGTTTCTCGATTGCGCCGGCCATCGGCTCCTGGTCGTTTGCCGCGGCGATGGTCGACTACCGCCGGTACGTATTCTTCAAGCCGTTCACGGTCGCGGTCCGCGGGCTGATGTTCGGCCGCTTCGGCCGCGACGGCGATCGCTTCCCCGTCTTCCTCGGCAGCCCCGAGTTGATTCGCGGCTACACGTCCGGATCGTTCCGCGGACACGAGTGCTCGCTCGGTCCACAAGGAGCTCGGACCGGATGCCCAGAGCTCGATCAGCTGATTGGATCGAGGATCGCCGTGGGGAACGTCGAGCTGCGCTTCCCGTTGACCCGCAGCCTGGTGCTCGGATTCCTGCCGGTCGGCCTGCCGCCGGTTGAAGGCGCGGTGTTCTATGACATCGGAATGGCGTGGAACGGCACGAGCACTGTGAAATGGGACCGCTCGCCGCTCGCAGATCCGGTGCTCGTGCGGACGCCGTTGCGCAGCTGGGGCTGGTCGATCCGCGCCAACATGTTCGGGTTGATGATCATGCGGTTCGACTTCAGCAAGCCGCTGGACCGGCCGGAGAAGAAGGCGTATTGGACCATCAGTTTAGGTCCGACGTTCTAACTCCGCTTCCCTAAAATAGTTGCCAGGCCCGAGCCGGTTATCTATTTTGTCCGGCGAGGCCATTTGCCCATCTCCCGCTTCCTTCTGCTTGCGACTGCGACGCTTTGGGGTTGTGGATCCCAAGCGGCGACGGCTGGATCGTCGCAAAAACAGTCACCCCAACAAGTTAGCCAGATACAGATCCTCGCGCGCTCGCCCGGTGTGGCCATCCGGCTGCCAGCCAAGGGCGGCACGCCCGGGCTCTATCGACTTCCGCGGCTGACGCCCGTCGATGGCATCCTCAAGGGGAAGCTGCCCCCGGTCGAGCGCGTGGTCGGTCTCGACGCCGAGTCGGAATACCTGTTCGTGACCACGGCCAAGCATGAGCTGCTCGCGCTGGACTTGGGCAGCGGTCGAGTGGATACGGTCGCCGTTGCGGTGGCGAAAGCCGCGCTCGGACCCGATGGGACGTTGTACGCGGTCGATACGCTGCGACACGTGATCTCGCTGTCGCGCCGCACGCGCTTCGCGTGGCCGCAAGCGCTTACCGCGGTGCCGCGCGATCTGTTCGGCGCCACCGATCAGCATCTGGTTGGCGTGATTCCGCAGGATCGCCTGCTCGTCGCGGCGGCGGATCAGCCGGCGACGGTGCGGCCCATCGCCGCAGGGGGGGATGTCGCCGCGTCGCGCTGGGGCGATCTGGTCGCCGTCGCGAGCGACTCCGGCGTGACGTTCTACGATCCGCTCGGACGCCGCGATCCGGGATTCATCAGGCTCGCCGACGCGCCGCGCGCGCTCGCGTTCTCACCATCGGGTCACCGCATCTATGTCGCGCGACGCAATGTGCCCGGGTTGGCCGTCGTCGACCGCTACGATCGCAAAGAGCTCGACGGCGTCGCGTTACCCGGCCCGGTCGCGGCGCTGCGCCTCGATCCGCTGGGGCGCTGGCTGCTCGCCCGTCCCGCCGTGGGCGACTCAGCATGGATCGTCGATCTCCCCATCAAGCGTCACACCGGGATCGTGCCGACCGAATGGCAGGCTGACCTGCCGGCGATTTCGCCCGACGGCATGTTGATCTACAGACATGGCAAGGACGTCTTGTCCGCGCGACCCGATTCCCTGACCGATGTCGGGAAAATCGTGGGGGGCGCCGCTGATCTGTGGGTGCTCACGTCGTGGCTGCCGCGCGGCGTGCCGGCGAGCCCCGTCGCGTCAGCAGCGGGGGCCGACACGTCGGGCACGAGTGGTCCGGAAGGCCCGATGTACGTCCAGGTGTCCACGTCACAGAATCCAGAATGGTCCGGCCATCTCGCCGATGACCTCGCGCGCGCGGGACTGCCGGCTCGCGTGTTGCCGCCCCAGCATACCGACGAAGGCTATCGCGTCGTGCTCGGACCGTACGCCACGCGCGAGCAGGCCGAAGCCACCGGCCGGCGACTCGGCCGCCCCTTCTGGATCTACCAGCCGGGACAGTGACCACCCAGCGGCAACTCCCGCTCTCGCGGCTCGGTCATCTGGTTCCACCGCTCCTCGACGGCGCGGCGCTGATCGCACTGATCCCGATCACGCAGGATCTGCCCTGGGCCGCGAAGGCGGCGTGGGACATCGCGCGTATCGCCGCGCGTGACGGTCGCCGCGTCGCACTGGTGGACCTGTGTCTCGAGCATCCCGTACTCCACGAGACGGTCGGTCTCAAGGCGACTGAAGGAATCGTGGATGCGTTCGAATACGGTGTATCGCTGAACAAGGCGGCGCACGAGGTCACCGGCGTCTTCATCATTCCCGCCGGCTCCGAGACCGCTCACCCCGCCGACGTGTACGCGCATGAGCGCTGGCGCAAGTTGCACGCGGGATTCCGGTCTGAGGGCGCGTTACTGATCGCGCTGCTGCCCCTGAACGGACTCGCGCAGTTCTCGGCGACTCCCGACGGCGCCATCGCGCTCGCCCCCGAAGGCCTCGGCGCCGATTTTTCGCTCGAGCGCGACGTGCCCCTGCTGGGTGTCGTGCGCGACCGCTGGTTGCCCTCGCATTCGCGCACATCGCCGCCGCCGATGCCGATGCCCGTTGCTGAAGGGCCGCGGCGCTCGTCGCGACTGACAGCGGCGTTCCTGATCGTAGCGGCGCTCGCGGCGAGTGGTTGGGCACTGGCGCGCGCGCGGGAGGCTTTCGTCGCACCTCCCAAGCAGCCCGCGACGGCTCCCCGTCCCGCGCCTCCTGGCGCTCCACGCGCGCTCCCTGCTTCGCCGCCAACCGCGATCGAGAGACTCGACACGCTGGGATGGACCATCCAGCTCGCGGCATACACGTCGCTGGACAAGGCGCTGGCGCATGCGGATCGGCTCAGCGCGGATGCCGGCGTTCCTGCACTCGTGACGCCGCTTCCTCAGGTCGGCAGCGGGCCGGTCTGGTACCGCGTGCTCGCCGGCTCATACGCGACGCGCGCGGCCGCCGGCACCGCGCGCGCAAACCTCTGGCGGCGAGGCATAGCGTCGGCGGGAGTTGGCGACTTGCTGCTCGCACCGTATTCCTACCACGCGCCGGCCGGGACGTCGCTCGACTCACTGCGGCACAAGGGCCTGCCGGCAGTGCGCTGGTCGAATGGCGTCATTCTGCTCGGGGCATTCGAAGCAGCCGAACAGGCAGCGTACACGCAGGGCCAACTCAAGCGCGCCGGCGTGCGCGCGAACCTACTCCCTCGCATGGGGACACCATGAGACTGAGCAGGCTCGAGCTCTCAGGATTCAAATCATTCGCGGGCACGGTAGAGCTCCCGTTCGATCAGGGCGTGAGCGCGATCGTCGGACCCAACGGATGCGGCAAGTCCAACATCTCCGACGCGGTACGCTGGGTGCTCGGCGAGCAGTCGCCGCGATTGCTGCGTGGTGGCAAGATGGAAGACGTGATCTTCCAGGGATCCACGGGCCGCCGGCCGGTGAACGTCGCCGAAGTCTCCCTCGTGTTCGACAACTCGGACGGCAGTCTGCCGATCGCCTATCAGGAGGTCGTCGTCACCCGGCGGCTCTCGCGGTCCGGGCAGAGCGACTATCTGCTCAACCGTTCACCCGTGCGACTGCGGGACATCCAGGATCTGCTGCGCGGCACCGGGCTTGGCGCCGACGCCGCCGTGGTGATGGAAGCGAAGATGATCGAAGCGCTGCTTTCGGAGAAAGCCGAGGAGCGGCGTGCCCTGTTCGAGGAAGCGGCGGGAATCGGGCTCTATCGCGACCGGAAAAAGAGCACGGAGCGCCGGCTCGAAGAGACGGCCGCTGACCTGGCCCGGCTCGAAGACCTGATCGCGGAAGTTCAGACGCAGGTGCGCAGCCTGGCGCGCCAGCGCGGCCGCGCCGAGCGCTACGGCAAGATGATCGAGGAGCGCTTTGGGATCGCGCTGACGCTGGTACGTCGCGAGCTCGAGGACTTCGACATTTCGCTCGGCGGCCTCGGCGTACGGGCGCGCGAGCTGGCCGAGCAGTTGCCCGCAGCCCGGTCGCGGCTCGAGGACGCGCAGCACCAGCGCGAAGCGCGGGTGCAGGCGCGGCACACGGCCGAAGCGCGGCGTACCGAGGTCGAGCGTCGCCTCGGCGACGCCAAGCTGGAGGCGGGGAGGCTCGAGAGCGATCTCGCCCTCGCCGCGGAACGGCTGAGCAATGCCGGCCAGCGGCGTCAAACCGCCGCGGACGAGCGCGTCCAGGCTGAGCGGCGCGCGGCGCAGGCGGAGCGCGAGCACGAGGCTGCCGCGGCCGAGCGCGCCGCGGCCGAGCGCGACCTCGCCGCGGTACAGAGCGAGCTCGGCGCGCGCACCGGCGAAGAAGACAGCGTGCGCGGCCGGCTCACCGCCGAGCGCGCCGCGGTGCGCGAGCTGGAGGAGGCGCTGCAGCGCCGCGCGGAAACCGCGCGCGCGCTCGAAATCGAAGGGGGCGCGCTAGATCGCGAACGCAGCGAGCTGCGCGAGCAGCTCGCGCTCGCGACCGACGTGCGAGACGAGCGCGAGACCGCCGCGCACCAGGCGGCGCAGGATGCGGACGAGGCAGTACAGCGCGTGAATCGCGAGGCTCAGGTGGCCGTGCAAGCGGTCGAGGCGCTCCAACGTACACGTCGCTACGTCGCGACGTTGCACGAACAGGAGCTGAGCGCGCGCTCGGCGCGGCGGCAGTCGGAGACGGCGCTCGCACAGCTCCAGGCCCGCCGCGACGCGCTGAGCGAGCTCGATCGCGAGCATGTCGGTCTCGCGCCCGCGGCCCAAGCGCTGCTCAAGGCACGCAACGAGTTCGGCGACGGTGTCCTCGGCCCGCTCGCGGATTTCGTTCGCACCAGCCGTCGCGACGCCGAGCTCGCGGAGCGGCTGCTGGGTGAGTGGCTCCATGCCGTTCTGGTGCGCGACGCATCCGTAATCGATGCGATTCGCGCCTGGCACTCGGAAGCGCAGCCCGGGCCGCTCGTGCTGCTGCCGGCCGTCCCGGGTCCGCGGCTCGGCGCCGACGGTCATCCGCTGAAAGACGAGCTGCGCGTGGACGGACCGGCCTCCGCGTGGGTGCGTGCGCTGCTCGCCGGCCACGAAGTGATCGGCGCCGGTGCCCTGCGTCGCGCGAACGGCGCGGTCTTCCTGGACAGCGGCACGCCGGCCGCCGGCCCGCTGCAACGCCGCGCCGAGCTGGAAGTGTTGGAAAAAGAGGTGCGCGAGGCCACGACCAATCTCGAGCGGGCCCGCGCCGCCGAGGAGTCGACGCTGAAGGAGCTGACCGCGGCCGAAGCTGCGCTCGCGGCGGCCGGCCACGCGGCGGAGCAGACGCGCCGCGCCGAGCTCGAAGCCGGTGCCGAGAAGGGCGAGGCCGACCGCGGCTTGATTCACGCGCGGCGTCAGGCGGAAGAGGCCGCCGGCCAGGTCGAACGGCTCACTCGGCGATTGGCCGAGGTGGAAGCGCGGCTCGGGGCATTGCACGTCGAGCTCCAGGAGCGCGAAGTCGAGCGCATGCGTTCCGCCGAGCAATTGAATGCCGAGCGCGCCGGTCTGGCGGATCTCGAGGCGCAGCAGGAAGCCGCCCGCGAACAGCGCGTGCGCTGGCAGGTGGAAGCGGCGCAGGTCGACGCTCGACTTGCGGCGGCCACCGAGCGCGCCAACCGGGCCGACGCGGACGCGAGTGCGTCGCGCGAACAGGCCGCGGCGCGTGCCGAAGAAATCGCCCGCATCGAGCAGGAAACGGCGGCGTTGACCACGCAGCGGGCGCAGTGGGAAGACACGCTGCAGGAGCGCCGCGTGGCCCTCAGTGAGCTCCAAGCCGCGGCGGCGGACGCGGAAGCGCAGGTCGGCATGACGGACGCGGACCTCGGCCAGGCCGAAGGCGCGCTCGATCAGGCGCGCAAGGCACTCGCCGCGCTGGGCGAAGAGGAGCACCGGCTCCAGCTCGAGCGGACGGAGGTCGAAGGACGCAAGCGCGGGCTCGTCGAGCGGGTGGAAACCGAATGGCGCAAACCGCTCGACACGCTCCTCGCCGAGGCTCCCGAAGTGCCGGGGGACCTCGAATGGTTGCGGCAGGAAAACGACCGGCTGCGCGGCGCGATCGACGCGGTCGGACCGGTCAACGCGCTCGCGGTCGAAGAGCACGCGGAGGAAACCAAGCGCCTCGAATTCCTGCAGACCCAGCGCGACGATCTCGTCACCGCGCGCAGCTCATTACAGCAGGCCGCGCGCGAGATCGACCAGACCGCCAAGACGCTCTTTCTCGAATCGTTCTCGAAGGTTCGGGAGCATTTTCGAGGAGTGTTTCAAACCCTGTTTGGCGGCGGCGAATGCGACGTGCGGCTCGCGAATGAGGACGAGCCGCTCGAGAGCGAGATCGAGATCCACGCGGCTCCGCGCGGCAAGCGCACGCAGCGGATCCATCTGCTGTCATCCGGCGAGCGCACCCTCGTCGCCGTATCGCTCTTGTTCGCGATCTTCCTCGCCAAGCCGAGCCCGTTCTGCTTGCTGGACGAAGTCGATGCGCCGCTCGATGACGCGAATGTCGGCCGCTACGTGCGTCTCCTGACGCAGTTCAAGGAGTCGACGCAGTTCATCGTGATCACGCACAACCCGCGCACGATGCAGGCGGCGGACGCGGTATATGGCGTGACCATGCAGGAGCCCGGCGTCTCGACGATCGTGGGCGTGCGGCTGGGTCAGATGGAGCCGGTGTAGCGGGCGCCGAATACCCGTCCCGGTCTCGATGCGACGGTTCATCTGGCTCGTATTTCTGCCTGCGGGATTGGCGGCGCAGCGGCCCGCCGTCTCCCCCGTCCTGCCGCGCTTCCTCGCGCGGCAGATCGACACCACCCTCTCCGTATGGCTGTTCGCGCGACCTGACGCGTCGCTCGACGCGTTGCGCGAGCGGCTCGCCACACAAGGCGTCCGCGTGCGCGTCCAGAGCCGGTGGCTGCACGCCGTGAGCGCCGACGTTTCGACCGCCGTGCTGCGCGACCTGCTCCAGGACCGCGAGCTCAGGCGGATTCAGCCGCTCGGCCGCTTCAAGCAGCGTGCGCCGCCGCCCGTACGGCCTACCATCACAGCCCCGGGCGCCCCGGGAGATACCTGCGGCTTCACCACCGGCGATGATCCTGTCCTCGGTCCATCCGAAATGCCTTACCGCCGGCTGCATCTGCGGCCGCTGACCGATCAGGGAATCGACGGCACCGGCGTGCGTATCGCGATCTTCGATACGGGATTCGACACCGCAAACACCGCGTTCAACGGCATCACGATTACCGCCCAACATGACTTCGTCTTCAACGACGGCTTCGTGAGGGATCAGCCGAACGATCAGCCGGGCGCGCAGTCGCACGGTACGGCGACCTGGTCGTTGTTCGCGGGGGATGTGCCTGGGCGGCTGCACGGGATCACCCGCGGCGCGCACTTTCTGCTCGCGAAGACTGAGGATGTGCGCTCGGAGACGCGGGTTGAGGAAGACAACTACGTCGCCGCGCTCGAGTGGGCCGATTCGATCGGCGTGGACATCGTGTCGTCGAGCCTCGCCTACCTCTCGTTCGACAACGGATTCAGCTACACGCCGTCGCAGCTGAACGGCGATATCGCAGTGACCACGGTCGCGGCGGACATGGCGGCGCAGCGTGGCATTCTCGTGGTAACCGCGGCCGGTAACAGCGGGCCCGGCTCGCGCACCGTGTGGACGCCTGCCGATGGAGACTCCGTGCTCGCCATCGGCGCCGAGGACTCGCTCGGCGCCATCGCGATTTTCTCCTCACGCGGCCCAACCGCGGACGGCCGCATCAAGCCGGACTTCACCGGTCCCGGGGTCGCGGTGTGCGTCGTCACGGGCCAGGGCCACGTGGGACGTCTGGACGGGACGTCGTTCTCGACGCCGCTGCTGGCCGCGAGCGCCGGGCTGCTCAAACAGATGCACCCGACGCTGCTGCCGATGGACATTCGCACGGCGTTTCGGAAGACCGGAACGCATAGCTCCGCGCCGGACACGACGTTTGGTTGGGGACGGCCCGACGTGGCGGCGGCAGCCGTGTTTCCCGCCGGCGTGACGGCGCTCGCGCCGCTGCCCAGCGCCGGCCCGCTGACCACAGTCACCCCCGCCTTCTCGTGGAGCGCGGGGACGCTGCCCGCATTCGCGATGCCGGTCACGTACCACCTGCGCGTCGGCCGCGACAGCACGCTGGCGAACCCGCTGGTGGATACCGCGATAACGGCCCAGACATTCGCGCCCGGGCAGGCCTTCAAGGCGGGGAATGTGTTCTGGCGCGTGGACGCAACTGCCGCAAGTGGCGAGACGGCGACAACCGGACCGATCGGTCCCGTCAGCGTACCGCCCTGGGCGACGCTCGTTACGTTCAACAATCCCGCCGGCGTCGTGATCGATACCGCGCAGCCAACATTCATCTGGGACCCGGCGCTCGTCTCGAGCCCGCCCGGACCGTTTCTGTACGATCTCCGTGTGCAGCGCGTCGCGACCGGAGCCATCGACATCATCGCCCTGGGATTGACCGACACGACCTACGAGCTGACGCAAGCGCTCGAGCGCAACACCGCCTATCGCTGGATCCTGACCGTCCATGCGGGCGCTGATACGAGCATCCTGCGAAGCCAGGGTTCGATTCTGGTCGTAGATCTAGGCATGCCGACCGCCACGCTGCTCTATCAAAATTTCCCCAACCCATTCCCCACCGGCGGCCGCGATTCGACGTGCCTCTGGTTCGACGTAGCGATCGCGGGCAACGTAGAGCTCGACATTCTGGACCTGCGGGGCAACCGCGTGCGCCGCTTCGTGCCGGGACGGGATTTCCCCGGCGTCCTGGGGCCGGGCCGCTACGGCCGGGGATCGGGCACCGGAGGGATCTGCGATCCGCGCTTGATGTGGGATGGCCGCTCGGACGATGGTCAGCTGTTGCCCGCCGGCGTATATCTCGCCAAGCTCAAAGCGCCCGGGTTGTTGGTCTTCAAGCGGATCGTATTCCGCGGAAAGTGACTATGGAGCTCGTTACCGTCGGTACCGGAACAGTCGCTCCCTCAGCGCGCCGTACTTGCCCCTGTCATTGGGTGTCGCGTGGCGATCTGCGCGTCTTGCTCGACTGCGGCGCCGGTTCCCTGCACCGGCTCGCCGAGTTCGGGCTTCCGTGGCATCAGATCTCGCACGTCGTCCTGACGCACTTTCATCCGGATCACTGGGGCGAGCTGCCGATGCTCGTCTATGCGCTGAAGTACACGACGGAGCCACCGCGCCGCGAGCCCTTCGTCATTCTCGGTCCGCCCGGTGTCGTCCAACTGCTCAAGACACTCGCCGAGGGCTACGGCGGATGGCTGCTCGATCCCGGATTCCCCATCGGCATCCTCGACGTCCGCGACGGTGAGCCTTTCCCCCTCAACGCGGACGTGAACCTCGAGACGTTTCCGGTGCCGCATACCGACGAGAGCGTTGCACTGTCACTCACCGCTCCGGAAGGCCGTCTCGTCTATACCGGCGATACCGGGCCGAGCTCCGAATTGGCCCGCTGGGCCAGCGGCTGCGACCTGCTGCTGGCGGAGTGCTCGCTTCCCGAGGAGCGGGCCATCGCCATGCATCTCACGCCGGAACGGGCCGGCGACCTCGCCAAGGAGGCGTCGGCGAAGCGCCTAGTCTTGACGCACTTCTATCCTCCGGTAGAAACTTCGGACCCGGCAAAAATTGCCGGCAAGCGGTTTGGCGGCCCCGTCTCGGCCGCGAAAGACGGCGATCGCTTCACCATTGGAGATGGGAGACGCTAGACGTGCTGATCGTGATGCGGCATGGAGCCACGCGCGACGAAGTCGACAAGGTCATCTCCGTCATCGAGGAGCTGGGCTATCAGGCGCAGCCCATGCCCGGCGCGCAGCGCACGGCGGTCGGCCTCGTCGGCAACGACGGCCGCGTGGATGCGTCGCGTCTCGAGGGATTGCCCGGCGTCCAGGAAGTCATCCACGTCACGCAGCCGTACAAGCAGGTCAGCCGCGAGTGGAGATCCGAAAATACGATCGTGCGCCTGGCCGGCGGCATTGCCTTTGGCGGAACGGAGGTCGTGGCGATCGCGGGTCCCTGCTCGGTCGAAAACGAGCGCCAGATCCTCGAAGCCGCGCGTCAGGTCAAGGAAGCCGGGGCCGTCATTCTGCGCGGCGGCGCCTGGAAGCCGCGCAGCTCGCCCTATTCGTTCCAGGGGCTGGGGAAGCCGGGGCTGCGGCTTCTCGCCAGGGCACGCGAAGAGACCGGCCTCCTGATCTGCACCGAGGCTATGGATGAAAGCGGGCTCGGCTGGGTCGCGGAGACCGCCGACATCGTCCAGATCGGCGCCCGCAACATGCAGAATTTTTCGCTGCTCAAGGTGGCGGGCCGCTGCGGCAAGCCGGTACTGTTGAAGCGCGGTATCAGCGCGACGGTCGAGGAGCTGTTGCTGTCGGCCGAGTATCTGCTGGCCGAGGGGAATCACGACGTGATTCTGTGCGAGCGCGGCGTGCGGAGCTTCGACACGGCCACCCGCAACCTGTTCGATCTGACCGCGATCCCCGTGGTGCACAAGTTGTCGCACCTGCCGATCATCGCCGACCCGTCACACGGCACGGGCCTGCGCGACAAGGTGATCCCGATGGCGCGCGCCGCGGTTGCGGCCGGCGCGGACGGAATCATCATCGAGGTCCATCCGAACCCCGAAGAGGCGCTCTCGGACGGCGCGCAGTCGCTGTTCCCGGATCAGTTCATGCAGTTGATGCGGGAAGTGCGGATTATCGCGGAAGCGATTGGGAGACGCGTAGCCGAGCCGGCTGCCGTGGGGGCATGAGAGTCAGGTCGGCACGACTGCACGTCGGCACGATGACGTTGCTGGCGAGTGTCGCGCTCGTGCCGACGTGGCGACGTGCCGACGTGGACCCTTGGCCCATCCTTGACCGCGCCTCCGCCTCCTTCGACACCGTCCGTACCCTCCAGGCCGACTTCGTCCAGATCGTCAACAACCCCATGCTCGGCGATCCCGACACGACGCGCGGCAGGCTGTTCCAGGAGCGACCGAGCTATTTCGCCATGCGATTCACGGAGCCCAAGGGCGACCGGATCGTAGCGGACGGCAAGAAGCTCTGGCTCTATACGCCGAGCACGACGCCCGGCCAGGTGATCCGGAGCGATATCCCCGGGACGGGCGGCGCCGGGCCCAATCTGATCGGACAATTCGTCGAGCGCCCCCGCGAGCGCTACACGGCGCGGTACGTGCGCAGCGACTCGCTCCCGGATGGAGCGGCCGACGTGATCACATTGACGCCCAAGACGCAGGATCTGGCGTATTCGGAAGCGACGATATGGATTGCGAAGCGGGATGGGCTGATACGCCGGATCGACATCGTGGAGAACTCGGGTCAGCGCCGCACGATCGCGCTCGGCGCCATTACGGTGAATCGGGCGATCGCGAGCCGTGAATTTCGGTTTTCCCCGACGTCCGGATTACGGGTGGTAGATCAGTAGCGAGCGCGTCGGCGACCTTCGCGGCCGTCGCTTCATCCATGCCCTGTTTCTGCGCCAGCTCCAATGCCGCGCGTCCCAGCGCGCGGTACAGTTTCGCGTCATCCAGGGCCAACGACTGCAGATGGCGCACGATCGTCGCGGTATCGCTGCGGACGACGGGACCGGTGAGCGCCTTGCGCGGCTCGTGGCGACTCAAGTTTTCGAACGTGCCCTCGACCAGCGGCCGCAGCGCCGCCCAGGCGTCGGCGTCCGATAACCCGGCGTGGCGCAGCAGCCGCTGCGCGACTGCTTCGACCACGACGAGATAGTTCGACGCGAACACGGCCCCCGCGTGATAGATCGCCTTGGATTTGGTCGCGATGCGGAAGGGGTGCATTCCGAGATCCTTCGCAATGCGCTCTCCCGCTTCGACCGCGCGCGACATTCCCTCCACAGCCGCCCACGCGCCCCTGAGCCGCGCCGGAGTCAGCTCCGGCTCGACGATGGTCTGCAGCGGGTGGAATGAGCCGAGCGCCGCCCGGCTCACGACGAGGGGCCCGAGGGCTTCCTGCCCCTGCACGCCTGAGAGATGCAGCACGACGTGGCGCTCGCGTACGACGCGCGCCTCGGCCAACGACGTGGCGAGCGGCGTGATGGCGTCATCACGCA
This sequence comes from Gemmatimonadota bacterium, assembly GCA_003221035.1. Taxonomy (GTDB): domain Bacteria; phylum Gemmatimonadota; class Gemmatimonadetes; order Gemmatimonadales; family GWC2-71-9; genus 20CM-2-65-7. The sequence goes on from QHUB01000028.1 coordinate 26,521, forward strand.
CCGTCAGGATGACGACGTCGACGTCGTCGATCCATGGCGGCTTGCCGCCGGCGCCGAAGGTCAGTGTGAGAGGTGCGGGTACGCTTTTCTTGTTGCGGCCGTGGAGACAGACCGAGTAGCCCGCCTGGGCCAGTGCGAGAGCCAGTCCGACTCCCGCGCGACCGGGCCCGATGAGCCCGATCGCGCGGGAAGACTGTTGGATCACCTGTTGCGGATCGTCGAGGAAGAGGGCGGAGTGTTCGCGAGCGTGAGCAGATCCTGCGGTGTCTTCGCGCGATCCGCCAGCGCCAGGGCACGCTGCACCTGCTGGTCGTCATGCATGCGACGCCGGAATTCCACCGGCCGGCCGAAGCTATAGCGGGCGGCTTCGTACCCCAGCTGCTGCGAAATGAGCTCGCGCGCAGGGGATACGACGGAATCCGAGACGCTCACGCCTTTGGCGCGCGCGCGCTTCAGCACTTCATTCACCATTGCCGGCGTCACGGTGAAGTCCGGGGAGTTGAGCTGATGATTCTCCTTCAATTCGAGCGCATAGGTCGTGACGGCGTCCTGATACAGCGGCGTCTTGTCAGCCAGCGCGCGCACGAACGCCCGTTCTCCCGTCGTGAACGTGTCAGCCACGACATAGAGGTCGGGACGAATCCCGCCGCCGCCGAAGATCGTGCGGCCTGCATCGGTGTGGAAGATCGCTGTCGAATCGACCTTGATGTCCTGCCCGCGCTGCGCCGCGATCACCTGCTCTTCCTGCTCCGCCTCGTTCCGTGTGACGCGTTGGATGGTCCGGCCACTCGGCGTATACCAGCGCGCGGTCGTCAGCTTGAGACCCGTTTCCGGCGTCAGCCGCCAGAACGATTGGACCAGGCCTTTGCCGAACGTCGGCGTGCCGATCAGCACGGAACGGTCGTGATCCTGCAGCGCGCCGGCGATGATCTCCGCGGCGCTCGCGGAGCCGCCGTTGACGATCGTCACGATCGGAAGCCGCGGCCACTGCTGGGGCTTGCTGTCGGTGAACTCGTGCGATGAGCCTGGCGCGCGTCCGCGCGTCTCGACGATCGGCTTACCGGGATCGAGGAACAGGTCCGAGACCGCGACCCCCTGATCGAGCAGCCCGCCCGGATTGCCGCGCAAGTCGAAAATCAGCGACTTCATGCCCTGCTTCAGCAGCGTATCGACGGCCTGCGAAACCTCACGCGCCGAGCTCTCGCTCACGGGATTGAGCGAGATGTATCCGACGTGGTCGTTCAGCATCATCGCCAGCTGTACCGAGCGGATGTGAATCGTCGCGCGCGTCAGCTTGAACGTGATCGGCTTGTCGATCCCGGCGCGACGGATTTGCAAATCGGCCTGCGTGCCCGCGGGCCCGCGCAACGCCTTCACGGCGGAATCCTGCTTCCATCCTTCCGTGGACTGGCCGTTGAGCGCGACGATGATGTCACCGGTGTGAATGCCGGCGCGGTCGGCGGGTGTGTCCGGGAGCGGTGCGACGACGGTAATCCAGCCGCCGCGCACGTCGATCTGAATGCCGAGCCCGGAATAGTTGCCCGTCGTCGCCTCGGAGAGCTGGCGGAAGTCGTCGGGCTTCAAGAAGACGGAATAGGGATCCTTCAACTGATCGAGCATGCCGTCGATCGCCATCTGATAGAGCTGCTTCTCGTCGAGCGAATCCACATAATAGTCGGCGACGTGAGCCAGAACGTCATCGAACAACCGCGCCTGCTGATAGACCGACCCGGCCGGTTCCGTCTCGCGCTGCAGTAACCAACCGCCCGACACGAGCGCGACCGACACGACGGCGGCAACCACGAATCCTTTGTGACGAATCATCATGCCCCTCTCAGTGATAGTGCCGTTACCGCCGTGACTTCCCGCCAGGCGGCATCCTGGACGGCCTTCTTGTGCTGGCTTGCATCAATATGAACAATCCCGGGTCCGGTTGCGCTACGATAGGCGTCACGGACTCGTGTGTGAAACGTGTCATCCTCACGCTCGATGCGGTCCTTCACCTTTCCCGCCACGCGCTGACGCTCCCGTCCGACCGCCACCGGGACGTCCAGCACCAGCGTCAGGTCGGGGGTAAGGCCTCCCGTCGCGATTCGCAGCGCCGCTTCCACATCGTTTCGCGGCAGCCCCCGGCCCACAACCTGATAAGCGATCGTGGACAGGCCGAACCGGTCCGCGATGACCACCTGGCCGTTGCTGAGGGCGGGCCGGATCACCCGTTCGACCAGATCGGCGCGCGCGGCCAAAAACAAGAACAGCTCCGCCGCAAAGGCCCGCTCGTGGCGGGATTTCAGCGCGAGCTTCCTGGCCGCTTCAGCGAGCGGCGTGCCGCCCGGTTCGCGCACCGTCAGCACGTCGCGTCCTTCCGCGCGGAGCGCCGAGCCGAGCCAGCGCACGAGCGTCGACTTGCCCGCGCCTTCGGGACCTTCGACGACAACGAATGTCCCCTGGCTCCCGACTCCTGACTCCAAGCTCCTAGCCAAGCGTAATGATCGGGCTCGCGGCGCCCTTTTTGATGCCCTCGTAAATCCGGGCATTAATTCTCGCCATCAGTTTCTCGAAATTCGCCTGCGCCGCGACCATCTGCTGGTACACCGAATTCCCCTGCACGCTTTGAAGGGCCCGGTCGTACTGCTCCACCTGTTCCTTGGTCGGCTCCTTCCCCTGTTGCGCGACGCGCTCGATCTCCTGCGCCAGGCGCTCAGCCTCGGCGAGCACCTTCTGCACCTCTTGATCGTCACGGAGCGCTTCCGTCGCGCGACGTAACGCCTTGTATTCATCGGTCTGGCCGAGTACGCGCCCCAGGTCTTCCGCTTTTTCTTCGAGCACTATTCCTCCGAGGTTGTAACACCGGGAGCATGCCCCGGTATCGAGAGCGCGTACCGCGGACATCCGAAGACGTCGGTGTGAATGTCTACGGCCCAGCCAAACTCACGGCCCAGGGCGCGAACCGCGTCGGCGCGTCCTTCGTCGATCTCGAGCGCGAGGAGACCGCCGGGTTCCAGCAACGGCGCGGCGCCGGCGAACAGACCGCGTGTGGCGTCGAGTCCCGTCACGCCGCTCACGAGCGCCTCGCGCGGCTCGAAATCTCGCACGGACGAGTCCAATGCGTCGTACTCGGCAAGGCTCACGTACGGTGGATTGGAGACGATGGCGCGAAAGCGCTCTGTGTTGTGCACCAGCGGCGCAAGCAGGTTCCCTTCACGAATCTCGACAGGGGTCTTTGAACCAATGCGCTCCACATTTTCACGCGCGAGCGCAGCAGCGGCCGGCGATTGCTCGATCGCGATCACGCGCTCGAAGTTTCCTTCGACCGCGAGCGACAGCGCGATACAGCCGGAGCCTGTGCCGATATCTGCGACGAGACCCCAGCTCCCGGCTCCCGGCCCCCGGCTTCCGTACTCGAGCACCAACTCCACGAGCCCCTCGGTCTCGGGACGCGGAATCAGCGCGCGCGGATCGATTTTGAGATCGAGCGTGCGGAACCCCACCGACCCGGCGACGTAGGCGAACGGCACCCCGCGCTTCCGTTGCGCCACGGCCATCCGGAAGCGGCTCACGACATCTGGTGCCGCTTCCGACTCGCGTCGGAGCCACACCTCGGCCGGGCTCAGGCCCGCGACCGCGGCCCACAGCGCGGTCGCTTCGCCGTCGTCGAGATCGCCGGAGGCCTGGGCCAGCTCGTCCGTGATGCGACGCAGCACGCGGACTTCAGACACCCGCCCGCTCCTTCTCCTGCGCTTCTTTCAGCGCAGCAATCAGCTCGTCGAGTCTCCCGTCCATGACTTCATCGATGTTATGCGTCGTGAAATGAATGCGATGATCCGTGACCCGGTTCTGCGGAAAGTTATAGGTGCGAACCTTCTGCGAGCGGTCGCCCGTCCCCACCTGCGACTTTCGCGCGCGCGCACGCTCCGCTTCCTGCTCGGCCACCATTCGGTCGAGCAACCGCGACCGCAAGATCTCCATCGCTTTGATCTTGTTCTGCAGCTGCGACTTCTGATCCTGGCACTTCACTTCGAGGCCGGTCGGCAGATGGGTGATGCGCACCGCGCTGTCGGTCGTGTTCACGCTCTGCCCGCCCGGTCCGCCCGAGCGAAACACGTCGATCCGCAGATCCTTGTCTTCGATCTTGAGGTCCACCTCTTCGGCCTCCGGCAGGACGGCGACGGTCGCCGCGGACGTGTGAATGCGACCTTGCTGCTCGGTCACCGGCACGCGCTGGACGCGGTGCACGCCCGACTCGTAGCGCAGCGTGCCGTATGCCTTCGGCCCGCGCGCTGCGAAGATCGCTTCCTTGAGACCACCGAGCGTCCCTTCGGATAGCGACAGGATCTCGGCCTTCCACCGGCGCCGCTCGGAGAAGCGTGTGTACATGCGGAACAGATCCGCGGCGAACAACGCGGCCTCATCGCCGCCGGTGCCGGCGCGAATCTCGACGATCGCATCGCGGTCATCGAACGGATCCGCCGGGGCGAGCAGCTCCGCGAGCTCACCCTCGAGCCGCTCGATCTGGGGCCGCAAGCGGTCCACATCGTCACGCGCGAGCTCCGACAGCTCTGGATCCTTGTCGGCCAACACTTCGCGCGCCTGGCCGAGCTCGGCTTCGAGACGCTCGAGACGCTGATGGGCGAGCCGAATCGCCTCGAGCTGAGCATGCTCGCGGCCGAGGGACTTGCGTTTGGCTGGATTCCGCGCGGTGGCGGGGTCGGCCAACTGGCGGGCGACCTCCTCCGCCCGCGCGAGCGCCTGGCGGAGTCTGTCGTCCACGGAATCAGCTCGCGCCGGGGGGCGCCTTGGTTCCGTACTTCTGGCGGAAGCGCTCCACGCGGCCGGCGGTGTCGATCATCTTCTGCTTGCCGGTGAAGAAGGGGTGGCAGGCGCCGCACACTTCAACGTGGATGACGGGGGTCGTCGAGCGCGTGATAAAGCTGTTCCCGCACGCGCACTGGACGGTCGCGCGCTGGTATTTGGGGTGAATTCCGGGTTTCACTACACACATCCTTGCCTGATTGTCGGACTGAACGAAGTGCGGAAATATAGTCAGCGCACGAACTTGGGGGCAAGGCTCACGGTTTGGTTCAATTGACATGGCTTCCGACACGTCGTAAGCTGTTCGCGTGTCTGCTGCCGACGTGCTGCAACGAGTCCCTCTGTTCAGCCAGCTCTCCGCCGCCGACCTGCAGCGGGTGGTGGAGGTGGCGCGCGACCGCTCCTACCCCAAGAACTCCGTCATCCTGTTCGAGGACGATCCCGGCGACGCGCTTTACGTCGTCGGCAAGGGACAAGTCAAAGTCGTCCTGATCGGCGAAGACGGCCGCGAGGTCATTCTCTCCGTGCTCGGCGAAGGAGAATTCTTCGGCGAGATGGCCTTGATCGACGACGAGCCGCGGTCGGCGCATGTCATCGCCATGGAGGACTCGATGCTGCTGGTGCTGCGGCGCGAGGACTTCCAGGGCATCCTCGAGCACTCGGCGGGCATCGCGCTCGCGCTCTTGCGTGAGTTGTCGCGCCGGCTGCGGCGCGTCGATGAAAAAGTCGGCAGCCTGGTGCTGCTCGACGTGCACGGCCGCGTCGCTCAGCTGCTGCTCGACCTCGCCGATGAAACGGACGGCCAGCGCATCACGCGTCGCTTGACCCATCACACCATCGCCCAGATGATCGGCTCGTCGCGCGAAACCGTCTCGCGGACCATGCGCGAGCTGGTTGATAAGGGCATGATCGACGTCAGCCGCAAAGACATCGTGATTCGCGATCGCGGCGCCCTGGAGCAAGCGGCGGGACGCGGTGGCTCGTGAGGCGGGTCACGACGCGCGGGTGAGGCCGCGGCTTGTTCTACGTCACTAATTACCAGTAACTTAGCGCGAGTTTCGGCGCGCCAATACGCATGCCTTACACGGTGATCTTTTGGGGGACCCGGGGGAGTATTCCTACTCCCGGTGCTGCGACAGCGCGCTACGGCGGGAACACACCGTGTGTCGCGGTCGAAGGCGCCGGGGGTCAACTCGTTGTGTTGGACGCCGGCACAGGCATTCGGGCGCTGGGCTTGGAGCTGGTCGCCCGGCAAAACGGTGCAGCACGAGTCGAGATTCTGCTGTCGCATGCGCATTGGGATCACATCCAGGGTCTGCCGCACTTCAAGCCGTTCTTCTCGGCCGGCAACACGGTGCGGATCTGGGGATCGCGCCAGGGGACGACGTCCCTCGAAGCGATCCTGCGGCAACAGATGGATCCCGCTGTGTTCCCCGTGCCGCTCGATGCGCTGTCGGCGCAGCTGACCGTGCAGCAAGTCGATACGGACGAATTCTCGATCGGCGAATTCCGGGTGCGGACCATGAGACTGCGGCATCCGGGCACGACGCTGGGTTTCCGGCTGACACCGGCAACGGGTGGTCCCAGCATGGCGTATGTGACGGACAACGAATTGGGCGCCGGCGGCGAATACGAAGTGCCGAAAAACTGGCGCCGGGAGTTCGTCACATTCCTGAAGAGCGTCGATCTCCTTATTCACGACGCCATGTACACGCCAGCGGAGCTGGAGCAGCACCGGGGGTGGGGTCACTCGACATATGAAGAAGCGGTGACCCTGGCCCACGATGCCGGAGTGAAAAAGCTCGTGCTGTTTCATCACGAGCCCGAGCATGACGATAAAGAGATGGATGGATTGCTGGCGGCCGCGCACAAGTTCGCCAAGGCGCGTGGGAGTGGCGGAAGACTCGAAGTGGTCGCCGCCCAGGAAGGCATGAAGGTGACCTTGTGACCCGAGGAGTAGGTATGCGCGCGCGTGCTGTGACGACCGTGTTGAGCCTGGTTCCTGTCCTTCTGGCTGCCCAACAGCGTGGCCAGGATACCCGACCGGGCATCGCCGTCTTCCCCTTCTCCAATGGCGGCTCCTACGGCCAGGGGAAAGAAGACTTTGACGCGCTCGAGCGCGGCATTGCCGGGATGATGATCTCCGAGCTGTCGCAGAATCCCGCCGCCCGCGTCGTGGAGCGTCAGGAGATCCAGCGGATCATCGACGAGCAGAATCTGGTCGGCCAGAACCGCGTCGATCCTCAAACCGCCGCGAAGGTCGGCAAACTGGTCGGCGCCCGTTACGTGGTTGCCGGCACGTTTATCGACTTCTACGGCGACTTCCGGGTGGACGTCCGGCTGGTCAACGTCGAAACCGGCGAGATCGTGAAAACGGAATCCGAGCGGATGCAGCGCGATCATATGTTCGACATCATCCGCAATGTCGCGACGCGCCTGATGAAGGACGCGAATCTGCCGGCGCTCCAGCGCCAGGCATCGGACCAGCGCATGGGACGGCAGGTCCCCACGGAAGCGCTGACCTATTACTCGCGTGGGCTGCTGTACGCCGATCACGGTCAGAGGGACAAGGCGATCGAGATGTTCAACCAGGCGACCACGATTTTCCCCGGTTACGCCGAGGCCGAACAGGCCCTCCAGCGCGTGAAGTCGTCATAACGGATCCGCTCGCGGCCTTCGTGCGTGCCAAGCCGTGAGATACCTGCTGCTGCATCCGCCCATGTGGCGGCCCGACGCCGTAGCCCCCGCGCTCGAGACATCGCAGGTGGAGGCGCGGCCGGTCCGGACGGCCAAAGAGCTGGCGGTGGCTGACGACCGCCCGACGGTGTTCCTGCTCGACGCCGAAAGCCGCTCGGCGTTCCCCGTGGACGTCATGCGGTCCTTCGTGGATGCGGGCGGCGCGATCGTCGCGCTCGGCCGCAACGGCGAGACCGACGTCCCGCCCGAGATACCGACAGAGTTCCTGTCGGGATTCCTGACCCAGCCGACGACCCCGCGGCGCATGCTGGTCGCAATCCGCGCCGGGTTTCGCGAAGCGGCCGCGCGCGCGGAGACTGCACGGGCGCGCGGCGAGGCGGCGCAACGGGCGCGCGAGATCGGCGAGCTCACGCGCATCGGCGTCGCCCTGGGCACCGAGCGCGACATCAAGACCCTGCTCGATTTGATTCTCACGCAGTCGCGCCGCATCACCCAGTCGGACGCCGGCAGCCTCTATCTTGTCGAGACCAACGAGCTCGGCGAGAAGCGGCTGCGCTTCCGGCTGGCCCAGACCTTCTCGAAGCCCGAGGCGCCGTTCGTCGAGCACACGATTCCGGTCGATCGCGGCAGTCTCGCCGGCTACTGCGCCGTCACGGGCGACCCGCTCGTCATCGACGACGCGTACTTCCTGCCGCCCGACGTCGAGTACACGATCAACCGGTCGTTCGACGAGCGCTACGGTTATCGCACGAAATCGATGCTGGTGATTCCGATGAAGGATCACAAAGAGGAGATCATCGGCGTACTGCAGCTCATCAACCGCAAGCGCAATTTCGACGCGATCCTCACGCTCCGCGAAGACGTCGACAAACAGGTCGTGCCGTACTCGAGACGCACGGTGGAAATGGTCACCGCCCTCGCGGGCCAAGCGGCGGTCGCCATCGAAAACAGCCGGCTGTACGAGGACATCGAGAAGTTGTTCGAGGGCTTCGTGCTCGCCGCCGTGCACGCGATCGAGCAGCGCGACCCGACGACCTACGGTCATTCGGGTCGCGTCGCCGGAATGACGGTGGGGCTCGCGGAAGTCGTCGACCGCGCGGGGGACGGCCCGTATCGCGGTGTGAAGTTCTCCCGCGAGCAGCTCAAGGAGATCCGCTACGCGGCGCTGCTGCACGACTTCGGCAAAGTCGGCGTGCGCGAGCAGGTCCTCGTCAAGGCGAAAAAGCTCTATCCGTCCGATCTGGGCCTGGTCCGGCACCGGCATGCGTTCATCCGGCGGACCGCGGAGCGCGAGTTCTGGCGCAAGCGGGCCGAGTTTCTCGAGAGCCACGGCAAGACGGGCTATGACGGCTTCGTCACAGAGCTGACTGCCGCCCACGAGCAGGAGCTGAAGGAACTGGACCGCTTCCTCGAGATCGTGCTGCACGCCAATGAGCCGACCATTCTGCCGGATGGAAGCTTCGACGAGCTCAAGGCCTGGGCGAAGCGCGAGTTTCACGGTCTGGACGGCGTCAGCGAACCGTTTCTGTCACCCGACGAGGTGCGCTACCTGACGATCCGCAAGGGCAGCCTCGACGACGCCGAGCGCCACGAGATCGAGAGTCACGTGACGCACACCTATCAGTTTCTGCAGCGCATTCCGTGGACGCGCGAGCTGCAGCAGATCCCGCTCATCGCCTATGGCCATCACGAGAAGATGGACGGCCGGGGATATCCGCGTCGCATCACGGCGGACGCGATTCCGGTGCAGACGCGCATGATGACGATCAGCGACATCTACGACGCGCTCACCGCGCAGGACCGGCCGTACAAGCGCGCGGTCTCGACCGACCGCGCATTCGACATCCTCACCGCGGAAGTGAAAGACGGGCAGCTCGACGCTGACCTTTTCAAGCTGTTCATCGAGGGCAGAGTCTTCGAACGGCAAATCGAACCAGCCGCGCGTTAGAACAGCAGCAGCTTCACGGACGTCAGCAAGAGCAATCCGCCGAACATCCTTCGTAGCGTGAGATCGGGAATCGATGCGGCGTAGCGCGCGCCAAAATAGGCGCCGATGAGCAAGCCGGCGGCGATAACCGCGGCGTAGCCCCAGTTCACCTGACCCCGCTTGGCATACTGCAGGACGCCCAGGAGTCCGACCGGCAGCAGCAGGGCCGCGAGCGATGTGCCATGCGCGGTGTGCTGCTGCAGTTTGGCGATCAGCACGAGTCCGGGGATGATCACGACCGCACCTCCGACGCCGAACAGCCCGGACACGACGCCCGCGAATAGGCCGAGCACCGACACTCCAAACCAGGTCATACCTTTTCTCCTTTTCCCCAGCCGCCGCCGCCCGGGGTTTCGATGCGCAGGACGTCTCCCCCTGCAAGTCGCACAGTGGCTTTCGATTCCAGAGACTGGCCATTCAGCAGATTTGCTCCGGATTTACCGTCCGTCCCGCCTGCGGTTCCCGCAGGTCCGTGCCGGCGCCGCTCCGTCAGCAACGTCATCTCCATGGGCGCGAGCGCCTCGAATTCGCGCACCACGCCTTCCCCCCCGTCCCACGTCCCCCGTCCCCCGCTCCCACGTCGCAACGCATAGCTGCGCACCCGCAGCGGATGCTCGAGCTCCAGGACTTCGATGGGAGTGTTGAGGGTGTTGGACATCCCCACGTGGACCCCCGATGGGCCGTGCGCGCCACGGCTCGCGCCCTGTCCTCCGCCGATGGTCTCATAGTATGTCCAGCTGCCACCCCCGGCTCCTGGCTCCCGGCTTCCGACTCCTCCGAAGGTGACGTTATTCATCGTCCCCTGTCCCTGCGCCGGCACGACGCAGCCGCCGCTCGCCAGCGCACGAAACACCGTGTCGGCGATCCGCTGCGACGTCTCGACATTGCCCGCGGCGACGGCACTCGGCGGACGCGCATTGACGAGGCAGCCCGGCGGAGCCGTGACCTCGATCGCGCGCGGAACCCCGCCATTCATCGGGACATCATCGGGCAACAGCGTCCGCACGACGAACAACACCGCCGAACGGGTCACCGCGATCGGGCAATTGACGTTGCCGGGCGCGGCGTCGCGCGTGCCCGTGAAGTCGGCGCGAAAGATGCCGTCCCGGATCGTGACCGCGACCCGGATCTCGAGATCGTCGTCGACGACGCCATCACCCTCGAGGTAATCGACAGCGTTCATCATGGCGGATGGCAGGCGGCTGAGGGCGGCCTTGGTGCGCCGCTCTGCATAGTCGAGTAAGTCGCGCGCGGCTGCTCGAAGCGCATCCCAGCCATGCCGTCGCGTGAGCGCTCGGAGACCGATGGCGCCACGCTCCACCGCAGCGCGCTGGGCGGCGAGATCGCCGCGACGCATCGTCGGCGTCCGCACATTGGCGAGCAGCAGGCGCTCGAGGTCGGGCGTCAAACGGGTGGGCGGGATCACGAGCCCTTCCTGGTACAGCTCGCGTGCGCCGGCCGGCATGCTGCCCGCGGTCATCCCGCCGACATCGGAGTGGTGCGCGCGCACGACGCTGTAGCCGCCAATGGCCTCATCGATTTCGATCGCGCCGATGAGCGTGAGGTCGGGCAGATGGCTGCCGCCCGAGTACGGATCATTCAGCAGGAAGAGCTCGCCGGGCAGTGGGTCGAGCCGGCGCACGGCGGCCACGGCGTCCGCCAGCGCGCCGAGATGCACCGGAATGTGCGCGGCCTGCGCGATCATCTCGCCATCGGCGTCGAACAGTGCGGCGGACGCGTCGCGGCGCTCGCGGATGTTGGGCGAGAGCGCGCTGTGCACGAGCACCAGGCCCATTTCCTCCGCGATCGACGCGAACGCCTGCGACATCACCTCGAGGCCGATGGCGTCGAGTCTCACGAGCGCTCCACAATGACCGCGCCCGACGGATGCACCATGCCGCGCCAGCCGGGCTCGATGAGGCCCGTCGCGTCGCCGCCCGTCAGCACGGCCGGCCCGTTGATCTGTTGGCCCACCGACATCTCGCCGAGCGGACAGACGTCCGCACGCAGCCGCTTGCCATCGCGCGTGACGATCGTTCGCCGCCCCCTCGCCGCCCCCTCGCCGCCCCTTCGCCGCCCTATAATGACTTCCGGCAGCGCCACCGCCCGCTCAGCCACCACACGCAAATTCACCAGCTCTACCGGCTGCTCGGAGTCCGCATAGCCATGGCGCGCGCGGTGCGCGGCGAGAAATGCGGCCGCGAGCGTCACCGCATCATCGCGTGGTGCCGGCACGGTGACTTCATAGCCCTGCCCCGCAAACCGGCAGTCTACGTATTGGGTGAGGCTCGCGTCGGCGAGCGCGGCTCCGGCGGCGGCGCGGAGCGGCTCGAATGCGCGCGCCAGCTCTCCATCGCGCAGCTCGGCGAGCGGACGGTGTAACGAGCCAAGGACATCCACGCGTTCGGGCGCGGCAGCGAGACCGAGCGCACTCAACACGCCGGGATGCGGGGGCACGACGACGCGCGACATCCCCAACGCGTCCGCCAGGGCGCAACCGAACAGCGGCCCCGCCCCGCCGAACGGCAACAGCGTCATTCCTCGAGGATCGACGCCGCGTGCCACGCTCACGCGCTTCAGCGCGCGCGCCATCACGGCCGTCGCCACCTGCACGATACCCGCGGCGACCTCGTACACGTCGCGCGGGATCTTCAGACTCGCAACGGCGTGCTCGGCGGCGGCGCGATCGAGCTGCACCGAATCGGCGAGGGGGTACGCGGGATCGAGCCAGCCAAGCACGAGGCACGCGTCGGTGACGGTGGGCTCCGTCCCGCCGCGCCCATAACAGGCCGGTCCCGGCTCGGCGCCTGCGCTGCGGGGGCCGACACGCAGCGCACCACCCTGGTCGACTGCCGCGATCGAGCCGCCGCCGGCGCTCACGGTTTCGATCAGGATCGCCGGCAACGCGATCGGCACCCCGGCAACCGATTCGGCACCCTCGGTCAGGGCGGCGCCGCCGCTGATCAGACTGGCGTCGGCGCTGGTGCCGCCCATGTCGAGCGTGAGCAGCTCGCGAATGCCGACCGCCTCGCCCACCAGGCGCGCGCCAACGACGCCGCCGGCGGGACCGGACAGGGCCAGACTCGAGGCGCGCCGCGCCGCCTGGTCCGGTGCGAGCGTTCCGCCGCTCGACGTCATGATGCGCAGCGTCTGGACGTGCTTGCGCCGCGCCCGGGTCCCCATCTCGACCAGGTAGTCCGCCACCTTCGGCCGCAGATACGCCTCGGCGCTCGTGGTGCTGGTGCGCTCGTACTCGCGAAATACGGGCAGAATCTCGTGGCTCGCGGTCACGGGCACACCCGGCAACGCCGTACGGAGCGCGGCCGCGAGTCGCCGCTCGTGTTCCGGATGACGGAACGCAAATAGCAGCGCAATGGCGACCGATTCCGGCGCGAGCCCGCGGACGGCACCAGTCGCGCGTTCGACTTCGTGGTCAGAGAGCTCCGTGATGACGCCATCCGGTCCCATGCGTTCGCGCGCGCCGATCACGTCTTCCCGCGCGACGAGCGGCTCCGGGTGCGCCTTGGCGAGGTCGTACAGCGCGGCGCGATCCTGCCGCCTGAGCCAGAGCAAGTCCTCGAAGCCGGCGGTCGTCACCAGCACGACGCGCGCGCCACGCCGCTCGAGCAACGCATTCGTTGCGACGGTGGTGCCGTGGATCAGGACATCGATTTCGTCCGCGCCGAGGGCATCGAGCGAGCGGAGCAGACCAAGCGAGGGATCCTGGGGCGTGCTCGCGACTTTGCGGATTGCGAGATTGCCGTCGGGGCGGACTGCGACGAGATCGGTGAATGTCCCGCCGACGTCGACGCCGACGCGCGTCATGGACGGAAGCGACGCTTGAGCAGCAGGCCGGCGCCGCCGAGCGTCAGCAGCACCACGAGTGTGCCGACCCAGTCCCCGAGTCGCACGTACGGTGGGATCACGTCGCTGGTGCGCAGCATGCCGGCGATCGCGGCGGCTTCGTTGAGTTTCGTGCCGGCATAGGCATGGCCCCACGGGTCGACGAACTCGGTGATGCCGGAGTTCGCCGCGCGGGCGACGCCCATGCGGGTCTCGATCGCGCGCAGAACCAAATGGGACGCGTGTTGCGCGGGCGCGCTCGTACTGCCGAACCACGCGTCGTTCGTGATGTTGACGAAGAAGTCCGCGCCGTGCGCGCGATAGGTGCGCGTCGCGTCTTCGAACGCGGACTCATAGCAAATCACGACGCCCAGCTTTCCGATCGGCGTGGTGTAGATCGACCACTCGCCGCCGGGTCGGAAGCCGCCCGACCAGTTCTTCAGTCCCGGAATTGCGCGGAACAGCTTCACCGGCACGAACGGCACGCGCTCCGTCACGGGTACGAGATAGTGCTTGGCGTAAATCGGATAGCGAGTGCGGTCGCCGGTCGAGTCGTAGTAGAACACGGCGTTGTAAATCCGATAGCCCTGCGCCGGCGGCGGTTGCGGCTCGGCGTTCAGGCCGCCGGTGAGCAGAGGAATGCCGTTCTCGCGCACGAGCGACGCGATCATCCGCTCCCACTGCGGATGATCGAGGAAATAGCCCGGGACCGCGGCTTCCGGCCACACGAGCAGTTGCGGCCGCGGCGCGCGCGTCATCAAGCCGTGCGACAACGACAGCAGCGTATTCATCGCGCTGTCGGCGTGCGACGGATTCCACTTCTCGCTGAAGCCCTCGTTTGGCTGGATCATCCCGATGACGCCGACGTCGCGCACCGGGAGGGTCTTCATGCGCCAGACGCCATAGGCGAGCGCCAGCACAAGCGTCACGATCACTGGCCCGACGCGACGTACGACGTACGACGCACGACGGACGTCTACAAACGCCTCAACGATCATCACGTTGCACCACGCGACCCAGAGCGTGACCCCCCGCGCTCCGGCAATGTCGGCCCACTGAATCAATACGGGAGCATCCGCGAGCGACGTCCCGAGACCCAGCCAGGGAAATCGGACGTCACCGAGATGGCCGATGAGCCATTCGAGCGCCGTCCACGCCACGGGGAAGACGACCCACACGGGCACGGCCGGCGCGGCAAGCCGGATCCGGACCACGAACCAGAACATGACTCCGGTGAGCAATCCGATGATCGCGATCGTCCCGAGATAGCCGAGCGCGGAGAGTGGCGTGAAGTGCCACAGCGCCACGACCATCCAGTAGAGCACGAGCGCATTCGTGACGAGACCGTACCACCAGCCCCAGCGAAACGCGGTGCGAGGATTCGCCTCGAGCATCGCCTGCCGGACGAGCAGCACGGCGGGCGTGACGGCAAAAAAGCTGACGACAGGAAGCGGGAACGGCGGATAGCTGAGGGTGAGCGCGATCGCTCCCAACACGACGAGCACAATCTCCCGACGAAGCCTCACAGCAATACGTCGCGTCCTTCGTCGGCCGAGCGATAGATCGCGTCGAGCACGCGTTGCAGCGCCAGCTGGTCGCGCGGAGGCGGCGCGTGGACGTCCCCCTTGATCACCGCCAGGAAATACATCCACTCCGCGCGATAGGACTGGATGAACTGGGTCTCGCGCCCCGTCGCCCCCGTGGGCGTGACGTCCACGGCCGCACCGTGCTGCTCCTTGAAGATCCGGAGCGGCTGAATCATCGCCGATCCCTTCGCCCCGACGATGTCGAACCAGAATCGCTCACCCTCGCCGAGGTGGCGCCAGCTCACGTCCATCGTGATCGACACGCCATTTTCGCACACGATCAGCGCCGATCCCATATCCTCGACGCCTTCCCGGGCGGGCCGCGTGAGGTGCGCGGAGATCCGCTTGGGCGCGGGCCATCCGGCGAGCCACAGGCCCAGATCGATGAGCGGCAACCCCAGATCGAGAATGGCGCCGCCGCCGGCCTGCTCGCGCCGCAGGCGCCAGCCGAGCATCTGGCGGCTGGGCTGAAAGGTGTACCAGCCGCTCCGAACCGCCTGCAGGCCGCCGAGGTCGCCGCCGGCCAGAAAGCCGCGCACCGCCTGGACGTCCGAGCGGAAGCGGTGGTTCATCCCCACCATCACGCGTTTGCCGTACTTGTCACTGGCGGCGAGCACGCGCTCGACCCCCGCGAGCGTCAGCGCCAGCGGACGCTCGCACAAGACATGTACGCCCGCGGCGAGCGCCGCGGTCGCGTGGATCTCGTGCAGGTGGTTCGGGGTGCAGACGACGACCACGTCCACGTTGGCGTACCGCAGCACTTCTTCGATGTCGTCATAGGTGTCTTTCACGTCGAAGCGGGCGGCGAGCGCCTGCGCCTTGCCGAGATCGTTGTCGCAGATCGCGGCCACTTCGGCGCCCGGAAGCCGGCGCAGCACCGGGAGATGCGCCACCTGCGCGATGCCGCCCGCGCCCAGCACGCCGACGCGAATGGAATCGTTCACTTCGGCGCCGGCGGGGGAGCAGGCGCGGCCGGCTGCCGGCCCGCTTTCAGGCGGTACATGACGCCGGTCCGCAGACTGGCCGTCCTGAGACCGGTGGAGAGGACGCCGCGCCCATCGAGCGTGAACCGCCACGCCTTCGAGAGATTGAACTCCAGGCCGAGTGTGCCGTTGAGCCCGGCGGTGATGATGTCGAGCGCATCGTCTACGAACGTGCCGTCGATCGCGGCGCCGCTCCCGTTGCGCACATGAATGCTGACGCCGGTCCCGACGTAGGCCGTGATTCCACGGCCTTGAGGAAACACCAGCTGGAAGTCCACGTCGCCGATCACATCACTCAGCCTGATCTCGCCGAGGTTGATCGTGTCGGGCGTGGAAGGATTGACCAGACTGTCGAGCCGGCGCTCGAAGCGATCCCGCGCTTCGTTCGCGTACTGCGTCCGAAAGTACGACAGGCCGAACATGAGCCGCACTTTCGGCGCAATGCGGCCGTAGTCGAACCGGATGCCGCCCACGGTCGTGCCCATCATGTCCGACGCCCCGAGGACGCCGGCGTCGATCTGGATCCCCGAAAGGCGCAGGTTGTCGTAGGAGAACTCGTTGAGGACACCCTGGGCCCAAAGTCGGACGGTTGGAATGTTGGAAAGGAGCAGCGCCAGCGCGAAACCTCCCCACCATCCACCCGTCCCACGTTTCACCTCAATAGACCTTTTCAATTTTGGTCCCCGGGAAATACGTCGTCAGAATCTTCCGGTAATCCTGCCCCGCGCGCGCGCGTCCAATGGCTCCCCACTGGCACATCCCGACCGCGTGCCCTGATCCGGCGCCCGCCGCGACCAACCGCGTCACTTCGCCATTCGTCTTCGTGACCGTCAATTGAAACGCGGCGCTCGCGAGCATCCGGTCCGCCTCCGGTCTGAGCACCGACCGCACGTCCGGCCCCGGGATCCGGACGTCGCCGCGCTCGAACACGATCCGTAGCTCCCCGACTCGTCCCGACCGCGTCGTCCGGCTCACCGTGACGTCGGTGATCCGCTGCAGGCCGTCGCCCGACAGCGGCGTCACGCCCGGCAGTGTCCGCGACAATATAGCGCGCAGCCTGGTCGCGTCCCATTCTTCACGCCAGCGAAATCGCGGCGAGATATCGCAGTAGTAGTGGCCTGTGCTGCTTTCGTCCGAGACGGGCCGCAGGTACGGACGCGACTGCGCCGTCGCAAACACCTCCTCCACCGCCGCGGTGCTGAAGCCACAGGTCGAATGAAAAAAGGCGTCGATGACGGCGCCGTCGTACGTCAGGATCTCACCGGCGGTTTGGCGGACGGCGTCCCGCGCCTGATTCGTCTCGACCGCGACCCCCAGGTACACTTGGTCGCGCGTGTCCGCATACGCGTCGAAGCCAAACGCGTCCCAGCGACCGCGGTTTTTGAGCGCGAAGCTGCGTGAGACGATCGCCTGCGCCAGCACCGCGGCGAGCTCATCGGGACGGCGCGCGCCGATCTCCGGACCGACGACCCCGGCGACGTAGCTCTCGACGCCGACCCGGTTCACGACGTTGAGACCGCCGCGACCCGACGTGATGTTGATGCGGCCGCGGTAGCGGCGGCCGTTGGCGACGACGAACCGGTTCTCGGTGACGTTGACGACGGCGATCCCGCGCAGCGCGTCGCTGCGCGTGCCGTCGGGACGCATCAGCCGGAGGCGCGAGGAGTCCGCTGAATCCGGGACGACCGCCCAGCGAACGCCGGCCGGAACCGCGCCGACGGGCAGGCCACTCACTGCCTCGCTCAGGAACAGCTCGCCGCTCTCGGCTCCTCCAATCGAGGAATTCGGCAGTCCCACGGCGAGCCCGATCCGCAGCTCCGGCTCTCCACTGAGGGGCTGCGGGGCGGCATGCGGCCGCGCACAGGCGGCCGTGGCCAGCAGTGTGAGGCTAGCGAGCGCGCGCCTCACCCAGCGCCGCATCGAGTTGTGCGATGGTGAAATCGATGTCGGAGTCGGTATGAGCCGCAGAGACAAACCCCGCTTCGAATGCCGATGGCGCGAGAAACACGCCGCGCGCGAGCGCCGCCTTGTGCCAGCGCGCGAATAACTGCGTGTCGGTCCCGCGCGCCTCGCTGTAATTCCGCACGGGACCCGCCGTGAAATAGGCACCCCACATCGACCCCGCATGGCCGGCCGTCATGGTCACATCGTGGCGCTGGGCGGCGGCGGCGAGGCCCGACACCAGATGGGCGGTCTTGCGTTCCAGCGCATCGTAGAATCCGGGACGGTTGGTCTCACGCAGCGTCGCGAGGCCGGCGGCCATCGCGACCGGATTCCCCGACAATGTGCCGGCTTGATACACCGGACCGTCGGGCGCAATCCGCCGCATCAGATCGGCGCGTCCGCCATACGCGCCGACGGGGAATCCGCCACCCACGATCTTGCCCAGCGTCGTGAGATCGGGTTGCACGCCGAGACGCTCCTGCGCGCCGCCGGCGGCGACGCGAAAGCCGGTCATCACCTCATCGAAGATCAACAGGGCGCCGTATTGGTCACACAACTCGCGCAGCGCGGGATGGAAATCGGAATCGGGTCCGATGAACCCGACGTTGCCGAGGAACGGCTCGACGATGATGGCCGCGATCTGATCCTTGTGTTCACGAAACAGATCCGCGACCGAACGCGCGTCGTTGAAGGGGGCGGTCAGCGTGAGGCTCGCGAGCGCAGCAGGAACGCCCGGACTGTCGGGTAGCCCGAGCGTCGCGACGCCCGAGCCCGCTTTCACGAGAAAGCCGTCAGCATGCCCGTGGTAGCAGCCATCGAATTTGACGATCAGATCCCGGGCTGTGGCCGCCCGCGCGAGGCGCACCGCCGCCATCGTGGCCTCGGTCCCGCTGTTCACGAAGCGCATGACCTCGAGACTCGGCATGCGGCGCTGCACCTCTTCGGCGAGCGCGACTTCGGCTTCACAGGGCGCGCCGTAGGTCCAGCCCCGCGCCGCCGCCTCGCGCACCGCGGCGAGCACCACGGGATGCGCGTGCCCAAGAATCAGCGGCCCCCATGAGCACACATAGTCGAAGTAACTCCGGCCGTCCACGTCCGTGAGCCGGGCCCCCTCGGCTGAAGCGACAAAAAAGGGCGTCCCACCAACTGCCCGGAACGCCCGTACGGGGGAATTGACGCCGCCGGGCAGTACCCGCTTTGCCCGGTCGAAGAGCTCGCCTGATTTGGTCACGTCAGCGCGGCCGCCTGGAAGTCGTAATCCTCGCTCGCCGTGATGCGCGCGCGCACAAAGTCGCCGGGCTGCGCCCACCCACCCCGCTCCAGGTAGGTGACCCCATCCACGTCGTCGGCCTGCCATTGCACACGGCCCGCCGTGATGCCGTTTTCCTCCTCCAAACCATCCACGAGGACATCGACCTCGCGTCCAACGAACCGCTCCAAACGCTCCGCCGAGATGCTGCGCTGGAGCTCGCCGATTTCTGCTAGACGCTCTTGCTTGACGTAGTCATCGACGTCGTCCTCGTACTGCACCGCGCGGGTCCCCGCCTGCGGCGAGTACGCAAAGGCTCCCATGCGGTCGAACTGCGCCTCGTCCAGGAAGGCGAGCAGCGCGCGGAAGTCTTCCTCGGTTTCGCCGGGGAAACCCACGAGGCAGGTCGTGCGGATGGCGAGATCGGGGATCGCGCCGCGCAGCCAGGCGAGTTTCTCACGGAGCGTTCGCACGCGCTCGGGGCGGCGCATCCGCTCCAGCATGTGGTCCGTGGCGTGCTGGATCGGCATGTCGATGTACGGAACGATCCGGGACTCCCGCGCCATCAGCTCGACCAGCCGCTCGTTGATCCCGGCCGAATAGACGTAGAGCAGCCGATACCACGGCACCGATGTTTCACGCAGCAGCGCCTCCAGCAAGTCGGGCAGTTTCGGGGTCCCGACTCCGAGATCCCGGCCCCAGTGACCGAGGTCCTGCGCAACGAGGTTGATCTCCTTGGCGCCCTGCGCTTCGAGCTGCTGCGCCTCGCGCACGAGGCGCGCGAGCGGCTCGGAGCGGTGCTTGCCGCGCATCAGCGGAATCGCGCAGAACGCGCACGTGTGGTCGCAGCCTTCGGAGATCTTGAGATAGCGGACGTGCGATTGATCACCGAGGAACTCCCGCACGCCGGGATGCGAGGCGACCGGGTCGTCGATCAGGCCGCGCTTGGCGAGCTCGGGCACGAGATGGTGTAGGTCCGAGAATCCCAGAAACAGATCCACCTCGGGAATCTCGGTTTGCAGCTCATGCTTGTATCGCTGCACGAGACAACCGACCGCCACGACCGCCTTGACCGCCGCAGTTGTCTTTAGTTTTGCAGCCTCGAGCATCGCGTCGATCGATTCCCGCTTGGCGGCGTCGATGAAGCCGCAGGTGTTGACGAGGATGACGTCGGCCGATGAGAGCTCGCGCGTGACGACGGCGCCGTGGCCGACCAGCTCGCCCACGAGCCGCTCGGAGTCTACGGTCGCCTTGTCGCAGCCGAGGGAGATGACGCCCAGTTTCATCCGCGGTAGTTCCCGAACCGGAGCTCGATGCCGAAGTCCTGGGATCTGAGGAACGCGATCACTTCCTGCAGCTCGTCCTTGGATGGCGCCGTGACGCGAATCTCCTCGCCCTGAATCGAGCTTTGCGCCTTCTTGAACTTTTTGTCCTTGATCGCCTTGACGATCGCCTTGGCCTTTTCCTGCGGGATGCCCTGCGTGAGCTTGATCTCGCGCCGCACGGTGTCGTTCGCGGCCGGCGTGATCGCGCCCAGCTCCATGTTTTTCACCGGCACGCCGCGCTTGATCATCTTCGACTGGAGCACGTCGAACAGCGCCTTCATCTTGAAGTCGTCATCCGCAATGAGCGTCAGGGTCGCCTTGGGGCGGTCAAAGGCAATCGACGCCTTCGACCCTTTGAAGTCGTAGCGCTGGATGATTTCCTTCTGGGCTTGATTGACGGCGTTGTCGACCTCTTGGAGGTCGGCACCGGTGGAGATGTCGAACGACGCTTGGCTGGCCATAGGGCGGGAAAGATACCCGCCCCGGGGCTAGGACAGGAAGCTTTCCAGCGCGCGGGCGCGCGAGACGTGTCTCAGCCGCGCCAGCGCCTTTTCCTTGAGCTGGCGCACCCGTTCGCGCGTAATCCCGAGCTGCGACCCGATCTCCTCGAGTGTCATCGGCTCCTGGCCCTCGAGACCAAAGTAGAGCCGCAGAATGCGGGCCTCCCGCTCCTTCAGCGTGGCCAGCACCGACTCGATCGACTCGGTCAGCGCGTGCTCGAAGATCTCGTCGTCGGGACCGGGATTGGTCGTATCGGGGAGATAATCCAGCAGCTTGTTGTCTTCGCCCGGCGTGAGCGGCGCGTCGAGCGAGAGATGCGCCTGGGAGATCGACAGCGTCTTCGCGACTTCTTCCTCGGAAATGTCCATCCCCTCGGCGATCTCTTCGACCGTGGGCTCGCGGCCCAGCTCCTGGAGGAGCGTGGCGGACCGCTTGCCGATGCGATGCAGCGTACCGGCGCGATTCAGCGGCACGCGCACGATGCGTGACTGCTCGGCGAGCGCCTGCAGGATCGCCTGCCGGATCCACCAGACGGCGTAGGAGATGAACTTGATGCCTTTGGTTTCGTCGAACTTATGGGCAGCGCGGATCAAGCCGAGGTTGCCCTCGTTGATCAGGTCCGACAGAGAGACTCCCTGGTTCTGGTATTTCTTGGCGACCGAGACGACGAACCGCAGATTCGAGCGCACGAGCTTGTCGAGTGCCTCGCGATCGTTCTGCTTGATCCGTTGCGCGAGGGTCACCTCTTCTTCGCGCGTGATCAGCGGATACTGGCTGATTTCCCGCAGGTACTGATCCAGAGAACCCTCGTCGAATGATGCGCGCTTCGCCGTATTCAGCTGCATGGAATGGCCACTCCTCTCGAGGAAGCTACCACTCTCGTTCTAGTGAATCAGCGAACCGAGACGACTCCACCGAATGTCCGTGAGCCAGGGTACCGCATCGCGCGTCCCCCGGTCGTAGCTGAAGTACACGACGAGCGGGCGGCCCTTCACCGCGCTCACATCCACAAAACCCCAGTAGCGCGAATCCGCGGAGTTGTCGCGATTGTCGCCGAGGACGAAGTACTTGTCGTCCGGGACACGCAACGGGCCCCAATTATCACGCGTGGGGTGATACCGGCGGCGCTGGTCTTCGCTGCGCCGCACGAGATACTCGCGTTGCCAGTTGAATTCGGGATCGTAACCATCGTGCATCGGATCGACGCGCTGGACGTACGGCTCTTCCTGCGCGCGCCCGTTCAAATAAACGTCGCCTACCCGCATCTCCACGATATCGCCCGGAACGCCAATCACCCGCTTCACGTAGCTGAGCGTCGGATCTTTCGGATAGGCGAAGACAATGACGTCGCCGCGATGCGGTGTGTTGAAGCCGGGCAGGCGGGCGCTGGTGCCGGGGATCTGTGCCCCGTACACCGCCTTGTTCACAAACAAAAAATCCCCCGCGAGGAGCGTGCGTTCCATGCTGCCGGAGGGGATTTGAAATGCTTCAAGCAGGAAGGTGCGGATGACGATGAAGAGCACGAGCGCCATCCCCAACGATCGCATCCAACTGTCGAACCATCGGGCTAGTACGGATCGTCTGTAGGGGGGAGGTGAGAGCCGGCGCGTATCTGGGCTATTGCCAGCGAGCGGGGCTCCCAAGTCATGCATGTGATTTATCTTAGCAAGCCGGGCCGCACGGCGCAACAGTTACGCCCCATCCGCGGGCTCCACCCCATTCCCGAACTCGGACTCGGAATTCCGTCACCGGGTCGATGTGACGTACGCGGGCTGCCAGGCATGCTACCCGACCCTCTCGCTCGATTCTGGCCCAGGTGACCGTGGCG
This sequence comes from Gemmatimonadota bacterium, assembly GCA_003221035.1. GTDB lineage: Bacteria > Gemmatimonadota > Gemmatimonadetes > Gemmatimonadales > GWC2-71-9 > 20CM-2-65-7. Next base: position 49,276 of record QHUB01000028.1, read on the forward strand.
TTGGGCAACGCGTCGAGGGCGTCAGGTTCGAGGACCGCGCCACCGGCCGCCAGGACGACGAGGATCGACTCGTAAGGCATGCCCCAACGGTAGGCGGCGGGAGCAGATCTTCGTCATCATTTCCTCGCGACCCGGACCGAATTCCGGCGACTCAGTACCGGGCGAGAGTCGGATCCACCTCCTGCTGCCAGCGCAGGATTCCGCCGGTCAGATTCGCGACCCGCGGGAACCCCGCGTCGGCCAGATGCGACGCTGCCGCACGACTCCGCGCCCCACCCTTGCAGTACACCACGACATCGCGCTCCCGGTCGAGCGCTTCGATCGCTTCCGGCAACGTCGCGAGCGGCACGAGCCGCGCGCCGGCGATGCGCGCGATGTCCCACTCGAACTGTTCGCGCACGTCGATCAGCTGCAGATCCGCCCCGCGCGACAGCCGGCTCGACAGCTCACGCGGGGTGATCTCGACGAACCCCCCGACGGCGCGCGGCTCCGCTTCCGCCGCCCGCAGGCCGCAGAACTGTTCGTAATCGATCAGCGCCTGGATCTCGCGCGTCCCGCATGCCGGACAGGTCGGATCCTTCCGTACGTTGACGGTGCGGAACTTCATCCCCAGGGTGTCGATCAGCAGCAGTCGGCCCTTGAGCGGCTCGCCTGCCCCGACGATCAGTTTGATGGCCTCCGTCGCCTGGATCGTGCCCACCAATCCCGGCAGAACGCCCAGGACCCCCCCTTCGGCGCAGCTCGGCACGAGTCCAGGCGGCGGAGGCTCAGGAAAGAGACAGCGGTAGCAGGGTCCGTCGGGCAAGGCGAAGACCGACGCCTGGCCCTCGAACCGGAAGATGCTCCCATAGACGTTTGGCTTGCCGAGCAGCACGCAGGCGTCGTTGACGAGATAGCGAGTGGCGAAGTTGTCGGTCCCGTCCACCACGATGTCGTAATCGCGGATGATATCGAGCGCGTTTTTCGAGGTCAGCGCGGTCTCGTATGTCTCGAGCCGGACGTGTGGATTCACGTCGGCGATGCGCTCGCGCGCGGACGCGAGCTTCGGCCGGCCGACGTCCTTGGTGCCATGCAGGATCTGACGCTGCAGATTCGTGACGTCGACGTTGTCGAAGTCCACGAGCCCGAGGTTTCCGACTCCGGCTGCCGCGAGGTACAGCGCGGCCGGTGAGCCCAGCCCGCCTGCCCCGATGAGCAGGACGCGCGCGGCCTTGAGCTTCTCCTGCCCCGCGACGCCGACGTCGGGAAGAATCAGGTGCCGGCTGTAGCGTACCAGCTCGGCCTGTACGAGCGTGCCCGCTCCCATGGTCAACCTCCCGCGATGGCCGGCACGACGATGATTTCATCGCCGTCGCGCACCGTCGCCTGGAATCCGCCCTGCAGCCGGGCGTCGTCGTCGTTCACGTAAAACGTAACGAAGGGATAGGGCTGGCCCGCGTCGTCGCGGAGGCGCGGCGCGAGATTCGGAAACCGGGTCGCGACATCGGCGACGACGTCCCCGAGTGTCGCGCCGCTCGCTTCGAGCGAGCGACGTCCGTCCGCGAGCTTCGCGAGCACAGTCGGTAATTGCAGTGTGACGCTCATGATTGCTCCAAGGCAACAGGGATGGTTTGCGAAGTGACGGTCACCGAGGCACCGGAAACGGACTCGGGCCGGCGAATCAGCTCTGCGGTGACGCCCTGCGATCGCCAGGCGCAGAGCAGCGCGGTGCCGACGTCGGGCGCGCGATCGCGCGGCGCAATCGCCAGGATTGCCGAACCGGCGCCGGAGAGCGTCGCGCCGTAGGCGCCGGCGTCCTTCGCGGCGGCGACGACCGCGTCATAGCCATAAACTTTCCCGCGCCGGAAGGGCACGTGCAGCACGTCATCGAGCGCGGCGCTCAACAGGCCGCCGTCGCCCGTGGAGAGCCCCTGCACCAGCGCGGCGGCCCGGTGTGCCGCGAGCACCGCATCTGCATGCGGCAGCGTGTGCGGGAGTGCGGCGCGCGCCGCTTTCGTGTCGTTGGTGAACGGCGGCACGGCAATCATCAGCTCGATTGCAGGCGAAATCTGCAGCGGCGATGATGCCAAACCCGTCGCCGTTTGGACGCTCAACAACGCGCCACCATGAATCGCGGGCCCGACGTTGTCGGGATGGCCTTCGATCGTCGTGCCGATCTGGAGGACTTCCGCGCGAGACAGGCCCAGCTCGAGCGCGGCATCCGCCAGCAATGCGCCGGCAACGATCGCCGCCGCCGACGACCCGAGCCCACACCCCACCGGAATGTTCGAGTCCGCCTCGATGATCGCGCCGGCCGTCGGGACGCCACCGGCAGCGCATGCAGCCCGAAATCCGCGCGTGAACAGATCCTGATCGGCGCGGACCCGGACCGCGTTGAGTTTTCCATGGCGACGGATCGAAATCGAGGCGCCCTCCAGAATCACCGTCGCCACCAGCCAGCGATCGATCGCCACGCCGATGCAATCGAAGCCTGAGCCGAGGTTGCTCGAGCTCGCGGGCACGCGCACGCTGACGGTCATGCGCCGGCCTCCTCCACGAGCGCGCGCACCGCGGCGACCCGTGGGGCGATGACCGGCGCCACCGGTAACTCCGGAGCAACGGCGTCCGGGGTCTTGAGACCGTTGCCGGTGATGCAGAGAACCAGCTCGTCATCGGCGGCGAAACGGCCTTCGGCCGCCAACGCCAGCGCCGCGGCGACCGTTACTCCGCCGGCGGTCTCCGTAAAGATCCCCGCCTCCTCAGCCAGCAACCGGATCCCGGTGACGAGCTCGGCGTCCGAGACCGCCGCGGCCCACCCGCCCGATTCGAGAATCGCGCG
>QHUB01000029.1 GCA_003221035.1 Gemmatimonadota bacterium
CCGATCGCGATCGACCGCGCGATCGTTTTCGGGATCACCGGTGTGATCGTCTCGGCATTGTCGCGCACCAGCTGCACGATGGGCGCGCACCCGGCCGCCTGGGCCCCGAACACGCGCGGCTGGCCTCCGCTCACGAGCCCGGCGGCGGTGAACTCCCGGAATCCCTTGCGGAGTTTGGTCACGAGTGAGCCGCCGGCCATCGGCGCAATCACCGCGGTCGGCAACCGCCAACCGAGCTGC
>QHUB01000030.1 GCA_003221035.1 Gemmatimonadota bacterium
TGGAGGTTGTATGAATACGGTAGTGCGAAGACGTCTCGACATGGCCACGCGCGTGCGCGATTTCCTGCGCGCCCACAAAACCGACGTGGTCGGCGAAGGGCTTGGGCTCGCCAAGCTCGAAGAATTGGTAACGCGAGCAGAGGCGCTCGTCGCCCGGCAGCGGGCCGGTTTTGCGGTCACGCGCTCGGCCACCATGCAGCGGCAGGGAATTCGTGACACGCTGCAGACGGCGCTCCTCCGGTATCTGAAAGCGGTCAGCCAGGCGGCGTCGAAGGTGAATCCCGACCTGGTGGCGCAATTTCAGATGCCGCACCTCAAGGTCAGCCACCAGGTGTTCGTCGCGGCGGTGGGCGGATTGCTGGCCAAGGCAAACGAGCAGAAAGATCTGCTCGTGAGCCACGGCATGCAGCCGAGCCTGCTCGACGACCTCGGTTCGGCCCTCGCAGACTTCGAGCGGACGCTCGAAGCCTCGCGAACCGGCCGGCGCGAGCACATGGGCGCCACCGCCGATCTCACCGCAGTCGCAGCCGAGATCGTCGAACAGGTGCACATCCTCGACGGGCTGATGCGGTACCGGTTCCGCGACAATGCAGAACTGACGGCGGAATGGGCCGGAGCGCGCAACATGCTCGGTCCGTTCAAGCAGCAGAAACCCGCCACACCGGAACCGAACGTCGTAAAACCGGCGGCTTGATGGATGCGCCGGTCGTTACACCCGCGCAGTAAGGGCGCGGTAGGTGAATGTCACCTGCCGCGCCCTCTTTAAATCGTCGCCACCCTTTACTTGTCTTTGTCGCCGGCTCCCAACGCGGCACGATCGCGGGCCTGGGTCAGCAGGCGCTCGGCAAAGTCGAGTCGATTCTGGAGATCGGCGACGCTGCGTTGCGTCTCTTCGAGCTCCGCCCCGTACTGGTCGACCTGCTCCTTCAGCTCGGCGAGCTCGGCGCTGCTCACCCGGCGGCTGGTAAACGCGCCGGCGATGGTCCTGACGATGACCACCAACGTCATGCCGGCGATCGCGAGCGCGAGGAGGAAGGTGGGTTCCTTCATATGCGGAAGCTCCGCCGTCGGCTAATGCTGGTCAAGCATGGCGGCCAGCACGGTCTTCTTCGGTCCCGCGCCGCCCGCAAAGCCGCTCCGCCCCCGCGATCCATCGAGCCCGTTCGCCCCGTCGGCGCCGTTCGGGCATGGCTGATTGTTGGCGTCGAACAGTCCCGCACCGCCCATGCCGCCACGACCACCGTAGCCGCCGTCGCCGCCCCGCCCACCGCTTCCGCCCCAGCTCGCCGTCTTCACGAGATTCGCGAGCTCCGGCCGATTCGGAGGAACGGTGATCGTGATCCGGCCGCCGTTACCACCGTCTCCGCCCGGCGCGCCGTCTGTGCCGTTCTGCCCTTGACCGCCCGCCTGTCCAGGACATCCGGCGGAGCCGGGGAGACCATCCGCGCCATTCGAGCCGGCAGCTCCATTTCCGCCATCGCCGCCCTGCGACTCCACCACCAGCCACTCCGCGGGCCCAATCGCGCTCGAATCCGCGAGGACATGGACCGGACGCGCCGCGCCAACCTTGATCTCGGCGACGTAGAGCCGGTTGTAGAACGGCGAACGCTGTACGTCGAGGCGGACCGTCACATCCGGACCGTTGTCGCCGCTAAAGCTGCCAATTCCGGAACTGCCCGAAAAGGCGAATCGGTGCGGGAGGCAATCGTACACAGGTGGGAGCACGACGGTGCTCGTGATGCCGCGATTGGCGTGTAGCGTGGCGGTGAGGCGAAAACCGGTAGACTCGGTTGCGAGCGGATCGGCCTCGGCCGCCCAATCACCGTCGTCGCGCGCGACCGCATCGGGACTTTGGCGCTCGAGAAACTGCACGTGCAGCGCGGGCGGCTGTTTGGTGTTGTAGGAATTCGCGAACGGCAGCGTCGATCCATCGGCGAGGATCGCCTCGTAATCGGCATGGATCGTTGCACCGGGACAGGCCTTCGGCTCATGGGGAATGATTCGGATCTGGCGGATCTGCTGGACGAGATCCGCGTCTGGAGCGAAGTCCCGGGGTGGTTTGCGAGTGCAGGCAAGCGCGAGGAGCGCGATGCTGGTCGAGAGCAGCGGCATGGACACACGACGCATAGGGTCTCCGGATCTCTCCCTTGTGTAAGTCTACGCCGGTCACCCGCCGTGTGTTGGCAGAGCGCGTCTTTAGTACGCCGCGGTTTTATGCAGCCAGCGGACACCGGCGCACGTAACGTCATAGCGCGTGCTTCGGACCCGAGCACAACTTCCGTCACTTCACACCCACTACCATTCCGACGGACCGGCGCTAGTGTTGCACCGGACTTAAAACGAACTGTTTAGGCGCCCTGATGAATCTTTATGCGATCTCCCTTGCCATAGGGGCCGTCGGATTTCTCGCGATGGCCCTCACCGGCCTCGGCCGCCACGGACACGCGCACGCGCGTGGCCCGGCGCATGGGCATGGGCACGCGCACGTCGGCGCCAAGCACACGCATCAGATCCATGCGAGCAACGCCCGCGCCAGCGCGGTCTCCTGGCTCTGGAGCCTGACGTCGCCGCGCGTGCTGTTCAGCCTGCTGATCGGCTTCGGGACGACCGGCCTGGTGCTGCGCAGCGCGCTGTCCAGTCCCCTGACGCTCGCGGCTGCCGTCGCCGGCGGGCTCTTGTTCGAGCAACTGTTCGTGGGACCGGTGTGGAATTTCCTGATGCGCTTTGCCTCGGCGCCCGCGCTCACGCTCGAGAGCGTGCTCCAGGACGAAGTGCAGGCGGTGACGGGATTCGATGCGAACGGCCACGGACTCGTGACCGCGGAAGTCGACGGACAAGTCGTGCAGGTGCTGGCGACGCTGCGTGCCGAAGATCGGGCTACTGGTGTCCGCATCCGTGCGGGCGACCGCCTGCGGGTGGAGGAAGTCGACGGTCGCCGTAACCGCTGTGTCGTTTCTCCCTTGCTGTGAGGTGTCTATGATGCCCCAATGGCTCCTGGTAGTCGCGATTCCGGCCGCGGTCCTGGTGCTCGTGCCGCTCATCGTCGCAGGCTTCCTGCGCGACGTGGACGCGGGCACCATCCGGATGGTCAGCTGGCTCAACGGCTCGACCGTGATCTATCGCGGCCCCGGAAAGTCGAAAGAGATCCCTCTGCTCACGACAGGCACCACGCTGTCCAGCAAGGTGATCAACGTCGATCTCGACATCACCGATCAGACGGCGGATCTGGACGAGTCGAGCACGCCTCGACCCATCAAAGTCCGGGTGCTGGCGAGCGCCATCGTGTCGGTCGGTGACTCGGATACGATGATCAAGACGGCGGCGAACCGCTTCTTCTCCAAGCTGGAGGTGGAGCAGCTCAACACGCTGACCGATCTGCTGACCAGCTCCGGCCGCCGCGCGATCAACCTGCTGACCCACGACCAGCTGTTCTCAGCCAAGTCCGCAGCGCATGCGCGGACCAATCTGCCCGCGGTGCAGCCGACCGCGCTCGCCGAAGCGGAAGACGAAGACGATCCGCTCGCGATCATCATCCGCAAGGCGTGCTCGCGCGAGCTGACCGACCTCGGCCTGGTGTTCAATTCCCTGAACATCAAGGTCGTGCAGTCCGAAGTGGCGGACGCCCGGCGCCGGCAGTCGGCAGCCGAGGCCCAGGCCAACGCGGACATTGTGTCGGCCCAGCAGGCGCGCCGGTCCAAGGAAGCCCAGCTCGACGCGGAGCGCGCGATTTCGGACAAGCAGCGTGAGCTCGAGCAGACCAAGGCCGCCAACGCGGCGCTCGTCGCGCAGGCCGAGGCAAAACGGCAGGAAGCGATGGGTGTGCAGCGCGAAGCCGAGCTCGACGCCACGCAGGTGGCGCAGGCCAAGGCCGATGCGGAGAAGGTGCGGATCGAAGTCGAGGCCAAGGCGAGGGCCGAGGCGATGCGGATTACGGCGATCGCGCAGGCGACTGCCGAGAGCATCCGGCAGGTCAACGAGGCGATCAAGGCCGGCGGCGACGCCTATTTCCGGTATCGCCAGATCGAGCTGTTGCCGCAGATCGCGCCGATCATCGCCGAAGGGCTGGCCGACGCGAAGCTGATCACGATCTCGGGCGGCGGGGCAGGCGCTCCCGAGACGACCGCGCAGAACATCACGGCGGTCATTCAGACGGCGCTGGCCGCACAGCTCGTGACTCGCGGTGGGTTGTTGGACAGTGCACCGGGGAATGGCGGAGAAAAACTGACTAATGCTGCTACGCGGCGTTCCTAATACGAACGGGGGTTAAGCCTTTTTTCATCCCCTCGATGGATGCGACTCAAAACCCCGGCGGGCGAGCTTTGGAAAGCAGTTCGCCAGAGTCGAATGTGTTTGACCTTTGCATCGGAGGGATTGTGAGAAGCACGAACCCGAGTAACCCGGGACAGGGCGACCGCGAGAAGCAGGGTGGTCAGGGTGGTCAGGGCGGTCAGGGTGGTCAGGGCGGTCAGGGTGGTCGGCAGGGCGGTGGCCAGCAGGGTGGCCGCACCCCCGGTCGGCAGGACCAGGACCAGGATTTTGGACAGGGTGGACGTCAGGGCGGCGGCCAGAACCGCTAACCCTTCACTATGTTCTCGAAAAGGCCGCGATGTTCGCGGCCTTTTCATTTTCTGGAGGATCGTACCCGCCATCCGCGCGCAGCAGCCACGCATTCGGCGTCGCCAGCTCGGCGGTCAGCACGGTATCGAGACGCCGCCGAGCGGCGGGATCGTAGACCGGCGCCAGCACCTCGACCCGCCTCCGCAGATTCCGCGGCCGCCAGTCGGCCGAACCGATGTAGTACTCCTCCGCGTCAGGCGCCCCGTTGGCAAGGTGGTAGATGCGCGCATGCTCGAGGAAGCGGCCCAGGATGCTGACGACCCTGATCCGCTCCGACAGTCCCGGCACACCGGGACGCAGCGTGCAGATCCCGCGAACTACGAGATCGATTGCGACGCCGGCTTGCGAGGCGCGATAGAGCGCCTGGATCACCGTGGAATCGGACAACGCGTTGAGCTTGGCGCGGATCCGGGCGGGACGGCCCGCACGGGCGTGCTCGGCCTCGCGATCGATCAGCGCCAGGATCCGCTCGAGCATGTCGGTCGGGGCAACCAGGAGGTGCGGCAAATTGACCTGCGGGGCATAGCTCGATCCGGTCAGCTCGTTGAACAAGGTGTGGGCATCGGCCGTGATGCGCGGATCGGCGGTAAAGAGGCCCGCGTCGGTATACACGAGTGCGGTGGCGGCGTTGTAATTGCCGGTGCCGATGTGTGCGTAGCGACGCACTCGTCCGTCCCTGGTGCGGCAGACGACAAGTGCGAGCTTGGCGTGGGTCTTGAGACTCACCAGCCCGGTGACGACGTGGATCCCGTCTCGCTCGAGATTGCGAGCCCAGCTGATATTCCGCGCCTCTTCAAAGCGCGCTTTGAGCTCCACGACGACCGATACGTCCTTCCCGGCCGCCGCCGCGCGGCGCAGGGCTTCGGCGAGCGGGGACGTCTCGCCCAGACGGTAGAGCGTGAGCTTGATTGCCTGGACGGCTGGATCGTCCGCGGCTTCCGAGATGAACCGTTCGACGGTGGCCGGAAACGAATCGTGCGGATGGTACACGAGCACGTCGTGCTGATCGAGCTGCGCGGCGATCGGCCGGTCCGGCGCAAAGGGATCGACCGTGGTCAACGGCGGATAGTCCGGCAATCCGCCATCTGCGGCGATCTCGAACAGGCCACTCAGATCGATGGGACCATCGGCGACGTAGACGTCAGCCGGATTGAGCGTGCTGTCGCGCTCGCTCTCTTCGAATCGAAGCTCCCGCTGCAGCAGGTCCCGTAGTGCCTGCGGCGTCGTGTGTTCGAGCTCGACGCGCAGCACGGGACTCTGCTTGCGACGGGCCAGCTCTTCTTCGATCGCCTGGAGGAAGTTGGCGGTCGTCGTCTCATCGAGCTGCAGGTCGCCGCTGCGCGTCAGGCGAAAGGCGTGCGCGCCGGCGATCGTGCGCCCCGGGTAGAGCAAGTCGAGATTCGCCCGCACCAGCTCTTCGGTAGCGATCCAGCGCGAGGAGCCGAGCGGCACGAACCGCGGCAGCTCGGTGGGCAGCCCCACGATCGCGTAATGGACCGGATCCGCCGGGCGGTCCCGCATTGCAACGAGCAGGGCGATCTGTCGGTCGCCAATAAAAGGAAAGGGATGGCCGGGCGCGCGCGTCAGCGCCTTGGGACTGACAAAGGGGATGATGGCTTCGGCGCAGCGCGTGCGCAGCGCGGTTCGCTCCGCGTCGCCGAGTGCGTCCCACCGCAAAATGGCCGGATGACCGGCCGCGGACAGCTCGTGGTAGATGCGATACTGCCGCGCGGTGAGCGGATGCAGGCGGACCGCGATGGCATCGAGCGTTTCCTGCGGCCGGAAGCCGCCGCCGTGCGCCGAGCGCGCCGTCTTCCCGGCGGCGACGAGCTGCTTGAGCGCGCCGACGCGCGTCATGACGAACTGATCGAGATTGCTCGAGAAGATCGCGAGGAAGCGGAAGCGCGCGGCGAGCGGAGTCGCCGGGTCCTCCGCGAGCGCGAGCACCCGGCTGTTGAACTCGATCCAGGACAACTCGGGATTCAGGAACTGATCGGGCGTTTCGCGCGCCGGATCCTTCGATTCCTCGGACGGCAGCGCGGCCCGGAGCTCGGTCAGCGTGACGCGGCTTGCGCGCGCGACGTCCTCCGGGGCGGCATCGACGTCCGCGCCGGTTTCGAACGCCGCACCCGACCACTCGGGCAGCAGCGGCGAGCGTGCGGCGACGCTGAGGGCGGCCAGCGTTCCGGGATCGCGCAACATCGGCGACCCGACGCGCGCGAGCAGCTCCGCCGGCGCAAACCATTGGAAGTTGCCGGACGTCGAGTTGCGGTGCAGTCGCCGCGCGGTCCACACCTCCAGCGGGACGCGATCACCCGAGCGCGGCACGACGCCGAGGAGGCGGAGTTGTCCCTCGCCCCCGCCGGCGAGCTGCCGCAGCGCCACGCGGCACGCCTCCTCGCCGCTGCCCTTGGCGATCGGCAGACGCAGCTCGGCGCCCGCGCGCCACAGGCCGATGCGGCCGTGTTCGACTGCGACGAGCGCCACTTCGCGCTCCCCGCGGAGCTCCCGGGCGGTGGATTCCGCCTCGGCGGCATCGAGTGCGGCACGCACGCGGAGCAGCGGCTCCGTGCCGCTCACCGGCCGAAGCCGATACACCTCTTCCAGCTGCGCGCCGGCGCTTCGCGCGGCCGCTCGTCCGGCGAGACGCGGTCGAAGCGAAATCTCATAGACCCGGGCGGTCAGCTCGCCGCGGCGCGCGGTGATGCAATCGGCGATGAGATCTCCGGACGGCAGCGGAATGAACGGCAGGCGCAGCGTACGCGAGGTCCGCTCGATCTCGCACTCGATCCACGCCGCGAGTCTCGAGGGATCGGTCAGCGCGCGCAGCGCGCGCGCCGGGGCCGAGTCGCCGGCGAGCGCGCGTGCGACATCCACCTCCCGCAGGCGTTCGTCGAGCGCGGAAGCATCGGGAAGCGAGACGCGGAGGCGCTGCTCGCCATTCGGCGCAAAGCGCACGCGGCAGCGCGCGCCGAGCTGGCGGAGGTCCCCGGCGGTGGTGTCGTAGTAGACGTCACGGAAGAAGACGGTGCGCGGCGCGCCGAAGAAGCGGCTCGACTCGCTCACCACGCGCCGGAGCGTGTCCTTGTCCGGAGCGTCCCAGCGCAGCGTCACGGGCCGCGTGGTTCGAAGCGCGCGTCCGTCACCTGGCTGCTGGGCTCGTTCCGCACGGCCGTGACCAGCGCGTCACCACTCCCCTCGCGGAACAGCTGGACCGCGTACGTCAGGGCGGTGGGCTCGGAGTGGATCAGCTTCCAGCGCTTCGCATGGCGCTCGAGGATACTCACGACGACCGGCTCGAGTCCGGGAGCCCACGCCGCTTCGACCACCAGACGGCCGCGGAAGCTCGAGGTGTCCGGCTCAGAGCCTACGTCGAAGCGCCACAGGATGAGGACGACGAGGAGAAAGATGACCGTCACCACAAAACCGACGGAGAACGACTGGACCCCGGCGGCGAGTCCGACGGCGATCGCGAGGAAGATGTAAACCGCGTCTTTCGTGTCTTTCAGCGTGTTGCGGAACCGCACCGCGGCGACGATGCCCGCGAGACTGAACGCGAGCGCGACGCTGTCGCGCACGATGAGGACGACGCCCGAGATGACGATGGGAAGCACGATCATGGTCTGCACGAGCGAGGCGTCGTAGCGCACTTTGGGTTTGGTGCGCATGTACGCCCACGCAATGGGGCACATGAGTGTCAGCGCGCCGATCACGGCGACGGCAGCCGCGCCTGGAGTCTTTTCGGCAAAGTAGGGTCCCCATTGCGGCAGCGTCCGTGCCACAAACCGGGCGGCGACGGCGAGGACCAGGTAATAGGCCGTCAGCCGGAGGATCAGACCGGACGCGCGGCGCTCGCTCATTTGGGCATGGGCCGGCATCCGCGCACGAACTCGCGGTTCACCGTGCCGGGATTGCCCAGCACCTGGTAGAACTGGTCGAAGTATCCCAGCATGTCTTTGACATCGTTCGGCGGCAGGTCGGGGACCGCGCGGACGGCCGCATAGATCGAATCTTTGGCCGCGCGAAAGCGCGCGAGGGCCGGTTGCAGAATGCTGTCGGGCTGGCAAAAGCCGCGATACACGCGCTGGCGCACCGACTGGATGTTGAGCTGCGGAGGCGGCACGGCGTACGGTGCGTTCACGGCGCCGGAGAAGTCGTAATCGTAGGGCACCGCAATCACGGGCCTGGGATCCTCCTTCCGCTGGAAGATCGCGATGTTGTGACGCTTCCACACCGACCAATCGTTGTTGCCGATCAAGTACTGGTAGACGGCGACGAGCGTCATGTACGACGGCTCCATCACCGGATCGTAGAGATTGTCGGCGTTGAGCGGATCGGATGCGATACGGCGCGCGAGCGCGACATCGGATTCGACCAGGATGCCGTAGCGAGTCACCGTGTCGTGCCGCGCCGAATCGACGTACGTGACGTGCGCGAGGCGTACGCGGAAGCTCGTGTCCGTGACGGCATTGAAGACGCGATACACCGCGTACTCCTTGAGCAAGTTGTGCTCGTACAAGCGGTCGCCCTGGCAGTGCGTGACGAGCTTCAGCCGGTCCTCACCCTGGAAGGGCGTGTCTTTCACTTTGTGCGACGGCAGATCGAGGCGGATCGGCGGGAAGCTGCAGGTCTTCAGCCGGTAAATGCCGCGCGTCCGGAGCTGCACCGGTACGCTGCCGGTGTCGGCGCCGGCGCCAAAACGCAGGACGCCGGGGTGCTCCTTGCGTTGGGTTCCGCGATCCCCCTTCAGAGCATGGAGGTCGGCTTCGATCCGCAGCGTGAGCGGCGTGCTCTCGTCGAACAGGTGCGAGGGCAATGGCGTGTGCGTCGCCTTTGGGGCGGGATTCTGCGCCTGCGCGCCCCCCGCGGCCCCCAGGACGGCGCAGCAGTATAGAAGAAGGATCACGCAGCCGAAGCTACGTGGATACGCGGTTTCGGCCAGCCTCTTTGGCCCGATACAAGGCCTTATCGGCGGCTTGCACCACCTGTTCGGGCGATGCGTTCCGATGATTGCGCTCGGCGACGCCGATGCTGACCGTGATCATGATCGCCTGACGACTCTTGCGACTCTTGTCGGTCCTGGGCTTGAGCCGCGGCCGGAACCGGCGCCGCATGGTGAACCTGCTGGTTTCGACCGTCTCGCGCAGCTCCTCGAGGTGGGGCACGCATTCGTCCTGGCCCTTGCCGGGGTAGACGAGCGCGAATTCCTCGCCGCCGTACCGATACGCGGTGCCGCCGCCCGATGTCTGCGCGAGGCGCGCCGCGACGAGCCGGAGGACGTGGTCTCCCGCATCGTGCCCGTAGGTGTCGTTGAAGCGCTTGAAGTGATCGACGTCGACCATGGCGACCGTGAACTGTCCGGAGAGTCGCGGCAGGGCTTCGTTCAGGGCGCGACGGCTGGGCAATTCGGTCAGGCCGTCGCGGTAGGCCATCATGTAGGAGGCTTCGATCACGGCGACGACGAGTATGAGCCCGGCGGTGGCGAGCCAGATTTCCTGGCCGGGCCCGGCGGCCGGCCACGAGAGTGCGGCGAACACCGCGATCAGCGCGTAGGAGTAGCCGCGCACCGGCGATTGCGGCTCACGCCACCACGCCAGACACAGCAGGACGCCGATCGCGACGAAGCAGATGACTGCCGGCTGTCGCAGCGGGGTCCAGCTCGTCAGGCGGCGCGGGAGCACATGCGCGCCCAGGAAATCCAGCGCCTTGTCGGGGAACGACTTTGCAATGAAGAGGACCAGCAGGACTTGCGCGGCGAGCATCACCCAACGGAGCAGACCGGCCGGTGTGAGTGTGCCGCGTTCGGGCAGCAGCGCGACGAGGGCCAGGTTCACGGGCAGCAAGAACGTCATTGCATGAAACAGCACGCGATCGTAGGGCGTCTCGATCGGCTGTACGAGGATGTATTCTGTGAGCGCGAGCAGTGCGATCGCGAAGACCAGGCGGGAGCGATTGAAGCGCCAACCGAGGAGGAGGCCCGCCGCGACGACCGCGAAGGGGAAGACACGGTCGAGACCGTTGGCGGTGCCGCGCAGCGCCGGATGCAGTACGAGCAGCGCCGCGGCGCCGAGAATGAGGACTTCAGGAACGAGTTTGGCGAAGAAGCGCTTCATCGGGCCAGTAATCTAGAGGTCGACGCGCTCTGCCGCCGAGCGGCCGATGGGTTGACCGACTCCGCGCGGGCTGGCGATATTCACCCGCGCCCTCCGATGGCGGTATCGTCTAGGGGACTAGGACGGAGCCCTCTCAAGGCTCAAACACGGGTTCGAATCCCGTTACCGCTACTTGCTCCGCCTCCATCGTCTAACGGCTAGGACACCACTCTTTCAAGGTGGGAACAGGGGTTCGATTCCCCTTGGAGGCATGGGTCAAGAATCTGGATCTGGGATTCGGGAGTCGGGGACGCTGACTCCAGGATCCTGACTTCGATCAGTCCTCGCTCTGGTACTCTCTCTGCACCACGCAGTTACCGCCGGAATTCTTCGCTGAATACAGCGCATGATCCGCGACCAGCATCATCTGGGCGGCTGACGCGTCGGCGGCGTCGCGGGGGAGCTCGACCAGGCCGCCGCTGACGGTCACCATCGTGGACGCGCCTTCCACGAGGTTGCGGCGGATGCGGGTCGCCACGATCAGTCCCGCCACCGCGTCGGTGTCGGGGAGGATGATCGCGAATTCATCGCCGCCCAGGCGGGCCGCGATGTCGGTGCCGCGGAGGCTCTTCTGAATCGCCACGGCGACGCGGCTCAGCGCCTGGTCGCCCGCGTGATGGCCCCAGCGGTCGTTCAAGAGCTTCAAGCGATCGACGTCCACGAGCAGCAGCGAGAGCGGCACGCCGTACCGGCGGCAGCGCGCGATCTCGCGCGTCATCGTCGCGTCGAAGTGATAGCGATTGAACAGCCCGGTGAGCGGATCGGTGATCGAGCGGTGCTCGAGCAGCTCGAGCGCCTCGTGCTCCACGATCGTCGGGGACACGAGATCGCCGCTGATGTTCAGCAGGTAGTCCACGGCCGCGACGACGGCGCCGACGTTGCGGCCCAGGCGCGTGCCGAGCTCGCGACGATGCGCCTCGATCGCGGCCGCGCGTTCGGCGGCTTCGCTCTCCGTCAGACGCGCGTGCGGAAACACGCGTTGCAGCGGCAGCGTGGCGGCGGTCTCCACGGGGCTCTCGCCCCGGCGCTCGATGCCTGACCGCCGCTCGAGCCCGCTCCGGCGTTCATCCACCGGGAGCTGGGGCGGCACGGGGGGTGCCTGGTTACCAGCCGATGGCATAGTTCGAGAGCTTGCCGCGCTGGAAACTCATGCAGTCTCCAGCAGGTTGTCGAGCCGGTCAACTTCGGCCCGCGCGCTCAGGCGTTGGAAGATGGAGCGGGCGTTCTGCGCGGCGGTCTTGCCCGCCACGACGTCGCCGGCGTTGAGCAACAGTACGGCGAGATCGCGCTCGGCCATCGCCTGGAGCAAGGGACGGCCATGCTCGCTCGCATGCTCGATGACTTCGCGGAGCACGGTCTCAGCTGCTTCGCGATTGCCGTTGCCCTTGAGGGCCAGGGCGCCGGCCTTGATCCGGAGGTCTTCGGCCTCGCGGACCGGGTCCTTCAGCTCGCGGTGCGTCGCGATGGCGCGTTCGATCGCCGCCAGGGCGAGCTCCGCTTCGCCGCGGGACACGTGGATCTCGGCGAGACCCGCGACGGCCTGGGCCGTGAGCTGCTGATCGCCGAGCGTCTGCGCTTCCTGAATCGCGGTCTGCGCGATCTCGAGGGCGCGGTCGAGCCGGCCCTGCGCGCGGCACACGATGCCGAGGTTGTGACGGGCTTCGGCGACGCCGCGGCCGAAGTGCGCCTGCTCGTACGACGCGATCGCGCGGGTGTACGCGATGACGGCGCGCTTATAGTCGCCCTGCATGTTCGCGATGATACCGAGGTTGTTGGCGCACCGGCCCACCGTCGCCATGTCGTTGTCGTCGGTGGCCTCTTCCTGCGCGCGCGTGAAGAAGTACGTCGCTTCGTCGATACCGCCACGCTCCAGGGCGATGGCGCCGCACACGTTCAGGGCGCGGAGCTCCATCATCCGGTCCTTGAGCGAGCGGGCGCGCAGCTGCGCCACCATCGCCCACTGCTGGCCCACCTCGAGACGGCCGAGGCGGCTGTGCGCGATACCGAGGAGCAGCGTGAGGAGCGCGGACTCTTCGAGCTCGTCCTTGGAGCGCTGCTCGAGGTACGTGAGCAGCTCGGCGTAGCGGCCGGCGTCGGCGAACTGCTGCGCGACGTGGATCGGCGCGAGCGAGCCGGTGAGCTGCGCGGCGAACACCTCATCCCAGCCGAGCGCGGCGAGCTTGCGGATTTCGCTCTCGGCGCCCATGCGGGCGAAGATGCCTTTGGCGGTCTGGGCGGCGGCTTCGGCCTCGCCGGTGCGGCCCGTCAGGAGCAGCACCTTGGCCAGGTCGCGCGTCGCCTCACCCTGCAGCAGCAGCCGCTCGTGCAGCTCGGCGCGGCCAATGACTTCGCGCAGAGACTTTTCGGCGCGGGGCAGCTGGTTCTCGACGATGAGCGCGAGCGCCAGGATCCGGAGATCCTCGGCCTCGGCCACGGGGTCAGGGAGCTGGCCGCGGACGACGCGGATGCGATCGAAGTCGCGGCGGGCGAGCTCGGGCTCGCTGCGCGCGACACGGATTTCCGCGCGGCCACGCAGCGTCAGGGCGTATAGCCCTTCATCTTTAGCTGCTTCCGCGGCGCCGATCGCCTGATCGGCGATTGCGAGCGCCTTGTCCAGCGCGCCCTGCTCACGGTAGGCGTTCCCCAGGTTGTGCTGGCAGTCGGCGACACCCGCCTGCATCCCGGCGCGGTGGAACGCCGCGGAGGCGATTTCCCAGGAGGAAATGGCCTCGGCGTAGCGGCCGCGGAGATGGCTGATGATGCCCATGTTGTTCGAGGCACGGCCCGTGATCGCATGATCCGAGTCGCGGCTCGCGGCCATGAGCGCCTGGGTGCAGAAGTCGGCGGCTTCGGTCAGGTTGCCGCTGACGAGGGCAATGGCGCCGCGCGCGTTCAGCGCATGACGCTCGACCCCGCGCTCATCGCGCTGCCGGGCGCCGGCCAGGGCGCGGTCAATCCATTGCAAGCCTTGCTCGTGACGGCCCAGCCGGGCCTGCGCGATTCCGTAGAGCAGCGCGAGGGTCGGATCCGCGAGCTCGCTCTGATCACGCGAGCCGAGGAACTCGACGACTGCGGCATGGTGGCCGGCAGCTGCGAGTGCACGGGCTTTCGCGATAACCGGAGACGCCTCGTGGAAGCGCTGGTCGCGGAGTTGATCTTTTGACATTGGCGGCAGAGCCTCCGCTTACCAGCTAACCGACCAGTCCATCAATGCTTCTGCGACCGCGTATTCGCAGAAGTGCGGCAGGGCGTACGTGAACGACTTGTCGTCGACGGAATGCGTCGCGCCGACTTGCGCCCACTGATCGCTCTGATCTTCGCGGTACCAGAGCCCGAGCAGCTTGGCTTCGATCTGGCTGTCGGTACTATCGGCCACGCCGTCACCATTCAGGTCACCACCGGCGCCGCCGTAGTTGATCTTGAGGGAAGCGGGTTCACCAAACACCAGGCCACTGGGCTCGAGCGACACGCCGATCTTGCTCGTGTCGACTGAGACGGTGATGAGGACCGAGTCGCCCATGGCGAGCTCGCCGACGCCCGGCACGAACTGCGGGTCGGTCGTCGTGAGCGTGAGGAACGGATGCACCTGGTTGTCGATCGCGCTGCTGTAGTTGATCTGGACCGAGCGCGACTCACCGCGAACCGCCCAGAACGAGACGACGTACTGGTCGAGGCTCAGGGGAGGTGTCAGCGCCATCGCTCCGGAGCGGCGCGGGTGAGCATCGCTGGTCCGAGCCGAGAATTGAGGTGTGTCGGCCCAGCGCAGGAACTGGGGACCCGCGGGAGCTTTCACCGCTGTGGGTTGGTCAGCGCAACGCGCCACAGAGAGGGCGAGAGCGGCGACCATGAGGGAGCGGCGAACGAACATAGAGGGTCTCCAAGGGCTTGGGCGCTTGACTGCACTGGGTTAAGGCGTCACCTTTGAGGACGTATTAGGTCCCTAGGCCGCCGTACATGGACACCGAAAGTAGGCGAATCTTGTCACCTGTCAAGCCCGAAACAGGCCCGAAACGGGTCCCAGTAGCGAGTCGGCTGGGCGTGCTGCTAGATGTCTTCAGCCCCTGGGAAGGTATCTCGTTGAGCTACCGGCAGTTCGCCGCGGCGCTCGGTGGCGGCGTAACTGAAGCAGCCATAAAGAAATGGCCGCACAGGGAGAAATTCCCTGCTGATGTCGCCCGCCTGATCGTGACGAAGGCAAAAGAGCTTGGGCTCCCGGATGTTACGCTGGAGTGGGTACTCTGGGGCGAAGGGCAAGGTCCCCAAAAAGGAACCAAAAAGGTCCCAATTCCGCAGGGACAGCAGCCGCAAGAGCACCAGGAGCTGGCGGCCAGCATCGCGGACGCGCTGCGAACCGACCTCGCGCACAACGAATTCGGGCAATGGTCGTCGGTCGAGGTGCAGCGGACAGTGATTTGGTCACTCAAAGATCTCGCGCGGCGGCTCTGGGTGCTGCGATTTCCGATGAGTGAGACGTTCAAGTTGACGGACGAATGGGGCGCCAAGATCGGGCTGCCGAGTCGTTCCCTTGCTTCGGCAACGGGGCCTGATGATTTTTCCGCCGCTCCCCCGGGCCGATAGCTCAACTGGCAGAGCAACTGACTCTTAATCAGTAGGTTCTCGGTTCGATTCCGAGTCGGCCCATTGGACTTACGCGAGCGCCGCGGCGCTCGTCCCACCACAACTCCCACCATTTTCTTGCGCCGCGTTCGCCTCCTCGACGACCGGGAGCGCACCGCTTGGCCATCCAACGGCGCCTTGGTAGGTTCTGGTAGGCTGGACCGATCTCGGAAGAGCGCAATCGGAAAGAGCACAAAGTGAAGAGATTCTTTTTTGCCGTTTTCGCGTTGGCAGCGGCGGCTTGCACGGATCACCCCACCGGGATTACCACCAAAGCCTCCGCGCGCTATCTGCAAACACTGTCGCTCTCCGTAGCCCAGCGGGTCGACATCAGGCTCCGGGGAGGAGTCGAGTATGACAGCCTGCCTTCCTTGTCGTCGTCCGCGGTTGCGTTTGTCGGGGTCGATCGCCTGACGGTGTATACCCCGGAGGGGTCGGCAGGCCAAGAGCAGGTGTACCATTTCCGCGCGATGGTGCCCGGCCAGACCGTGGCGACCATCAGGAGCGTCGCCGGAACAGCCGCAATAGGCGACACGATCAACGTCCAAGCTGCCGTTCCGCATGGAGCCTTTGCGCAAATTAGCGTCGGATTCTTCCTCAACACCTGCGCCGTTACCACGCGTGGCGCCGGGTTCTGCTGGGGGTCGAACCTCAATGGCATGCTCGGTGCCGGCGCCGTGGACAGCATCGAGCAATCCGCGAAGCCCATATACGATACGCCCATGCCCGTCGATGGCGCGCTGTCCTTTGCCGTTCTCAGTGGCGGGTCCGAACACACCTGTGGTGTGACGCCTGGGGGCACCGCCTACTGCTGGGGTGCCAACTTCAACGGACAGCTCGGCAACGGCGACACCACGGCCAGCCCAACCCCCGTTGCGGTGACCGGTGGGCTCACCTTCAACGCGGTGAGCGCCGGTGTGTACCACACGTGTGGTCTGACGACGGGCGGAGCGATCTACTGCTGGGGGAATAACCGCGCCGGCGAGCTCGGCAACGGCGCCGTCAGCTACGTGAACAGCAGCCCGGTCCTTGTCTCCGGTGAATCGTCTTTCGTTGCAATTGCTGCCGGCTACCAATACTCCTGTGGCCTGACGACCGGCGGTGCCGCGTACTGCTGGGGTGATAACGCTTCTGGCCAGCTCGGAAACGGAAACTCGACGTCGAGTGGTGTCCCGGTACCGGTGGCCGGCGGGCTGAACTTCATGGCGCTGAGTGCGGGCTACTTTCACGCGTGCGGTCTGACTCGAGACGGCGCGGCGTACTGTTGGGGAGGGAACGGCTTAGGCGAGCTGGGGAACGGCACGACCCAAAACAGCACATCACCTGTTGCCGTCTCCGGTGGACTGACCTTCTCCGCCATTAGCGCCGGGGAGTTGGCCACGTGCGGCGTGACGACCGGCGGTGCCGCCTACTGCTGGGGATACAACGGCTATGGCCAGCTCGGCAACGCTGCCACACCGCTCACGAGCGCGCCGAACCCCACGCCCCTTCTGGTCTCCGGAGGATTGACGTTCGCCACCGTCCGTACTGGGTATCTCCACACGTGCGGGGTGACCCCTCAGGGTGCGGCGTACTGTTGGGGCGACAATAGCGAGGGCGAGCTGGGCGACGGTTCAACCACGATTCATCCCACGTCTGTGCCCGTCTTTGGCCCATAACTGACGCTCCCCTTCCAGTCCATAATTCACGTCGGTCTTTCTCCAGCTCGCTGTTCTCGCCCGGGTGCCCATACACTGACGTGAGACTTACGGCCGCAGCGCGTCTTCCGCCGCGAGCGACTGCGCGGTGGCGCCGAAGCGGATGAGCAGTGCGACCAAGAGGCGCTGTGGCTCGCTCAAGCGGGCGCGGGCGATGATGACGCGGTGCGCGAGGTCGGGGTGATCCGTAATGAGTCCATCGACGCCGCGCGTCAGGCCCATGAGCATCCAGGCCGGGTCGTTTACAGTCCAGATATAGACGTCCTGACCGGCGCGATGCGCGCGACGAATAAAGCGCCGCGACGCCATCCGCGACTCGACGGCCAAAAAGTCCGCCTTCAGCTCCGTCAGGTCCCCCATCGCTTGCGCGACGAGCAGCCCCACGCGCCAGGACGGGCGCAGCGCTTTCATTCTGCGCGCCATGTCGTGATCGAGCGACATGAACTCGCACTGGTCCGCCATGCCGGCCGCCTCGACAATCTGCGCGACGCGCTCTTCGAGGTGCTGGTTGTGGCCGTACGATTTGAGCTCGACCAGGACCTTGCAGCGCCCCTTGCATACGGCGAGCG
Source organism: Gemmatimonadota bacterium (assembly GCA_003221035.1). Classification (GTDB taxonomy): domain Bacteria; phylum Gemmatimonadota; class Gemmatimonadetes; order Gemmatimonadales; family GWC2-71-9; genus 20CM-2-65-7. The sequence goes on from QHUB01000030.1 coordinate 17,653, forward strand.
CCTCGGCGAGGGTCGGTACCCGCTCGGCGGCATAACGCGCGTCTCTGTACGTACCGATGTCGATCGCGCGCAAGGTGCCGGCGGGCGTGCCCCAGATCGTGGCCGGATTGCCGGAAACTTTCATCAAGTCGGCGTCATGCGCGACGAGCACCTGCCCATCGGAAGACTCCTGCACGTCCAGCTCGACCAAGTCGGAACGCTGCTCGGCCGCCAGACGAAACGCCGCCAACGTATTCTCCGGCGCAACCGCCGAAGCTCCTCGATGGGCAATGACCACGATCGGGGCCTGATTACGCGTGGCGAGAAATGCCAGTTCGGCGACGCCACCCATGCCAAGCACGACGAGAGCCAGAATGCCCGCGCCCCAGGGTCCCGTCAAACGCATCCGCCAGACCTCGCCGGCGTACTGAGCAAGCGACGCCGGTGTGCGCTGGGCCATGCGCTGGTACAAGCGTGTGAGGACCAGGGCAAACAGCGAGAAGTTCACGACATTCGCCGCCAACGCGAGGAACGCGGCGACCAAGGCCCATACGCCGATGAAGAGAAACAAAAGCGGCAGCGACCCGGCCATATGCGGGGCAACCCAGAAACCGATGGACCGCATCAACCAGGTCAGCACGCTCGTCAGAACGAACGCCGAGGCGGCCCATACGGCGAGCGACGCGAGAATAAGCCGGTAGGAGCCGGCCGCGCGTCGAGCGCTCTCGCCCAGTGCCTGTCGCGGGTGCACCTGCTCGAACGCCACGAGGGGCCAAGCAAACGCCCAGCGTGCGATGGTGCGCGCCAGCAACAGCGCGAACCCGATGCCGATCAACGCTATCAGGGCTGCGGCGATCCAGAACTGCGGCGGTTTCTGCGCCAGGTAGTAATTGATGTCGTGAGCGCGCAGCAGCGCCACGTACACAAGGCCCGCAGCGATGCCGAAGGGCACGACGCCGACCATCACGCGCAGCACCATGTGGCCAGAAAGGCGCAGCACATTCAGCGCGTTTGCCGCGCCGAAGCGCAGTGCGCCGCGCCCGTTGAGGCGAATGTCCTGCGACGCCCCCACACCCACCGCCATCAGACACGAGGCCTCAACGGCCGTGATCGCGACGATCAGCGAGCCGCCCAAAAGCAGCGTCACGATGCCCGTGGGCGTGGTGAGGAAAAACATCGCGATATCGGTATCCGCGACCACGCGCTGGGACGTCCGGGCCCGCAGCCAGTACAGGAGCAACGTCGTCCCGGGCATGAGCAACGCGAACGCGATCGCCTTGTATGCGAGATCGGTGATCGCGAGAACCTTCCAGGAGCGGCGCAAATCGCCGAGCGCGCCCAGGAACATGTCACGGGCTGAACGCCACATTCTCGATCCTTTGGTGGGAGAACGAGTCGCTTTGAGCCTAAAGAAGACTCACGGCTCCCCGCCGGACATTGTCCTTTTGTGAGGGGCGATGATGGGAAGCAAAGAAGGGACGGTCCCAGAAATCCTCTGGGACCGTCCTGTGCTGTGGGATGTTGGCCTGCTCAGTTGCCTGCGCCGACCGCCACCGCCTTTGCGTTTGCCAGCCAACTGTTCAGCGCATCGCGGACCGCGACCGGCATGTACCGCGAGCGCAGCAGCCCCTCGAGGCGCTCGGCGCGTGCCGCCGACTGCGTTTTGCGGCCGGCTTTCCCGTTCAACCAGGCCGAGTAATAGATGGAAAGGGCTTCGACCTGCAGATCGCCAACCAGAGCGGCTTCATTCGCCAGCTGGTCCAACACGCCCGCCGCCGCCGCCAGGTTTCCATCATAGAAGTAGGCGGTGGCCGCCTTCCACGTCGTCCCACTGGCCAGGTGTCCCTCTCGACGCGCCACATCGGCTGCGCGGCGATACTCCTGCGCCGCGGCATCGAAGCGGAGGCGGTTGCTCATGCCGTCGCCGCCTACGACCAGCAGCCTGACCTCGGAGCTGAGCTCACCGTCGGATGCCTGAATGGCGATGGGTCCGGCCGGGCTTTCCGGCGTGGCGACTGATTGGGCTGCGGATGGACGTGGTGCGAGGAACACTGCGGCGACGGCGAGAAACGTGAGAGCCGTCTTCATAGTCCCTCCCTCGTGTGTGGATGGGTGACGACGGCTGTTTGGTGGATAGACGTACGAAGTCGCTGGAAGGTTGCTAGGTGTTTCGAATTGGCACCGGCTGGAGGGTCAGCGTCGCGTCAGGCCTACTTCTTCCGAGATACCGTTCCTATGGCATTGATGAGGTCGCCCAAATCGTAGGGTTTGGTCACCGACGGCTGCCCGCAATTCTCCAGAAACGCGCGCGTCTCGCCGCGCGCCTGGTCGCCGGTTACGAACACGAACTTCTTGGCGACGAGCGGGCGGCTGTTCACGAGCTGCTCGTACATCGCGCGGCCGCCGAGGCGGGGCATCTGCAGATCCGTGACGATCGCATCGAACGTGTTGTCGCGGTCGCCGAGGCGCTCCATGGCTTCGAGGCCGTTCTCTACGGCCACAATCTGATGGCCTTCGCGCTCGAGCAGCAACACCATCGCCTGCCGGTTCACCGCGTCGTCATCCACGACCAGGATCCGCATTCGCGGCAATGACTCGGCCGGCGTGCTGAGTCCCGGCAGCGCGCCGAGGAGACTGCGCGGCAGCGTGACGACGACTTCAGCGCCGGTGCCGCCGCCGCGCGGCCGGAGTCGCAGGTTGCCGCCGGCCGACTGCGCCAGCGCCCGGGCGAGCGCGAACTCCACCTCGCCACCGCCGCCCGACTGTGTGAAGCGAAACGGCGAGGTGAGCCGCTGCTCGGCTTCGACCGCCAATGGCGCACCCGAATCCCACAGCGAGACCACGACCGACGGCCCGGTCGCAATCACTTCCAGGCGGAGCTCGCGCGGCGGTTGCGAAGCGCGCAACCGGCGCAGCGAGAAGTCGAGCAGCTTGGTCAGCATTTCGGTGAGCTGCGCCATCGGACACGCGACCATCGGTAAGTCGCCCGGAATTGCGCGTATGATCTTGACCCCGAGCTCGCGGAAGGTCGAATCGCGGTCGGCGAGCACGCCGTTGATCACGACTGCCGCGTCGCACGGCTCGGCGGCGCCCGCGGGATGCGCGGCGAGCTCGAGAAAGTGACTCGTGATTTCGGCGGCCCGGCGGACCTCGCCGTGCAGCAGCACCAGGGCACGCGCACGTTCGGGATCGAGCGGACTGCCGTGCAGCAAATCGGCGAGCGCGCCGATTCCCGACAGCCGATTGTTCAGGGCATTGAGAACGTTGGCGGAGCCTTCATCGAGCACCACGTGTTTGACGGCGGGATTGCCGACGGGGGATTTGGTAACGGATGGTGGCGGTGGTGATGGAGGAGCAGGACGTGCCGCGGGCAACGGCACGCGCGTCCGTCGAGCAAGCAGATACCCGACGAATGCGCCGACCGCCGCGCCAAATCCGAACGCGACCCATAACTCCATGCGACAAAGCTATGCGACGCGCGAGTTTGCGCGAGCATCCCGGTGATCTGGGTCACGTTGGCGCTTATGGCCGCGCGAAGACGACGACGCGCGCGGGACCGCCATGCACAGGCCAGATCGGCGAATTGAGCCCGACGGCGGCGGCAATGCGCTCTTTGCCTGCGGCCTCGAACGCGATGACCCCACCGCCGATCGCTCCACCCGTCTGTCGCCGCCAAACAATGCCACCCTTGCCGGCATCGAGGGCGAGGACCTCGCCATCCAGGTTGCCCGTGAAGACGAGGCCGCCGGCGGTCGCGGTTATTCCGGCGACCATCGGCTTTGGCGTCTGAAGCCTCCACCGGATCGCGCCGGTTTCGGCGTCGATTGCCGTGACCCAGCCCTTCCACTTGTCGGTCGAGTCCATGCGGCCGAACGCCATCTGCGGATCGTCCATGCCGGTCCACGACTGGCCCGGCGCGCCGTGGAGTGTATCGAGCGCCTGGAGCTTGACCGAGGTGCACCAGTCGATCGCATTGACGTAGAGCGTGCCCGACGCGCGGTGATAGGCCGGACCATTCCATTCGACGCCGCCCTGCGATCCGGGACAGAAGCGCGTGTAGTGCTGAGTCGAGAGCGGTGCATTGACATTCTCACGCGTCGTGACGGCGGTGCTGTAGCGCAATCCCAGCGCCAGCGTTTCAGTGACCGAGCCGCCGGCCGGCGTCGCGAGTCGCCCGCGCTCGAGACCATACACCATGCCGTCCTTTGCCGCCGCGATCAGGAGCGGCACGCCGGTCCTTGTCCTGATCAGCGCGGGTGCCGCGGACACATCCCAGTCGTGGAAATCGTGTTTAATCGGCTGGATGTACGTCTGGAGCTTCCCCGTGCGCGCGTCGAGGCCGAGCACCGCGGTTGTGTAGAGATTGTCGCCCGGGCGGAGATCCACCACAAAATCGGGAGCCGGATTGCCGGTCGTCACGTACAGCGTGCCGCTCAGCTCGTCGAGTGCGTACGACGTCCACGTCGCGCCACCGGTCGGTGGGTTTTGCGGGGAAGCCTTGGTCCAGGTCGCGAGGGCCGGGCCCGAGTCCGGCACGACGTTGAACTGCCAGACGGTGTGCCCCGTCTCGGCGTCGAGCGCGTAGATCCGGCCGGTGACGCCAAAGAGATCGCCGCCTGCGTTGCCGACGAATACGAGATCGTTCCAGACCAGCGGGGCCATCGGCACCGATTCGCCTTTCTTCGCGTCGCCGATGGCGACGTCCCATTTTAGCTGGCCGGTCCCCGCATCGATGGCGATGACGTGCGCGTCACCGGTGCCGCGAAACAATGTGCCGTTACCGTAACCGACGCCGCGGTTCACCTTGAGGTAGGTGGGCGGCTCGGGGCGCGTGAATTTCCACTTCTGCTGGCAGGTCGCGCCGTCAATCGCGTACGTCGTATTGAACGCGGTGACATAGAGAATGCCACCGACTGCCACGATGCCCGATTGGAAGCTGACCGTGTCCTGCGTCTCGAACGCGCAGACCTGCTGCAGCTCGGCGACGTTCGACGTGCTGATCTCTTTCAGCGGTGAGTAGCGCTCGCCGCTGAGAGATCCGTTGTAGGCGATCCAGTCTCCCGCGGATCCACCGGGGGCGAGGCTGGTGACGGGCTGAGGGTGGGACGCGCAGGCCGATCCCGCCATCACAAGCAGGAGCACGGCACGCCTGTACATCATAAAGCATCCTCCGTATGTTTCTGCGCCCGCCCTGGTGGTGGAACTGGTAGACACGCTGTCTTGAGGGGGCAGTGCCGCGAGGCGTCTCGGTTCGAATCCGAGCCAGGGCATTTCCGCATTTGGTCGTTCAGCGTCAATCCTGCCCGCAGCAATTCTCTTTGAGGATGGCCGTAACCCTAGTCTAGACCCTGGGACCGCGGGCGAGTAAGTCGCTGTTGGCGTTAGCTCGTTGGGGTGAGACGGAGCGAGCCCTGTTGCCAACGCCGGCCCAGCTCGACCAGCGCAATACACGTCGCCAGCCATACCAATCCCGCTGCATAGCCCCCGACGACGTCACTCAAATAGTGCACGCCCAGGTAGAGCCGGCTGATGCCGATAGCGAGGATCAGGACCGTGGCGAGGATGACGATCGACCGTTGCCGCGCCGGATTCCCCCGGTTGGCGAGCACCAGCAGATACGCGAGCATGCCGTATCCGACGAGCGAGCCCATCGCATGACCGCTCGGGAAGCTCCAGCTGGAGTGGGGCAGCAGGTTGGCGGCGTAGATGGGCCGAGGCCGATGGATGGCGAGCTTGAGCCAGCGGTCGATGAGGCTCGCGCCACTGAACGCGGCCACCCACCCAGCCAGGAGAATCCATTCGGCGAGCGCCAGCAGGGTAAATGTCCCCGCGAACGCGAGCACGGTCATGGCGAGGGGCGATCCCAGATGACTGATCGCCTGGGCGATCGAGATGCCTGCCTGGGTCACGTGCCGGTGCATCCACTCGAGCACCGCGAGGTCGAGGCTACCCAAAGCGCTTCGCAGCGCGCTCACGAGCTTTCCGGGCCTCCGTTTCGCGGTTTCGGGGTGGGGCTTTGATGGCCAGCGAGTCGATCAGGCGCCGCGCGATCACTGTCACGTCATTGACCGCGGCATTGAACACATCCTCGTTGGCGTGCGACGGGTTGGTTGTCCCACTCAGCTTGCGCACGAACTGCAACGCCGAGGCGCGAATCTCGTCCTCGGTTGCGGGAGGCTCGAAGTTGGCGAGCGTCTTGATGTTTCTACACATACGCTTTCCTCGCGTTTGCAAGAGTAATGCCGAGTCTACCGGCCCAGTAGGCCTACAACAAGAGCGTGCATCAATGTCGATTTCCCGGAGGCTCGTTCGACGCTTAACTGAACAGAAGACGTCGAGCAACAGGCGTCGAACAACACCGTACCTATGGGAAAGGGAACTGTCATGCGATTCCTGGTGATTGTGAAGGGCAACCAGAAGTACGAGGCCGGCGCGATGCCGACTGAGCAGGAACTGACCGAGATGGGAAAGTTCAACGACGAGCTGGTGAAAGCGGGCGTGATGCTCGCCGGGGAGGGTCTGGCGCCGTCGTCGAAGGGCGCGCGGATCAGCTATGAGGGCAAGAAGCGGACGGTGCGGGACGGTCCGTTCACGGAGGCGAAGGAGCTGATCGCCGGCTTCTGGATTTGGCAGGTGAAGAACAAAGCCGAGGCGTTGGAGTGGGCGAAGCGGATTCCGTTCCAGGAAGGGGACGTCGAGATCCGGCAGTTCTTCGAGACCGAGGACTTCGGCGTCGAATTCACGCCCGAGCTGCGCGAGCAGGAAGAGCGCCAGCGCGCGGCGATGGCAAAGAACAAACAGCAGTCGGGGAGATGACCATGCGATTCATGACCATCGTGAAGACGCGCGAAACCGGCGCGCGGCCGTCGCCCGAGCTCATCGACCGGATTATGAAGCTCGGGGAGGAAGCAGCGGGGCAGGGGAAAATGGTCGGGATGGGCGGGCTGGCGCCGACGGCGCTGGGCGCGCGCGCCCGGCTCGCGAACGGGAAAATCACCGTCACGGATGGCCCGTTCTCCGAAGCGAAAGAGGTATTCGGCGGCTTCGCGATCTACGACGTAGCGTCGAAAAAGGAAGCGCTCGAGTGGACGCGTCGCTTTCTCGAGGCCCACATCGGGCTCTGGGATCAGGACCTGGAGGTCGAGGTCCGGCAGATGATGGATGAGCCGTCAAAGGGCTGCTGACGCGATCGACGCGGTCTGGCGGATCGAATCCGCCAGACTCATCGCCGGTCTGGCCCGCATCGTCGGCGATATCGGGATCGCCGAGGATCTTGCGCAGGACGCGCTCGTCGCGGCTTTGGAGCAATGGCCCGAGTCGGGAGTGCCGGACAATCCCGGCGCCTGGCTCATGGCAACGGCGAAGCACCGCGCGATCGACCATTTACGCCGCGGCAAGATGCGGGACCGCACGCACGAACATCTGGGCCACGAGCTGGATGAGCGGCAGGGCAATCCCGAGGCGGACTTGGCCGAGGCCATCGATGATCACGTGGGCGATGACTTGCTGAGCCTGATCTTCACGGCCTGCCATCCCGTTCTGCCGACGGAAGCCCGCGTCGCGCTCACACTGCGACTCCTCGGTGGTCTCACGACGGATGAGATCGCGCGAGCGTTTCTCGTCTCGAAGGCGACGATCCAGCAACGCATCGTGCGCGCCAAGCGCACGCTCGCCGCGGCACGCGTGCCGTTCGAGGTGCCGCGCGGCGCCGAGCTGGCGCAACGCCTCGAATCGGTGCTCGAGGTCATCTATCTCATCTTCAACGAAGGATATTCGGCGACCGCCGGGGACGAATGGGTGCGTCCCGCTCTATGCGAGGACGCCTTGCGCCTCGGCCGCATTCTCGCGGAGCTGGCGTCGGCCGAGCCGGAAGTTCACGGACTCGTCGCGCTGCTGGAGATCCAGGCCTCGCGCATCCGCGCGCGAGTGGGGCCGACGGGAGAGCCGATACTCCTCCTGGACCAGGACCGCGGGCGCTGGGATCGCCTGTTGATCCAACGCGGGCTCGCAGCACTCGAACGGGCGGAGGCGCTCGGCGGCGCCTCAGGCCCCTATACGCTGCAGGCGGCGATTGCCGCCTGTCACGCTCGGGCCCGCACGGCCGAAGAGACGGACTGGACACGCATCGTCGCGCTGTACGACGGCTTGGCGCAGCTCACGCCGTCGCCTGTCGTCGAGCTGAATCGCGCGGTCGCGCTCGGTATGGCGTTCGGGCCTGCGGCGGGGTTGGAAATCGTCGATCAGCTGACATCCGACCCGGCGTTGGCGGGTTATCATCTCCTGCCGAGCGTGCGCGGGGAGCTGCTCAGACAGCTCGGCCGTTTCGAGGAGGCGCGCGCCGAGCTGTCGCGAGCCGCCGCGCTCACCCAAAATGTCCGCGAGCGTAATCTGTTGCTCAAGAAAATGGAGGCATTGTGAAAAAGGAGTGGTCGCCGCAGCTGCTGAGCGTGCTGCGGATCATGCTGGCGTATCTGTTCATTCAGATCGGGACCGCGAAGCTGTTCGGACTACCCGCGCCTATCATGCCGGGCGGCGGAACGGCGCCGGCCGGATCGCTGCCCTGGGTGGCCGGCATGATCGAGACGATCGGCGGTCCGTTCATCCTGCTCGGATTGTTCACGCGGCCCGTGGCGTTCATTCTCGCCGGTGAGATGGCGGTCGCCTATTTCTACGGGCATGCCCGGATGGGGCATTGGCTCTGGCCGGCGATCAACATGGGCCAGACGGCGGTCATCTACTGCTTTCTCTTCCTTTATATATCCGCGGCGGGCCCGGGCCCCTGGAGCCTCGACGCGCTGCTCGCCCGTCGCCGTAATTCCACCATCCCGGTGAGCTGAGTGACGGCCGCGGCTTCACGCTACGATCGCTCGATCGTCGAGGGGCCGCTGCGCTCGGCCGTGTGGAACATCGCCTGGCCGACGATGGCGGCGAATGCCATCAGCGGGTTGCCGGGGATGGTGGATCACGTGATGGTCGGAAACCTCGTCGGCTACCAGGCGAACGCGGCGATCGGGGTCAGTTGGCAGATTCTCCTCGTCGTGATCGTATTTCTCTCGTCGGTCTTTACGGGGATGAGCGTGCTCGTGGCGCGCTTCGCGGGGGCCGGAGAGCCGGACAAGGTCGATCGCGTGGTCTATCAGGCGTTTCTGACGGCGATCGGCATTTCGATCGGCATTCTCGCGCCCGTCGGGTATTTCGCCGCACCGCGGCTGCTCGATCTCGTGAATGCCGCGCCGGACGTTCAGGCGCAGGCCCTGCCATTTCTCCGAATCATGTTCGGCTTCTCGAGCGGCATGATGGTGTTCTTCATGCTGGGTGGCGCGCTGCGCTCGGCCGGGGACGCGCGCACACCGATGGTGCTCGGCTTCGTGATGACGGGTCTCAACGTCGTGTTCAACGTGATCCTGATTCGCGGCCTGGGGCCGGTCCCGTCATTCGGGACCCGCGGCTCCGCAATGGGGACGTGCCTTGCGGCCGGATTGATCGCGCTCTTCGCGCTGTGGAAGCTCTGGACGGGAGCGTGGGTGGTGCGGTTCCCGCGTGGCTCCGCCCTCAGGCCCGATTGGGCGATCATTCGCGAGCTGTTCCGCTTCGGGTTGCCGACCGGGATTCAGGGAATCGCCATGAACATCGGCGGCGTCCTGATGCTCTCGTTCATCGGGTCACTCGCGCAGAGTGCGGCCGCGCAGGCCGCCTTCGCGGTTTCGTATCCCGAGCTGTTCTCGCTGATCACGTGGACATCGGTCGGGCTGATGGGCGCCGCCGCGGCGGTCGCCGGACAAAACGTGGGAGCGGGTCACCCCGATCGTGCCTCGGAGGCTGTGCACATCGCTGCGCGGTATGGATTGTCGGTCGCCGCCTTCGTCGGTTTGTTCTTTCTGTTCCTGCCGCGCCAACTGCTCGCGGTGTTCGGCCTGCACGATCCCGTCGTCGTGGACATCGGCTCGTTGTTGCTGCGTGTGCTGAGTCTGTCGGGTCTCTTCGTCACCGTCGCGCTCGCGTATACGGGCGGCCTGCAGGGAACGGGGGATACCAAGAGTCCGCTTTACATCTCGATGGTTTCGCAGATTGTCGTACCGTTGGGCATTTGTTTCGTCATCAAGAGGACGGGCACGCTGGATCCGATCGATATCTGGCTGGCGATCCTGGCGGGCCATGTGACGCGATGTGTGTTGAGTGTATTGCGATTCCGGCAAGGCCGTTGGCGCGGCATTCGGGTGACGGTCGCGGGGTCAACGCACTAGTCAGCCACCCCCAGTCGCTTCGTCGTCCCGATAATCGCGCGCGCGTTGTCGACCTGTCCCCAGGTATTCCAGAGCAACACGCCGCGCACCTTCCCGTCTTTCAGATAGTAGATCACGCCCTCCTTGAAACGCTCTTTCCACACTGCCTGAGTCTCGAGCCGCGGATCGAGCTCACCGACGGCCTCATAGCCGAGCGCGAACAGATCAGAATAGAAGAAGGGCAGGTGCGTGTAGGGCGAGCCTTTGCCGGCCATCGAGCGGCCGGCCGCGGCGCCCATGGTGTTGGCGTTGTCCTCGTGCTCGACCCGCATGCGAATGCCGAGGGCCGGGTTGAAGAAGTTCGCCACGTCGCCGGCGGCGAACACGTCGGGGGCGCTGGTTTGGAGCAAGTCATCCACGACGATGCCGTTCTCGACGCGAATTCCCGCCTGCTCGGCGAGTTCGACATTTGGTTGAATGCCCAGACCGGCGACGACTGCGTTCGCCGGGACCTCTTTGCCGTGCGTCGTTTTCACGAGCAGCTTGCCTGCGCCTTGTTGGAGGTCGGCCAGGCCTTCGCCGGTGCGGACATCCACGCCCTGCTCGCGGTAGTAATCGACGAGAAATTTCGAGAGGTCGGGCGGAAAGACGCGCGCGCTGATTCCGTCTTCCGGCACGATCATCGTCACGGCGCAGCCGACGGTCCTCAGTGCCGCGGCGACTTCGGAGCCGATAAAGCCGCCGCCGAGGACGACGAAGCTCAGCTTCTCATTCGCGAGCGCGCGCAGTCGGGTGTAGTCGTCGAAGGTGCGGTAGTAAATGATCTGGCTGGTCTGCAGCGGCAGGCGCCGTGGGGTGCCGCCGGTTGCGAGCAACAGTTTTTCGTAAGACAGGACATTGCCGCGATCGTCGGTGACGGTCTTCTGTCTGGTGTTGATCGCGGTTGCGCGGCGGCCCAGGCGCAGATCGATGCCGAGCGTGTCTGTACCGCGCCAGACTGTCTTGGCGGGATCGTCTCCCTTCCAGAGTCCTTTGGACAGCGGAGGCCGATTGTACGGAGGATGGGTCTCGGCCGAGAGGACTCCGATGCTGCCCTTGGGATCCGATTCGCGGATCGCACGCGCCGCCGCGTCCGCCGTCATACCGCCGCCGACGATCAGGTACTTGGACGACGTCATGCGGCGCTATCGATCTCGAACGCGCACCGCGGGTGGTCACCGCGCTGGCAGCATTCCTTTACCGGACCTCCGACGACTTCTTGCACGAGCGCCTTGCCCAGCTCGCACATCTCCGCGTGACCGGACGTGACGGCGGACAGCGGGCATCCGTATCCCTGCAAACGCCAGCCGGCCGGGGTCTGCTGGACCTCGACGTCAGCGCCGAGACTTTGGAAGACGGCTGCAGCCGATTCCATCTTCTGTTTCGCACTGGCGCCCTTGTGAGCGCCGGCAGCGGCCTGCGCGCCCACGGCGCGCAACAGCGCGATCGCGCGGTCCCGTCCTTCGGTGTGCACGATTTCTCCCACGAGTTTGCTCAGGACGATCGCGTACGCCTTCGGAAACAGCTCTTCGCCTTCGCGAGTGAGGCCATAGACGCGCGCGGGCTTGCCGCCGGTGTCTCGCTGGGTACCGACCTGGGCCACGATCCCGTCCCGGTGCAGGGCGGCGATGTGCATCCGGACGGCGTTGTCCGTCAGGCCGAGAGCTTCCGCGAGCGTGGTGACGGTGTGGCGAGAGCGCCGCAGCAGGCTCAACAGGCGTAGTTGGGTTTCGCCGAGAAGGCGTTCGAGCCAGTTGGACATGGGACCAGAATAGCTGGAAATCATTGATTTGTCTAGTAATCACAGCAAATACTTGACAAAGTGGTATTACCTCGGCACTATCCTGGTCCATTCCGATTTGGACCACTTTTTTAGGGAGGATTTGTGCCCCGTCCCACGCATCCGCTGCTCGTTGCCGTAAGCCTGGCGATCGCCAGCTCGTTACATGCTCAGAACGCCGCATCCCCGGACCTATCAGATCCTGAGGTCGCACATGTCGCCGTGACGGCGAATAGCATCGACATCGACATGGCGAAGTTCGCACAGACGCGGACGACGAACGGCGCGGTCAAGCAGTTCGCCGCTACGATGATTACGGACCATACCGCGGTGAACGAACAGGCCGCTGCGCTCGCGAAGAAGCTCGGCGTGACTCCCGCCGACAACGCCGTCAGCCAGTCGCTCGAAGACGGGGCCAAGCAGGCGCGCGCCGCCCTCGAGCCGCTGCACGGGAAAGCATTCGACCGTGCGTACATAGATCGCGAAGTCGCGTATCACCAGGCCGTACTCGACGCCATCGACAAGCTGCTGATCCCCACGACCGAGAACGCCGACCTCAGGCAGTTGTTGACCGCCGTGCGGCCGGCCGTCGCGACGCATCTCGAGCATGCCAAGCACCTCCGCATAGAGTTGGGCGGAACTCCGCGGGCCAGTAAATGATCGTTTGGTTGTTCTTGCTGCTCGGCTTTGGCAGAGTGCCGCAGACGCACACGGTAGAGATCCGCGGGATGGAGTTTCATCCCGCGGCGCTCACCGCGGCGGTCGGTGACACGGTCGTCTGGATCAATCGCGATATCGTGCCTCATACCGCGACCGCCAAGGGCTCGGCCGGCTGGGACACGGGCTCGTTGGTGGCCTCGCAGTCGGGACGGTACGTGGTCCGGCACAATGGTGTGCTGCATTATGCCTGCACATTTCATCCGACCATGCACGGCACGTTGACCGTGCGATAACCCCGTCGCAGCTGCCGTAGGCAGCCCCACATTCCGGCCCCCATGCAACATCCGAACCCAGGAGGCTTACACGGCGGGGCGGAGCGATTCTACCAGGGCGGCGGGTTTCATTTGTGACTCAACGAGTAAACGTACGCCGCAACGGCCTGAAGCTGGCGATCGGTGAGCGTGTGTTCGAATGGCGGCATGGGCAACGGGTGTTGCGCGGGGTGCTGGACACCCTGGATGACCGTGCCCTTGATGAAGCCAATGCTGCCGTCTCCATGGATCCAGCTTCGGTCGGCCAGCGAGGGCGCCGCTGCAGTCCCTGCGCCGTTCCGACCGTGGCAGGTCGCGCAGATGCCCTCGCCCGCGCGGCCGTTGAATACACTGTCTCCGAGCGCGATCTCCTTCGGCGTGATGATGCCCGAATCCATCGCTGCAGCGGTGTTGGGACTGCCGGGTGGCGCGGGCGAGGGCGGCGGCACGACGCGTGTCGAGTCCGTCTGCCGTCCTAAGTGGCCCTGGCTGCACGCAATGAACAAGAGAGCCGCGCAGAGGGCGGCGCGTGTCACCGTTCGTCCTTCTTGCAGTCGCTCCAGCAGGGCGGGGTCGTCAGGTCCACGCGCCAGATGGGACCCGAGTAGAGAGGGCCTTCGAACCGCAGGAACGCGGGCGCCCCCTCGGTCATGATCCAGAGATGACTGTCGGGCGGTGTTTGATGCTTGATCGCCGCGCCGATGCGCTGCACAAAGTTGAGTTTGGGCTTCAGCGTAAACCGGGTGATGCCTGGTTCGGCGGCGGCCCCGCCCGGGACGAAGGCGAGTGGAACGACCAGCGGCTTTGGTGTGAACGCGACGATGTGGACGGTCCGGCCGGCTTCCCGGTCGACGTTCTTTCCGATGATGGGAATCAGACCGTTGTAGGTATCGCTGGGAAGATCGAGCTTGCCGGTGTAGCGCTTCTCCTTCCCGTCGTCATGTGAGATCGTTGTGACGACGTACGCGCCGTCCTGCGAGAAACTCGCGTCGAGATCTTGCGCAAATGCCTTGCCGCGCTGCACGAGATGATACGATTCGAGCCGAAAGACCTGGTGCTGGCTGAATGTGACGGTTTCCTGGAAAAACGAGCTGTCCCCGAACCGGAACACGAGCTCGCTTTTTATATCGGAGTCGCGCGGTACCTGCAGCAGATCGCCGCGCGCGATCCGCTCACCCGACTGCGTGTGCAGCTCGAGAAAACCGTGGAGCGTTCCTTCCGCCCAGCGTACGCCGACGGCCGCCGGGCCGGGAGGGTCCGATCCAGCAAACAGCGCGGCCAGAGGGAGCAGCCAGTGGAGGCGCATACCACCGTCATACACCGAGCCTTGAAGACCGGCGTGGAATTAATCCGTCGCGCGGATTCGCCGGGCACGGTCCCACAGGGCGGCGACCCCGAGCTGCCGCGCGAGTTCCTCGAATTCCGGCGTGGGACCGTGCCACCGCAGGTCCTCGATGGTCGAGAAGACGGGTACGTCGGTTCGCAGCGTGGCGAGCGTGCGAAACAGCACCGCGAGCGCGCGATGCGCTTCGAGCGCGGCGGCGAGCCGCGCGGCGCCACGTACCGGCAGCTCCCATTGCTTGCAGTCGGCGGGGATTTTTTCGAGATGACGGTAGCGACCGAGCAGGGCACCTGACGCCTTCTCGCCCCAACCTGGAACGCCGGGGAAGCCATCGGCCGAATCGCCGACGAGCGCGAGGTAATCGGGAATCGATTCCGGCCCCACACCGAAGCGTGCGACCACGCCGGGCTCGTCGCGCGTCTCCCGCTTGCGCCGGTCGAACTGCACGACGCGCTGCCCACGCACGCACTGACTGAGATCTTTGTCGGGCGTACAGATGATCACTTGCTCGACCGCAGACGACTCGGCGGCCTTCTGCGCGGCGGCCGCGAGCGCATCGTCGGCCTCGAATTCCACCATCGCCCAGACCGTGACGCCCAGAGCGCGCAGCGCGTCCTCGAGCGGGTGAAACTGCGCCAGCAGCTCGGGCTCGATCCCGGCGCTCGTCTTGTAGCCCGCCCACAGGTCGTTGCGAAACGACTCGATGACATGATCCGTCGCGACGCCGAGGTGTGTCGTGCCGCCTTCCAGCATGCCGAGGACCGAGCCCAGCACGCCGATGATCGCGCCGACTTCGTTTCCCCGGCTGTCGCTCTGGCGGGGCACGGCAAAGAAATGCCGGAACAGCTCGTAGGTGCCGTCGAGGAGATGAACTTTCAAGCCTTGAGGTGTCCGAACAAATCCGCGCGCACAGCCGGGTCGCGGAGCTTCCACACGACGCCGTCGGTGAAGTAGTGGTGGATATTGAAGAAGGTGCTGATCGCGAATCCCACGACTTGCCCCGGCCGCGACCCCAGCCAGTCGGTCACCACGGCCATCGCGCCGAGCGGCAGCAGAATCGATGCGACGATCGAGCCGACCACGAGCAAGATCAGATAGAGCATGATCTGGAATGCGACGAGCTGACCGGCCCCGACCGTCCGGCGGGTACGATTGACCTCGACGCGGAACGGGAAGATCAGATACTGCAGCGCGTGCGCGATCTGGACGATGAACAGGGCGGGCAGTCCCACGCGTGCCATGGCGGCATACCATACGAAGATCGCGATCCACGGAATCCAGGCGCGCAGCGGCGCGATCCGGCCCGTGCGTGACTTGTGCATCGCAAACCCGGCGAGGCCCATCGCCAGTGCGATACTCGTGAGCACGCTGAGCCCGGTATACAGCGGCGTCAAATCGACAAAATGATGGTAGCCGAGATAAAAGAACCAGACGACATGCCACGCCGCGAGAATGTAGAGCGAGCTGCGCACAAGCCGCCGCTCGGTCGTGTTGAAGGGATTGCCGTCCAGATGCGTGAAGGTCGCCACCATTCCCCACGCCTGGCTCGTGTAATGCCAGGCGAGATACGAGCTCGAGATGGTGAGCAGGGCGGAAACGGGAATGTCGGTCCAGCGGCTCGCGATCACCGAGCCGACGCACGCCACGAGCAGCAGCGAGGGAACGTACAGCGCCGCCCACGGGTGCGCGCGAATGCTCGCGCGCGTGCGGTAGACCATGCGATACGACGCGAGAAAGTGCGGCATGTTCACCAGCGCACCGATCCACGCCTGCACGCCGGCGGTCAGCAGCAGGACGTCGGTGCGGCCGAGCACGAGGAGCGGCACGAGGACGAGCAGCGACAATCCGCCGGTCGCGAGCGCGTCCACGAACGGCGAAATGATCGCGGGGACGGCGCGAGTCTGGGTGACAGGACGGGGACGGGCAGCGGCGACCAGATGCGTCTCCAGCTAGATCAGAGATTCAATGGGCAGATGCGAGAACAACTTGGCTCCGAGAGGGCGCCAAAAGCCAGCCCCCGGCTCGTCGGTATAGCCCCCCGTCCAATGCAGTCCTCCGTTGGGCCCGCGCGTCACCTCATACGAGGCTTGCGGGCTCGCCCAGCGGGTGAACAGCGCCGCCACCTCGGCCGCGAGCTCCGGGCTGTGGATGAGCACCCCGACCTCCGTATTCTGCGCAAGCGAGCGCGGATCGATGTTCGGGGATCCAATGAACACGGATGTCTGATCGAACACGAATGCCTTCCCGTGCAGACTCGCTCGAGACGACCCGACCATCGCCTTCGACGCGCGCGGCCCCCTGGCTCCCACCGCCTCGGGCCGCAGCTCGAACAGCCGCACGCCGCGATCGAGCAGGGGCCGCCGGTACTTCATGTAGCCCGCGTGCGCCAGCCAGACGTCGGTCGCGGCGAGTGAATTGGTCAGAACGCGCACGCTGACCCCTTCTTGCCGGCGATCGCTGAAGAACTCGACTCCAAGCGATCCCGGCACGAAGTACGGCGACACCACGAGCAGATCGGAGCGTGTCGCACGGCCGTAGGGAGAGATCTGCGCGCCCAGATACGCGTCGCTTTCGGTTCCGACCGGCTGCGCCAGCTTTTCGGGAGGATCGGCGACGACACGGCCGGCGGCCCAATGCATGTGGAGGTCGTCGGTCCGCAGGTCGCGCGCGAGCTCCGATTCGACGAGCGACCGCGAGTACGGCGACTCGCTCAAGGCGTCGCAGCGGTCGCGCAAACGGGCGCGCGCGGTCGGGAAGAATGCGGGATCGGGTGCGAACTTGCCGAGTTTCGAGATCGGCACTGCAAACGGGCTGTTCCAGTATGCCTCGAAGCTCGCGACCGCGTGACGTCCGATCGGACCCGCGCCGAGGACGTCGACGTCCTGGAAATCAAGCTCACCCATGCTGAAGTACTCATCGCCGATATTGCGGCCGCCCACGATCGTCGCGATCCCATCGGCGACGAACAGCTTGTTGTGCATGCGGCGGTTGACGCGCGTAAAATTCGTCAGCAGCTCGGCAACGCGCCGCAGTCCCGAACGATGCGTGTAGGGATTGAAGAGCCGCACGTCGATGTTGGGGTGGGCATCGAGTCCTGCGACTGACTCATCCTTCTTATCCAGCGTGCCCCAGTCGTCGAGCAATACCCGTACGCGCACACCGCGATCGGCCGCGGCGATGAGTCGCTCGACGAGGAGCGATCCGGCGTTATCGGGATGGAAGATGTAGTACTGCAGGTCGAGCGTACGCTCGGCCAGCTCGATCAGGACGGCTCGCGCGACGAAGGCGTCGATCCCGGTGGGCAGGAGCCGAAACGCCGAGCGCTCTTCTCCTGGTACCGCATTCGCTGCGACGCGCGGCGCGATCCACCGGTCGAGCCGCGCCAAGCTACTTCAGGGCAACGGCGCTGAGAGTGCCTGTTGACTGGGCGATGTACAGGATGCCCTGGCTGCTGAGCGAGAGCCGGCCACCCGCCGGGTAGTTCCAGACGGCGGCGTGTCCCTGCAAATCGAGCGCATAGGTATGCGAGCTCGTACTCACGAACAGCAGGTTGTCGGTCAGGGCGAGCGCCGGCACGACCTGGCCGGCTCCCGGGGGCAGGATCCAGCTCCAGAGCAGTGCGCCGTCGGTTACCGCGCGGGCTTCGATCATGTTGCCGTTCAGAACATACAGCGTGCTGCCGCTAACGGACACCATCCCTTGATACGAGGAGGAGAGCTGCCAGCGAACGTTGTGCGCGACGAGGTCGAACGTGATGAGACGGTTGTCGTGTGCGGCGATCAGATAGTCGGTGCCGCTCAAGACGGGCGCCGTATTCATCGTCCACCCGTTCCAGGAGAAGTTCGAATCGGGGATCTCGTACAACAACGCGCCGGTGCCGGCGCTATTCGCCGTGACCTTGGGCGAGTTCGAGCCGGTGTAGCTGTACACCACGGTGTCCCGCATCGCGGGCGTCCAGCCGTCGTAGAAGTTCGTTTGGAAGAACCAGTCACTCGCGCCGGTCGTCGCGTCGTAGCGGTACATCCCGCCGACGTCGCCGCCGGCGAAGTACACGGCATCAGCGGTCACGATCGGGGCGTAGTAGCGTTGCCATTGACACGCATACTGGTTCCGGAACACGCGCGTGCCGGCCGCGGCGTCGAATGCGTACAGAAACGCATCGGTGTGGCCGCTCGTGGTGACGTAGACGCGTCCGTTACCGACGGCGGGCTGATGCACGCCATGGATCGGACCGAAATCGACGGACCACAGTAGCTCGCCGGTGAGGCTGTTCAAGCCGGCGAGGATCTGCGTGCCGAAGTAACTCTCGGTTGCGGCGAACACGCGGCCGCCACTCGCTACAGCCGGGCTGAGCGCCGTTCCCGCGGCCACGACTTTCGTCCAGAGGGTATGGAACGTGCGAGGATCGGCAGTCGCGTTGATGTGTCCGGTCCGCTGAGGATCGGCCTGGAAGGTCGTCCAATCTGTCGCGCCCGTCCACGATCCCGTCGGTGCAGGAACCACGGTGAGATTCACGAAGCCATCCAGCCCCTCACGGCTGGCCGTGATCTTTACCGCGCCCGCACTCTGGCCGACGACCACGCCGTCTGCCGTCACCGTCGCGACCGTTTCGTTCGAGCTGCTCCATGTTACCGGCCGGCGCGTGCGAGCGAGCGTGTCGCCATTGGCCGCCTTGAGCGTGAAACTCAGCGACAGGGAATCATCCGGTGCGTAGAGCGCGTCGAACCCGCCAGTGCTGACGGTGATCTGCGCGACCGCGCGCGGCATCACGCGCAGCGCCACGGAGTCCGATCGGTCTCCGCTCGTTGCCTTGATCCACGCCCTGCCGGTCCATACTCCCGTCACGACGCCGGCATTCGATACCGTCGCGACCGCTGCATCGGAGCTCGTCCAGGTGAAGGAGCGGCCGGACAGCGTGTCGCCCGCCGCAGTCAACGCGACAGCTCTCAGAACGCGAGTGGATCCGTCCTCGATGACGGTGTCGCCCAGCACTTCGATCCTGACGGATGCGATGGTGGCCGGTCCGGCAGCGCTTTCGCCGCAGCTCGACGTCACCAACAGTACCCCGCAAAGAACTAAGCCCCAGCGACGTGGCATAATGGGCGTTAAGCTAGTAAGCGGTCCCAGCGCAAGGAACCGAGGGGCGCCCAAAAGGTCATAATCAGACACAGCGGAGCCCCCCTGTTTCCTTTGGCGACATTGAGAGGTCTTGGGTAGACACATCCCTTTTGGAGGCAGCCATGAAGACCGTTAGCCTGATGATCACAGCAATGTGCCTCGTCGCCGCGCCGCTCGCGGCGCAGCAAGACACGACCACCCACGCCCGACATCCGGGCCCCCGGGGCATGATGGGCCCGCGCGGGCAGGATATGATGGCGATGATGCGGGAGATGATGGAGCCCCTCATGGCCGTCATGGCCTACACCCCAGACGCGCTGCTGTACCGCCGCGATTCCTTGAAGCTCACCAGCGATCAAGTCACCAAGCTCACCGCCATCCGCGACGCCGCCAAGCCCGGGCACGATGCCGCGGTGGCCGATTTCAAGACGCACGCCGGCGCCGTTTCGAGCGCATTCCAGGGGGCCTCGCCCGACACGAGCGCGATCCGGCCGCACTTTGAAGAGGCGCACGCGGCGATGGGCAAGGCGCATTGGGCCGCGCTTTCAGCCGCGGCGCAGGCCAAAGCCGTCCTGACCGATGCCCAGCGCAAGAGGGTGGATGCAGCGGTCACGAAAATGATGAAGCGCGAACACATGTAGTATTCCCGGCCGCGACAACCAGAGGTAAGATGAGCGCTCATGCGAACGCCTCTGGTCGTCGCGGTGGGGTTCCTCGCCGCGAGCGCAACGGCTCTGCTCGCCCATGATCTCTTTCTAAAGCTCGAGTCATACTTTATCCCGCCGAACACCCCGGTCACGGTGGCGGTACTCAACGGAAGCTTCTCGGCCAGCGAAGGCGCGGTGACGCCGGATCGGTTGCGCGACTTGAGTCTGGCAGGTCCGGAACGGCGGGTGGCGCTGTCACGTGACGGCTGGCGCGTGCAAGGCGACACGACGTGGCTGACGCTCACCACCGGCGGGGCCGGCACCTATGTCGTCGGCGCGTCGCTGTTCCCGCGCGAGATCACTTTGACTGCGGCACAATTCAACGACTATCTGAAAGAGGACGGCATTCCGGATGTGCTGGACGCGCGAGCGCGGGACGGCGAGCTGAACAAGGACGCCCGCGAGCGCTACCAGAAACATGTCAAAGCCGTTTTCCAGGTTGGCACCGCGCGGAGCACCGCATACGGGACCGTGTTCGGATATCCGGCCGAGCTTGTGCCGGTCACCAATCCCTATGCGGCCGGCGTGGGAGACACGCTGGCGTTCCGCGCCCTCGTGGATGGCCGACCCGCGGTCGATCAGCTCGTCATCGCCGGCGGCGAGCAGGATGGCAAGGCGCGTGACGAAGTGCGCGCGCGAAGCGATTCCACGGGTGTCGCCCGATTCGCCATCACTGGGCCGGGGAAGTGGTACATCAAGTTTATCCGGATGGTGCCCGTGCGCGGCGACAGCGTGAACTACGAATCGAAGTGGGCGACGTTGACCTTCCAGGTACGGTGACATGGAAACCTCCGCACACGCGCTGCTTTCACGCTGGGAGACGTTTTACTTCCTCGTCGGCTCATCGGGGGCGGCGCTCACCGGGCTCATGTTCATCGTGATCACCCTGGTGATGGACACACGACTGCCGCGCTCGCTGGACACGGTGAACGCGTTTGCGACGCCCAACGTCCTTCATTTCGCCGTGGTGTTCCTGTTGTCGGCCGTGCTCACTGCGCCGTGGCAGGGCGATCGCAGTCCGGCGCACGTACTCGGTGCGATCGCGCTCGCCGGCGTCGTGTATGTGCTGATCGTACTGCGACGCATGCGGCGCCAGGACGGCTACAAGCCAGTGCTGGAGGATTGGACCTGGCATCTGCTTCTTCCGATGGCCGCATATGCGATGCTGTTCGTGGGTGCCGCAGGGCTCTCGCATGACCAGGAATGGTCGTTGTTTCTGATCGGTGCCGTCGCCTTGCTGCTCTTGTTCATCGGGATTCACAACGCGTGGGATACGGTCACCTACATGGTGCTGAATCGGAATGATGGGCTGCCGGACCAGGAGAAGCCGAAATGATCCACCGCCGCGAGCTGCTCCGCCGTCAGGTCCCAGGCCGCATTGCAGAATTGAACGCCCCGTTCCGGGAGGGCGCGGCACGCGTCCCCGGTGTTACGTTGCACACGCCCCGCGATCCGGCGTTGTCCGGCGGGATCTCCTGCTTCGAAGTGCGGGGCATGGCGCCGGGACAGGTGGTCGCCCGGCTTGCGGAAAAGAAGATCCGGACGACAACATCTCCGTATAAGGTCACCTACGCCCGCGTGTCCGCGGGCATCATGAACAAACCGGAAGAAATCGATTTGGTCCTGCGGGAAATCAGAGCCCTGACTTAGAGGAGGGGAGTGTGCAGGCACAGAGCTACGATGCCATCGTGGTTGGCTCCGGCATCTCCGGCGGCTGGGCGGCGAAGGAATTGACGGAGAAGGGTCTTCGTGTCCTGCTGCTCGAGCGCGGCAAGAACATCGAGCACATCAAAGACTATGTGAACGCCACCAAGGGGCCGTGGCAGTATCCGCATCGGGGCGGGCGCACGAGAGCGATGGAAGACGCGTATCCGGTGCTCAAGCGCGACTATCCGCTGAACGAGAAGAACCTGGACTGGTGGGCCTCGGATCAGGAATCGCCGTACACCGAAGTGAAGCGGTTCGACTGGTATCGCGGCTATCACGTCGGCGGCCGGTCGCTGATGTGGGGCCGGGTCAGTCTGCGCTGGAGCGACTTCGACTTCGAGGCGAACGCGAAAGACGGCATCGCGATCGATTGGCCGATTCGCTACGCCGACATCGCGCCCTGGTACGACTACGTCGAACGCCATGCCGGCATCGCGGGCTCGCGCGAAGGCCTGGCGCAACTGCCGGACGGCCAGTTCCAGCCGCCCATGCCTCTCAACTGTGGTGAAGAGCTGATCGCCGGCCGACTGAAGGACAAGTTCGACGGCAAGCGGCGGATCATTCCGGGCCGCACGGCGAATCTCACCCAGCCGCGGCCGGGTCGAGCGCCGTGCCAATACCGCAACGCCTGCTGGCTCGGCTGTCCGTTCGGCGGCTACTTCAGCACGCAGTCGTCCACGTTGCCGGCGGCGATGGCAACCGGTCGGCTGACCCTGCGGCCGTTCGCAATCGTCAGCGAAGTGCTCTACGACAAGAACACGAAGCGCGCGACGGGCGTGCGCGTGCTCGACGCGATGACGAATCAGTGGAACGACTATTCCGCAAAGATCATTTTCCTGTGCGCATCCACGCTGAACTCGACGTGGCTGCTGATGCGCTCCGCAACCGATATGTGGCCGGGCGGCCTCGGCTCGAGCTCGGACGCGCTCGGCCGAAACCTGATGGACCATCATTTCCGCGTCGGCGCCTCGGGCACGATTGAAGGCCTGAACGACAAGTACTATCACGGTCGCCGGCCGACCGGATTTTACATTCCCCGCTACCGCAACCTCTTCGGCGAGAAGCGCGATTATCTGCGCGGGTTCGGCTACCAGGGCGGCGCGAGTCGCTCGGGCTGGTCGCGCGGCGTCGCTGAGCTCGGGGTGGGCGGCACGTTCAAAGACCTCATGGCGCAGCCGGGGGATTGGAGCATCGGCGGCACGGCATTCGGCGAGATGTTGCCGAATCCAGCCAACCGCGTGACGCTGGACCAGACCAAGAAGGACAAGTGGGGCATGCCGGTGCTGGCGATCGACTGCGCGACCGGCGAGAACGAGGCGCGGATGCGCAAGGACATGATGAACGACATGGCCGAGATGCTCGAAGCGTCGGGCGTGAAGAGCGTGAACACGTACGACGGCGGCTACTGGCCGGGCATGGGCATCCACGAGATGGGTACGGCACGGATGGGAAAGGATCCCAAGACGTCTGTCCTCAACTCCCACAATCAGGTTTGGGATGCGCCGAACGTGTTCGTGACCGACGGGTCGCAAATGGTATCCACCAACTGCGTCAATCCATCACTCACCTACATGGCGATGACAGCGCGCGCGGCGGATTTTGCCGTGAGCGAGCTGAAGCGCCGGAACCTCTAGGATTCGGGATCAAGGAGCCGGAAGCCAACCATGGACATATCCAAACATGTTGATATGACGGCCTCACCCCCTGACTCCCACTCCCCTTCGCCTGCCGGCTCAGGGCAGGCTATTCCGGAAACGGGGAACACCGGGATCGACCGCCGCGAAGCGATAAAACGCGTGTCCATGCTTCTGGGCGGGCTCGCGTTCGCGGGGACTGGCCTTTTAAACGCGGTGGAAAACGCTCACGGCCGAGCCGCGCGGGTCACGGCGACTCGTGCACAGGTCGGGGCGTTCACGGCGCAGGACATCGCGCTGCTCGATGAGGTGGCAGATACGATTCTGCCCGATACTAAGACACCGGGCGCCAAGGCGGCACACACCGGTGCGTTCATGGCCCTGATGGTGACCGACACGTATGACGATCAGCAGCAGGCGACCTTCCGGGACGGGCTCCAGAAGGTGAATGCCGCGACTTTCATGACCAAGACGCCGGCCGAGCGGCTCGCGTTCCTCGAACAGCTGGACAAGGACGCGAAGGCGTACATGGACACGCGGGCCCGCGGCGCGCCGTCGCATTATTTCCGGCAAATCAAGGAGCTGACGCTGCTCGGCTATTTCACGTCGGAGATCGGTTGCACGCAGGCGATGCGGTACGAGGAGACGCCGGGCCGGTTCGAGCCGTGCGTCCCGTATACGCCGGGTGAGACCGCGTGGGCAGGACACGCCTAAAGATTTGGGCCGCCGGGCTCGCCGTGCTGGCCGCGTGCCAGTCCGAGCCCAGCGGTCCGGTTTCGTTGCCGCTCGCGGATGCGGCCTCGATTCATTTGTTCGCTACCAATGGCGATGATTGGACATCACATGTTCCGCTGACAACAGGTTACACCGCGCGGATCGCTGTAAAGCTCTACACGGCGTCCGGTCGCGAAATTACCCCGCCGCTGCATCCGCTCGATATGAGTTTCAGCTTTGCGCCCGCCACGCTGGCAGCCGCAACGGTCGCCGATAGCGCGCTGTTGTTGTTCGATATCACCCCACATGATCCACCGGGCGCCGACGGCGGTGTGACCGTCGAGCTCACGGAGCCGTTGAGCGGCACGACGAAGTCATTCGGGCAGTTCTATGTGCTGGTCCATCCTGCCACCGCCTCTCGGTGATGCGAACTCCCGGTGTGGTCTGTCTTGCGATGCTCTTCGCACAAACCGTCCTCGCACAGCACCACGAGATGCATACGATGTCGAAATCGGGGTGGCAGGCAGCCTTTGCCGGAACGGCGTTCGTGCAGTACGTGCAGACATTCGACACGCGCGGTGCGTACCAGTTCGGCAGCGTCAATCGCGTAATGCTGCACGCGACCGGGCCGGGTGCAGGTGGGACCGTTGGCCTCCACGTGATGGGAAGCGCCGAGCTGCTGACGTTGGGTGCACGCGGCGCGCCGCAACTCCTGCAGGCTGCCTTCCACGCCAATGGCGAGATGGTGACCGATCACGTGCATCCGTCGCCGTGGCTGATGGAGCTCGCCGGATCCTACGACGCCGTATTATCGGAGGATCTCGCCGTCTCGTTCTACGCCGCGGCCATCGGCGAACCGGTGCTCGGCCCGCCAGTGTATTTGCACCGCGCGTCGGCCACAGCGAATCCCGTCGTGCCCCTCGGCCATCATTTGCAGGACGATACCCATTCGAGCTACGGGGTCCTGTCCTACGGCATGCGCTGGCCGGGCCTGCAGCTCGAGCTCTCCGCGTTCAACGATCGTCAGCCCGAAGAGGTGGGTCCGGTTTTCTACTATGACGGGGCCCGGCTCGATGCGTCCGCGGGTCGCGCGACGATCAGCGCCGGGAAGGGATGGAGTCTCTTCGGGACATATGGCTACATGCCGGCGACGACCGGCGGCCACGCGCACGATGCGCAGCACCGGATCGGCGTCGGCGCTCTGCGCGATGCGAAACCTTGGTCACTCAGCATCGTGTACGCCGCGAACAACCCTGTTGGCGCCGCCGGCCCGCGTCACAGCCTGTTGGCGGAAGGTCAGTGGGAGGGGGCCGACCGATCAGCCCTTTACTTCCGGGTCGAGTACGTGCAGCGCACGGCGGAGGAGCTGGCGCTGGTCGGGTCGATCAGCGCGATTCAGGACATCGAGTCGATGCAGGTCGGATACAGCCGAGCCTTGGCGTCGCGCGGCACGGTCGTGGGCCGGCTCGGCGCTCACATAACGGTGGATCTCGTAGGCTTGCAGCTCGAGCCGTTTTATGGGATGGCCACGCCTTTCGGAATCGCCGTGTACGGCGAGCTTACGGCGCCTTGAGAGAAGCCTCGCTGCGACGGCTGCGGACGTGAAGCATCGGCACGACAATTCCGCTTGCTGTGCCCATCACCGCTCCCACGATCACGTCGCTCGGAAAGTGTCGTCCATCCGCGACCCGCTCGAAGGCGACGCTGCTCCCCACGCCCAGCGCAACCAGCCAGGGCCAATACTTCTCACCGTGACGCAACCGCATCGTCATGGCCGCGGCCGAGAGGGCAGCGAATGTCAGTGACGTGTGGCCGGAATAGAACGACCGGTACCCGCCGGGCTTGTTGATGAGATTCGGATCACCCGCGTACGTCCGAGGCAGCGGGCGCTGCACGATGAACTTTGCGGCGGTTGCCAGTGCTCCGTTCACCAGCAATGTCTGCGCAAATATCGCCGCGTCCTCGCGGAAGACGTTTTGATCACGTACCGCAAATGCGTCGAAGGCCAGCGGCAGAATCGTCACCATGCCGGCGGTGAGATCGCTCAGCTGCCGGGCGAAATCGTTCTGGTTGCCGATCGCGCCGCGGTCGAAGCTGTTTACCTCGGCGGGATTGCAGGGGCATCTCGGCGTGATCAAGTGGTCCGCGAAGACATAGGGCAGGGTGACCGCGAGGGCGGCGGTAATCGTCACCGGGATATCGATCTTCGGAGTCACCTGATAGATCGATCCTGGTCGCTGTGTTTGCACGAGCGACAGGAGCAATGGGAGCAGGATCGGCATTGCCCCAATACCCCGCTCAGCCGCTAACGGGCGCTGACCTGCACCGCTACGGTCGACGCATTGTTGCCTCAGCAGTGCTCCCACCTGGAGCAGTGGCCTGAGCCGGACTTTTGCGCGTAGGTGCCTTTACACTTTCTATACTCCGACGCGCCGATTCCAAACTCCACCTTGAGGTCCCGCCCCGCCAAAATAGGCGCGTGGACCTTGTCATGGTTGGGATCGCATTCGCATTCTTTGTCCTGACTGTCGCGCTCATTCGGCTGTGCGACGGCCTCATGAGAGAACACCAGTGACCGCGACCTATTGGATCGCCGGACTGCTCGCGCTCGCGCTGCTGGCCTACCTGTTCTTTGCACTCCTCAAGCCAGAGCGCTGGTCATGACCGCCAACGGCTGGCTCCAAATCGCCATTTACCTGGTGGCGCTCTGGCGTTGGCGGTGCCACTCGGTGCGTACATGGCTCGCATTTACGATGGCGAGCGAGTTTGGCTCTCGCGGATCTTTGGGCCACTCGAGCGGGCTCTCTACCGCCTAGCCGGCATCCGCGCCGAGCAGGAGATGTCGTGGCGCCCATACGCCGGGGCGCTGCTGCTCTTCAGCGCAGCGAGCTTCGTCGTGGTCTACGCGCTCCAGCGGCTGCAGGGGTTGCTGCCGCTGAATCCGGCGGCGCTCGGCAGCGTGACTAGCCACCTCGCCTTCAATACGGCGGTGAGCTTTGCGACGAACACGAACTGGCAATCGTACGGGGGCGAAACGACCCTGAGCTACCTGACCCAGATGGTCGGCTCACGGTACAGAACTTCGTTTCGGCGGCCGTGGGAATGGCGGTGCTGGCGGCTCTCGCGCGCGCCTTTGCACGGCGCGAGACGCGAACTATCGGGAATTTTTGGGTGGACCTGACCCGTAGCACGCTCTACATCCTCCTGCAGCTGTCGTTCATCCTCGCGCTAGTGCTGGTGTCGCAGGGCGTCGTCCAGACGTTCGCCGGGCCGGCGCACGCGACACTTGTCGATCCTGCGAACTGCGAGCGATAGCGTGCTCACGGCGCAGACGATTGCCGTCGGTTCAGAAATCCCGATGTCATCCTGCTGGATCTGGGCCTTCCCGATGCGGACGGCATCGATCTCACCCGACGCATTCGCGAATGGTCGGCGACACCGATCATCGTGATTTCGGCGCGCGGTAAGGAGCAGGATAAGATCGCCGCGCTCGACGCCGGGGCTGATGACTATCTCACCAAGCCGTTTGACGTGGGTGAGCTGATGGCACGCCTGCGCGTGGCGCTGCGTCACGCAGCCCGGCCGGCCGGCGCCGCCCCGGACCCCGTCTTCGCCGTCGGCGATCTTCGCGTGGATCTCGTCAAAAGGCAGGTGTTCGTCGGCGCGCGAGAGGTTCACCTCACGCCAACGGAGTATAAGCTGCTCACCCTGATGATTCGGCATGCGGGAAAGGTCCTCACGCATCGACAATTGCTGAAGGATGTGTGGGGCCCGAATGCCGTGGAGCATGCGCATTACGTCCGCGTGTACATGACGCAGCTGCGACGAAAACTGGAAGCCGACGCTACCAGGCCGAAGTACTTGCTGACGGAACCGGGTGTTGGATATCGGCTGCGACCGGAATGAATCGACCACCGGCGGGTGTGATCGGTATCGCCGTCTTCTTTGCGTTCGGGGCAATCATGGCGTCGCTCGCCACGCTCACGCTGCTGATGCCCGCTTCGACCCTCCAGAACATCTGGCGTTTGAACCCGCAAGCGCGTGACGGGCTATTGAGGATGGGTCCTTGGGGAATCGGCCTGATGGGTGTGGAGCATCGTGTCAGCAGCACATTGCGATTCCCGCTATTCATGGTTGTGCTCCCGCATGCCCAACATGGGCGTGATGTTGCCGGCCATGTCATGCCGAGCATGAAGTGGCCGCACACGTACGAATATCATTCCACCGATCGGCGTACGTGACCCATAGAACGGATCGAGCGGCGCGGGCACTGCGTTCAGCGATCCTTGAAACCCGATACCGACTGTCGCCCACCGAGTGCGAGTGACTTCGCGAATGTATCCGACGGATAGTGCGGTGACCGTGAATGTCGACTCCGGTGCGAAGCCTCCGAGTCCCGTCGGCAGCACGAGATCTTCCGCGGTCTTCTGCACAACTTCGAGGCGCCCAAAGAATGTGTTGCGGGGATCCAGGACGGCCTCGGTTTCGGCTACAGCGGAATGCGTCGTCCTTCCAGAGCGCCGGTTGGCACCCCAGATCACCGCCGAAGCGATCTGTCCGTCCATCGCCAATTTCCGACCGTGCAAGACGGAGGCCGTCACACGATGCAGCGATTGCGAAGGATTCAGAGCCTCGGGACTCTTGAGGAAGCCATATCCCGCCGCTATCACCCAGCTCGAATCCAGGTGTGCGGTGAATCGTCCCGAATAGGAATCCAATCGGAGGCGATCGAATCCCCACCGCTGTTCATCCGGTTCGCGACCGTTGAAAACCGAGCCTTCCAGCTTCCAGTGTTGACCAAAGAGACCGGCGGTGAGCACGCCAAAACTGATGTGTGTGGCATCCTGCCAATGGTGAGACAACGGCGCCGCCAGATTGTCCATTGCCGAAGGGCGGTGCATGAAGGCCACGGGACCGAGCGCGGGCTCCCCTGAAGGGGCAGCATACACGGACACGCCGAGGCTGTGTGAGATGGCTCTTTCATACATCACGGCCAACTCCATCCAGAAATCATGCGGATGCTGGCGATCGTGCACTGGTTGGCCGTTGTAGCTCTCGCCGGTTTGGAGCAGCAGCGGATAGCCTCGGTTCGAAAGGGTCGCGGGATCGAGGCTCAGCATCGTTCTTGCCTGAAACCGGCCGCCCCACATGTCACGGCTCGCCATCAGCATCGCCCAATTGAGCGAGCCGAACTGTTCATCTCCCCTTGGGCCACCCTGCTTGTCGTACTGCACGAACACAAATCCATGCAGCATGAGGAGCCACGAGCCGGACATGACGTGTCGGGCGGGCAGAGAAACGGCGTCAGGAATCCACGTGGTACCGGAGCCCATCCGTTCCATCGAAACGCCGAGTGGGTCGATCATCATCGCCATCATCGGCTTGTGGTGAGTCGGTTGTGGCTTCGCATGTTCTGGGTGTTGTGCAACGAGCAGGGATGGCAGAAGCAAGGTCGAAAGGATATAGCGAAACATGAAAGCCCCCAAGTAGAGCAAAGTCTCGAGCGTCGCATGCGAGTGGCCCGCTGCGATGTGTGAACGCCGACAGTTCTCGGGGAGCTAGGCTCTGGGAGGCGGTGCTTCTGGTGCGGTGCTAACTGAGCAGTGTGCGAGGAGAGCGGTGAGAATTTGTCTGGGAGCGGACTGCACTCCCGCCAGAACCTGCGTGGGTCTGGTGAGCCCGATAGTGGCGGAGCAGGAGCTCAGCGCCTGGCAACAGACGGGAATCGCGGAAGTATGGGTGCGGTGATTAGTCGATTCTGAGCGAGCGTGCTGGCCGGCACCGTGGTGCTGGTGGCGTGACGTGGTCTCGATGCGGCATCTGGACTCGTTCGCGACAAAGCCGAGGTGCAGGACGAGAAAGGCGAGTGGCAAGCCGAAAAGACGGGAGGCCTTCACGAAGGGATAGTTAACTGGTAGGCCCTGGAAAAGGAGCCCGCCTCAGAGCGCCTGCCTCAACTCGTCCGCTTCACGCTGCGATTGCCGTTTCGCCGGCGCGGGCACGGCGGCGGGAAAACTCTGCGGTCAACGGGAAGAGGCGCCTACTTCCTGGCGTTTGTGGTGCTCGCGCAGCGGAGCAGGAGTACCAAACCCGCAGGCCCGCCGCTAACTTAGGAGCCGGCCGCCACCGTAGCTCAGCGGTAGAGCTCTCGATTCGTAATCGAGTGGTCGTCGGTTCAATTCCGACCGGTGGCTCTTTCGGCAGGCCTCTTGACACATCCGACCAGAAGTGGAGATTGATGGCTCGCACATGAACGCTTTCGCGCTGCTCCTTAGCCTCGTCCTGCTGCTGGGCCTTACGCTCAGCAGGGGGGTCGCGGCGCGCGCGGAGGTAAGAAGCTAGAAGTCGCTCGAAAGACGAAGCAGGACCGGCGCCGCGAACCCAATCAGGTTCGCGGCTTTTTTGTTTTCTCATCGCGAAGTCGGGGGAACCATGGCCAGGGACGTGATCATCTTCGATACGACGCTGCGCGACGGCGAACAGGCGCCCGGGAACGCAATGACACCCGAGATCAAACAGCGACTGGCCCGCCAGCTCGACGCGCTCGGCGTCGACGTGATCGAGGCCGGTTTCCCCGCCGCCTCGCAGGGCGATCTGCGTGGCGTGCAGCTGATCGGCGAAAGCGTGCATCGCCCGATCATCGCCGCGCTGGCGCGCTGCCACGAGCGCGACATCGACGCCGCGGCCGAAGCGCTCCAGCCGGCGCAACGCAAGCGCATCCACGTGTTCATCGCAACCTCCGACCTGCATCTCGAGCAGAAGCTGCGGATCGATCGCGACACCTGCCTGGAGCGCGTGCGCGCCTCCGTGCGCCGCGCCCGCGGCTACACGAGCGATGTCGAGTTCTCGGCCGAGGACGCGACGCGCAGCGACTTCGACTTCCTGTGCCGCGTGATCGCTGTGGCCATCGCCGAAGGGGCCACGACGATCAATCTCCCGGACACGGTCGGCTACACGACGCCGGCCGAATATGCCGCGCTGTTTCGCGCCGTTCCCGAGCGGGTCCCCGAAGCCGCGCCCCTCGTGCTCAGCGCGCACTGCCATGACGACCTCGGCCTCGCCGTCGCCAACTCGCTCGCGGCGATCGAGGCCGGTGCGGGCCAGGTCGAATGCACGATCAACGGCATCGGCGAGCGTGCCGGCAACGCGGCGCTCGAAGAGATCGTGATGGCGGCCCGCATCCGGCCGCAAGTCGCGGCGTTCCAGTGCCACGTGAATACGCGGGAGATCGTGCGGACCAGCCGGCTGCTGTCCCACGAGATCGGCGTCTTCCCGCAGCCCAACAAGGCGATCGTCGGCCGCAACGCGTTCGCGCACGAAGCGGGCATCCACCAGCACGGCGTGCTGCAGAACGGCCTGACCTACGAGATCATCGAGCCGGAGACGGTCGGCGCCGGCCGGTCGAGCATCGTGCTCGGCAAACATTCGGGGCGCCATGCGCTCGAGCGCCGCTACCGCGACCTCGGCTACGAGCCCGATGCCGCCACGCTCGAGCAGCTCTATCAGGCGTTCACCGCGCTGGCCGACAAGAAACGGCAGATCCTCGACGAGGACCTGCTCACGCTGCTGCACGACGGCTTCCAGCGCGCGCCCGAGGTCTACAACCTCACGCACCTGCGCGTGACGTGCGGCACCGATACCGCGTCCGCGGAGGTTCAGATCGCGGGCCCAGGCTTCCCCGACCGGCGCGCGACCGCGACAGGGAACGGTCCGATTGCCGCCGCGTTTGCGGCGATCGGCGAAGCGGTCGGGAGAACGATCGAAGTGATCGACCTGTCGGTGCAGTCGGTCACGCCCGGTCGAGACAGCCTGGGGCGCGTGATCCTGCAGGTGCGCGTCGACGGCAAATCACTCAGCGGTCACGGCGCCTCGACCGATATCGTCGAAGCCGGTGCGCGCGCGCTGGTCCACGCGCTGAACAAGGCGGATCACGCGGACGGCCTGGAAACGGCGTCGCTCAGCAGCAGTTACTTCTGGGGGGTCTAGCCATGAGCCTCGAGCTGCTGACAGGCGCACAGATCCTGTGTCGCACACTGGTCGACGCGGGCGTCGAGGTCATGTTCGGCTATCCCGGCGGCGCCATCATGCCGTTTTACGACGCGCTCCACGGCCACGCCGGCCTGCGACACATCCTCGTACGGCACGAGCAGGCGGCGGCCCACGCCGCCGATGGCTACGCCCGCGCCGGACAGCGCGTGGGTGTGTGCGTCGCGACCTCCGGGCCGGGCGCGACGAACCTCGTGACCGGGCTCGCCACCGCGCACATGGACGGCTCACCCGTGGTCGCCATCACGGGCCAGGTCGGCCGGCCGATGCTCGGCCGCGATGCGTTTCAGGAGACCGACGTCGTCGGCGTGACGATGCCGGTGACCAAGCACAACGTGCTGGTGCGCGACGTCGAAGATCTCGCTGACGATGTGCGCGAGGCGATGGCGATCGCGATCGAGGGACGGCCGGGGCCCGTGCTCGTGGACGTGCCGAAGGATGTCCAGAACCAGAAAGCTGAATACCGGGAGTCAGGAGCCGGGAGTCGGGGATCGATGAAACCCCAGACTCCTGACTTCCGGCTCCTCGACGACGCCCTGAAGCAAGTCGCAAGTCTCATCGCCACCGCAGAGCGTCCCCTGCTCATGATCGGCCGCGGCGTCATCGTGAGCGGCGCATACGCGGAAGTCCGGGCGCTCGCCGAACGCACGGGCATGCCGGTGATCACCACGCTGCTCGGCATCAGCGCGTTCCCGCAGTCGCACGAGCTGCACCTCGGGATGCCGGGCATGCACGGCGAAGTCCACATCAACAAGGCGATTCAATCCGCCGACTTGCTCGTCGGCATCGGCATGCGCTTCGACGACCGCGTGACGGGCAATACGGCCACCTTTGCCCCGCGCGCGAAGATCGTGCACATCGATATCGACGGCGCCGCCATCGGTCGCACGGTGCGCTGCGACGTCGCGCTGGTCGGTGACGCTCGCGCCATCGTTCAACAGCTGCTCGCCGCAATCGCGCCGCGGGATTGCGTGCCCTGGCGGCAAGAGATTGCCGCGCTCATGCACCAGCGCGAAGAGTCGTTCGCGGGCGGGTTGTCGCCCGAAGTGATCCTGTCGGCGCTCGCCGAGGTCACCGAGGGTCGCTGCACCATCGTGTCCGACGTCGGGCAGCATCAGATGTGGGTCGCCCAGCGCTATCCGTTCCAGCGGCCCAACACGCACATCACGTCCGGTGGACTGGGCGCGATGGGATTCGCCGTGCCCGCCGCGATGGGCGTGCGCCTGGCGCGACCCGACGAGCCGGTCTGGGCGATCTCGGGCGACGGCGGCTTTCAGATGAACATGGCGGAGATCGCGACGATGGTGCAGGAAGGCATCGAAGTGAAGCTCGCGATCTTCAACAACGGGTACCTCGGCATGGTGCGGCAGTGGCAGCAGTTCTTCCATGGCGGCCGCTACTCGAACACGCCGATCTGGAGCCCGGACTATGTAAAGCTGGCCGCGGCGTACGGAATTCCCGGCTGGCGCGTGAAGCATGCCGGTGAAGTGACGGACGTGCTCCAGGAGGCGAACGCCACGCCCGGCCCCACGCTCGTCGAGCTGGTGATCGAGCAGGAAGCCAACGTCTTCCCGATGATCGTCCCGGGCGGATCACTCTCCGAGCCGCTCGAAGCGGCTCCGGCCCAAACATGAACGCGTCGCGCCGCGTCACCGTCCTGCTCCGTGACGATCTGTTGACGCTGGGCCGCGCGTGCAGCGTCTTGCGCCGGCGCAACATGCCGATTCACGATTTCGCGGTCGCCTCGCCGTCACCCGGCATGTGGCGGATGACCTGCGCGATCGACGTCGATGATCCGACCGCCGAGAATCTCGCGCTGTTGATGCAGAATGTGGTTGGCGTGAAGCAGGCCACCATTGGTGTACCGGCGCCCGACCAATTGCCTCTGCCCCCAGAACCATCCTCACCTTCCGGAGATATCATGAGCGCACCCGTGCGCATCTATTACGAGAAAGACACCGATCCTGCCCGCCTCACGGATCGGACGTTCGCGATCATCGGGTACGGCAGCCAGGGACATGCCCATGCGCTGAACCTGCGCGACTCGGGCGCCCGCGTGATCGTCGGACTGCGGCCGAATGGCGCGTCGTGGAAACGCGCGGAGGCCGATGGCCTCGAGGTGCAGCCAGTGGCCGATGCCGCGGAAGCGGGCGACGTCATCATGCTCCTCGTGCCCGATCCGGAGCAGCGCGCGGTGTACGAAACCGCCGTGTTGCCGGCGCTGCGAGAGGGGAAGACGTTGATGTTCGCGCACGGCTTCAACATCCACTTCGGCGAGATCAAGCCGCCGCCCGGCGTCGATGTCTCGATGATCGCGCCCAAGTCTCCGGGTCATCTCGTGCGCAGCGAGTTCCAGGCGGGCCGCGGCGTGCCGGGTCTCGTGGCCATCCATCAGAACGCCAGCGGGAAGGCGCTCGAGAACGCGCTCGCGTACGGCACCGGTATCGGCTGTACGCGCGCCGGTGTGCTCGCCACCACGTTCGCCGAGGAAACCGAAACCGATCTGTTCGGGGAGCAGGCGGTGCTGTGCGGCGGCGTGACCGCGCTCATCCAGGCCGGGTTCGAGACGCTGACCGAAGCGGGATACGCGCCGGAGATGGCGTACTTCGAATGTCTCCACGAGCTGAAGCTGATCGTGGATCTGATCTACCGCGGTGGACTCGGCTTCATGCGCCACTCGATCAGCGATACGGCCGAGTACGGCGATCTGACCCGCGGCGAGCGCGTGATCAGCCCGGCGGTGCGTGAGGAAATGCGCCGCTTGTTGGCCGACATCCGCAGCGGCGTGTTTGCCAGGGAATGGATCGCCGAGTGTCGCAACGGCGCGCCCAAGTTCAACGAGCTGCGTCGCGCCGCGAAAGAGCATCAGATTGAGCAGGTCGGCGCGCGGCTGCGCGCGATGATGCCGTGGACCGAAGAGGGCAAGGGGGCGCAGGCTGGTCGCGCACGGCCGGTGGCAGGGGTGCAGCATGCTGCGCCCCTACAATCTTCGCGCGCGTGACGAAGACGCTGTTCGAACGCGTCTGGGCGTCGCACGTCGTCAAGCAGCTCACGGACGACGTGGCGCTGCTGTATGTCGATCTGCATCTGATTCACGAAGTGACGTCGCCGCAGGCATTTGCAGGATTGAAGCGCGAGGGCCGCGCGGTACGACGGCCCGAGCGCACGCTGGCGACGGTGGATCACAGCATCCCGACCGGTGATCGCTCGCTCCCGATCGCCGACGCCGTCGCGGCCCGTCAAGTCGACGTGCTCGGCGGCAACGCGCGGGAATTCGGGATCGAGCTGTTTGACCTCACGTCGCCGGGGCAGGGCATCGTCCACGTGATCGGTCCGGAGCTCGGCGCGACGCAGCCCGGCATGGTGATCGTGTGCGGCGACTCGCACACGGCGACCCACGGCGCGTTCGGGGCGTTCGCGATCGGCATCGGCACGAGCGAGGTGGAGCACGTGCTGGCGACGCAATGCATCGCGCTCTCCAAGCCACGCACCCTGGAAGCGCGCTTTACCGGGAGCCGGGGGCCGGGAGTGGGGGCTAAGGACTTGATCCTGGCGCTCATCGGGAAGATCGGCACGGCCGGCGCGACGGGACATGTCATCGAGTACACGGGCGAAGCGATCCGCGCGCTCTCGATGGAAGAGCGGATGACGGTGTGCAACATGTCGATCGAGGCCGGCGCGCGCGCCGGGATGATCGCGCCCGATGATGTGACATTTGCGTATCTGAAGGGACGACCGCGGGTGCACACCGGTGAGGCGTGGACCAAAGACGTCGCGCGCTGGCGTAGACTCCGAAGCAATTCAGGAGCGCGCTACGACACGCAGGTCATGCTCGATGCATCGAGAATTGGACCGCAAGTCACGTGGGGGACGACTCCCGGCATGGTCGCTGACATCACGGCGCGCGTGCCGGATCCCGCGGCGCTGGGCACCGACGCCGAGCGCCACGCGGCCCAGCGCGCGCTGCAATACATGGGGCTCGAGCCTGGAACGCCGCTCGCCGGCATTCCGATCGATCGCGTGTTCCTCGGCTCCTGCACGAATGCCCGTATCGAAGACCTGCGCGCCGCGGCCGGCGTGGTGCGCGGCCGCCACGTGGCGGCGCGCGTGCGCGCCATGGTGGTGCCCGGCTCGCAGCGCGTGAAAGCGCAAGCGGAAGCGGAGGGCCTCGATCAGGTATTCCGCGAAGCCGGGTTCGAGTGGCGCAACGCGGGCTGCTCGATGTGTCTCGGCATGAATGACGACATCCTGGGCGCCGGCGAGCGCTGCGCCGCGACGTCGAACCGCAATTTTGAAGGGCGCCAGGGACGCGGCGGCCGGACGCATCTCATGAGCCCGATGATGGCGGCAGCGGCGGCCATCGAAGGCCATCTCGTGGACGTGCGCGGATGGTGAAGCCGTTCACCCAGCACCGGGGCCGCCTGGTCACGTTGCCGCGGCGCGACGTCGATACCGATCAGATCATCCCCAAGCAGTTTCTGAAAGGCATCGAGCGGACCGGCTTCGGGCCCGCGCTGTTCTGCGATTGGCGCTACCGGCCCGACGGCTCGCCCGACCCCGGCTTCGAGCTCAACAGTCCGGCGGCGGAGGGCGCGACGATTCTGGTGACCGGTCCGAACTTCGGTTGCGGGTCTTCGCGCGAGCACGCCGTGTGGGCGCTCGCCGAATACGGATTCCGTGCCGTCATCGCGCCATCCTTCGCGGACATCTTCACCTCGAACTGTTATCGCAACGGTCTTCTGCCGGTACGCCTGCCGGCACCGGAGGTGGATGCGCTGATCCGGAGCACCGAAGGCGGAATCCATGAACTGACGATCGATCTCGAGAAACAGCTCATCACGGACGATCGCGGATTCAAGACGGGGTTCCGCGCTGATCCATACGGCCGCGAGCTGCTGCTGCGCGGTCTCGACGAAATCGGACGGACGCTGCTGGACGAGCCGAGTATCGCGGCGTATGAGCGGAGACACCCATGAAGACATACCGCATCGCCGTGCTCTCCGGAGACGGCATCGGACCTGAAGTCATCGCGCAGGCGGTGCGCGTGTTGGAGGCGGTCGGCGAACGATTCGCGATTCGCTTTGCGCTCGACGCCCTTCCGGTCGGCGCGGCGGGTGTGCGCGCGGCGAACAATCCACTGCCGCCCGAGACGCGCGTGGCAGTCACTCGAAGTGATGCGGTGTTGCTCGGTGCCGTGGGCGATCCGTCCTTGGACACCGCCCCCCGCGAGCTCAAGCCGGAGACCGGCCTGCTCGCGCTGCGCAAGCTGTTGAACGTCTACGCCAATCTGCGGCCCGTGGCGCTTCACCCGGCGCTCGCGGCGTGCTCGCCGCTCAAGCCCAATCGGCTCCGCGGCGTGGATCTGCTCGTCGTGCGCGAGCTGACGGGCGGGCTCTACTATGGAGAGCCGCGCGGCCGAAACGGCACCCGCGCCGTCAATACGCTTACCTATACGACTGCCGAAATCGAACGTATCGCGCGCGTCGCATTCGAGGCGGCGCGTCCCCGCAGACGATTGGTCACGTCTGTGGACAAGGCGAACGTGCTCGAGGTGTCCCAGCTGTGGCGGGAGACGGTGACGGCGGTCGCGCGTGCCTTCCCGGATGTGCGCCTCGAGCACTCCTACGTCGATACCGCCGCCATGCGCCTCGTCAGCGATCCGGCGTCGCTCGACGTCGTGCTGACCGAGAACATGTTCGGCGACATCCTGAGCGACGAAGCCGCCGTACTGGCCGGATCGCTCGGCCTGCTGCCTTCTGCTTCGCTCGGCGACGGACCTGGACTGTTCGAGCCTGTGCACGGCTCGGCGCCGCCGCTGGCGGGCCGGGACGTCGCCAATCCCCTCGGCGCGATTGCGACCGTCGGTCTGTTGTTGCGGCACGGTCTGC
Source organism: Gemmatimonadota bacterium (assembly GCA_003221035.1). Lineage (GTDB taxonomy): Bacteria > Gemmatimonadota > Gemmatimonadetes > Gemmatimonadales > GWC2-71-9 > 20CM-2-65-7. Next base: position 55,801 of record QHUB01000030.1, read on the forward strand.
ACCTGCCCGAGGCCGCGGATGCGGTGGACCAGGCGGTCGCCGCGGCGCTCGAGGCCGGCGCGCGCACGGAGGACATCGCTCACGCCGGCGAGCAGATTATCGGCACGAAGGAGATGGGAGCGCGGATAGTGGAGCTGGTATTGGCCGAGGCACTCGAGGGACTGTCATGACGGGGAAGGACAATTTCCGCAGCAAGGCGATCACCGAAGGATTGGAGCGCGCCCCGAACCGGGCGATGCTGCGCGCGGTGGGCTTTCGCGACGGTGATTTCGGCAAGCCGATCGTCGGTGTCGCGAGCGCGCACAGCACCATCACGCCCTGCAATGCCGGGTTGGACCGATTGGCGAAGCGGGCGGAGCAGGCGCTGCGCGAAGCCGGCACGATGCCCCAGACATTCGGCACGATCACCGTCAGCGACGGCATCTCGATGGGGACCGAGGGCATGCGCTATTCGCTCGTGTCGCGCGAGGTGATCGCCGACTCGATCGAGACGGCGTGCGGCGCGCAGCGCATGGACGGACTGGTCGCGATCGGCGGGTGCGACAAGAATATGCCGGGCGCTTTGATCGCGATCGCGCGACTCGATATCCCCGCGGTCTTCGTCTACGGCGGCACGATCAAGCCCGGGCACTTCGGCGGCCGCGATCTCACGGTGGTCAGTGTGTTCGAGGCGGTCGGCGCGGCCGGGGCGGGGCGCATGCCCGAGAGCGAGCTGCTCGAGATCGAGCGCCGAGCCTGTCCCGGCGCCGGCTCCTGCGGCGGCATGTTCACCGCGAACACGATGTCGTCCGCAATCGAAGCGCTCGGCATGAGCCTCCCCGGCACCTCGACCATGGCGGCAGAGGATCAGGAAACGGCGGACGCCGCTGAGCGCGCCGGGCAGGTTCTGGCGGCGGCGGTGCGGGCGCGGCGCACACCGCGCCAGATCCTCACGCGCAAGGCGTTCGAAAACGCGATCGCCGTCGTCATGGCGATCGGTGGCTCCACAAACGCGGTCCTGCATCTGCTCGCGATTGCCCGGGCCGCCGGCGTGCCACTCGTGATCGACGACTTCGAGACGATTCGCGCGCGCGTGCCCGTACTGTGCGATCTGAAGCCCTCCGGGCGCTACGTCGCGACCGATCTGCATCGTGCGGGGGGAATTCCGCAGGTCATGAGCATCCTCCTGGCGAACGGCGTGCTCCACGGTGACGCGCTGACGATCGACGGCCGATCTGTTGCCGAGGTGTTGAAAGAAACCCCGTCGACGCCGTCGCCGAGCCAGGACGTGATTCATCCGTGGGCCACGCCGCTCGCGCCGACGGGGCACATCGTGATCTTGCGCGGCAACCTCGCGCCTGAAGGCGCCGTCGCCAAAGTCAGCGGCAACGGTTCGCACCGAATCACCGGACCCGCGCGGGTTTTCGACTCCGAGGAGGCATGCCTTGCCGCGATTCTCGCGGGCGGTGTGAAGCAGGGCGACGTCGTCATCATCCGCTACGAAGGTCCGAAGGGCGGACCCGGGATGCGCGAGATGCTTGCACCCACGGCGGCGCTCATCGGCGCGGGATTGGGGGAGAGCGTCGGCCTCATCACCGACGGGCGGTTCTCCGGCGGCTCGCATGGACTCGTCGTCGGGCACGTCGCGCCGGAAGCGGCGCTGGGCGGTCCGCTCGCCCTGGTCCGGGAAGGCGACTCCGTCACGATCGACGCGGGCAAACGCCGGCTCGAGATCAACATTTCCGAGCAAGAGCTCGCCGTGCGCCGGACCCGGTGGCAGCCCCCGCCGCCGCGCTACACCGCCGGCGTGCTGGCGAAATACGCTCGCCTCGTCTCCAGCAGCAGTGAGGGCGCGGTCACCGATGGTTGATTGCGTCGCGATTCAGGGTGAAGCGGGGTCGTTCAGTCACGCGGCCGCGCTCGAGATGCACGGTCCCACCCTCGAGCTCGTCACCTGTCCCACGTTTGTGGAGCTGTTTCGGGCGGTCGAAACGGGAAGGGCCACGCGCGGCATGGTGCCGATCGAGAACACGCTCGCGGGCTCGGTCCACGAGAACTACGACTTGCTCAGCGCCCACGTCCTGCACGTCGTCTCCGAGACCGCGCTGCGCATTCGCCACTGCCTGATCGCTCCGCCGCGCACCACCCTGGCTGAGATCCGGCGCGTTGCCTCACACCCGGTCGCGCTGGCGCAGTGCCGCCAGTTCTTCCTGGCCCATCCGGGCGTCGAGGCAGTGCCGGCGTACGACACGGCCGGCAGCGTGCGCGATGTCATGTCCGGGAATGTCGCGGCCGACGCGGCCATCGCGTCGAAGCTCGCGGCGGATCTGTACGGCGCCGATGTCGTCGTCGAGGGGCTGGAGGATCACGCCGAGAATTACACGCGCTTTCTCGTGGTCGCGCGCGAACCCGCGGGGCGCGAGCCGGCGCGGCCCAACAAGACGTCGCTGATCGTGTCGCTTGGCAATACGCCCGGCTCGCTGTATCGGGCGCTGGGCGTCTTCGCCGACCGCGGATTGAACCTGACCAAGATCGAATCCCGGCCGCTCCCGGGGCGCCCGTGGCAGTACCTCTTCTACCTCGATGTCGTCGATGGCGGCAACGGACTCGTGGAGGCGCTCGAAGCGCTGCGGCCCTTCACGTCCAGTATCCGCGTCCTCGGGACCTATCCCGCGCGCGACTAGGCGCGGTTCGCCAGCACCGCCCGGAGCTGGTCGGGATCGACAGGCTTCAGGAGCCGCACGTCGATTCCCGCTGCCTCTGATTGCCGGTCATGCTCGCGGCCCCACCCGGTGATCGCGACGAGGAATGTCTTCTGCGCCCATGACTGCTGCCGGAGCCGCCGCGCCACCTCGTAGCCGTGCAGCGTCGGCAGACCCAGGTCCAACAGCACCACCTGTGGCCGGAAGTCCTCGGCGATCTGGAGCGCCGCGTTTCCGTCGTGCGCGACCCGCGTTTCCTGACCCCACTCCTGCAGCATGAGGTCCATCATCGAGGCGGTGTCGCGGTTGTCCTCGATAATCAGCACACGCTGGCTGGGGATGGGGACCGGCGCCGGCTTGGTCTCCGCGGCGATGCCCGTCTTCCCATGCTCTCCGGCCGGGCCCACGGTGTTGAGCTGGATGACGAACTCGGCACCGCGGCCTGGGCCGGCGCTGAAGGCGCTGAGCGTACCGCCGTGCATCTCGGTCAGTCGCCGCGCCAGCGGCAAACCGATGCCGAGGCCGCCATGACCGGTGTGTGAGACCTCTCGCCCTTGCACGAACAGCTCGAAGATGCGTCCGAGCAGCTCCCGCTCGATGCCCGCGCCCTTGTCGATCACTTTGATCAACACGTGCGGTCCCGAAACCACGGCCGAGAGGTCGATGCGCGCGCCCTCCGCTGAGTAGCGGGAGGCGTTGTCGAGGAGGTTCCCGAGCACCTGCGCCAGCCGCGCCGGATCGCCGTCTACGTAGACCGGCTCGGCGGGGAGCAGCACGTTCACCGTCTGGTCGCGCTTCTCGACGAGCGGCCGAACGGTCTCCAGCGCGCTCTCGACGATATCACGGATCGCGACGCGTGTCCGCTGGAGCGTCAGCTTGTCGCGCGTAATGCGGCTGACATCCAGCAAATCGCTGGTCAGACGGGTCAGTTGCCGAATCTGCCGCGCGAACACCCCGCTCAGCGATTGCAGGTCGGCATTGTCGCCCCCCTTGAGGCGCAACGCTTCGCTGGCGGTCCGGAGCGCGGACAAGGGGTTGCGGAGCTCGTGGGCGAGCATCGCGAGGAACTCGTCCTTGCGCCGCGCCGACTCCGCCAGTGCCACCGTGCGCTCGCTCACCCGCTGCTCGAGCTCGTCGTTGCCGCGCTTCAACGCTTCGGCCATGCGCTGCCGCTCGGCAATCTGGCGCTGCAGCTCGAGATTCATGCGCGATAACGCGCGCCGTTTGCGATACAGCTCGACGAACACGGCGACTTTGGAGCGGAGAATCTGCGGATCGAGCGGCTTGGTGAGATAATCCACCGCGCCGACGCTGTAGCCGCGCAGCTCGTCCTGCTTGTCCAGCATGCGCGCCGTCAGGAACAGAATCGGCACCTGACGCGTGCGCTCCCGACGCTTGATCATCGTCGCCAGGTCGAAGCCGCTCATGCCGGGCATCATGACATCGAGCACGATCGCGGCGAAATCCTGGTCGAGGAGTGCGAGCAGCGCCTCGTCCGCGGTGCGCGCCAGCACGAACCGGCAGCCCGTGCTCGCGAGCGTCGCCTCGAGCGCATCGAGGTTCGCCGGCTGATCGTCCACGAGCAGAATGGGGACGGCCTCGTCGCTGCCCGGAAGAAGCGGCGGGATGCCGGGACCGCGATCGGACGTGGCCGGATGTGACGGCGTCTGGCTCATCTTCATCGGTGCAACCAGACGCGGAGCAGCGAGAGCAGCTGATGCGCGTCCACAGGTTTGGCGATGTAGTCCGACGCGCCCGCGTGCAGGCAGCGCTCGCGGTCACCCTTCATGGCCTTCGCGGTCAGCGCGATGATCGGCAGGCTGCGAAACCGCCGATCCAGACGAATCTCGCGGATCGTCGTGTAGCCGTCCATGTCGGGCATCATGATATCCATCAGCACCGCGCTGATCCCGGGCGTCTGCTCGATCAGCTCGATGGCGTGGCGTCCCGTCGTTGCGCTGGTCACCTCGATGCCCTCGTTTTCGAGCAGCGTCGTGAGCGCGAAGATGTTGCGTGCGTCATCGTCTACGACCAGCACGCGCTCGCCGCGCAGCAGCTCGGTGGACCCATACAGGCGATCGAGCAGCTGCTGCTTCTCCGGCGGCAGCTCCTTGATCACGCGATGCAGGAACAGCGCGGTCTCGTCGAACAACCGCTCGGGCGACTGTACATCCTTGAGCACCACGCTCGTGGACAGCGTTTTGAGGCGCTCTTCCTCTTTCGTCGTCAGCGCCTTGCCGGTGAACACGACGATGGGGACGTCGCGCAACCGTTGGTCGGTCTGCACGCGCTCCAGCAGGTCGAGGCCGCTCATGTCGGGCAGCCGCAGATCCACGACGCAGCAGTCGAACGACGACTCGAACAGCATGTGCAGCGCCTCGCCGCCGGTGGGCACGGCCGTGATCTCGATATCGTCATGCGCCAGCAGCTCGACGATTCCCTGACGCTCGATCTCGTTGTCCTCCACCACGAGCAGGCGCTTGGTGTGCGGCTTCGCGTACGTCTTCAGCCGCTCGAGCGCGTTCTCGAGGTCGGTCGTCGTCGCGGGCTTCACGAGATAGGAGAAAGCGCCGTGCGACAGGCCGTGCTGGCGATCTTCCACGACCGAGATCATCTGCACGGGGATGTGCCGGGTCGCCGGGTCGAGCTTGAGGTTGCTCAACACCGACCAGCCGAGCGTATCCGGCAGGAAGAGGTCGAGGGTGATGGCCGTGGGCTGATATTCGCGCGCCAGCGCCAGTGCCAGGTGGCCGCGGTTCGCGACGATACCCTTGAAGCCTTTGTCGCGCGCGAGTCCCAACAACACCCGCGCGTAGTGCGGATCGTCGTCCACAATCAACAGGATGTTCTCGTCGCTGCCCGGCGTGATCGCGTCGCGATCGTCCGGCACGACCTCGTCTGACCGCGTCGCGCTCAATATCGGGGTCGCCAGGAATGGTCCGCTGGTCGCCGGATCGCGCGACGGCGTGGGGACACGCGAAGGGCCGGCGTAGTCGAGCGGCAAGTACAGGGTGAACGTGCTGCCCTGTCCCGGCGAGCTGGTCAGCCGGATATCGCCACCGAGCAGGCTGGCGAGCTCGCGGCTGATCGCGAGGCCGAGCCCGGTGCCGCCGTACTTGCGGCTCGTGCCCGCGTCGGCCTGGTGGAACGCCTCGAAGATGAGCTTCTGCTTGTCCGCGGCAATGCCGATTCCGGTGTCGGTCACCGCAAACGCCACGACGCTTCCGGGCTGGGCGGTGCTCAGCACGGGATGCCCGGGCGACCAGCCTTCGGCTGCGCGGTGCACGGTCATCGAGACCTCGCCGCGCTCAGTGAACTTGAACGCATTCGACAGCAGGTTCTTGAGGATCTGCTGCAGCCGCTTGGCGTCGGTGCTGAAGGTTGCGGGCAGGTCCTCGTCCATCTCCAGCTTCAGCAGCACACCCTTCGACTCGGCCACGTGATGGAACGTGCGCTGCACGCTGTCGCGGATCGATGCGAACGGAACCTCATCGATTTCGACCGTCACGGTGCCCGACTCGATCTTGGAGAGATCGAGAATGTCGGTGATCAGCGTCAGCAGATCCGTGCCGGCCGAGTGAATGTTGCGCGCGAACTCGACCTGCTTCGAGGTCAGTGAGCCGCCGGGGTTGTCGGCGAGCTGCTGGCCCAGCAGCAGGATCGCGTTCAGCGGCGTCCGGAGCTCGTGCGACATGTTCGCGAGGAACTCGGATTTGTACTTCGACGTGAGCGCGAGCTCGGCGGCTTTCTCTTCCAGCGCCCGCCGCGCCTGTTCGACCTCCTGGTTCTTGCGCTCCACTTCGGCGTTCTGCTCCGCGAGCTGCTTCGCCTTGGTGGCCAGCTCCTCGTTGGTGTTCTGCAGCTCCGTCTGGCGCGTCTGCAGCTCCGTGGTGAGCTGCTGCGACTGCACCAGCAGGCTCTCCGTCCGCATCGTGGCTTCGATCGTGTTGAGGACGACGCCGATCGACTGCGTGAGCTGCTCGAGGAAGCTCAGGTGCGTCGGCGTGAAGGGATAGAGCGACGCCAGCTCGATGACGGCCTTGGTCTCGCCTTCGAACAGCACCGGCAGCACGACGATACTCGTCGGCAGCGCGTTGCCGAGTCCGGACCAGATCTTGGCGTAGGTCTTCGGCACGTCGTGCAGCACGATGCGCTGCTGCTCGATCGCGCACTGGCCCACGAGCCCTTCGCCGAGCGAAATGGGTCGCTGCTTGCTCGCGCGCGCGTACGTCGCGAGCGGAACCAGCTCGACCTTGCTCGTATCCGATTCGCCCAGGCGCATCTGATAGATCGCGCCCTGCTGCGCCTTGACCAGCGGCACGAGCTCCGACAGCAGCGTCTTGCCGACGGTGACCAGGTCGCGCTGGCCCTGCAGCATGCGTGTGAACTTGGCCAGGTTCGTCTTGAGCCAGTCCTGCTCCTGGTTCGACTCCGTCGTCGCGCGCAGGTTGCGGATCATCGTGTTGATGTTGTCCTTCAGGTCCGACACCTCGCCGCGCGTGTCGACCTGAATCGAGCGCGACAGGTCACCCTGCGTCACCGCCGTCGCGACCTCCGCAATGGCGCGCACCTGCGTCGTGAGATTCGCCGCGAGCAGGTTCACGTTTCCGGTGAGATCCTTCCAGGTGCCGGCGGCGCCCGGCACGTTGGCCTGTCCGCCGAGCCGTCCTTCGACGCCCACCTCGCGCGCGACGTTGGTCACCTGTTCCGCGAAAGTCGCCAGGGTGTCGGTCATGCTGTTGATCGTTTCGGCGAGCGCCGCGATTTCGCCCTTCGCCTCGACGGTGAGCTTCTGCTGCAGATCTCCCGTCGCGACCGCGGTCACCACGCGCACGATGCCGCGCACCTGGTTCGTGAGGTTCGCGGCCATGACGTTCACCGAGTCGGTGAGGTCTTTCCACGTCCCCGCGACGCCCGGCACGTCGCCCTGGCCGCCGAGCTTGCCGTCGGTGCCCACCTCGCGCGCCACGCGCGTCACTTCCGCGGCGAACGCGTTCAGCTGGTCTACCATCGTGTTGATCGTGTTCTTGAGCTGGAGGATCTCGCCTTTCACGTCGACGGTGATCTTGCGCGACAGGTCGCCGCGCGCGATGGCGGTCGCGATGTCCGCGATGTTGCGGACCTGACCGGTGAGGTTCGACGCCATCGAGTTCACGTTGTCGGTCAGCGCTTTCCACGTCCCGGCGACGCCGGGCACTTCGGCCTGGCCGCCGAGCTTGCCTTCGGTGCCCACTTCGCGCGCCACGCGCGTCACTTCGGACGCGAACGCGTTGAGCTGGTCCACCATCGTGTTGATCGTGTTCTTCAGCTCGAGAATCTCGCCCTGCACGTCCACCGTGATCTTGCGCGACAGGTCACCCTTCGCGACGGCCGTCGTCACTTCGGCGATGTTGCGGACCTGCGCGGTGAGGTTCGAGGCCATCGAGTTCACGTTGTCGGTGAGCGCCTTCCACGTGCCGGCGACACCCGGCACTTCGGCCTGACCGCCGAGCTTGCCTTCCGTACCGACTTCGCGGGCCACGCGGCTCACCTCGGACGCGAAGGCGTTGAGCTGGTCCACCATCGTGTTGATCGTGTCCTTCAGCTCGAGAATCTCGCCCTTCACGTCGACGGTGATCTTGCGCGACAAGTCGCCGCGCGCCACGGCCGTCGTCACCGCCGCGATATTACGGACCTGCGCCGTGAGGTTCGACGCCATCGCGTTCACCGAGTCGGTCAGGTCCTTCCACGTGCCGGCGGCGCCGGGCACGACCGCCTGGCCGCCGAGCTTGCCGTCGGTGCCGACTTCGCGCGCCACGCGCGTCACTTCGGCGGCGAACGACCGCAGCTGGTCCACCATCGTGTTGATGGCTTCTTTCAGCTGGAGGATTTCGCCGCGGACGTCCACGGTGATCTTCTTCGAGAGGTCGCCGCTCGCGACCGAAACGGTCACGTCGGCGATGTTGCGGACCTGCGCGGTGAGGTTGCCGGCCATCTGGTTGACGGACTCGGTCAGGTCTTTCCACACGCCCGAGACGCCTTTGACTTTCGCCTGGCCGCCCAGCTTGCCCTCGGTGCCCACTTCGCGGGCCACGCGCGTCACTTCGGCCGTGAACACCGACAGCTGGTCGATCATGGTGTTGACGAGCTTGGCCGACTGCAGGAACTCGCCTTCGAGCGGCCGCCCGTTCACGTCGAGACTCATCGCCTGGGTGAGGTCGCCTTTTGCAACGGCGCCCACTGCCCGCGTCACTTCTTTCGTCGGCCAGACGAGATCGTCGATCAGCGTGTTGACGTGACTGACCTCCTCGGCGTGGCTCCCGACCATTCCGGACAGGTTCAGCCGCTCTCTCAGCAGCCCTTCCTTGCCGACCATCCGGGTGACGCGCGCCACTTCCCGCGCGCGCCGGTCGGCGTTCGATGCGATGTCGTTGAAGGTCTCGGCAAGCTTGCCGTCCAGACCGGAGAGCCCGGCGGGCAGTCGCGCGGCGAAGTTGCCGTCGCGGAACTCGAGCAATGCGGCCAGCAGCTGGCGCTGGAAGCCGGCAGGATCGAAATGCTCCGCGGCGTCGCGCGCGGTGCCGTGGAGCGGGCGTTGGGTCGACGTCATCGCATCTCCTGTGGTACGGCTGCAACAGCGATAGCGCTAGGTAAGGCGGCTTTCAGAACTTGGGATCTATGGCGTACCCGACAATCACACCTTAGTTCGGACGGGCCTCGAACTGAAGGATTAGCTCCTCTGGAGGGAGTAGCTCCTCGACACCCTATCGGGCGCGGGTCATTATAGGCGCCTACCCTCGAATCCAGGGAGCGCCTCCCATGAAGAAGCCCACGTTGTCCCGTCGCGAGTTTCTGGAGGTCAGCACGATCGCGGGTGCCTCGCTTGCGGCACACCCGCTCACATTCCGCCGAGTCGCCCCCAGTGACACGGTGCGGTTCGGCATGATCGGTGTCGGGATGCAGGGCAATGGCTTGCTCGGCACGTCGATTTCGCTGCCGGGAGTCACTTGCGCCGCCGCCGCCGATCTCTACGACGGCCGCCACACACTGGCCAAGGAGATCGCCGGCGCGAACCTGCCGACCACGCGGGAGTATCGGCGCCTGCTCGACGACAAAACCATTGACTGCATCGTCGCGGCGGTGCCCGACCACTGGCACAAGCGCATGGTGGTCGAGGCGGTGAGCGCAGGGAAGGACATCTACATCGAGAAACCGATGTCGCACACGCCGGCCGACGGCGAGGCGATGGTCGATGCCGTGAAGAAGAGCGGCAAGATCCTCCAGGTCGGCTCGCAGCGCGTGAGCTCGCAGATCTGCGCCAAGGCGAAAGACATGATCGCGCAGGGTATGCTCGGCGACCTGACGCTGGTCGAGGGCTGGCTCGGGCGCAACGATCCGTGCGGCGCGTGGGAGTATCCGCCGCCTCCGGATCTTTCCCTGAAGACGCTGGACTGGGACACCTGGCAGAACGACGTGCCGAAGCGTCCGCTCGATCCCAACATCTTCGCGCGGTGGCGCTCCTGGAAGGAATACGGCACCGGCGTCGCGGGCGACCTGCTCGTTCACTTGATCAGCGGCATGCAGTTCATGCTCGGCATGAACGAGGCGCCGAAACTGGCGATGTCGGTCGGCGGGATCCGGCGCTGGAAGGACGGCCGCAACATGCCCGACGTGCACGCCACCGTCTACTACTACAGCGGTGATCTGCCCGTCTACATGCGGCTGAACCTCGGCACGGAGATGCCGGAGCAATACCGCATTCAGGGCTCCAAGGGCGTGCTCACCGTGGCCGGCAACACGCTCACCTTCTCGCCGCAGAGCGGCAAGGATCAGTATCCGTGCTATTACACGGGCAGCTATCCGGGCGCGATGCGTGCCGCATACGAACAGCAGTGGCACAAGGAACATGATCTGCAGCCCGGACAGGCGCCGCAGCTCGAAGAGAGCGTGACGTTCACGACGCCCGACTTCGACGACACGCGGCCGCACCTGTGGACTTTCTTCGAAGCCGTGCGGACGCGGAAACCGGTGGTCGAAGACGTCGTGTTCGGCCGCAACGCGGCGCTCGCCTGTCACATGGCGAACGAGGCCTACTTCCGGCGCGCCGCGGTGACGTGGGACGAGGCGTCGAAGACGATCAAGGTGTGAGTCGCAGCAGTACGAGCGAGAAGGGCGTCAGCGTGTAGTGCTCGCCGGCAGGGTCGGGCCGGCCGTCGGTGTCGATGACCGTGGCCCACTTGCCGGCGGGCATTGTGAAGTCGACGTCCGCCTCGCTCGCATTGACGAGCAGGAGCATGGTGTCGCCCTTGATGGGCTGCTCTTTCTCGTCCGTTTCGTCTGTCGCGTCGCCGTTGATCATCATGCCCAGCGCGTGCGCGTCCGCGTTGTGCCAGTCTTCCTGCGCCATCTCCGCGCCATCAGCGCGCAGCCACGTCAGGTCCTTCACGTCGGCGTGCTCGACGATCTGTCCCCGAAAGAACGTCCGGCGTCGAAGCACCGGGTTTTCGGCGCGCACCTTGAACGCCATGCGGGTGAACTCGAGCAGCGCGCGCCGCCGGTCGTCCAGGGTCCAGTCGACCCAGGTGATTTCATTGTCCTGGCAGTAGCTGTTGTTGTTGCCCCGCTGGGAGCGCGCGATCTCGTCGCCGTGCGAGATCATGGGAATGCCCTGTGACAGCGCGAGCGTCGCGATGAAGTTGCGCATCGCGCGATAGCGCGCGTCCAGGATCGTGCCGTCCTCGGTCGGTCCCTCGACGCCCCAGTTGCGGCTGAGATTGTCGTTCGAGCCATCCTGATTGTTCTCGCCGTTTGCTTCGTTGTGCTTTTCCTCGTAACTCACCAGGTCGTGCAACGGGAAGCCGTCGTGGCACGTCATGAAATTGACGCTCGCGTACGCCGCGCGCTGCGTCCATTGGTAAATGTCGGCCGAGCCCGACAGCCGGCTCGCGAGATCCGCGATCTGGCCTTCGTCCCCTTTCCAGAACCGCCGCATGGTATCCCGGTATTTGCCGTTCCACTCCGCCCACCCGACTGGAAACTTTCCGACCTGATATCCTCCCGGGCCGACGTCCCACGGCTCGGCGATGAGCTTCACCTGCGACAGCACCGGATCCTGGTGGATCACGTCGAAAAATGCGCTCAGCCGGTCGACCTCCCACAGCTCGCGCGCGAGCACCGGCGCCAGGTCGAATCGGAAGCCGTCGACGTGCATGTCGTTGACCCAGTAGCGCAGCGAATCCATGACGAGCTGCAGCGTGTTGGGGTGCCCCATGTTCAAGCTGTTGCCGGTCGCGGTGAAGTCCATGTAGTGGCGTTGCTCGTCGGGCACGAGGTGGTAGTAGGCAGGGTTGTCGATGCCCTTGAATGCGAGCGTCGGGCCGAGGTGATTGCCTTCCGGCGTGTGGTTGTAAACGACGTCGAGGATCACCTCCAGTCCCGCGGCATGGAAGGCCCGCACCATCTGCTTGAATTCGCCGACTTGATCCTCGAGCGCGAAGCGTGAATCGGGCGCGAGGAAGCCGATCGAGTCGTAGCCCCAGTAGTTCGCCAGCCCGCGCTCCACGAGGTGTCGGGCGCTGACACAGTGATGGATCGGCAACAGCTCGACGCTCGTGACGCCGAGCGCGCGGAGATGTTCGATGATCGGCGTTGTGCACAGGCCTAGATAGGTGCCACGCAGGCGATCCCGGACCTCGGGATGGCACTTCGTCATCCCTTTCACGTGGCATTCATAGATCACGGTCCGGTTCCACGGAATTTTCGGCGGATGGTCGTCACCCCAGTCAAAGGCGGAATCGATCACGACGCACTTGGGCATCGCATGCGCGGAGTTCCGGTCATCGCGCGAGCGGTCCTCATCCGGGCCGCCGATGGTGTAGCCGTAGACGGTATCGTCCCAGCGCACCGGACCGGTGATGGCTTTGGCGTACGCATCTAGGACCAGCTTGGCGGGATTAAAGCGGAGTCCCTTATCCGGCTCGTACGGTCCGAGGACGCGGTACCCGTAGAGCTGTCCGGGACGCGCGTCCGGGAGGTAGCAGTGCCAGACCTGATTCGTGCGCTCCGTGAGTGCGATGAGCTGCGATTGGTCGGCCTGGTCGGCGGCGTCGAACAGACAGAGCTGGACGCCGGTCCCGTGTTCTGAGAACAGCGCAAAATTCACCCCCTGGCCGTCCCACGTGGCGCCCAGGGGGTAGGGTTCACCTCGCCATACGCGCATCATTGTGCTACACCCGACATGACCGTCCGAAGAAACTAAGCCTCCGGCGTGAGTGCGACCTTGAATCCTTTCGCCTTGAGACTGGCGCTGAGGCCCGCCTTTTCGACGGAGCGCAGGTAGGCCTCGTCGGGCTCGATCGCCTTTTTCTCGACGAGCTCGAGCAGGGCGTCGTTCAGTGTCAGCATGCCGAGTTTCTTGCTGGTCTGAATGATCGACGGGATCTGGAACGTCTTACCCTCGCGGATCAGGTTCGAAATCGCCGGCGTGGTCAGCAGGATCTCGCGCGCGGCGACGCGGCCGCCCCCGATCTTCTTGCACAGCGTCTGCGAGATCACGCCCTTGAGCGACTCCGACAGCATCACGCGAATCTGCGCCTGCCGGTCGGCGGGGAACTGGTCGATCATGCGATCGACCGTGGACGCCGCGTTCGTCGTGTGCAGCGTGCCGAAGACCAGATGGCCGGTCTCCGCCGTCTCGATCGCGATCGCAATCGTCTCGAGATCGCGCATCTCACCGACCAGCACGATATCGGGGTCCTCACGGAGCGCCGCGCGCAGCGCCGACTTGAAGCTCTCGGTGTGCATATGGACCTGGCGCTGCGTGATCAGGCACTTCTTGTTTTCGTGCACGAATTCGATCGGATCTTCGATCGTGATGATGTGATCGGTGCGCGTGCGATTGATGAGGTCGATCAGCGCGCAGAGCGTCGTGGACTTGCCCGACCCGGTCGGACCGGTGATCAGCACCAGGCCCTTCTTGAGATAGCAGAGCTTCTGCACCTCTTCAGAGAGGCCCATCTCCTCGACGGTCACGACCTTGGCCGGGATGACGCGGAAGACCGCGACCGGCCCTTTGCGGTCGCGCGCGGCGTTGACGCGGAAGCGCGCGACGCCGGAGATCTCGTAGGCAAAGTCGGTATCGCCGGACTCCTTCCATTCGCCGCGATTACGCTCGGGCATGATCGAGAGCACCAGGAGCTCGAGATCGTTCACGCTGAGCCCGGAGCCCGATTGCCGCCGGATCTCGCCGTGGGTCCGAAACATCGCCGGCTCGCCGACCCGCAGGTGCAGATCGGAGCTGCTCGACTGGACCAGGGCGCGGAGCAGCTTGCCGAGTTTTTGTTCCGCGGCTTGATACTCGGAGTGCGCGAATTCGCCCGGCAAGGACGCGGTGGGGGCGGCCGAGTCGACCATCGGCGCCGCGGCGATCACCGACGCCCGGGGAGGCGGCGGCGCCGTCGCTGAACGCTTCGCTGTCACCTCCGCCGCGTCGGCAGTGGACGCCTGATCCACGACGGGAGCGGGCAGCTCATCCGAAGCGCGTCGAATCGCGGAGATGACCGCCGTGAGCCGACCTCCTTCGGGCACGATTCGCACCCGGACCAGCCCGTTCCCGGCGGCGTAATCGAATTCGGTCTCGGACTGGTGATCGATCTTGTCCGCCGCTTCCGGCGGCGCCACCTCGACCATCAGGGCGTAAATGTGCTTATCGGTGAGCGGCTGCTTGGAGACTCTGCGCGGTTTGCCGTCTTTCACGAGTGTGACGGGCTCGTCCGGCAGCAGGTAGAGCTGGTCGGCGCGCTCGCGCAGCATGACTTCGACAAACGGATCGAGCCGCGACGGCATGAATCAGTCCTCGGGGCGCGCGAAGAGCACGTGCGCGCGATTGACGAGTTGCACCGCATCCGCAGTGGTGAGCGCGAAGAACGGCTCAGCGGACGCGTTGAGATAATCGAGCAGCCGCGAGTGATATTCCGGCAGCTCCAGTGTCGCCCACCCACTCAGCGTGGAGCCGTCGGCCAGGGTCAACTCGAGACTGGCCTGCTTGGCGGCCGAGAGGCGTGCGCTATCCAGGGCGTCGGCGCGCGCCACGGTCAGCAAGACGGTGCGGGCTTTCGCCACGAGGAGAACGCCTTCGCCGTCCTTGTGCGATCGAAACGGGAAAAACGCATCGGGCCGGTTCAACATGTCGAGCGGAGTCTCGGGCCCGGCATGCTGCGGGACGCGCTCCGACACGTACACGTCGCCCTCACGCTTGCCCCCGCCTGCCAGTAAGAGCGTCGCGGGAATCGCGACGCGCGGCATGGAATAGTCCGGCACCTATCTCGCTCGGGGACGGCACTGCACCGACGTGGGTGCCGCGTTCCCGCAGGCAATCGTCTCGTTCATGCCCTTTACCACCGGCCCACAGGCGGTCTCTTGCCCCGTGCGCGTGGCTTCGGCGGCTGTGCTGCCGGCCGCCGCGGCGCAGTTGGACCGGCCGTTGAACTCCACGCAGACGTTGCATTCCTGGGTCGCGCCCGCCGTGGACATATAGAAGAACAGCGCAATGATGACGGCGATGACGGCGAGGGTGACTCCGGTCGAACGTTTCATGGTCCCGAAGGTGGCAAAGAGGACGAATTCGCGCCAGAGGCCGGCTCACGCTAACGTGTAGGGGATGACTGGCCTGTTGCGATTGGTGATGATCGGTTTCGCAGTCGTGGCGGTTCTGCTCTTCTATGGCGCCGGATCAGCGTGGCGCCACCAGAACCGCGTGAGCTCGCTCTTCACGCTCCTGGCCGGAGCGCTGCTGCTCGCGCTGAGTATGCTCTGCGCGGCGATTTCGGTCGGGGTTCGCGGCTACCGCGTCTTCACGGCCGAGCAAGTGGCCGCGACGATCAAGACCGAGCCGATAGGGCCGCATCGCTTCCGCGCGACGGTTACGCTCCCCGACAGCAGCCTGCACATGTTCGATCTCGCCGGCGATGCCGTGTATGTGGAAGCGCACGTGCTGAAGTGGCGGCCCATCGGAACGTTCCTGGGCTTGCAGACGGCCTATGAGCTCGACCGGATCGCGGGCCGCTATCAATCGCTCAGTGATGAACAGCAACGTGAGCGCACGGTGTACTCGCTCGCCCAGCATAAACCATTCAATGCCTACGATCTCGCCCATTATTGGGTGCTGCGACCGTTCGTTGACGCCGAGTACGGGTCGGCCACATTTATCGGCGCAACGACATCGGGAAGCGGGGCCGGGGGCGCGGGCGGGGCCGGGGGCGGGGGCGCGACTTACGAGATCAGGGTCTCCACGACCGGACTCCTGGTACGGCCTGCCGTTACCAGGTAAGCTTCTCGCCGTGGCCGAGCAGAAACCCAAACCAAACTATTCCAACGCCTGGCGCGAAGCGCAGGGACTGATCTGGCAGCACCGCCGGCGCCTCGCGTTTGGGCTCGTGCTGATGCTCGTCAACCGCATCGCTGGGCTCGTGCTGCCGGGCTCCTCCCGCTACATCATCGACCACGTCATCGGGCAGCGGCGGGCTGAGCTGTTGCCGGTCATCGCCGTCGCGGTCGGCGTCGCGGCGCTGATTCAGGCCGTGACCTCGTACGGGCTCTCCCAGATCCTTGGCGTGGCGGCGCAGCGCGCGATCACCGACATGCGCAAGTCCATTCAGGCATTCGTGTTGCGGCTGCCAATCGGCTACTTCGATTCCACCAAGACGGGCATCCTGATCTCCCGCATCATGACCGACGCCGAGGGCATTCGGAACCTGGTCGGCACCGGACTGGTGCAGCTGCTCGGCGGCCTCGTCACGGCCGGCATCGCGCTCGGCGTGTTGTTCTGGCTGAACTGGAAACTGACGGCGCTCTCGATCTTCGTGCTCGCGCTGTTCGGCGGCGGGATGGCGTTCGCCTTTGCCAAGCTGCGCCCGCTGTTCCGCGAGCGCGGCAAGCTGAACGCCGACGTCACCGGCCGGCTGGCGGAGACGCTCGGCGGCATCCGGATCGTGAAGGCGTATCGCTCCGAGCGGAGCGAGCGGCTCGTTTTTGCGCGCGGCGCGCACAAGCTGTTCCGCAATGTCGCGACGACGATGACCGGCGTCTCCGGCGTCGGCGCATTCGCGCAGCTCGTGATCGGGGCCATCGGCGTGCTGATGATCGTCGTCGGCGGCCGCGCGATCCTGGGCGGCGCCATGACGCTCGGCCAATTCGTGCAGTACATCTTTTTCGTCGGTCTCGTCGCGGCGCCGCTCATCGGCATCGCCGCGATCGGCACGCAGATCACCGAAGCGTTCGCGGGTCTCGATCGTATTCACGAGCTGCGCCGCATGACCACCGAGGATGCCGAGGACGCCAATCGCCAGGCGATCGACACGGTACGCGGCGATGTCGCATTCGATCATGTGACCTTTGCGTACAAGCCCGGCGTGCCGGTCTTGAAGGACGTCTCGTTCCGCGCGCCGGCGGGGTCCACCACCGCGCTGGTCGGTTCATCGGGATCGGGCAAGAGCACGCTGGTCAGCCTCGTGCTCGCGTTCAACCGTCCGGAGCAGGGGCGCGTGCTCGTGGATGGTCGCGACCTCAACGCCATCCGCCTCTCCGATTATCGCACGCAGCTCGGCGTGGTGCTGCAGGACAACTTCTTGTTCGACGGCACGATCGCCGAGAACATCGCGTTCGCCAAGCCGCACGCGCCGCGCGCGGAAATCGAAGCCGTGGCGCGGATCGCGCACTGCGACGAGTTCGTCGGTCAGTTCGACGACAAGTACGACACCGTGGTGGGCGAGCGCGGGGTCAAGCTGTCGGGCGGGCAGCGCCAGCGTATTTCGATCGCGCGCGCCATTCTCGCCGATCCGCGCATTCTCGTGCTCGACGAAGCCACATCCAGTCTCGATTCCGAGAGCGAAGCCAAGATTCAGGACGGGCTGCGCGCGCTGCGGCGCGGGCGCACGACGTTCGTGATCGCGCACCGCCTCTCCACGATTCGGAGCGCGGATCAGATTCTCGTGCTCGAGGGTGGGCAGATCGTCGAGCGGGGAACGCACGAAGCATTGCTGGAGGCCAACGGGCGGTACCGGCAGCTGTACGACAAGCAGTACAATTTCGAGCGGGATCGCTTCATCAATCCCGGAGAAGATTTCACGCCGGAGCCTGAAACCGGAGTTTCGATGCCACCACTTGCGCCGCCTGGTCGCCTCTAAGTCTCAAGGTTCAAGGTTCAAGAAAAGTACAAGACGCCAAGTTGTAAGTGGTTGCAAGTGGAAGTGTAAGGTGCAAGAAAAGGCCCCGACGTGCAAAGATTTGATGCCGGTGGACGCCATGTCCCCGGCATTGTTCGTTATGAGCCACTTCAAAAGTCTCAAGGCATGGCAGCACGCGCGGGCGCTCGCGCTTCTTTCCAAACCGTTGATCGACCGTTTGCCGGTGTCCGAGCGAAGCGGCCTCGCCGATCAATGGCGACGCGCCGCATCGAGCGTAGTCCTGAATATCGCAGAGGGCGCGAGCCGGCGCGGAGCGAAGGAGTTTCGAAAACATCTCGACATCGCTCGCTCTTCGCTCGACGAGATCGAGGCGATTATCGATCTGGCTTTGGGGCTCGAGTACTTGTCTCGAGATGAAGTGGTAAAGGTCAGCGCGGTACGCGACGAATGCGGCCGGACCGTCTTTGGATTGATCCGAAAACTGGGTATTCCTGTAAACTCGTAGCTTGCACTTGTAGCCACTCGCAACTTGGCGTCTTGCACTTTTCTTGCGGCTAGTTACTTGCGGCTGGGAACCCAAGATGCGGTGTGAAAGTGTTCCGACCGCGGCGCAAGCTTGCCTTTCCCCGCGACGTAATCCTTCCAACTTGTCGGTGAATAGTCGTTCGGAACCTGCCGCATCGTGATGCAGTCTTGAACGGGGCACACCGCCGCGCACAGATTGCACCCGACGCACGCTTCCTCGATGATCTCGACGACGGGCCCGCCGTTGTTGCGCGGCAGCCGGCGAATCGCTTGATGCGCTCCATCTTCGCACGCCGTCCAGCACAGCTCGCACTTGATGCACTTGTCCTGGTCGATGTGCGCGAGCAGATGATAGTTGAGGTCCAGATCCTCCCACTTGGCGACGCGCGGCAGCGCTCGCCCCCGAATGTCGCTCAGCGCGCGATGGCCGCGCTCGTCCATCCAGTTCGAGAGGCCGTCGATCAGATCCTCCACGATCCGAAAGCCGTAATGCATCACCGCGGTGCACACCTGCAGCGTCCCCGCGCCCAGCGCAATGAACTCGGCCGCGTCGCGCCAGGTGGAGATGCCGCCGATGCCCGAGATCGGAATCTGCACCGACGGATCGCCCGCGACCGCGGAAACCAAATGCAGCGCGATCGGCTTGACCGCCGGCCCGCAGTAGCCGCCGTGACTCGACTTGCCCGCCACTGCCGGCTGAGGCTCGAACGTCGCGAGATCGACGCCGACGATCGAGTTGATCGTGTTGATCAGCGACAGCGCATCGGCGCCGCCCTTGACCGCCGCGCGCGCGATGTAGGTGATATCGGTGACGTTGGGCGTGAGCTTCACGATCACCGGGATCGTGGCGACCTCCTTCACCCATTCGACGATCTGGCAGGTGTACTCGGGCACCTGGCCGACCGCACTTCCCATCCCGCGCTCGCTCATGCCGTGCGGGCAGCCGAAGTTCAGCTCGATCCCGTCGGCGCCCGTGTCTTCGGTCTGCTTCACCATCGCGTGCCATGATTCGCGCTTCGATTCCACCATCAGCGAAGCGATCACCGCGTGTTTCGGATAGTTGCGCTTGACCTCGGCGATCTCTTTCAGATTCTCCGCGACCGGCCGGTCGCTGATCAGCTCGATGTTGTTGAATCCCATCATCCGGTTCTGGCCGAGGTCCACCGAGCCATAGCGCGAGAAGACATTGATGATGGGCTCGCCGATCGTCTTCCACACCGCGCCGCCCCAGCCGTGGTCGAACGCTTTGGCGACCTGGCCGTAGGTGTTCGTCGGCGGGCCGGAAGCGAGCCAAAAAGGGTTCGGGCTCGTAATGCCCGCGAAGTTTGTCGTGAGGTCAGGCATTTACCGTCCTTTACCGTCCTGTACCGTCGTTTTATCTACCGTCAGCATTTGGTCTATCCGTTTCGCAGCCGCGACACCCTCCGCCGCCGCATTCACGATTTCGGCGCCACCGTTCGCACAATCGCCGCCCTCGAACACCTTCGGATGAGCCTTGGGCCGGGCGAGCTCGGTTCGCACGTCCTGGCCGATTGCCACAATCACCATGTCGCACGGAATGGTTTCGGCGCCGGTCGCCGTTGTGATCTCGAGGCCGGCGACGGCGCCGTTGCCCGCGATGCGCTGCGGCGCCGCGTTGAACCGGAAGCCGCAGCCGTCGCGCTTCGCGAGCTCGTACTCGTAGTGATAACACGGCATGTCGGCCTCGCCGCGGCGATAGACGATGGTCGAGGACGCGGCGCCGAGGCGTTTGGCCTGCGTGACCGCGTCGATCGCGGTATTGCCCGCGCCGATGACGACGACATGCCGTCCGACCGTCGTCTCCCGGTACGGATGGGTCTTCAGATGTTCGATGAAGGTGAGCGCATCGATGACGCCGCGCAGCTCTTCACCAGGAATACCGAGTCGCTTCGTGCGTCCCAGTCCCACGCCGACAAAAACGGCATCGTACTGGCGGAGCAGGTCCTCGACAGACGTCACGGTGACGCCGGTCTTCAGCTCGACGCCGAGGTCGAGAATGTCCTGCACCTCGGCCAGCGCGACATCGGCCTTGAGCTTGTACTCGGCGATGCCGTAGGTATTGAGCCCGCCAGGCTGCGATTTCGCCTCGAAGACGGTCACCGCATGGCCGCAGCGCCGCAGGTCGCGCGCGCACGCGAGACCCGCCGGTCCGGCGCCGATAATTGCGACGCGCTTGCCGGTGCTGGGGCCGGCCTCAAAGAGTTTGAGCTTGCGCTCGAGCACGTAATCCGTCGCATGACGCTGCAGGAGCGCGATCTTGATCGGCTCCTCGTCGCGGTCGTTCAGAACGCACGCGCCCTCGCACAACACCTCCACCGGGCAGGCCCGCGCGCACGAGTGGCCAAACGGATTGGCATCGAGGATCACACGCGCGGAGCCGCGCAGATTGCCGCTGGCGATCTTTTTGATGAATGCCGGGACGTCGATGTGGGTGGGACAGGCGATGGTGCAGGGCGCGTCATGGCAGTAGAGGCACTTATTCGCCTCGAGCAGCGCCGCGTCGCTCGTGAGCGGCGGCGCGATGTCGGCAAAATTGCGCCGCAGCTCGTCGTCGGAAAGTACCGCAGCTCGGTCAGGCACCGACGCGTACCTCTCCCCTCTCCCTCCTCCACACAGAGACGCGCATGCCGGCAGTGTAGATCACGGCGGACAGTATGAAGCCCACAAACCAGGCCCAGTTGTAGAGCGTCCCGAACAGGCCGGTAGCGGGCGTGCCGCGCAATGCGGCGACGAAGCCCGGCAGGTTGGGCAGGACGCCGGTGACGAGCGCGAGAATCGCGATCCAGTTGAAGCCGCGCGAGAATTCGTAGATGCCGTGCCGCTTGTAGAGATCGTTGAGCACGAGCTCACCGCGCCGTACGACGAAGTAGTCCGCGATCATGATTCCGGCGACGGGACCCAGCAGCGCGCCATAGCCGATCAGCCAGGTGAAGATGTAGGCCGCGGCGTTGTTGTAGAGCCGCCAGGGCATCATCACAATTCCGATCACGGCGGTGATCATCGCGCCCTGCTTGAACGTGATCTTGTCGGGAGCGAGGTTCGAGAAGCCGTTCGCAGGGGCGACGATGTTGGCCGCGATGTTGGTCGTCAGCGTCGCGACCGACAACCCCACCATCGACAGAATGATCATGAGCGGTCCGCCGATCCGCGCCAGCAGTGCGATGGGGTCGGCGATGCGCTGGTGGAAGATGATCACCGTCGCATTCGTGACCGCCGCGCCGATGAACGCGAACAGCGCCATGGTGCCGGGCAGGCCGACCGCTTGTCCCACGATCTGGTCGCGCTGCGAGCGCGCGAAGCGCGAGAAGTCGGGAATCGACAGTGCCATCGTGCCCCAGAACGCGACCGCCGACGTCAGTCCCACCCCAAACGCGCCGGCGATGCCGCGGCCGTTCGCGAGTGTCTGCCCGCCGGTGTGCTGCAGCATCGGCCGGAAGCCGCCGACCCTGACGATCGCCCAGACGAGCAGCGCGGCCCCGACGACCAGCAGGAATGGCGACCCCCAGGTCTCGAGGAACTTGATCGAGTCCATCCCGCGCAGCACGATCCACACATTCAGCGCCCAGAACACCATGAAGCAGAGGAACTCGCCGCTGTTCAAGCCGACGAAGGCAGGAAGGACTTGCGGCAGCGTCGCGATCCCTCCCCACATGGCCTCGATCAGCTTGTAGATCGCCCAGCCGCCGATCCACGTCTGAATGCCGAACCAGCCGCACGCCACGAAGCCGCGCAACAGGGCCGGGATGTTGGCGCCGAGGACGCCGAACGACGAGCGCGCGAGCACGGGAAAGGGAATCCCGTAGCGCGTGCCCGCGTGCGAATTCAGCGCGATCGGAATCAGGACGACAAAGTTGCCGAGGATCACCGCGCCGACCGCGGCCTGCCAGGTCCATCCCTGGTCGATCAGGCCCGACGCCAGCGTGTAGGTCGGGATGCAGATCGCCATCCCGATCCACAACGACGCGATGTGCCACCAATTCCAGGTCCGCCGATCCGGGGTGACCGGCAACAGATCCTCGTTGGCGAGCGCGGTCCGCGCGGGCAGCGTCACTGCAGCTCGGCCAGGGCGCGCTCCATGCGCTTCACGCCGTCGTCGATTTCCGACTTGGTGATGAGCAGCGATGGCGCGATGCGCACGACGTTGCCGTAGAGGCCGCCCTTGCCGATCAGCAGGCCCTGCTTCTTGCAGGCCTCGAGAAACGCGGTCGTCTTCTTGGCCGACGGCTCCTTGGTCTTGCGGTCCTCCACGAATTCAATGCCCTGCATCAGACCCATGCCACGGACATCACCGATGAATGCGAATCGCTTCTTGAGCTCCTCGAGCGCGTCGCGCAGCTGCTTGCCGCGCTCGGCCGAGCGCTTGGGCGTATTCTCGCGCTCCATGACGTCCATCGTGACGTCGGCGGCCGCCATCGAAATGGGATTGCCGCCGAATGTCGAGAGCGACAAGCCGGTAAACGCATTGGCGACTTCCTCGGTCGCGATCGTCGCTCCCACGGGGAAGCCGTTGGCGATCGACTTGGCGAACGTCATGATCTCGGGCTCCACGCCCCAGTGCTCGATGCCGCACCATTTGTCACCCGTACGGCCCCAGCCGGTCTGCACTTCGTCGCAGATGAAGACCGCGCCGTACTTCCGAATGATCCCCACCGCGATCTCGAAGTATTCCCTGGGCGGCGTGATGAATCCGCCGGCGCCCTGGATCGGCTCGGCCATGAAGGCGGCGGGACGGCCGTTGGTCGTGGTCCGAATCAGATCTTCGATGTCCTGCGCGCAGCGGATCCCGCAGTCCGGATACTCGAGCCCCAGCGGGCAGCGATAGCAATAGGGCGACAGCGCGTGCTTGACGCCGGCGATCTGCGTCGGCAGCACGCGCCACGGCTGCTGGCCGGTGATCGCGATCGCGCCCTGGCTCCGGCCCGCATAGCTGTGCCGCAGCACGATGATCTCCTGCTGCCCCGTATAGATCTTCGCCAGCATGACGGCGGTTTCGTCCGCTTCGGTCCCGCTCGTCGTGAAGAAACTCTTCTTCAGCTTGCCGGGCGTGATTTTGGTCAATCGCTCGGCGACTTTGGTCTGCTCGACCGTCGGATAAACGCTCGACGTGTGCACGAGCCGTGCGACCTGATCCTGGATGCGCTTCACGAATTCGGGAT
The DNA here is from genome assembly GCA_003221035.1 of Gemmatimonadota bacterium. Taxonomy (GTDB): domain Bacteria; phylum Gemmatimonadota; class Gemmatimonadetes; order Gemmatimonadales; family GWC2-71-9; genus 20CM-2-65-7. Next base: position 79,345 of record QHUB01000030.1, read on the forward strand.
GCGAATGGCCGATCCCGGCGGTGAGAATCCCGCCGAAGAAGTCGAGGTATTCGCGGCCGTCGAGATCCGTGACGCTCGCCCCGTGCGCCTCGGCGATGACGACAGGCTCGGCGTAATAGTTGGCGACGCAGGGGAATAAGAACTCTTTGTGTTTCGCTCGGACTGTTTGGGAATCCATTTAATGCCCTCGGAATCAGGAGTCGGGAGTCGGGATTTTGGGATGCGGCTCAGGCTCCTGACTCCCGACTCCGCTCAGTGTGTCGGCTCTCTCTTCAGGAACGCACCGCGACCCAACGTACCAACGAATTCCCCATCCCGCGCCTGCACCTTGCCGCGGACCGTCACGACCGACGCTCGGCCCTTCTGCTCCCAGCCTTCGTACGCGCTGTAATCGACCTTCGAGTGGCTGCCTTCCTGCGAGAATTTGCCGCGATAGGTGGGATCGTACACCACCAGATCCGCATCGCTGCCGAGCTGGATCGCGCCTTTCCTGGGATACAGGCCGAACAGTTGGGCGGCCTGGGTCGAGCACGCATCCACCATGGCCTGGAGGCCGAGCCGCCCGGCGGCGACGCCGCAGGTGTGCACGAGATCCACGCGCTCCTGCACCGACGGGATCCCGTTCGGGATTTTGGTGAACGCGTCGGTCCCCATCTTTTTCTGATCCGCGAACCGGAACGGCGCGTGGTCGGTGGCGATCGTGCTGATCTGCCGGGTCTTTATGCCGTTCCAGAGGACGTCTTGATTCGCCTTCGCGCGCAGCGGCGGCGACATGACGAACTTCGATCCCTCGAAACTGGCCCTCTCCGTGTACGTCTCGTCGAGCACGAAGTGCGGAATCACCGACTCGATCCAGACGTTCACGCCGCGGTGCCGCGCGGCGAGCGCCGCCTGCACGGCCGGTGCGCAGGAGGTGTGCACGATGTAGACGTGCGTGCCGACCAGCTCCGCGAATGTGCAGAGATGGTGCACGCCGTCGGCCTCCACCACCGGCGGCCGCGAGCGGCCATGCCATTCCGGGCCGGTCTTTCCCGCGGCGAGCAGCGACTTCTGCATCGCATCGATCGCGTCGGCATTCTCACAATGCGCCGTCACGATGACGCCGAGGTCCTTCGCGAGCTGCATCGCGGCGAAGAGATGCTCGTCCGAGAGGTTCAGGGCGCCCTTGTACGCGAGAAAGACTTTGAACGACGCGATGCCTGCCTTGACGATTTCGCGAAACTGCGCGCGGATGTGCTCCTCGAACCGCACGACCGACATGTGAAAGGTGTAATCGACCGCGGCCAGGCCCTCCGCCTTTGACTTCCACGTCTCGAACGCGGTGATCGGGTCGTCGGCCGGCCCCGGGCAGATCATCTCGATGAGCGTCGTCGTGCCGCCCGCGAGCGCCGCCTTGCTGGCCGACTCATAGTCATCGGCGGCGTATGTGCCCATGAAGGGCAGGTAGATATGCACGTGCGGATCGATGAACCCGGGGAACACGTACTTCCCACGCGCATCGATGATGTCCGCGCCGGGGGCGACGAGCTTGTCGTCGATCCTCGGCTCGATGCGCGAGATCTTCTCAGCCTCGGCGTAGATGTCGGCGGTGTAGTCTTCGGTGGGCGTGATGATCCGCCCGCCGCGGATCAGCAGCGGCACACGGAACCCCACGCACGACGCACCACGCACGACGCACGGCAGTTCATGGAAGCTGCCTCACCATGTCGTCGTAGGTCTCGGGCCGGCGGTCGCGGAAGAACTGCCATGTGCGCCGGACGTCCTCGATGATGTCGAGGTTCATCTCCGCGACGACGAGCTCGTCCTTGTCCTCGCTGCCCTGCGCCAGGAAGTTGCCGCGCGGATCGACGAAGTAGCTCGAGCCGTAGAACTGCCCGACGTTCCACGGCGCTTCGACGCCGACGCGATTGATGCAGCCCATGAAGTAACCGTTGGCGACCGCGTGGGCCGGCTGTTCGAGCTTCCACAGATACTGCGAGAGCCCCTTCACCGTCGCCGAAGGATTGAACACGATCTCGGCGCCGTGCAGGCCGAGCAGTCGCGCTCCCTCGGGGAAGTGGCGGTCATAACAGATGTAGACGCCGATCGTGGCGTAGCGGGTCTTGAAGACGGGGTAGCCGAGGTTGCCGGGCTTGAAGAAGAACTTTTCCCAGAAGCCGGCCGTGTGCGGGATGTGGTTCTTGCGGTACTTGCCGAGGTAGCTGCCGTCGGCGTCGATCACGGCGGCGGTGTTGTAGTACACCCCGGCCATCTCGCGCTCGTAGATCGGCACGATCATCACCATCGCGTGCTTCTTGGCGAGCTTCTGCATCCGCTCGATCGTCGGTCCCGGAATCGGCTCGGCGAGGTCGCACCATTTGGCGTCCTGGCTGGGACAGAAATAGGGGCCGTTGAAGACCTCCTGCAGGCAGAGGATCTGGACGCCTTTCCTGCCTGCTTCCTCTATATAAGGAAGGTGCTTCTCCTCCATCGCCTTGCTGATCGTGGCGACCGAGGCGTTGGCGTCGTTAATCGGGTTCGACATTTGAATGAGGCCACCCACGACGTTTCTCATCACCACCTCGAGATCACGACTTTTTTGTCGGTATAGAACTCGATGGCGTCGCCGCCGTGGGCTTTTAGATCTCCGAAGAAGGAGCCCTTGGTGCCGCCAAACGGGAACATGGCCATCGGCGCCGCCACGCCGATGTTCACGCCGATCATGCTGACGCCGACGCGGTAGCGAAACTCGCGCGCGGCCTTCCCGCTCTGCGTGAAGATCGAGGTCGCGTTGGCAAAGCCGGACGCTCGAACCATCTCGATCCCCTCATCGAGATTGCTGACGTGCGTCACCGACGCGACCGGCCCGAAAATCTCCTCCTTGCCGATCGTCATGTCGGGCTGCACGCCGTCGAACACCGTCGGGCCGATGAAATGACCGCGCGGATGCTTCTCCACCCTGGACGCGCGACCGTCGAGCAGCATCGTCGCGCCTTCTTTGCGACCCGCCTCGACATACGACAGCACTTTCTCCTTGTGCTTTGCCGAGATCACGGGACCCATCGTCACGTCGGGGTCGAGTCCGTAGCCGAGCCGCAAACTCCTGGCGTTGTCCAGGAGTTTGTCGCGGAATGGCTCGTAGGCTTTGCCCGCGGCCACGACGACACTGCCCGCGAGACAGCGCTGGCCCGCGCAGCCGAACAGTGACTCGCTGATATTGCTGACGGCGCGGTCCATGTCCGCGTCGGGCATGACGATCACGTGGTTCTTCGCGCCGCCGAGCGCCTGCACGCGCTTGCCGTACTTGGCGGCTTCCTGATAGACGTACTTCGCGACGGGGGAGGATCCCACGAACGACACCCCGGCGATTCCCGGATGCTGGAGGATCGCAGTGACCGCCTCTTTCCCGCCATGCACGAGATTCAACACGCCTGCCGGGAGTCCGGCCTCTATCGCCAGCTCCACGATGCGCGTCGACGAGAATGGCACCTGCTCGCTCGGCTTCAGGATGAAAGTATTTCCGGTAGCGATCGCGTAGGGCCAGAACCAGCACGGCACCATGGCGGGGAAGTTGAACGGCGTGATTGCGGCGAACACGCCGAGCGGCTGGCGGACGTATTCGCAGTCGATGCCGCTGGCGACGTCCTCGAGCGTCTTGCCCATCATCAGGGCCGGGATTCCGCACGCGTGCTCGACGTTTTCGATGCCGCGGCGCACCGACCCCCTGGACTCGTCGAGTGTCTTGCCGTGCTCGCGGGTGACGGTCTGGGCGAGCTCTTCGAAGTGCTCTTCCATCAGGTACTTCAGCTTGAACAGGTAACGGGCGCGGACGACGGGTGGGACCTGGCGCCACTTCACGAAGGCGCCCTGCGCGGCGGCGACGGCTTCGTGGACCGCGCGGTTTCCGGAAAGCGGCACCTTGCCGAGAGGCTCTCCGGTGGCGGGGTTGGTCAGGTCGAGAAACTCGACCCCGCCGGGAGCGATCCACTCGCCCCCGATGTAGTTCCGCAGTGTTGTCATACCCGTAGCCTAGGCGCGGCTAGAGTGTTGTCAACGGCTTGAGAATCTCTCGTACGTGCTAGGCCTGGCCAACTGTGCCAAGCAGAATATCGCCGGCTGGAACATAGGTGGACATCACAACGCCGGTTTTCGCAACCCTCGAAGCCACGAGCCGCAGTGCACCTGGCCGTGCACCATTTTCAAACAGGCGCTTGCCACGGCCAAGAACGACGGGGTAGGTCCACGTATTGTATTCATCGATGAGCGATGCGGCTCGTAGCGTCTGAATGAGATTGCCGCTGCCAATGATCTGAAGATCCTGTCCGGGCTTTCGCTTGAGCGCGGTGATGGCAGAAACGACATCCCCGCCAAGTACCGACGAATTGTTCCATTGCAATGACTTCAACGTACGGGACGCCACATGCTTTTTCGTCGCGTTGAATGTCTTCGCAATCGGGTTATCGTCCGCTTGTTTGGGCCAGTATGACGCGAATATTTCGTAGGTTTTGCGACCGAGCACGAGCTCTCGATCTTTGCCGTCGAAACCTGCCGCCGAGAGATCCATGTCGTCGTTCCAGAACGCGAAGGTCCAACCGCCGAATGGGAAATCTCCGGTTGGATCTTCGTCCGGTCCTCCCGGCGCCTGCATGACACCGTCCAGTGAGGTAAATGTGGACGCAATCAGTCTTCTCATAGTCGGCGCTCCTGTCGCCATGAGCTACACCGCCCGGGCGAAATGGCCCCGCGTATACTCCCGCCCCGTGACCGCCCGCACTGCGCCGGGATCGGGCGCTCGGGCCTCGGCCAGTGCATCGAGCGATGCGCGATACGCAGCCGTTACCCGCGCGACGGGATCGCCCGGAACGTTGAACACCAGCCGATACGTGCGAAATCCGGCGCGCCACAGGTCCGGCAGGTACGCGGAGCCGTCCACCGGACGCGAATGCAGCAGACGGTTGCGGCAGGCATAATCGGTGGCCACCGGGAAGGCGTAACCCGCGGGATCGGTAAGCTCGACATTGGGATGTTTCTGCACGCAGAGGTCACGGCAGGTGGCGACCTCGCGGTCGAACGCCGCCGACAACACGCAGTGCTCGAGCGTCATTCCCTCGGGGCGACCGTACACGAACACCTCGAAGCCTCGGCCTTCCCATGGCCTCGCCACCTGCGCCATCTCAGCGCCGGTCAGCTCGACCGACAGCACGATGCGACGCGCGCCCAGCCGGAACACCTCGGCCGCGCTGTGCTGGTTGAAGACATTCACGGCGTAATCCGCGACCACGTCGCGGCCCTCCCCCTTGGCCGCCAGCTCGGCGACCATGCCGAGGTGACCACTGACGAGCGGTGTGCCAAGGGCCAGCCACTTCTCGACGAGCTTGCGGTCGGCGGGCCGGACGATGGTCGGCGTACGGAGTCGCAGCGTGACGCCCCGCTCGGACAGCTCGGCGGCGAGCTGCTTGACGCGTGCGACCGGCGGCATCGGATGCCGGAGAAACAGATCGAGCGAGATCTCCTCGGCACCTGCTTCTGCCGCGAGCAGCGCATCCTCGAGACGCCAGACTTCGGCGACGAGTCTCGGCGCGAGACCGTCGCGACGGTCCGTTTCCACACTGGCGATCGCGTCGTCGATCGCGCGAGCGCGGGTCTCGTGGCGGAGACGACTATCCCGTTCCAGATGCCCGCTCAGGATCTGCACGGCCTGCCGCCGCAGATCGTTGAGGACGCTGACCGGAACGAAGAGATCCTGCGCGAGGCCGGAAACATCGAGCTCGCCCAGGGTGAAGGAGGTCTCGCCGAGGCGGCCGAGCTGATCGCGGAGGCGCCGTTCGTCGAGCCCGTGGCGCGTAGCGGGCGCGAGTGCGGTCGTGCTCTTCACTGTCACCTCATCGGCGCCGGTGCGGCAGATGAGCGTGAGCGGCTCGCCGGGGGCACCCAGTGCCGTGACATCCATGCGAGTGCGCTCGGGCGTTCCCGTGGCAGGAACGGCGGCAAAGCTCTCGCGCGCGCGAGCGAGTAGCGCGGCTTCGGCGGAGCGCACCACGGTCCAGCCGGCCGGAATATCCTCCGCCGGCTCGATCGCCTGACGGACTTTCCCGTGCTCGCGGCCCCCCCCGATCGTCCGGACGCTGCGGACGCCGAAGCCGCGGTTGCCTTTGTCCGGGCCCTCGGGATGCTCGAAGCCGAGTCCGTCGCCGCGCTGGATCGGCTGCGAGACCGACACGATCAGCTCGTCCTTTTCTCGACCGATCACGACGCCGAGTACCGCGCCGCGATTGTCCGGCTGGGTGCGGGTCACGTAGTCGCGCCCCGCGCGGCCGCCGTACATCCCGCCGGTGAAGCCGCGCGAGAAGATCTGCACCAGGGGCTGGACTTCGGCGGGTGTGGGCGGACGGGAGTCGCCCGCGGCAAGCCGGTCGAGAAACTCGCGGTAGCCGTGCGTCACGGTCGCCACGTATTCGGGTTTCTTCTTGCGACCCTCAACCTTGAGCGTATGGATCCCGGCGTCGGCGATGTCGGCGAGATGCTCCCACGCGCCGAGGTCTTTGGCGGAGATCAGGTAGCCGCGGTCCAGCTCCTCGCCGCTCGCGGTATCGGTGAGCACGTAGTCCTTGCGGCACGACTGGGCGCAGGATCCGCGGTTGGCGCTGCGCTCGGAAATCATGCCGGACATATAGCACTGTCCGGAGTACGCGATGCAGAGCGCGCCGTGGACGAAGCTCTCGAGCCCGAGCTCCGGCACCGCGCGCCGGATGGTGCGGATGTCGTCCAGAGTATTCTCGCGCGCGAGCACCACGCGGTCACATCCCAGCTCGCGCAGCACGCGGGCGCCGTGCTCGTCGTGCACGGTCATCTGGGTCGAGCCATGAATTTCCAGGCCCGGGTAGACTTTGTTGATGAGCCGCACGGCGCCGAGGTCCTGCACGATGGCGGCGTCGATGCCGCGGTCGATGCACTCGCCGAGGTGATGCAGCGCGTCGTGCAGCTCGGCCGGCTTGAAGAGGATGTTGAACGTCAGATAGATCCTGGCCCCCCTCCCGGGCGCGTGCGCCAGGCGGCAGGCTTGCTCTAGTGTCTCCAGGGTGAGCTGCGCGCCCTCGTCCCGGGCATTGAATTTGTCCACGCCGAGGTAGATGGCATCGGCGCCGTTGCCGAGCGCGGCACGAACGGCGTCGAGGCTTCCGGCGGGGGCGAGGAGCTCAGGGACGGGGCGGTACATGCGGGAAAGCTAGCCGCGGGGTGTGGTCCGCGCGCCGCCCGGTTCAAGCGCGTCTCAGCTCACGAACTGCGCTTTCTCGGTCGAGCCCTCCATGGCCACCGTCGAGCTGCGGCCGCCGTGCACGATCTGCGTGATCTCGTCGAAATAGCCGACGCCCACGAACTCCTGATGTTTCACGGCCTCGTAGCCGTCCTGCTCCGCGGCGAATTCCTCGGATTGCAAGTCGGCGTACGCCGCCATCCCGCGCTCGCGGTACTCCTGGGCCAGCGTGAACATGCGATGGTTCAGCGCGTGGAAGCCGGACAGGGTGACGAACTGGAATCTGTATCCCATCGCCCCGAGCTCCCGCTGGAAGCTCGCGAGCTGTGATTCGCTGAGGTGACGCTTCCAGTTGAACGACGGCGAGCAGTTGTAGGCGAGCAGCTTGCCGGGATACTCCCGGTGGATGGCCTCGGCGAATTGGCGGGCCTCCGCGAGATCAGGCTTGGCGGTCTCGAACCAGAGCATGTCGGCGTAGGGCGCGTAGGCGCGCGCGCGCGCGATCGCCGCCTCGACGCCGTCCTTGATCACGTAGAAGCCTTCGGGCGAGCGCTCGCCGGTACACCAGCGGCGGTCGTACTCGTCGATGTCGCTGGTCAAGAGACCCGCGCTGTTCGCGTCGGTGCGCGCGATGAGGATCGTGTCCACCCCGCAGACGTCTGCTGCCAGCCGCGCAGCAACCAGCTTGCTGACGAATTCGCTCGTGGGCACGAGGACCTTGCCGCCGAGGTGGCCGCATTTCTTGACCGAGGAGAGCTGGTCCTCGAAGTGCACGCCGGCGGCGCCGGCCGCGATCATCAGCTTCATCAGCTCATACGCGTTGAGCACGCCGCCGAATCCCGCCTCGGCGTCGGCCACCAGCGGCACGAACCAGTCGACCGTGTGGTCGCCGTTCATGTGATGGACCTCGTCGGCACGGCGCAGCGCGTTCTGGATCCGGCAAATCAAATTGGGGACGCTGTCGGACGGATACAGGCTCTGATCGGGATACATCGTCAACGCGCAGTTCGCGTCGGCAGCCACCTGCCAGCCGCTGATGTAGATCGCCTTGAGCCCGGCCTTCACCTGCTGTACCGCCTGGTTGCCGGTGAGGGCCGAGAGCACCGCGACGTACGGCTCCTCGCGCATCAGCTTCCACAGACGCGCCGCACCGTGGCTGGCGAGCGTGTACTGGATCGGCAGCGTGCCGCGCAGCCGATACACATCTTCGGGTGTGTAGGCGCGCGTGATGCCTTGCCAGCGCCGGTCGCTGCGCCAGCGCACATCGAGCTCTGCGACAAATTCCCGTTGGGTGACGCCGCGGCCCTTGCCGTTGCTCTTGCCGTTAGTCGAGATGTTCATAGGCCACCAGGGTGAGAAATTCAGGGAAGTCCGAGCCCGTCATGAGCTCATTGAACAGGGCGGCAGCGAGTTCGAACTTGCCGCCCGTGAGATTCTTCGTTTCCATTTCTTCCGTGATGAGGGATTCGACGAGCTCCTGGGTGACGGCGCGGCCGTTGGACAGGTGCGCGCCGTGTCGAACCCACTGCCAGACCTGCGACCGCGAGATCTCCGCCGTCGCCGCGTCTTCCATGAGATTGTAGATCGGCACGCAGCCGACGCCGCGCAGCCACGACTCGAGATACTGGATGCCGACGTCGATGTTCGTGCGCAACCCCGCTTCGGTGATCTCCCCGTCCGGCACCGTGAGCAGATCGCGCGGGGCCACGTGCACGTCCTCGCGCCGCACCGAGAGTTGGTGGGAAGCGGCCAGTGAGGCGAACGCCCCACTGGCGACCGGGACGAGTCCAGGATGTGCTACCCAGGTCCCGTCGTGACCGGCATTCACCTCCCGAATCTTGTCCAGCCAGACCTTGTCGAGCGCCTTGGCGTTGGCCGCGGCGTCCCCCTTGATCGGAATCTGCGCCGCCATCCCGCCCATCGCGTGAACGCCGCGGCGATGACAGGTCCGGATCAACAGGTCGACGTAGGACTTGAGGAAGTGCCGGTCCATCGTGACGCGCGCGCGATCGGGCAATACAAACTCAGGCCGGCTGCGGAATTTCTTGATGAAGCTGAAGATGTAGTCCCAGCGCCCGCAGTTGAGTCCCGCCGAGTGCTCGCGCAGCTCGTAGAGGATCTCGTCCATCTCGAACGCGGCGGCAATCGTCTCGATCAACACCGTCGCGCGGATCGTGCCGCGCGGGATCCCGAGCGCATCCTGCGCCGCGACGAACACGTCGTTCCACAGCCGGGCTTCGAGGTGGCTCTCGAGCTTGGGAAGATAGAAATAGGGACCCGATCCCCTGGCGAGCAGTGCTTTGGCGTTGTGGAAGAAGAACAGCCCGAAGTCGAACAGGGAGGCGGAAATCGACTCGCCATCCACGGTGACGTGCCGCTCGACGAGGTGCCAGCCGCGCGGCCGCACCATGAGCGTCGCCACGGTCGGATTCAGCGCATACTGCTTCTCGCCGCTCTTGAACTCGATCGATCCAGCCACCGCGTCGCGCAGATTGATCTGACCTTCGATCGTCCCGCGCCACGTGGGCGCATGGGAATCCTCGAAGTCGGCCATGTACACTTGAGCGCCCGAGTTCAAGGCGTTGATCACCATTTTACGATCGACCGGCCCGGTGATCTCCACGCGCCGATCGAGCAGATCGCGCGGGATCGGCGCGACGCGCCACTCGGCCTCACGAATGTCAGCCGTACTCGCCAGGAACGTGGGAAACGCCCCGGCGTCGAAGTCCCGCTGTCGGTCGGCGCGGCGGCCCAACAGCAGGCGGCGGCGGGGCTCAAAGGCGCGGGCCAGACCGGCCACGAACTCGAGGGCCGGCGTCGTGAGAATCTGGGCGTAGGCCGGGGTAACAGGGGCACGAACGCTGATTCCCGGCGATGAGCCGTTTTCCGCCGCGGCCGCGGCGGGAGGGGTGCCAAGCGAAAGGGTCGGCATCTTCGTGTCGTGATGTTTTGGCAAGTGTTGTGCCTCCGGGCGGCGTGCGTTCTTATTACCCACGATGGTAACGACTTCCACGATCGGCCGGTCCGTTCCTAGGCGGGAAGGCGCCGCCAAGGTCACGGGGGCCGCGCTATATACCGACGACCTGGTCGTGGCGGACGCCTGGTACGGCCAGACGGTCAGGTCCACCATCCCCAGAGGACGGATCCGCTCCATCACCCTCGATCCTGAATTCGACTGGGAGCGCGTGGTGGTGGTCACGGCGGACGACATCCCGGGCGAGAACGTGGTGCACCTCATCCGGGACGATCAGCCCGTGCTGGCGCGCGTGGGGGGAGAGATCCGGCATCGGGAGGAGCCGATCCTGCTCCTGGCGGCCCCCGATCGGAACACGCTCGAGGAAGCGGTCCGGCACGTCCGGATCGACTACGACCCGGCCGAGCCGGTCTATGCGCTGGAGGAGGCGACCGAGGTCTACAGCACCATCAACATCCGGAAGGGCAAGGATTTCGAGGATGTCGAAGGTGTCGAACTCGTTGTCGAGCGCAGCTTTCGCGTCGGTCTGCAGGAACAGCTCTACATCGAGCCGCAGGGAGCGATCGCGATCCCCTGGAGAGAGCGGGGAGCCGGCAGCAGAGAGCCGGGGGTCACGATCATAGGGTCGTTGCAATGCCCCTACTACGTCCACCGAGCCCTGAAGCGCGCGCTCAAGCTGACCGATGAGCAGGCCGTCGTGGTTCAGGCCGAGACCGGCGGGGGATTTGGAGGGAAGGAGGAATACCCCTCCATGGTGGCGATTCACGCCGCGCTCCTCGCCCGCAAGGCCGGGCGCCCGGTCCGGCTGATCTACGATCGCCACGAGGACCTCGCCGCCACGACCAAGCGTCATCCAGGGGTCATCCGCCACCGCACCGGCGTCAAGAAGGATGGCACCCTGCTCAGCCAGGATATCGAGATCGTGCTGGACGGGGGTGGCTACTGCACGCTGACGCCGGTCGTGCTCTCGCGGGCGGCGATTCATGCGACTGGACCCTACTCCTGTCCGAACGTGCGGATCCACGCCCGGGCCGTGGCGACCAACACGCCGCCGAACGGTGCGTTCCGCGGCTTTGGCGCGCCGCAGTCGCTGTTCGCCGCCGAACTGATGGTCGAGCACGTGGCGGAGCGGCTGGGGATGTCGAGTGTGGATCTGCGGCGCAAGTGGATGTTGCGGCTGGGCGACACAACTGCAACTGGCCAGACACTCACCGAGAGTGTGGGGGCTGAGCTGGTACTGGATGCGGCTCTGAAAGCTGCCTCGGCGGTCGGGCGGTCTGGCGGTCGGGCGGTCAAGCGAGGCAGGGGATTGTCACTCGTTTTTCATGGGTCGGGCTTCACTGGTAGCGGTGAGAAGAAGCTTCAGGGTACCCTCGCAATGGAAGCCTTAGCGGATGGCACGTTCCGGATCCTCACAGCTTCGACTGAGATCGGGCAGGGGACGAAGACGATCTTTTGTCAGCTTGCCGCCGACGCATTGGGGGTCGGGTTGGACAAGGTAGACCTGGCTCCGCAGGACACCTCACTCGTTCCTGACTCGGGGCCGACGGTCGCCTCGCGCACCGCGATGATCGTCGGCCGGCTCGTCCAGGAAGCCGCGACGGAAATCAAGGATCGACTCCAGCGCGAGCGGGCGCCGATCAAGGTCCAGAAGTCGTACGTCCAGCCCGACTCGATTCATTGGGACGAAACGACCTACACGGGCGACGCCTATCCCATCTACGCCTGGGCGTGCACGATCGCCGACGTGGATGTGGACATGACGACCGGCGAGGTGCGGGTCACCGATCTCGTCACGGCCGTGGATTGTGGTAAGGCACTGCATCCGGTCATGGCCGAAGGACAGATCGAGGGCGGCACCCTGCAGGCGGTGGGATGGGCGACGATCGAAGAGATCAAGATGAAGGATGGCGGCTATCAAAACGATCGCCTGGCCACGTACCTGATTCCCACGGCGCTCGATGCGCCGCGGATCAAGACCATTCTCGTCGAAAATCCGTACTCGCGCGGCCCATTCGGAGCCAAAGGCATCGGTGAGCTGCCGATGGATGGTCCCGCTCCCGCCATCATCGCGGCCATTCACGACGCGACGGGCGTCTGGCTCGACGAGATCCCGGCGACTCCAGAGAGAGTTTTAGCGGCATGCGCTTCACGCTGAATGGCGCAGCGGTTTCGCTCGACGTCGTTGGTTCACGTCGTTTGCTTGACGTATTGCGCGAAGATCTCGGGAAAACCGGCACCAAAGAGGGTTGCGGTGAAGGCGAATGCGGTGCCTGCTCCGTGCTGATCGATGGTGAGGTCGTCGACAGCTGCCTGGTCGCGGTGGGTCAGGTCGAAGGTCGCAATGTCATTACAGTGGAAGGACTGGCGGGACCTCGCGGCGAGCTGTCGCTGCTGCAGCAGGCATTCATCGAGCACGGCGCCGCGCAGTGCGGGATCTGCACGCCGGGAATGCTGCTCGCGGCCCACGTCTTGCTAAAGAAGGAACAACGCCCGGACGCCGATGACGTGCGAGAGGCCCTCGCCGGCAATCTGTGCCGGTGTACCGGCTACACGAAAATCATCGAGGCGGTGCTGTCATGCGGGACGTGACATACCTCCGCCCCGGGAACGTCAGGGACGCAGTGCAGTTATACCGAACGACCCCAGGGTGTCGCCCGCTCGCGGGCGGCACGGATCTCATGGTCATGCTTCACGCAGGAACGCTTCGGCCCGCGCCGCGCGCGGTGCTCGACCTGTGGTCGTTGCCGGAGCTCAAGGGTGTGCGTCGGGCGAATGACGTGCTCGAAATCGGTGCCGCGGAGCCGTACACCGGCATCATCGGCTCGCGCGATGCACAGGAATCGGTCCCGGCGCTGGTTGCCGCTGCGCGAACCATCGGTGCAGCGCAGATCCAGAATCGCGGCACCCTGGGGGGCAATCTCGCCAACGCCTCGCCCGCCGGGGATACGCTTCCCGTGCTGCTCGCGTACGACGCCGTCGTGGTGACAGATCGGCGCTCGATTCCGATCGACGAATTCTTCGTCGGATATCGCAAGACGGCGCTCGCGGACGACGAGCTGATCACCGCCGTTCGGCTGCCTTTAGGGCGCGACGTCGTGTTTCGCAAAGTCGGCACGCGCGCCGCGCAGGCGATTTCGAAGGTCGTTCTTGCAGTGAGCCGCGAACCCGCGCGGATCGCGATCGGCTCGGTCGCCGAAATACCGCTGCGCGCGCGCCGTGCCGAGGTGGCGCTCGAGCGCAACGACATCGCTGGTGCCGTTGCCGCGGTGGCGGACGACATCCGGCCGATCGACGACGTGCGATCGACCGCGGCGTACCGGCGCCAGGTTACGCAGAACGTCCTGCGGGAGCTGCTCGATGCATTCGCGCGCGGCTGAGCTGCTCACGCTCCTCGGCATGCGCCCGCATCCCGAGGGTGGCCACTACGTCGAGCAGTTTCGTTCGACGCATCGGGTCGATGTGCTCGACCGCAAAGTCCAGCGCTGCGCGATCACGACGATCTATTTCCTGCTGGCAGCCGGGGAGTTCAGCCGGTGGCACCGTGTGGTGTCGGACGAGATCTGGCACTATCACGAGGGAGAAGCGATCGAGCTCCTGCTCTTTGACGATCGCGGCTTCCGGCGCGTGCGCCTCGGCCCCGCGTCGCGGGAGACACGCCCAACCATTGTGGTGCCGGCCGGGACGTGGCAAGCGGCGCGGACGACGGGTGCCTACACGCTGTGTGCGTGCACCGTCGGTCCCGGGTTCGAGTTCGCGGATTTCTCGTTGGCGGTGGATTGGCCCGAGATTGCGGCCAGAATCGCGAATGCGGGGCCGGACTTAGCCCGATTCATATAGTCCATCGGACGACATATCCATACGTGTCGATAGGAGAGACCCGTCGCCGACATATCCATACGTGTTGATATGAGGGGCCCGTCGCCGACATATCCATATGTGTTGATATGAGAGGCCCGTCGAGAACATATCCATACGTGTTGATATGAAAGCCCGTCGACCACATATCCACACGTGTTGATTTGAGAGGCCTGGTCGACGACATATCCATACGTGTTGATATGAACGTGGAGCACAGGGGCGCGACGCGATCTTTCCGCTCTAGTACGCGATTTTTTGCAACGCGCGCATCAAAACCGTAGTCCCCAGCACGAGATGCTCCGGAGGCGTCGCCTCCTCAGGGCAGTGGGAGCGTCCCCCGACGCTTGGCACAAACAGCATTCCCACCTTACAGCGGGTGGCCAAGACCTGGGCATCATGTCCTGCGCCGCTCACTATCTCCATTGCATCGCTCCCGACATCTCTTACAGCTCCCCACAGCAGCTCGCGCATCGCCGGATCCATCGCGACGGGCGGCTTCTCGTGCAGCACGCGAACGTCGAGTTCTAATCCGCGTTCGGCGGCAATCGAGGCGCACGTCGCGCGAATGCGCTTTTCCAGACCCCTGCGGGCGCCGTAGTCGGCGTGTCGCAGGTCGACCGTGAAGACCACGCGACCCGGGATCACGTTGACCTGATCCGGCTCGGCTCGAATCCGCCCGACCGTCGCGACCGCGGGACTGCCCGCCGAGGACGCGGCGGATTCGATGGACTGGATCATGACCGCAGCCGCGGCCATCGCATCACGCCGCAACGTCATGGGCGTCGTCCCGGCATGATCGGGCCGGCCGGTGACCGTGACCTCGAGATGCGCGGTGCCGACGATCGCGCTCACCACGGCGAGCTGCATCCCGGCAGATTCGAGCACCGCCCCCTGCTCGATGTGCAGCTCGAGATAGGAGTCGACGTCATTTCGAGCGGCGCTTGGTATGCGCGCCGGATCCAGGCCGCGCTCGCGCATCGCCTCCGCGAGCTCCTCATCCACGTCGGTGATATCGCCGATGATGGCGCGAGAACCCCAGAATGTGGTGTTGAACGGTGAGCCTTCTTCTTCACAAATCGCGACCACTTCGATCGTACGCCGCGGCTTGCCCTTCTCCTTCCGTAGAGACTCGACGGCGGTGAGCCCTGCGACGATACCGAGCGCGCCGTCGAGGCGGCCGCCGTGACGTACGGTATCGATGTGGGACCCCGTGACGATGCTCTTGCCTTCTTCGACCCCCGCCATGCGGCCCCAGAGATTGCCGACCGCGTCGCGTTGAGTGTGGAGGCCGACGTGTTTGAACCAGCGCTCCACGCGATCCACCGCGGCCGCCCAGGCGGTACCGTAGAGCGGACGGTACGTGCCGCCGCCCGGCTGCGCGCCGATGGCGTAGAGCTCGTCGAGACGTCGCTCGAGCAGCGCACCGTCAATTGGCATGGTTTGGTTTCACAAATTGCCCCCCACCCGGCTCGCCCCTCACCTCACCGTCGCCGAACACCGTCACGCCTCGCACCATGGTGCGCACGACTTTACCTGTGAATTGACGATCCAGGTAGGGACTCACGCCGCTGCGCGTCTGGAGATCCTTCGATCCAAATGTCCAACGCTGCTGTGGGTCCACGATGGCGAAGTCGGCGTCCGCGCCGATGGTGATCGCCCCTTTGCGAGGGTAGAGGCCAAACAGCTGCGCGGGCGCGGTGGCGGTGAGGTGGGCGATGCGCTCGAGGGACAATCCCCGCGCGTGCAGCCCGTCGCTGAGCAACACCGGCAGCGTCGCCTGGATCCCCGCGACGCCGCCCCACGCTTGCCAGATATCGTGCTCTCCCTTGTGCTTGTCCGCGGCTGGGCAGGGGGAATGGTCCGAAGCGATGAGGTCGACGCGCCCCGCGAGGACTTCTTCCCATAGCGCCTCGCGCGTCTCGGCGTCGCGTATCGGTGGCGCGCACTTGAGTGGAGGACCGATGCGCGCGAAGTCCTCCTCCGTGAACGCGAGATAGTGCGGGCAGGTCTCCGCCGTGATCGACACGCCACGGCGGCGTGCCTCGTTGACCTCGCGCAAACCCGCAGCGGTGCTGACGTGCACGACATGCGCGCGCGCGGCAGTTCCGGCGCCGCGCATTGCGACGAGCAAACGGCGGATCGCTTCCACCTCCACGGCGGGCGGCCGCGCGCGACACCACGACAGGGGCTCCGGGCTGCGCTCTGCGTTGAGCCGATCGAGCAGCTCCTGACTTTCGGCGTGGACACCAACAATCGCATTGAGCCGAGCTGTCGTCTTGAGGCCGATCGCGAGTATGCCGTCCGGAACGCGCGCGAAGTCGTCGATGCCGCTATGGCTCATGAAGGCCTTGAAACCCACAACGCCACGTTGGTTGAGGTGCTCGAGTTGCTGGAGGTTCTCAGGGACAAGCCCGCCCCAAAGTCCAAAGTCCACCAGAGATTTCCGCGAGGCGACCGCGAGCTTGGCGTCGAACGCTTCCGGCGTGGTGGTCGGCGGATGCGCGTTGAGCGGCATCTCGAGGACTGTCGTCACGCCGCCCGCCGCGGCGCCGCGGGTGCCGGCTTCCCACCCTTCCCAGTCGGCCCGGCCCGGCTCGTTGAAGTGCACGTGCGCGTCGACGACGCCGGGCAGAATCACCAGACCTTTCGCGTCGAGGGTCGCAGCTCCATCGCGTACTTCACTCCCGATGGCGCTGATGGTTCCGTTTGTAACCGCAATGTCGGCGGGACGTTGACCGGTCGGCAGGACAACCGTGCCGCCTCGAATGACGAGCTCGGGGGGCAGGGGGGAGGGGGGGAAAGTCACACTTCTTCGATGCGGATATCCTGCGCGCCTTCCCAGAGCGTCAGCCGGCCGATCTCCGGCAGCTGCTCCTGGCCCTGGGTCAGCGTGGCGAAATGATTGCCGGCGAGCTGGCCGACTTTGCTCGCGAACATCGTGGACCCGTACGGAAACAGCAGCTCGGTTTCGCTGATCCCGCCGGGATAGAGCAGCAGCATTCCGGGCGCCGGATGGCTCGTGTGGTTCTCGAACTCGAGGCCGAGTGAGCGCTCCCCCATGGGGATCCACGTTGACTCGCCGCTCCAGCGGCAGTGGACTATTTTGGACTGGAGCGGCAGCATTTTGCGGATCACGGCCACCGTTTTCGGCGCGGCCTTTTCTTCGAGACGTGCCAGGAACGTCAGCGTTCCCACGCGGATCTTGAGCATGCCCAACACTAACCGTCCAACGATTTCGACGCACGTCCTCGATACCACGCGCGGTGAGCCGGCCGCGGGCGTTCGGGTGACGCTCTCCCGGACGGACGGGGGAAACCCGGTCACACAGGAAACCGACGCCGATGGCCGGATCGCGAGCCTCGGTGACGTGAGCGCCGGTACCTACCGTCTGTCGTTCGACGTGGGGGCGTACTATAAGAAGAAGGGGCTCACCCCGTTTCTCGATCGATTCACCATCGATTTTCACGTTGGGGAGTCACGCACGTACCATATCCCGCTGCTGATGTCCCCGTTCGCGTGCTCGAGCTACAGGGGCAGTTGAATCTCTTCGAGAACGCCGGCCCACTTCTCCACCGCCTTCAGCGCGAAGAGCCCTTTGCGAGCGCATCGGCCATGCTCGAAAGAGCTCGGGAAATTCTGAGCGGGCTCTCGGAATCCGAGCAAATTGCCGTCATCAACGCGCATCCGCGCATCGGCGAACGAGTGGATAAGCTGTCGGCTGCCTCGCTCCGCGAGCAGGGGGCGACGCCAGCGCCCGAGGTGCTGAAGCGCCTCGCTGCGCTCAACGAGGAGTACGAAGCGAAATTCGGGTTTCGATTCGTGGTGTTCGTGAACCGCCGCTCCAAGGAGGCGATCGTACCGCTCCTCGAAGCTCGGCTCCGCGGCACGCGCGACGAGGAGCGGCGGACCGCACTGCGGGAGATATTGGCCATCGCCGAGGATCGTTTGAAACGGGAGGAAGCGTGATCTCGCGTCGAGCATTCGCAGAGCAGTTGGCCCTGGTAGCTGCGGCTCCCTGGTTCCTGGACGACGTGCGGCCGGCTCCGCAGCAACCGCAACAACAACAAGAGCCTTCGGCCCTCGCGAAAGCCCTCGCCGGGGGCGTGCGCCTGCGTTACCCCGATCGCTTCACGCCCGACGACCTCGCGGCGATCACGCGCAGCATCGACGGCCGGCTCAGGGCGATCGAACGACTCTATCAGACGACGCTCACCAACGCGGACGAGCCCGATTTCGTGTACTCGGTGTATCGGGGAGCCGACTGATGGCGGACTTCGCGTTTCTCTCGATCGCCGAGCTCGGCCGTCTGCTCCGGCAAAAGAAGACGTCCGCGACGGAGCTCGCGACGTACTTTCTCGATCGCCTGGAGAAGATCGGCCCGCGCTACAACGCGGTCGTCACGGTCACGCGCGAGCGCGCGATGACGGAGGCGGCACAAGCCGATCGCGAGATCAAGGCAGGGAAGTGGCGCGGGCCCCTGCACGGAATTCCGTACGGCGTGAAGGATCTGCTGGCAACGAAGGGGTATCCCACGACGTGGGGCGCCGAACCGTATCGTCAACAAACGCTCGACAGCGATGCCACCGTCGTGGAGCGGCTCGGCGCTGCGGGCGGCGTGCTCGTTGCCAAGCTCGCGATGGTCGAGCTCGCCGGCGGCATGGGCTACAATCAGGCGAACGCATCGTTCACAGGCCCGGGCAAGACGCCGTGGAATCCGGATTACTGGAGCGGTGGCTCCTCGAGCGGCCCCGGCGCCGCGGTGGCGGCCGGTCTCGTCCCGTTCGCGATCGGATCGGAGACGTCCGGTTCGATTTTGACGCCGGCGGCGTATTGCGGCGTTACGGGTCTCCGGCCGACGTACGGTCTCGTGAGCCGCCACGGCGCGATGGCGCTGGCATGGACGATGGATAAGCTCGGACCTTTCGGCCGCACCGCCGACGACTGCGGTGTTGTGCTCGCCGCAATCGCCGGAAAGGATCCGAAGGATCCGTCCGCGGTGGATCGACACTTTGCGATGCCGGGCCAGCCGGCGGCAACCAGGCGCTTTAAAATCGGCGTGCCCAAGGGCGCGGACAAGGACATTCAGCCCGAGGTCGCCGCGAATTTCAGGCAATCGCTGAAGGTGCTGGAGGATCGCGTGGAGGTTGTGGAGGACATCGAGCTTCCGGACCTTCCGTATGGTGCCGTCGCCGGGATGATTATCGCCGCCGAAGGCGCCAGTGCGTTCGATGACTTGCTGAAGGACGGGCGGTTGTCGCAGCTGACGGCGCCCGAGGATCGGACCGGAGGATATCCGGCGCTCGCGGTGAGCGCGCCCGATTACCTCCGCGCCCTCCGGGTGCGGCGGCCGATGCAGCGCGCGCTCGATGATTTCCTGAAACAGTTCGATGCGCTGGCGGTGCCGACGCGAAACACGGTGGCCTCGCCGCTCGACAAGCCCTTCCGCGAAGGGTGGCCCGGCATCACCGGCGGCGCCAACGTCATCGGCCCGACGAATGTCGTGGGCGTTCCGGGGATATCCGTTCCGAACGGCTTCGGCGTGAAAGGGCTGCCCACGGGACTGAGTTTCACGGCGCGGGCATTCGACGAGAGCAAACTCGTTAGCCTGGCTCGGCTCTTTCAGGATCGCACGGACTGGCACCGACGCCAGCCGGCCGTTTCTTAGCTCATGTTTGCAATCATCAAGCTGATCCAGTCGCTGTTCGGCGCCCTGCATTCCGAGGGCACGCCGGGCCAGCTTGCCGCCGGGATCGTGCTCGGATCCTTCCTCGGTCTGACGCCGCTCCTCAACCTGCACAACGCGGTGATCCTGGCCGCACTGATTCTGCTCAATGTCTCCTTTGCCGGGGGCATGCTGGGCTGGGCGCTGTTCGTCCCGATCGGGTTTCTGCTGGATCCGCTCTTCGACTGGATCGGTCATCGCTTGCTGCTGGCGGAATCGTTGCGCGGTTTCTGGACGTCGGCATACAACACGCCGATCGTCCCGCTCACGAACTTCAACAACACGGTCGTCCTCGGCAGCGTGGTGTTCGCGGTCGTGTTCGCGGTGCCGCTCTTTTTCGCGACGCGTCTCGGCGTGGTCCGCTATCGAGCCACGATTGGCGCGCGCGTGCGCCAGTCACGCTTCTACAAAGGCCTCATGGCGTCAAAGGCGTACAACGTCTACAAGATGTTCCGGCCATGACCGCTCCGGCTCCCGGCTCCCGGCCCCCGGCTCCTCGTCTCAAGGTCTTCCGTTGGCGAGCAGTGGGACCGCTGCTCGTATTGCTCGTGATCGGCGTAGTCCTCTGGTGGATCTTTGCCGACTCGATCGCGCGGCATGAATCGGAACAGGTGGGCACCCAGATCCTTGGCGCGAAAGTCGAAATCCAGAAACTCCATCTCGATCTGCGCCACGGGAAAGTCATGGTGTACGGTTTGACGGTCGCGAGCCCACACGAGGCGCTCCGCAATTTGCTGCAGGCCGACGAGCTGGTTGCGGACGTGGACGTACT
>QHUB01000085.1 GCA_003221035.1 Gemmatimonadota bacterium
CGCGCACCTTGGCCGGCGCGAACGTCGCTCGGGCGCTGGCAGTCGCGAGGAGTTGATCGCTGGCCCAGGCCGGATCCGCGTCCCAGGCCGGATTGTTGGTCACCCGTTTCAGTCCCGAGCCAGCCGGGGTCATCACGTAGATCTCGTAGTTACCGTCGCGATTGGTCGCGAAGGCGATCGTGCTCCCGCTCGGGGACCACGCGGGATAGTAGTCGTCTGCCGGGTTGTTGGTCAGGCGGGTCGGCTGCGAGCCGTTCGCGTTCATCACGTAGATCTCGCCATTGCCGTCACGATCGCTCTGGAACGCGATCTTGTCGCCGGCGGGCGACCAGGCGGGGAACGACTCCGAGGCGAGGCTCTGCGTCAGGTTGACGGGATTCAAGCCGTCGGCGTTGATCACATAGACTTCGTTGTTGCCGTCGCGATTCGTCTGGAAGGCAAGCCTCGTGCCGGCGGGCGACCACGTAGGCAGCACATCGTCGGCAGCGCCATCGGTGAGACGGGTGGCATTTGAGCCATCGGCATTCATGACGTAGATGTGCTGGGGACCGTCGCGGTCGCTTACGAAGGCAATTCGCTGGTCGTCCGGTGACCACACGGACATGAAATCGGCCGAGAAGTTGTCGGTCAGTTTGGTCTGCCCCGAACCGTCCGCATTCATGACGTAGACCTCGCAGCTCGAATCAGTCACGCGACAGGCGGTGAACGTTATCCTGCGTCCATCGTGCGACCAGTTGGGACGCGCGTTGTACCCTGGGACGTCCGTGAGCTGCGTTGCCCCGGAGCCGGTCACTTTCATGACGAAGACGTTGAAATTGCCGTTGGCGGGATTTCTTCCGACGAGGTCACGCGTGTCCCCATCACCCGGCCACCAGGCCCGCAGGCCGTCGGGTGGTGCCACGCAGGGGCCACGGCCAACGTTCGAGCTCCTGATGAGGTCGATGGTCATCTGGTGGTTCGTGCCGATATCGGCGGAGCCATTGGACGAGATCGGCACGTCGACAATGCTGCCCGTCGCGTTCGCGGAGGCCGACGTGAAGCTCCCGTGGGAACGATGGGTGACGCCGGGGAAACTGTATTCACTGCTGCCGCTCGAGCTCTGCGTAAAGAGCCCATTGGCGCGCCAATTCACGGACACCAGTCCGGCTGGTCCCGCAAAGGTGTTGAAGTTCGGATTGCCGGTTGTGTTGGTCCGCAAGCTCAGGGAATTGCCACCGCCGCTCAAGTCCCGGTTCGGGATCACCCCAGAGCCATCCCGGACAGCGTTGCACACGAAGAACTGATCGCACTGGAACACGAAGTAACTGAGGAACGTCTGCGGATCGGTCGTCGGTCCGCCGCGGCTGACGTAGAGGGAGCCGAAGGTGAATCCCCCCGCGGGATCGGCCTCGAACCAGTTGAGATTTCCGACGTCCCCGTTGGCCACGAAGTGGAACTGGCTTGCCGCAGAGGTGCTCGTCGCGGCCGTCAGGAGCGGAACGGCACTCGCCGCCGACTGGGTCTGCGCCGTCACGTCCACGCCCCCTCCCAGTTGTGTCACTGCCAGGCCGGCGGCATTCGTACGCGAAATGTCGATCGTCATTTGGTGGTTCGACCCGAATTCACCGGAGCTCGCGGGGGAGAGCGCCACGCCGGCGATGTTGCCCGTCGCGTTGGCGGAGGCGGAGGAGAAGCTGCCTTGCGAATGCTCGGTGAAGCTGGGGAAGGTGATTTGATTGATTGCCGTCGAGCTTTGGGTAAAGAGCCCATTGGCGCGCCAATCCGCGGACACGACTCCCGTGGGTCCCACGGAGACGACGAAGTTCGGATTGCCGGTTGTGTTGGTGCTCAGGCTCAGGGAATTGCCGCCACTGCGGAGATCACGGTTCGGGATCAGCCCAGAGCCTTCCCGGATGGTGTTGCAGGAGAAGGATGGGTCGCACTGAAACACAGAATAATTAAGGAGTGTCTGGGGATCGTTGGTGGGTCCGCCGCGGTTCACGGCGATGGATCCAAACGTGAAGCCCCCGGCGGGATCGACCTCGAACCAGCTGGCATTTCCGAAATCCCCGTTGGCCACGAAGTGGACCTGGGTGGTCGCGGACACACTGAACTGCGGTTGGCCCGCGTCGGGGGCCAGGGGTCGCTCGGCGCGATCACAGGCGGCGAGCAGGGCGCTGATGGTGAGGACGGGGACGAGCCCGGCGGGAAATCGAGACCGCATAGACGCCTCAGGTGATGCAGTAGGGGGTGTGCAGCTCAATCGGATCCGGCGTATGCGAGGAAGGCCAGGCCCAAGGCGAGGCCGCCGCCGATGGACAGGACAAGTCCGGGGGTCCAGCCGAACTCTACGCCGAAGAACACGCGCCCGGAGCTCGCCGTGCGCGTTGTCTGCGCTGTGCAGCTCGCGTCGACGCACTCGTAAACCGTGCGTCGCACCATCTCCGGCCGCAGGGCGACGCCAAACCAGTGGACCGGGTTGTACTTGACGGACGCGAGGATCGAGCCAGGCTTGAGATTCTCGCTGGTGTACACCGGCGTCCCGACTGCCAGGTCGAGTGAGCGGTCGTTATCAAACCAGCGACGGTAGCGGGCCACCGGTCCGGTGCTCAATTCATCCTCATCGAGACTGACGAACCAGGAGGCGCCGAACGCATTCCGTCTACTCGTGTTCGCCATGAAGCCCCAATCCACGCTGGCACGACCCCCGTTGCCGATGTAGGCGCCGGCGTTGGTGAGGAAGAAGGCGCTACACGCCGGCGCCGGGCGGGCATGGAAACAGGGGTTGTCTGCCGAACGGGTCTGATCTTGCGTCTGACCGACGGCCGAGGGCGGGGGCGCTGCCGCCAGCAGCGCTCCCACCAACGCCAAGTTGCGCCGCGTGACAAGTGCTCTCGGCCGCACTCTTAGCGCGCTCGCGCTGGAGACTGGAGCAGAACCGCGATGCCGAGACGCACGCCGGGAAGTGGGACCAGACCCACGGCGGCGGGCGGGCTGGGGTATCGAAGACGCCAGTGATGAATGCCCGACCCAATAGCGGCGCCGAGCAATGCGCCGACGCCCGCGCTGGCGAAGGTCAACGCCCCGCTATTGCATACCTCGCCTGTACAAAGCGACGGCACGACGATGGCGCCGGCCACGCCAAAGACTGCCGCGCCCACGACCAGCCCTGTCACCGTCGCGCTGCCCCGAACCCAGAGAGAATCAGCGACACGAACGGATTGCACGGTCTCGCCCACAGTGATCTCAAAGACGGGCGGTGCGGTCGTGAAGGCCGCGAACCGACCCTCGAGACGCGGTCCGCCCGAAGCATGGACGCGGACATGCTGGCCGGGCTTGAGGTGAGCGGCGATGCTGTCGAAGCTGGCCTGGGCGGGGACCGCAGCCGGAAGAAGAAGCAGTGGCGCTGCAACGAGCAGCACCTTCGGTATTCGGCTCATGCGCGATCTCCTCACCGGCTCGAGCCGGCTCAAGCACAGATGACGCGAAGCAACCTCAATCATTGATCCCAGTAACGGCCGGCGCATGGGCAGTCTTGCCCATGCGGTGGAGGGTCTGCACATTCAACGCTCTGCGAGGAGAAACGGAGCGGAACCATCCGCTCCGAGCGTCCTAACAATGGTGGATTCGGTTTCGCTGGCGCATGCGGTTACGCGACTCGAAGGACTGCTCCGGATCTTCCTCAGTCCTCAGCAGCACCACCAGTGTGCGTCCCTGCTGCGGGAGCTTCACGCCGCGATTGCCGTGCTGCCGCGGCCGCGTCTCGGCGCCGTCGCGTCGGATGACATCTCCGACGACGCGCTGCACCAGCGCTTCCGTCTCACAAAACGGGAGGCTGAGGTCCTGCGGCTGCTCCTGCGGGGAGAGTCAAATTCCGAGGTTGCACACCGCCTGCATCTCAGTGAGCATACTGCACACCATCATACCGAGCAGGTTCTCCGCAAGGTGCACGTGCACTCACGCGGACGCCTTCCGGCGGCGATCGCCGCTCGATCCGGGTGATGGCTGGCGACGAACCGGGCGCGCTCAGCGATTGACCATGCGCCCCGGTATCGTCAACACCAACAGGCTGCCGATCGACATGAGCCCCGCGAGGGCGTAGACGCCGAGATCGGTCGACCGCGTGCGATCGATGATCCAGCCGATCATCCAGGGACTGACAAAGCCCGCGAGGTTGCCGATCGAATTGATGAGCGCAATGCCGGTCGCGGCGGCGGCGCCCGCGAGTATGGCCGTGGGCAGACACCAGAACTGCGAGAGCGACGTGGTCACCCCGGCCATCGCGAGGGTCATGCCGAAGAGGGCCGCGGCGCTGTGCGCGCCATAGCGGACGGTGAGCAGCCAGCCCGCGGCCCCGACCAACGCAGGGATAATGAGATGCCACCGCCGCTCGCGGGCCGCGTCGGACGCGCGGCTGATCGCCACCATCGCGATGGCGCCGGCGGCGTTGGGCAGCACCGTGAGCATGCCGATCGCGAGGGGGCTCGCGACGCCGGACCGCTGGATCAGCGTCGGCATCCAGAAACCGGCCCCGTAGAGCCCTGCGATCAGGCAAAAGTAGACGGCCGCGAGCATCCAGATGCGGGGATTCGTGAGGCCGTCGAACAACGAGTGCGCGGAGACCTGGGTCTGGTCCTCTGCGACGCGGCGCGCCAGGAGTTCTTTCTCTGCGGCCGTCAGCCAGCGGGCGCCGACAATGCTGTCGTCCAGGTAGACAAGCACCGCGACGCCGAGGGCGAGCGAGGGGACGGCTTCGATCAGGAACAGCCATTGCCAGCCCGCCAGGCCGCGCACGCCCGTCATGGCCTTCAAGACCCAGCCGGAAAGCGGTCCACCGATGACGCCGGCGATCGGGATCGCGGTCATGAACAGCGCCATGATCCGCGCCCGCCGCGGGGCGGGGTACCAGTACGTCAGGTACAGGATCATGCCGGGGAAAAAGCCCGCTTCGGCAACGCCGAGCAGAAACCGCAGGACGTAGAATGACGTGGGCGTCCTGACGAACACCATCGCTGCAGAGACCATGGCCCATGTCAGCATGACGCGCGCGATCCACCGCCGTGCCCCGACGCGGTGGAGGATGATGTTGCTCGGTATCTCAAAGAAGAAGTAGCCCATGAAGAAAACACCGGCCCCCAGGCCGTAGACCGCCTCGCTGAACCGCAGCCCGCTCAGCATCTGCAGCTTGGCGAAGCTGATGTTCACCCGATCGAGGTAGGCGGCGACATAGCAACAGAACAGCAGGGGGATCAGGCGCCGGGTGACCCGGTCGTAGAGCCACGACTCAGCAGCGTTGTCGGTCGGACCCGAGTCGGCGATCACGAGAGCAAGAGTTAGGCGGCGCCTTTTCCCGTCAGCAACTGGACCGCGAGCCTGGTCTGTTGCGGCTGTCCCACGACGACCAACGCGTCTCCCGCCGCGAGCCGGAAGGTCGCCTCGGGCGTCGCGACGTCGCTCTCACCGCGTCGCACCGCCAGAATCAGGGTGCCCGTCTTCGAGCGCAGCTGCGTCTCGGCAATTGTCTGGCCGACGGCGGGTGAGTTTTCACTGAGGACGATGCGCTCGACCTGCATTTGGCGCAATGCGTCGAACGTGCCCGGCAACATGAGCCGCGGTCGCGCACCGGGACGCAGCGCCTGGTAGTGCGACGCGCGGATCTCGCGCACGAGTCGCTCGATCTCCTCGCGCGGGACGTTGTAATGCGCCAGCACACGCGCGAAGATCTCGATCGAGGTCTCGAATTCTTCGGGGATGACGGCATTGGCCCCGAGCCGGGTCAGCTCTGGAATCTCTATGAGGTAGCGCGTGCGCGTGATGATGTAGAGCTCGGGATTCAAGTCACGCGCGACGCGCACCATGCGCCGGGTTGCCGCGGGATCGGAGATCGCGATCACGAGCATGCGTGCGCGTTCGACGCCCAGTGCCCGCAGGATCTCTTCACGAGTCGCATCGCCGTAGAATGCGGGCTCACCCTCGGCGCGGGCTCGGCGCACGGTCTGCGCGTTCAGCTCGACGATCAGATAGGGCGCGTGAATGGCGCGCAGGGCGGCCGCGAGATTGCGGCCGTTCAGCCCGTAGCCGGCGATGAGCACGTGGTCCTTGACCTGCTCGTGCACCGGAGCCAGCTCGCGCGGGCGAAAACCGGGCAGGAGCCGGTCGAGCGGCACGATGCGCTCGAGCGCGTCGAGCATCGCCGGTCCGCCCTGGAGCAGGAAGGGCGTCACCAGCATCGTGATCACCGCGACGCCGAGGAACTGTTGATACAGGAGATCGGGCAGCAATCCCGTGAGCCGGCCTTCCTTGGCGAGCACGAACGAGAACTCCCCGATCTGTGAGACGGCGACGCCAGCCAGCAGGGACACTCTTCCCGAGTAACCCATGAGCGCCGGCCCTACGGCCGCCGACAATGTCTTGCCGCCCATGATGACCGCGACCGCGATCAGCGTGAGCGTGAGATGCGCCCAGATGGTCTCGAGCTGGACCAGCATGCCGACGGCGACGAAGAACAACGAGATGAAGATGTCGCGAAACGGCATCAGCTCGGCCATCGCCTGATGGCCATAGTCCGATTCGGAAATGATCAACCCGGCGAGAAACGCCCCGAGCGCGAGCGAGGCGCCCACGGCGGCCGTGGCGAGCGCCGTGAGCGTGCCGATCAGGATCACGGCGATCAGGAACAGCTCGCGGCTGCGCGTTTTGAGAATCTCCGACAGCGCGCGCGGCACGATCGTGCGTGCGGCCAGAATCACCCCCACGACGACGAGGGCCGCCTTGGCGAGGGCGAGGAGAAGCCCGAGCACGCCGCCTTCCGCCTTGCCGGCCAGGAACGGCAGGACCAGCATGATCGGGACGACGCACAGGTCCTGGAAGATCAGCACGCCGGTCGCGAGACGGCCGTGCGGCGCATCGATCTCGCCTTTGTCGGTCATGACCTTCAGGACGATCGCCGTGCTCGACAGCGCGATCAGAAACCCGAGAAACAGCGAGACCCGCCAGCCGCCCAGAAGCGCCAGGCCGATCGCGAGCGTCGCCACCACCGTGAACCCCATCTGCGCGAGACCACCCACGAGAATCTGACGTCCCATCTCACGGAGCCGGCTCAGCGAGAACTCGATCCCGATGGTGAACAGCAGGAGGATCACCCCGACTTCGGCGAGTCCTTCGACGTCGTGCGGATCGGAGACCAGTCCGAGCGCGTTGGGACCGAGCAGAATGCCGGCGACGATGAAGCCGGGGAGGGCAGGCAGCCTGAGCCGATAGAAGACCAGAATCACCAGCAGGGAGCCGGCGAAGATGACGGCGAGGTCGCGGAGGACGTGCAGCTGTTCCATCGGTGGCCCAAAAGTAAAACGACTCTTAGCTTTGGCCACCGTGAGCGACTGGTTGCAAGACCGACTCGGACTCAGTCCGGCGGTACAGACGCACCTGCTGATCACGGTTGTCGTCATCGCCGGGTTGTGGCTGCTCGAGCGGGTGGTGCTGGCCGTGGTCTACCGCCGGTTCAAGGATCCATGGACCCGCTATCGCTGGCGCAAGAGCGTCACCTATCTCTTCCTCGCCGTCGCCGTCGTGGTCATCAGTCACGAGTGGCTCGAGGGGTTCAAGTCCATCGGGACGTTCCTCGGTCTCGTGTCCGCCGGCATCGCGATCGCGCTCAAAGATCCACTCGCGAACCTCGCCGGCTGGGCCTTCATTGTGTGGAGCGGACCATTCGAGGTCGGCGACCGCGTCGAAATCGCGAAGCACAAGGGCGATGTAATCGACATCCATCTGTTCCAGTTCACCCTGAACGAGATCGGTGGTTGGGTGGACGCGGATCAGAGCACCGGACGCATCGTCCACATCCCGAACCAGCTCGTGTTCACCGAGGCGGTCGCGAACTACGACAAGGGGTTCAAGTACGTCTGGAATGAAGTCCCGGTGCTGATCACGTACGAGAGCAACTGGAAGAAAGCGAAGGAGATTCTGACGACGATCGCGTTTCGCCACGCCGAGCATCTCACGGCCGAGGCGGAGCGGGACCTGCTGGCGGCTTCGCAGCAATACCTGATCAACTACCGGAAGCTCACGCCGATCGTGTACACGAGCACGACGGCTTCGGGAATTCTGCTGACGCTTCGCTATCTGATCGAGCCGCGCCGCCGCCGCGGCACGGTCTCAGCGATCTGGGAAGACGTCATGACCGAATTCGGCAGCGCCAAGGACATCGATCTCGCCTACCACACCGTCCGCTCGTTCAGCAATCCGATCGAAGGAAAGATCGTCGGCTCACCGGACGCGCAGAGCTGAGCCCGTCTCGACGACCGCTTGGACGAGGAGATCGAAGTCCTCCCGCCGGCTGCGGTGATTTGTGATCGCCACGCGGAGTGCGAACTTGCCGTTCAGCATCGTCTGCGAGGGAATCGCCAGGCCACTCTCCTGAATCCGCAGCAGGATTTCCCTGTTGAGCGCATTCAGTGCCTCGTCGCTCGCACCCGGCACGACGAATCGGAAGCAGACGACGTTCAGCGGCGCGGGTGCGAGCAGCTCCAGACGCGGGTGCTTCGTCACGAGTCCGGCGAGGTAATGCGCCTGGCGGACGTTTTGGTGAATCAGTTGGGAAAAAACATCCACGCCGTGCGTCTTGAACGACATCCACACCTTCAACGCCCGGAACCCGCGCGATAGCTGCACGCCGCGCTCCGCGAACGGGAAGCCGCCTGCCGCAATCCCGCGATCGAATGATGCGAGATACGCGGGCGTCACGTTGAACGTGGCGCGGTGCGCTGCCTGGTCGCGGACGAGTGTGCAGCCGACCTCGTACGGCATGTACAGCCATTTGTGCAGGTCGAAGGCGACAGAGTCGGCCTCCGCGAGACCGGCGACCAGCGGCGTGAGGTCGGGAACGAGCGCCGCGAGCGCACCGAACGCGCCGTCCACGTGGAACCAGAGATTGTCCTCGCGGGCGATTCGGGCGAGGGCGCGGAGATCGTCGGTCGCTCCGGTGTTGACGGTGCCGGCGTTTCCGACGATGCAAATCGGCCGCACTCCCGCCGCCTTGTCGCGGCTGAGCGCGTCGCGCAGCGCCTTCAGGTCGATCGTGTAGTCGGCCGTGACCGGAATCGTCCGCAGTGCCTCATGGCCGAGGCCCAGGAGCTCCACCGCCTTGCGCACCGAGGAGTGCGTTTCACTCGACGCGTAGACCGTGAGCTGGGGCGCGGCCTTGAGGCCTTCCTCGCGCACATCGAAGCCGGCGCGCGCGTTTCGCGCGACGGCCAGCCCCACGAAGTTCGCCATCGAGCCACCGGAGACGAGCAGTCCGTGCGTCCCGGCGGGCAATCCCAGGAGCTCGACCAGCCAGCCGATCACCTGGTTTTCCACGACCGCCGGGGCGTCGTCGAACTCGGCCACCTGCGGGTTCATGCCCGAGGCGAGCATGTCGGCCAGCATCGCGAGCGGGGTGCCGGTGCCGATCACCCAGCCCCAGAACCGCGGATGCGTGTTGCCGGTCGGGTAGGGGAGTACGTCGCGCTTGAATTCTTCGTACACGTCTGCCGCGGGTGTCGGCGTGCGCGGCGCGGGGCCCGACAGGCGCGCGCGAACGTCGGCCGGCACCGGCTGCCAGACCGGCCGTTCGCGCACGGTCCGCAGATAGTCGAGCATCTCGTCCACCATCAGGTGGCCGAGCTGGCGCAACTCCTCCCACTCGGCGGCGTCGGCCGGGTCGAGCGAGAGTTCGGCGAGGCGGGCTCTAGAGACGGTCAAGCCTGGCGACGGTGCGTTCATTATGGATGTTGCCGGTGTTGAGCGTCGAATGGGGCTCGAACAGCAGCACGTCGGTCTCATCGTCGGCGACCGGCTTATGCTCGACGCCGTGCGGGATGATGATGAATTCGCCCGGGGCGACATGAATCTCCCGGTCGCGCAGCTGCATCCGCAGGCGGCCTTTCACGACGAGAAACATCTCGTCCTCATGATCGTGATGGTGCCACACGAACTCCCCCTTGAGCTTCACGAGCTTGACGAAGCTGTCGTTCACCTCGCCGACGATCTTTGGTTTCCACTGATCCTGAAACCGGCCGAACATTTCCGTGAGATTGACTTTGCGGATTGCGGCGGTCATGAGACACGCTCCAGCACGGTTTTCGTGTCCACGACGGTCGCGAACTCGCCATTGAGATCCGCGAGCGCGACATCGTGGAGCAGGTCGGACGCGTAGCGCTTCCCGGTGGGGCCGACGTTATCGAATGTCGCGGTCGCATCGGACACGACGTAGGTCGCGAATCCGAGGTTCCCGGCCATTCGTGCCGTCGTGGAGACGCACATGTTCGTCTGCATTCCTACGACGATCAGCGTGGTGTAGCCGCGCCGACGTAAATCGGCCTCGAGCGTCGTTCCAATGAACGCGCTGCTGACCGACTTTTGTACCACCGGCTCGGTGGTGAGCGGACGGACTTCGTCCTTGATCTCCACGCCCGGCTGTCCTGGCCGCAGCGGTGATTGCGCCTCCCGGGAAAGATGCTGGACATGGATGATCGGCCGACCCGTCTTCCGCCACGCCGCCTGGAGTCGCGCGATGTTGCGCTCGAGATCGGGGTTGTTGCGGTTGAGCTTGGCGGCGTAGATGTCCATGCCTTTCTGGACATCGACGACCAGCAAGACGGCATCCTGGGGCAGAGAAATCACGCGCTCGCCTCGGGCTCCGGTCGGATGGTCGGACTGTCGGACGGTCCGACTGTAAATGCGCGTTCCGTCCCACTGTCGGACAGTCCGACCGTCCGGCGCAGCTTATGGGAGAACTGAATCCACACCACGGCCACGACAATCATCCCCATCGCGATAAATGTGCGCGCGGTGACGGGTTCACGCAGCAAGAGCCACCCGAGGAGCACCGCGATCACCGGATTCACATAGGCGTAGGTGCCGACGATGGTCGCGGGCGCGTGGCGCAATGCGTACGTGTACGCGCTATAGCCGAGGATCGACCCGAAGACGACGAGGTAGGCGATGGCGCCGATTCCACGCGCGCTCAGGTGCCAGGCCGGCCATTCACCGAGGATCGTCCCGACGAGCGCGACAGTCCCGCCTCCCACGATCATCTGAAAGGCCGCGCCCATGTATGGACTCGACTGCGTCGGATGCCGCTTGGCATAGACTGACCCGAGCGACCAGGACGCGCTCGCCATGGTGAGGGCGAGGGGCCCGCGCTTGTCGGCGGCGAGAATTTCGGCCGGCGTCGCCCCGATCAGCAACAGCGTGCCGAGGAAGCCGAGGGCCAGTCCGGCGACGACCCGCCAGTTGAGGACGCTCTGCCCGCCGGGGATGATCGCGTCGAACAGCGCCGTCCACATTGCGACGGTGACGACGAAGATGCTTGCTATCCCAGAGCCGATGTATTGCTCCGACCACACGACAAACGCGTTGCCGCCCGCGAGCAGCAGCACGCCGACGATGGCCAGGGTGCGCCAGTCAGTGCGGCGCGGGAATGGGTCACCGAGGACGCGCGCGATGGTCGCCAGAATCAATCCGGCGACCATGAATCGCAGCCCCGCGAAGAGAAACGGCGGCAGCTCGGTCACACCCACCTTGATGGCGAGATAGGTCGAGCCCCAAAAGACGCACACGACGAGATACGCGACGAGCGCTTTGCCTTTGAGCGTCGTCATCTCAGTCAGGCTCCGTTGGAATCAAGCCCGGCATTCGGATCGTTGTGGGCATTGGGAGTTTTCTCCGGCTTCGCCTTGAACGTTCTGTAACGCTACCCAGTTTCCAGCTTGCGGACTGTCCTTGGATTAGGACAATCGCAGGGGTAGTATTCCGCCCATGGAATCGGTGCGCGCCCTTATTCGAAGCTATCCCTCAGTCCTGCTTGGGTATTCCGGCGGCGTCGATTCTGCCTACCTGGCCGTTATTCTGCGTCAGGAGCTCGGGAAGGACCGGATGCTCGCGGCGATTGGGCGCAGTCCCTCGTATCCCGATGCCCAGTGGCGGATCGCCCGCCAACTGGCCCGCCAATTCGACATTCCGCTCATCGAGATCGAGACGCATGAGCTCGAGGACGCGAATTATCTCGCCAATCCCACGAACCGGTGCTTCTACTGCAAGACCGAGCTGTGGCAGCGCCTGGTCCCGCTCGCGGCGGAGCGTGGTTTGGCCGTGCTTTGCGACGGCACGAATGCCGACGACATGCACGAGCATCGTCCTGGCAGGACGGCAGGGATTGCCGCCGGCGTTCGGTCGCCTCTCGCGGAGGCCGGCCTCACCAAGGCTGAGATCCGGGAAGCCTCGCGCGCGCTGGGACTGCCGACGTGGGATGCCCCCGCGGCGCCCTGTCTGTCGAGCCGAGTGCAATACGGACTGTCGATCACGCCGTCGCGGTTGAAACAGGTCGAGATGGGGGAAGCGTATCTGCGCGAGTTGGGGGTCACCGGTGATTTGCGTCTCCGCCACCTCGGTGATCGCGCTCGGCTCGAAGTCGAGGCCGGTTGGATTCCATGGCTCGAAGCGCGTCGCGCGACTATCACGGCACATCTCGAGTCGCTGGGCTTTGCGCAGGTAGAGATCGACCCGCGTGGCTACCGACGGGGGAGCCTGTTAGAGCGTTCGTCGCCCTGAACTTTCCCGACGCCGTGCGCCGGGGGCTCTGGGACGCACTCGCGCCTGTGCGTGAGCGTCGCGAGCAGTTGCCGGTGAAATGGGTGCGGCCGGAAAACATTCATCTGAGTCTCAAGTTCTTGGGGGACGTGGATGAGTCACAGGAAGCGGAGCTCGTGGCGGCGCTGAAGCAGGCGGCTGGCACGCGCAGCGAGCCACGGCCGCTCGCGCTCCAGATCACGGGGTTCGGCGTCTTTCCCGATTATCACCGCCCACATGTGCTGTGGGCTGGGGTGACGCCCGAGCCGAGTCTCGAGCTGTTACAGCACGGCATCGAGCAGGCATTCGCGCCGCTGGGCTTTCCGACCGAGGCGCGAGCGTTTCGCCCACACGTGACGCTTGGGCGCGCCGCGCGGGATGCACGGCCGCGCGACTTCACGGGGCTCGAAGCGATGCTCGCCGGCACCGATTTCGCTGAAACCGTCAGCGTCGATGAGGTGGACCTGATGGAGAGCACGCTGAAACCAGAGGGACCGGTGTATCAGGTGAAATACCATGAACGGCTGTCTTAAGGGCGTATTCAAGCTCGGCTGCGCGGTCATCGTGATCGGCGCGCTGGCACTCGCGTGGTGGTTCCGGGCGCCACTCATGGCGACCGTCGCGCACTGGTTCGGACGCTCCACCGCGCTACCGTCGGTCGCGGACACAGCCGTCGGGGCCCCGACGCCCTCGGCCACGGCGTCGGGGCAAAAGAAGGTCGGCGGGCTGCGCACCGGCAGCGGCCCGGATTCGGTCGTGCTGACGCCGAACGAGATGGCGTCCCTCATCGGCGGCGGCATGGACTGGAACGTGCGCAAGATGTACGACTCGCTGCGCGTCGAATTACAGGAAGACAAGTTGATCTTGTACGCGCGTCTCGATACGCGCGCCCTGCCGCCCGGCACGCTCGGCCCCTTCGCCGGCATGTTCGGCGCGCACGAGCCGTTGCGCATGGCCGGCACGGTTTCCATTGGACGGCCCGGGACGGCGTACTACGACATCACCGAAATGAGCTTGCGGGGCATCGAGATTCCGGGGCCGTTCGTCAAACAGCTCACGAAACAGATGGCGGGTTCGACGCCGAACGGCGCGTTGCCGGTCAAAGTCGATCCCGCTGTGACCGACGTGAAGGTGCACACGACCGGTGTCGTGCTCTACAAGCGAGCGCGGAGATCGCCGTGAGTCCCCGTCGCGTCATGATCGTGGATGACGAGAAGGGGATTCGCGAAGCATTGAAGCAAGTTCTGGAATACGAGGAGATCGAAGTCCAGGCGAGCGCGTCCGGCCACGAGGCGATCGGCGTCTATCCCGAGTTCAAGCCGCACCTCGTCTTTCTCGACGTCAAGATGGAAGGGATGGACGGGCTCGAGACGCTCAAGAAGATCCGCGAGCTCGATCCGCAGGCACAGGTCGTGATGATCTCCGGCCACGGCACTATCCAGACCGCCGTCGAAGCCACGCAGCTCGGCGCGTATGATTTCCTCGAAAAACCGCTCGATACCGATCGCATCCTGTTGACGCTGCGGAATGCGCTGCAGCATGTCGTGCTCGTGCACGAGAACGTGCGTCTCAAGCAGGAATTCCGCGCGCAATACGAGATCGTCGGGTCGAGCAAGGCGATCCGCGGCGTGATCGCGCTGATCGAGAAGGTCGCGCCGACTCCGGCGCGAGTCGTGATCACCGGCGAGAACGGCACGGGCAAAGAACTGGTGGCGCGGGCG
This sequence comes from Gemmatimonadota bacterium, assembly GCA_003221035.1. Lineage (GTDB taxonomy): Bacteria > Gemmatimonadota > Gemmatimonadetes > Gemmatimonadales > GWC2-71-9 > 20CM-2-65-7. The sequence goes on from QHUB01000085.1 coordinate 14,313, forward strand.
ATCCACTCGTTGAGCCCGCGCGCCCAGGGACCATTCATCGAAGTGAACTGCGCGGCGATCCCCGGCGAGCTCATCGAGAGTGAGCTGTTCGGCCACATGAAGGGAAGCTTCACCGGCGCGTTTTCGGATCGCGCGGGAAAGTTCGAGCTGGCCGACGGCGGCACATTGTTCCTCGACGAAGTCGGCGACATGAGCCTCTCGGCCCAGGCCAAGGTCCTGCGGGCCCTGCAGGAGGGCACGATCTCGCGGGTCGGTTCGGGGAAAGCCGTGCCCGTGGACGTGCGGGTGATTGCCGCGACCAACAAACACTTGAGTGCCGAGATCGAAGAGGGCCGGTTCCGCGAGGATCTGCTGCACCGGCTCAACGTGATTCCGATTCATGTGCCGCCGCTCCGCGAGCGGCGCACCGATGTCCCACAGCTCATCAGCCACTTCATCGCCGAGCTGACGAAAGAAGGAGTTCCGCGCAAGGAGTTCGAGCTCGCGGCCGTGGAGCGGCTGACGGCGCAGGATTGGCCCGGCAACATTCGCGAGCTCAAGAACGCGGTCGAGCGGCTGTTGATTCTCGCGTCAGGACGCGTGGTGAAGCCGGCTGATGTCGAACGGCTCGTGGGCAAGGGAGCGGGGGACGGGGGAGGGTCACGATGGAAGGCTCCGGCGGTGCCGCCGGCTGGGGGTGAGGGTGAGAGTGGCGGTGCAGACGCGTCCTGGCTGCGCGCCCCGACATTCGAGGAGTTCAAGCAGGCGGCTGAGCGAGCCTACCTGTATCGCAAGCTGGAGGAGCACGACTGGAACGTGTCGGAGACCGCGCGCACATTGCAGATGCCGCGCAGCAATCTCTACAAGAAGATCGAGCGCTACGGCCTCGGCCGTGTGGGTGAAGCGGGTGAAGGGGGAAGCGTAACGTGAAGGAGAAAGAGAAAGACCAGAAGGACCGCGACTGGGACCGCGAGATGCGCGAGGTGGACAAGCTGCTCGCGAAGTTGCCCGATGCCGAGCCCGCGCTCGGCCGCGGCGTACCCACAGTTCCCGTTTCTCCCCGTCCCGGTGTAGGAGCCACCGCGGCTCCCGGTACGTTGCACGCCGGTCCCGCGCGCGGTCGAGCCTGGGTCACGACCTGGATGCGTGTGGGCCTCGGCCTTGCGTTGGGCGTCGGGATGCTCCTGTGGCCGTACCCGCACGCGTGCGGCCTCAGGCTCGCCTTCTATCTCACCGGCGCCACGGTGGTGACCGTCGCGGGTGTGTGGAGCGCGTTGACCTCCTGGCGGCGGCGTCTCGGCATTGCGCATACACTCTCGATCGTGCTGACCATCTGGGGGCTCGCGCTCGCAGGCCGGCAACTGCTGCCGCGCTTCTATGGCAAGACTCCCGTCCCTTTCCTCTGTCCCTCACCCTGAGAGCCATGGCTCCGCCACAATTCAAGAACTTCATCGCCGGTGATTGGGTCGTCCCCGCGACGGGTGAGTACTTCGAGAACCGCAATCCGGCGGACTGGAACGACGTCATCGGTGTGTTTCCGCGCTCGGGCGCGGACGACCTGAAGCGCGCCATCGCGTCCGCCAAACGCGGCTTTGCGCAGTGGTCCAAGACTCCAGCACCGATCCGCGGCCAGGTATTGCAGCGTGTGGGTCAGCTGCTGGTGCAGCGCAAGGATGAGGTCGCGCGCGCGATGACGCGTGAGATGGGGAAGGTCGTCGCCGAGACGGGTGGCGACGTGCAGGAAGGCATCGACACGGCATTCTATGCGGCGACGGAAGGGCGGCGCCTGTTCGGGCGTGTCGTGCCGTCGGAGCTGCGGAACAAGTGGGCGATGAGCTATCGCCGGCCCATCGGGATCGCGGGCCTGATCACGCCGTTCAACTTCCCGCTCGCGATTCCTACCTGGAAAATGTTTCCCGCGCTGCTGTGCGGGAACGCCGTGATTTTCAAGCCCGCCGAGGACGTCCCGCACACGGCGCATTTGCTGGTCGAGGTGTTGCTCGAGGCCGGCGTGCCGCCGGAGGTCGTCCAGCTCGTGCATGGGCAAGGCTCGGTCGTGGGCCGCGCGCTCGTCGAGCATCCCGAGGTGCCCGTGATCTCCTTCACCGGATCGACCGATACCGGCTCGGCGATCGGCGCGACGTGCGGGAGGATGCACAAGCGCCTGTCGCTCGAGATGGGTGGCAAGAATGCGATGATCGTGATGGACGATGCCGACCTCGATCTCGCGCTGGACGGCGTCTTGTGGGGTGCCTTCGGCACCACGGGCCAGCGCTGCACCGCCACGAGCCGCCTGATTCTGCAGGAGAAAGTCCACGACAAGTTCGTGCAGATGCTGGTCGATCGCGCCGGCAAGCTGCGCCTGGGTCCCGGCCTCGATTCCAAGAGCGAAGTCGGGCCTCTGATCCACGAAGACGCGCGCCAGAAGGTGGCCGAGTATGTCGACATCGCCAAGAAAGAGGGCGCGAGTGTCGCGCTGGGCGGCAAGATCCCCCAGAGCGACAAGCGGCTCGAGTGCGGCTGGTTCTACGAGCCGACAGTGCTGACAGGCGTCAAACCGGGAATGCGCGTCGAACAGGAAGAGATTTTCGGTCCGGTGCTGGCGGTGCTCAGAGCCCGGGACCTGCCGGACGCGATTCAGATCAATAATGGCGTGAAGTACGGACTATCCTCCTCCCTGTACACGCGCGACGTGAATGCCGCCTTCACGGCGATGACCGATCTCGATACGGGCATCACGTACGTCAACGCGCCGACGATCGGCGCGGAGGCGCACCTGCCGTTTGGGGGCGTCAAGCAGACAGGGAATGGCCATCGCGAGGGTGGATGGGAGGTGTACGACTTCTACTCGGAGACGAAGACGATCTACGTGGACTTCTCCGGGCACCTGCAGCGGGCGCAGATCGATACCGAGTAGCCCTTGACGGCACCAGGGCCGCAGGGGTAGACTAGTCGTACAACTGAAGACTCGTGGTCATTTGCCGCGTATTGCCGCCACGTTAAACAAAGTGCTAAAAAGCGAACTCGCCCGCGGCTTTATTAGTCCGGGCGATGGTTGTTTTCGGAACTCGCTTTCTCGCGGCTTCACGCCGGAGGAGCGATGACCGCCCGCAAAGTCACGGTCGCCACGTTGTCCGCCTTGAAAGCCCGCCACGAAAAAGCGGTGTTCATCACCGCCTACGATTATCCCACGGCGACGTTCGCCGACCGCGCGGGTGTGGACATGATTCTGGTCGGCGACTCCGCGGCCATGACCATGCTGGGCCTGCCAAGCACCTTGCAGATCTCCCTGGATGAGATGCTCGTCTTCATCCGCGCCGTCACGCGTGCCGCCAAACACGCCTTCGTGGTTGGCGATCTGCCGTTCCTGTCGTATCAGCCCTCCGATGAAACAGCGATCCGCAGTGCTGGTGCCTTCATAGCGGCCGGCTGCGACGCGGTGAAGTGTGAAGGGGGAAGCCGCGTCGCACGCCGCGTCCGCGCCATGGTGGATGCCGGCATCGCCGTCATGGGTCACCTCGGCCTCACTCCGCAAAGTCTCGGCCAGCTCGGCGGCTACCGCGTGCAGGGCAAGTCGCTCGCGGCTGCCGAGCAGCTGCTGCGCGACGCCGAGGCACTCGAGCGAGCGGGCGCGTTTTCGGTTCTGCTGGAAGCGGTGCCTGCCGAGACCGCAGCCTTCGTCAGAGAACGGGTGGATCTGCTGGTGTACGGCATCGGCGCGGGACCGGAAGTCGATGGCCAGCTGGTGATCTCGCACGATCTCCTGGGCAACTTTGTGGGTGAGATCGCGCCCAAATTCGTGAAGCGATATGCCGATGTCGGTGCGAATGTCGAGCGGGCGTTTGCGGAATATGCGCGCGACGTGCGCGCGGGCGCGTTCCCGGGACCGGAACATTGTTATCAGATCGACGCCGCAGATGAGGCGCTGATTCGCGCGGCGCGTCAGCGCACCGTACACCCGGTAGTCGCGGCAGTCACGGCATGACAGCCACTCGCGCTACCGCGCTCGGTGTGCGTCCGCGGCCCCAGCGGTGCCGGGCCTGCGGCGCCGACCATGAGGCTTCACCCACTGCCATCTGTGAGCACTGCCTGGGGCCACTGGACCCTGTGCTCGATCCGGCGCGTGTGCTTCCGACGCGAGAGGACATCGCCACGCGGCCCTGGTCCCTGTGGCGCTACCGCGAGTGGTTGCCGTTCGACGGCGACCCCGTGCTGTCACTCGATACCGGGGGCACGCCGCTCGTCGAGGCGCCCCGGATCGCGGCGCGCCTTGGCGTCGCGCGCGCCTGGGTGAAAAACGACGCGGTGTCGCATCCGTCGCTCTCGTTCAAAGACCGCGTCGTCGCAACCGCAATCAACGCGGCCGCGGCGTTTGGGCTCGACACCATCGGCTGCGCGTCCACGGGCAATCTTGCCAACGCGGTCGCCGCGCAGGCTGCTCGCGCCGGCCTCAAAGCCTGGATCTTCATTCCGGAGGAGCTCGAGACGGCGAAGGTCGTGGGGACCGCCGTATATGGCGCACGGCTCGTCCGCGTTCGCGGTCACTACGACGACGTCAATCGCCTGTGCGCGCAGGTCGCCGATCAGTTCGGCTGGGGCATCGTGAACGTGAACCTGCGCGGCTACTACGGTGAAGGCTCCAAGACGCTCGCCTTCGAGATCGCCGAGCAGCTCGGTTGGCGGTTGCCGACCGCGGTGATTGCGCCGATGGCCGGCGGCTCACTCGTGACCAAACTCCGCAAGGGATTCCGGGAGTTCACCGCCGCCGGGCTCGTGAGCGGAGGCCAGCCGCGCGTGTTCGGGGCCCAGGCGGCCGGGTGCGCGCCCATCGTGCAGCTGGTGCACGACAATGCCGACACGATCACACCGGTCGTCCCGAAAACGATCGCGCGGTCGATCGCCATCGGAAACCCTGCCGACGGCGTGTTCGCCAAACGCGCGATTCTCGAATCGGGCGGGTGGGCCGCGGCGGTCTCGGATGCCGAGCTCGTCACCGGGATCCGGTTGCTGGCTGAGGAGGTGGGGATCTTTACGGAGACCGCCGGCGGAGTAACGGTCGCCGCGGCGCTGACGTTGGCGGCCGAAGGGCGTTTCGCCGCCGATGACGAGCTGGTTCTGTGCATCACCGGCAACGGTCTCAAGACCCCGGACGCCGTTGCTCCGGAGTTACCGGTGGCGCCGG
>QHUB01000086.1 GCA_003221035.1 Gemmatimonadota bacterium
CGCTCGTTCGGTCAGGTCACCCGCCAGCTCGGTCCCAATCAGTATGAAGTCCGCGAGCCGTACCGCCGCGACTACCGGCTGGCGGACCGCCCCGACCTCGGCGGCATCAGCCTCGAGCAGCGCGCCGATCCGGACTTCTTCTACATGAACGACGGAGCGGGACACTTCACGCGCGAGCCCCTCGGGCACAATCCGCGCTTCGTCGACGAGGCCGGCAAGCAACTCACCGACGAGCCTGAATATTTCGGCCTGGCGGCGATGTTCGTCGATCTCAACAATGACGGCGCGCCCGACCTCTACGTCGCCAACGACTTCGAAGACCCCGATCAGTACTGGGTCAACGACGGGCGGGGCCACTTCCGGTTGGCGCCCTGGTACGCCGTGCGCGCGACGAGCAACTCCGGGATGGCGATCGCCGTTGGAGACGTCAATCGGGACGGTGCTCCAGATCTCTTTGAAGTCGACATGCTGAGTCGAGACACGAAACGGCTCAAGACCGAGATCCCGACGCACACCGCTGTCCTCAAACAGCCAGGCACGGGAAGCGATCGGCCGCAGATGCAGCGAAACACCCTCCAGCTCAACCGTGGCGACGGAACCTTCGCGGAAATTGCCCGCTACGCGGGGCTCGGGGCGTCGGGGTGGACGTGGTCGACCGAGTTTCTCGATGTCGATCTGGATGGGTGGGAAGACATCCTGGTCGGCACCGGGCACGTCAGCGACATCATGGACGGCGATACACAGTATCGGCTGCGGAACCTCATGAGCAGTGGGGCGGCGGGCGGAAGCGGGTTTGACTGGCGGCGCATGCTGTTCGACTACCCACCGCTCAAGCTCCCCAACATGGCGTTCCGAAACCGCGGCGATCTCACCTTCGAAGACGCGAGCACGCGCTGGCGCTTCGACCTCGGCCCGGACATCTCGCACGGCATGGCACTCGCCGATCTCGACGGCGACGGCGATCTCGACGTCGTGATCAATCGCCTTGGCAGCCCGGCCGCCGTCCTGCGTAACGATGCGACCGCGCCGAGAGTTGAAGTGCGATTGCGCGGGAAGGCTCCGAACACGGCGGGCATTGGAAGTAGGGTGACAGTAATCGATGTAGGGGCGCAGCATCATGCGCCCCTACCGAGTGCGCATCTACCGATCCAGGAGCGCGAAATCATCGCTGGTGGATCGTATCTCTCGAGCTCGGCCGCGAGTCTGACCTTCGCGACGGGCGCAGCGGCACACGTGCGGATCGAAGTGGACTGGCGGGATGGAGCGCGCAGCGTGATTGATAGCGCGCTGCCGAATCGCGAGTACGAGGTCATCGAATCTTCGACAGCCAATGCCGCGCGCCTCACATCGCACGTTGCAGTTCTTCCGCTTTTCAAAGATGTATCGAGTCAACTGGGCGGGCACGAGCATGTCGAGCCGTTGTTCAACGACTATGCGCGGCAGCCGTTGCTCCCAGGCGCGTTATCGCAGCTCGGACCCGGGGTGGCATGGGCCGACATCGATGGCGACGGATTAGAGGACCTGGTCGTTGGAACAGGACGGACGGGAACGTTGACGTGGTTCAAGAATCTCGGTTCGAGACTGCAGGCAGCCTCAATCAAGTATCCTCCGGCCGTCGGTGATCTCACAACTGTTCTGAGCTCACCGCTTGGCATTTTGGCCGGCGTCTCGAGTTACGAGCAGCTCTCGGCGGACGCGGTGCGGAGTACGCCGAGCGTTGTCCTGTACTCGGCGAAAAACAGCAAGGCTATATCGGTCATCCCCGGCGATCGGGCCAGTACGGGACCGTTGGCACTTGCCGACTACGATGGTAATGGAGCCCTGGACCTGTTTGTCGGCGGTCGTGTCATTCCCGGCGGGTACCCGGTGCCGGCGTCGTCACGATTGTACAGATCCGTAAACGGATCGTTCGTACCCGACAGCGTCAACGACCGGCTCCTCGGGGACGTGGGGCTGGTCTCCGCCGCGGAGTTCACGGACTTGAACGGCGACGGCTGGCCCGATCTCGTGCTCGCGATCGAATGGAATGAGATCCGCGTATTCATCAATAATCACGGGCGATTTACCGCCTCTGTATTTCCAGGTCTTTCCGGTGTCACGAGCCGGTGGAATGGAATCGCCACGGGCGATCTCGATAACGACGGCCGGTTGGACATCGTGGCGACGAGCTGGGGCCGGAATACCGACTATTCCGCGGGTCCGGACGACCCGCTGTATCTGTACTGGGGCTTCTTCAGCGGCAGCGGACGGCCGGAGTTCCTGCTGGCGCGCCGCGATCCACGATTGAAGGGAATCGCCCCGGTGGAGTCGTTCGACCGGCTCGTTGCGGCCTTCCCTGCACTCCCGCGGCGGATCCCAGGCTTCACGGCCTATGCCGATGCCACGATCGATCGAGTCATCGGTTCGCGTCGTGCCGAGGCCGTACTGACCGCGACCACGCTGGACAACATGGCGTTTCTGAATCGCGGCGATCATTTCGAGGCGCGTGTCCTGCCGCCCGACGCGCAGTTCGCGCCTGCGTTCTATGCAGGCGTGGCCGATTTCGACGGCGACGGCAACGAAGACGTGTTTCTCAGCCAGAACTTTTTCGCGACGGCCGTGCCGACACCTCGCTTTGACGCCGGCCGAAGCCTGCTGCTGCGCGGGGACGGCGCCGGCGGCTTGCAACCGGTTGACGGCGAGCATTCCGGCCTGATCGTCTACGGCGAGCAGCGTGGCGCCGCGTACGCCGACTACGACGGCGATGGGCGCCTGGATCTCGTGGTGAGTGAGAACGGCGCGGCGACAAAGCTCTTTCACAATGTCGGCGCGACGCCGGGACTGCGCGTGCGCGTCGTCGGCCCGCCCGGCAATCCGACCGGGATCGGGACGCAGCTGCAGCTCCACTATGGCGACACCGCCGGGCCGGTGCGGGAGATCCAGGCGGGATCGGGGTATTGGTCGCAAAATGGCGGCGTGCAGGTCCTCGGCCACACCCGGAAGCCGACTGCGCTGTGGATCCGCTGGCCGGGCGGGCGCGAGCAGGTGCTGCCTCTGACCGTCGGGCAGCGCGAGATCACGATTCGTCCACAAAAATAGAAGGGGCGGGATCGCTCCCGCCCCTTCTTCCAGCTCACATCAGATCAGCTTAGAACCGCATGTCGCTCGGAAGGAAGCGAGTGAGGTAGCCCGGCCGCGCGTTCTCCAGTGCGCGGAAGCGCTGCTCCACGGTCTCCCGCTTCACCCCGCCCTCGACCGCGGCCGACATATCGGGAGAGCTCGGCCCGCCAAACGTGTAGACCGCGCGGAGCAGAATGTCGAGCTCCTTTGCGGGCACGGGCATGTGCCGGGGCGTGTTGGTGATCAGGCCGTCCACGTATGCTGGCCGACCCCCCGCCGCCGGCGCGTTGTATCCCGAGCGGCGACGGTTAAAGAAGGGATCGACGCCCTGACCCATGAACTCGATCTCCTGCTCGTACTGTATCGCCGTGATCAACTCTGGCGCCCCCAGGCCTACAGTGGAGGGGAGTCCACCACGCGTCACGTGTGAGTTGTCGATCTTCGCCGCGGCGAGGGCCAGATCGCCACCGCTCCGGACCAGACCCTCGGCCCAGAGCAGGTCGTTCATCTGCGGCGTGTACATCGGGTCCTGTCCCGTACCATCGTCAGCCGGCAGGTCTTCCCCGCGACTGGCGAGCTGGTGATAGCGGACGTGCTGCAGGTTGCTCTGGTGATATGAGCCACGCGCCGCCGGGAAGATGGCCACGCCCGCGCAGGCGTAGTCCGTGCCTGCACCAGCGTCGGCCGGAGCGATCGCGACCGCGTCGAAGTTGTCGTTGTTCGGGGGCCCATATGTGCCGTCGCCAACGCGCTTGTCCGATGAAATCGTCGGACAGGGGTTGCCGCTCGGCGCCGGCCAGGGGTCCACGTGGTTAGTGGTGAGGAGCGCGGCCACACGGGTGTCGACGCGCTCTGTGGACACTGAATTGCCCCAGTTCTTGATGCAGTCGATGCCGCATTCGCGCGAGTTGACGTCGATGAAATACTCCCAGCTGAACGGCGTTGCCGTGCTGCTGATGCCCTGGGAGGCATACGACGCGACCGATGCCCAGTCTGCCGCCGTATTCTCGGCGCCGTTGCGCGGCCACAACGCGATCAGCTCCGCTTCCATCGTACGGATGAGCTGGGCCATCTGGGCGGCCGTGTAGGTCTGGGTTTGGCCAACACCCATCCAATCGGCCTCCGTACTCCAGCTGCCCGCAGCGGCGATCGTGTAGGCCTCGTTGAACTTCACGATCGCGGAATCTCGCAGCTCGGCGCGCGTGCTGAACGGCAGGGCCGACGGATTCGTCAGATCGGTGTTCTCATCGACGAAGAATCCCTGATCATAGACCATCGCGATTCCGGCGAATGCCATGCCCTGCAGCATCTTGGCCATCGCCGTATTCCGCGTCGTGATGGTGTTGTCCGCGGCGCAGTCTTGGTCGAAACACACACTGTCCTTGACGATCCCGGTCATGACGCTGTTGGCCGAGTTGAGGACGGTGTAATAGCCGTACCACAACGCTTCCACCGTCGGGCCGCCGGCGGCTTCGGGCGCGGTCGAGCTGTTCGTCCAGCCGCAGCGGATCGGGCAATCGGAGCCCACCGAGCTGTAGAACCGCATCGCCGCGTTGTTCCACGACGCCGTGTAGTTGTCGGCCTGTGCGTCGAGCGGCATGACGTAATAGTTCTCACGCGCCTCGACCCAGGCGCGGAACGCGCCCGACAGGAGCTGCGCCAGACCTTCCGGCGTCGACAGCGTCCGGTTGCGGTCGGGCGCGTTCGGGTTTTGAACATTCAGGTCGCAGCTGGTGGCAAACAGGACCACCGTCGCAACCGCCAGGGTGCCTCGAAATAGGTTCATGTCGGCCTCCTCAGTATGTGATTTCGACGACGCCCGAGAACGTACGGAACTGGGGATACTGGAACCAGTCCATGCGCACCTGGAACGGATCGCCGAAGAGGCCCGAGACTTCAGGATCGAGCCCTGAGTATTTGGTGATAGTGAGCAGATTGCGGCCAATCACCCCGACCCGCACTTCGCCAACGCCCCGCAGGCCGATCGACCTGCCGGGCACCGTGTAGTGGATCGCGAACTCCTTCAGCTTCGCGTACGAGCCACTTTCGATGAAGAAGTCGTTCGGATCGAGACCGTTATAGAATCCGACGCCGTAATACGGGAGCGCCTTCTGCGGGCACGATGGCATCGGGTCGGAGACCACGCCGCAGCTGGCAGCGTTGGCGGGTTTGCTGGCTTGATCCTGCACGCGGTCACGCGTGGCCTGGAACGCCCATTGCCGCGTCCCGTTGTAAAGCTGGCCGCCGTACGACCAGTCGAGCAAGCCGTTCACCGAGAAGTGCTTGTAGTCGAAGTTCAGCCCGAAGCTCATGTTGAACTTCGGATTGGCATTGCCGATTTTCACGATGTTCGACGAGACCGCGCACGTGCCGCCAGCGCCGGGGACCTTGCAGTACACGTACTTGATCGCGCGCTCGGCCGGCGTGCCGTAGGTGCTCCTGCGCACGACGTAGCCGTCTTCGTTTATCATCACCGAGTCGCGGCTCCAGGTCTGGCCCGGTCCCGACAGCGCCGCTTTGGCCGGATCGGCGTACAGCTCGTCGACGTTCCGGATCCAGTGATTGCCGTACATGACGCCGAGGTCTGAGCCTTTGCCGAGGAAGAACGTCGCCGGCATCTGCTGGAAGCTGTACAGCTGCTCGGGGATGTTCCACTGGGTGATCACTTGCCGAGTCCGGTCGCCCACGATGTTCAACTGGAGCTGCGTGCCCGGCTTGCTGATCAGCCGCGCGGCCAACGTCACCTCGTGCGTGCGCGCCCGGAGCGCGCCGTTGTTCTGCCACTGCCCGCCCGGAGCGTTCGCGACCGCAAGCAAGGGAACCAGGAGGATCTGGTCCTTGGTCGTCTTCTCGGCGTAGGTGTATTCGAGCGTGTACCGCCCGCCCGTGAAGTCGATGTTCGTGCCCAATTCCATTTCGGCCGAGTGCGCCGGCTTCAGCAGGGGGTTACCGAGGACGTCAGGCGCAAACCCGGTCCCGGATGGCGCGAAGGTTTCATATTGGTTGTTGAAGCTCGGCCGGAGGCCGGCGGTGCCGTAGGAGGCGCGCAGGCGCATTTCCTCGATGCCGGGAAGGTGCATGTCTTGCGTGAGACGCCACGCGCCCGAAACGCGGAAGTATGTCGCCCAGCGATTCTCGGGACCGAACAATGACGATCCGTCACGCCGGACCAGGCCGTCGAGGATGTACCGGTCACGAATGTCGAACGTGGTGACCGCATAGTAGTTGTTGTTCTTGATGCGGATATCGGTCGAGGTGGCCGAGAGCGAGGTCGGATCCGTCCCCGCGCCGAACTCCGGCGTACCCTTGACGCGGAAGGCGCCCGCGACCGTCTGGACGAAGTGGTCCTTCTGGTCTTCAAACACCGCCGCGATCTTGGTGGTGTTGGTGATCGACGAACCCAGACGGCGCACGCTCGTGAGCGTGACGCCCCCGTTGGCCTGGTAGTCGTTGTTGTTCCGCGAATCCAGCGACCCGGCCTGCGCCGTCCCCGACGAGTTATAGAAACCGAAGGGCGTCAGGTCGACGTAACTCTGCGCTTCCTGGTCGTACGCAAACGTGCCTTCCGCCTGCAGCCACGTCTGGAGGCGCCAGCGCATCTTGGCCGATCCGCTGAAGCGGTTGCGGTCCTGCTGGATCTTGCGGTTGGCCAGCTCGTACAGGGGATTGAAGTCGTTCGCGACGTCGCCGGAAAGCGGGACTTTCGCGATATACGGCGACCCGTCGGGATTGCAGCACGCCTGAATATTCACGTCGGGCTGCAGGAACATGAGACCGAAGAACGGCCCGGTCTGTCCTTCGGCCGCCCGGCCGTTGGTCGAGCGGCCGTAGAACGCGCTCAGCGAGGCGTCGAGCTTGGGGTTGAGCGTCTGATCGACGTTGAGCCGGAAGTTCTGTCGGTTGTAGCCGCCCAGCCCGAAGATGACGCCCTGGTTCCGGGTCTCTTCGACCGACGCGTTGAAGTTGGTGTTGCCTTGCCGCTGCCCAACCGAGGCGTACGCCGTCCAGAACGAGCCCGTGTTGACGAGCGCATTCCAGTGATCGTAGTAGTTCGTGAACGGATTGTTGGCGATCTGATCCGTCTTGGTGACGCGAGTGCCCTTCGGGTTGAGGCAGTAGTTACCGGTCGGGTCGACCGTCCACGCCTCCGGCGTCGCCAACGCGGCACCGGTCGCCACGCAGAAGCCCGGCGACGACTCCACGTACCATGCGTGGTGATGCGAAAATTCCAGACGGCTCGGCATGTTGTTCGCGCCACCTTCGATACGCGTGGTCACGCGGACCGAGCCTTCGGGCAGCGACGCGCCACGCTTCGTGAACACCTGCACCACACCGTTCGCCGCGTCGGAGCCGTAAAGCGCAGACGCCGCCGCGCCCTTCACGATCTCGACGCGCTCCATGTCTTCACCGGCAATGTCGGCCAGGCCGAACCGCGTGATTACGCCGTCTACGATGATCAGCGGATCTTGCCGGCCGCCGATGCTCGTGGCGCCGCGCAGGCGCAGCGACGGCTCACCACCCGGTTGCGCCGAGTTCGGGATCAGCCGAACGCCGGCGACCTTGCCTTCGACCGCTTGCAAGGCGCTGGTGCCCGGCACCTGTTGCAGCGTCTGCTGGTCCACCGTGGCAACGGTCATCGGCAGCTTGCGCCGGTCCGTCGCCTCGGCCACGCCCGTCACGACGACTTCCTCGAGACGAAGCGGGTCGGGGGCGAGCTGGAAATTTTGCTCCTGCTCGCCGGACGTGAGGCTCACCGTCCTCGTCACCGGCTTGTGACCGATGTAGCGAGCCGTCAGGATCACCTGCTGCCCGTGGACGGCGTTGGCGCCGATCGTCAGCGTGTAGGTCCCGTTGGCCTGAGTGATGGCGCCAAGATTGGTGTTCGCCACCACGACGTTGGCGCCGCCGAGGGGCTCACCGCTCTCTGCAGTGACCTTGCCCTTGATGACCGCTTGCTGCGCGGCCAGCGGCGCCGTGAATGTGAGTGTGACGAGTGCCGTGGCCACAAAAGTGGCCAGCAGCGTAGCAAACTTGCGTACGCGCATAAGCTGCCTCTCGTGTGAAGAGGAAACGCGGAAGGGACGGCTGGTACAGCCAGGACGCGGCAACGTTACGGATTCCCCCGTTTGGTCCACGTCGACGGGACGTGACGGCCCAGACTATCGGAGGTGCTTCCATTGGCCAGGCTAGCGCCAATGCTTCATACTACCTTCTATTCAATGTTGCGCTAGAGGGGGGTTTGTGAACTTGGTCCTGGGTCGAATCCGCTGGGTCGGGCTGGTAGCCGCCCTCTTCCCTTTCATTATTCCTGCCCCAGCAACCGCCCAGGGTGCCGTCCGCGGCAAGGTCGTGGACAGTGAGGTGGGCACCCCCATCTCCGGTGCTACCGTCCAAGTCGGCAAGGATGGCCCCACCGTCAAGACAGACTCCGCCGGGGTCTTCCTGGCGCAAAAGGTGACGGCCGGCGTTCAAGAGCTGAACATCAAGGTGATCGGCTATGAGCCGGGCGTCTTCGACGTCACGATTCACAACTCCGTGACCGTGGACGGGATCTTCCCGCTCGACTTCAACGGATATCAGTTGCCGGCCGTCGTCGTCGAGGCACGGGCCGAGGCTCTGGTGCAGCGCTATGGTGAGTTCGAGCACCGCCGGCACCTGCGCCTCGGCACCTATCTGCGCTGGGATGAGTTGCACGAGCAGGCGTACAGTTCAATCGGCGACGCGCTGCGCACTGTCGGCGGCGTGCGCATCCGGTGCGATCAGGCCCGGTACGAATGCCTTGCGTTCATGGCGCGCACGCCGCAATGCCAACCCACGTGGTACGTCGATGGCATCGAGGTGCACTCATTCCATGAAAGCACGCCGATCAGCGATGTCTACGGGATCGAGATCTATCGGGGGCCGGGCGAAGTACCGGCGGAATTCGGCGGGTCGAACGCCGCCTGCGGCGTGATTGCGATCTGGACGAAGTCGAAGCCGTATCGGATTACGGCCCCGTAGCGCCCCCTCCTCCTCCTCCTCCTCCCGGAACCACAATGCCTTCGAACGTTACGGTCCGCGGGCTGAGGAATCCGAGGGTCAAGGCCGTCACGAGCAGATCGCCCAAACGCGTGCGCACCCTGATCCGCAGATTCGCAATCCGTCCGCCGTTACCGAGTTGACCGGCGAGCACATCTTCCACATTGGGGCGCGACGCCCCCGCCAAGCCCCACAGCAGAAACGTCGGATGTTTTGTGACCCGGAATGGGGTGCCCTGCGGGGGAGCCTGCGCGGCCTCCGCCATGGAGGTCGGCACACCCAGCTCGGTCGCATCAAAGGTCAAGGCGCAACCGGCCAGCGTGAGCATAGTCAGCGTCGCGAGCGAGACGCCCACGCGTCGGATCGAACGAGTCACGAAGCTCCTGGGAAGAAAAAGGGGCGCGCCTCCCCACTCGGGCCGGCGCGCCCCAAAGCTACACCCTCTTACAACCCCATGGGAGCCTTGAAGGACACGTGCGCCCCAACGCCGACCACGCTCGCCGTGGAGCCGTCGTCCAGCTTCTCGGAATCATAGGCCAGATGCAGGCCCAGCATCCCAAATCCCACGTTCGCCCCGATCACCCAACCGAAATTGGAGAGGGTGGACCCGCCTGACTGGGCGTGCCAACGGTTCGAAATGGAAACGTAGGGCTCGATGCTCAGGCCTGGCGTCGGAACGTTCACACTGAGGCCCGCGCCGGTGATGATGTTCGTCATTTTCGGGATGTTGTCCGTTGCGGTGTTGATCGCGCTCGCCGTGCTCGCGCCCAGCTGGATATTCAGCGCGACGGGCATCAGGCTCCCGCCGATGACCCGGAAATCCGCGACGCCTCCCAGCGATGTCGAACTCCCGCCCGCGTCTTTCGGCGACCAGCTCGAAATGCCCGCGGTGAGGCTGAGATTCGCCATGCCGAACGTGCCGCGCGCGCCGAATGCCGTGCCTTCGCCGAGGTTGGAGTTGGGGAAGCCAACGTCACCGTAGACCGTGACGCCGCTGCCGCCTTTGGGATTGTTCCATGCCGGCATCCCCATCCACTGCGCCGCGAGCGGCGCATTCGCGAACGCAACGGCCGCGATTACCATGAGCATGCGCTTCATCGATCTCCTCCACACTGAGTAAGCGTTGTCTCCCCACTGAAGAACAACCTAATGCACCCACACGGCGCTGATGGATACGCCCTCGACATCGCCCAGGCCGGCGCTGATCCGCGCATCGAACTTCGGCGTCAGCCGGAAGTCGGCGCCAAGGCCGAGATCGAACAGGAAATCGGAATTATTTCCCGCCACCAGGAATCCGCTCGGCTGCACGTAGGGCACGATGCTGATTTTCGAATCCTTGGGATCGATCCGGCGACCGAGCGACAATCCGATCGGCACGATCAGGGCCGAGCTGCCGCTGGAGAGCTGACCGCCGATCCCGAGAATCAATGCGCCGTCGAGCGGAAAATCCTCGGTGTGTGTGACGACGCGTTGCCGCGCTTCGGCGCCGATCAACAGCCGCGAGTCGCCGCCGCCGCCCGGCGTGAAAATGCCGCCGCGAAAGCCGAGATCGAATTTTCCACTCGACATGCGATACGCGCCCTCGAATGCGGTGCCGCCGCCATCCGGAAACGTCAGCACCGCGCCGAGCTCCGAGCGCGTAAACGCGCGATACGGCGCATTGAAGGTGGGCAACCCGGTCGCCTGCGCCGCTGCAGCCCGCGTCCCGCCCGCCATGCTGAACGCAACACCGACGAACAGCAGACACATTCCGCGAGTCCAGCTCATGCCGTACTCCTCGAGATTTTGGTGCGACGGGGTACCCGATGAACAGGACGGCGTTCCGGACGCGCGTCCCGCAGCCGGAACGCCGCGTTTCATGATGAGGGGCGCAGCCTGCTGCGCCCCTACTACTAGTGCCAGAGTGAAATGCCGATCCTGCCGCCGATCGCGATGTAATCCGCGAACAGTCCGAGGTTGTCGCTTGCGGAGACATACTGGACCCCCACCTCGTACCGCCAGGCGGCGCTCTCATATGGCTTTCGCCAGCCGATGCCCGCTTCGAGCTTGAGGGCAGTACCGCTGCCTGCACCGCCGTCGCCCATCACCAAACCGGCACCGCCAGTGAAATACATGCCCTTGCGATGCATACCGGGGGTGTTCGCGTACAGCGCGTTCACCTGCGGGGTGAACAGATACGTCGTGTTACCGCCGACGGTGTTGAAGTTGAGAGTGAGCCGCGGCTCCCACATCAGCTTCTTGCCGGAGCGCGGCACGAACCCGAAGCGCACGTCCACCGGAGTCTGAAGCGAAATCCCGCCGCTGACGTTGTTCGGCTTGACGTACGCCAGGCCGAGATCGACGCCGAGCTCATGTTTGGCACCCGCCATGGAGGCCCCGGTGTGGTGCTGCTGTGCCTGCGCACCGGTCGCGGCCGACAGCGCCAGCGCCGCCAGAACCATCCCGCTGAAGAGCTTCCGCATACTCAAGACCTCCACTTGGGGTGGTAAAACCGCCACATCGTTAAGAACCACATGAGTTTCTGTCAACTGGGAGTCGCCGGAACAGGCGACGGCCCGCCAGCGAGCACGCTGACGGGCCGTCGGTGATACGGGATTGTTAACGCCAGAACGACATACCGACGCGGGCCCCGATATCAAATCTGCTCGGAACACCCTTGCCGGCGTTTTCGAAGTTGTAACGCAGGAAGCCCTCGAGGCGCCAGGCATTGGACTCGACCGGAATCCGCTTGCCGAGGCCCGCGTTCAGCGACAGCTGCGTGGCCGTGGAGCTGGACGCGCCGCTGGTGCCGCTGTTGTCGATCGCCATGCCGAGACCACCGGTCGCGTACAGACCCTTATGCGCCGTGGATTTCCCGAGGCGATAGATCACGTTCAGATCCGGATTGAACTGCAGGTCGTGGCCACCAAAGCCCGACTGCCAGTTCAGCGAGAACCGGGGCTCGAACGACAATGGCCCCTTGGCCATAAAGCCCCAGCGCACATCGACCGGCGTGCCAATGCCCATGCCGCTGCAGTCCGCGGTGCAACCGCTGCCGACGTGGCTATACGCGGCGCCGAGATCGACGCCGATTTCGTTCTTCGGGCCACTCGACGACGACTGATGGCCACGCTGTGCAAGCGCCATGTGCGGGAGCGCCAGCAGCGCGACGGCCGCTACCAGACCACTCGTGAGCTTCCGCATAACGACCTCCAATTGGGGTGAGAAAGCGTCACATCTTTAAAAACGACAGCATTTTCTGTCAACTCGGGCGCTGGAGAGACTCGAACGGCCCGTCAGCTAAGTGCTGGCGGGCCGTCGGTTACAATCGACCGGGTGATGCAGGTCACATGGTGCTGGGTAACTTATTTCCCCCCGACCTTGAAGGACATGCCCGCGCGGAACTGAAATGCCGTACCGCTGAGTTTCGTGTCCGAGATCGAAGTCCCGTTAACAGCAGCATCACCAAACGAAACGGAGTGCAGGACGAGACCGAAGTCGAACGAACTCGTCGGACCTGTCGCCACCAACAACCCGCCACCAGCCCCAAACGTAATTCCGGACCATTTTACGTGGTCATCGACTCCATCCCCATCGAGATCTTCCGATACACTTGCCTTCGCCCAACCCAGGCGCCCGGCAACATACGGCGTGACTTTTCCCGTCTTCGTGGAGAATTGGTATCGTCCCTCTCCCAGTATCCCCAACACGCCAATATTATTTGAAAAATCCGCATCATTGTGCGAGGAGTATTGGATTCCACCACCTACCAGCGCTGACTTGCCCGCCGGAAACATCACCCGTCCCTCTACGCCAAAGCCCGCGTCGGTGGCGTCGAAGTCACTTCCACCAAAGTCCAGGTACTGCACGCCGATTCCGAGTGTAGTCTGAGCCCGAGCCGCGTGTGGAGCACTAACGATGAAAGCGATTACCAAGAAAGGTGGATAAATGCGTCTCATGCGAGCCTCCAGGGGCGAGGGAGCGTGGAAGCATGACTATTGATCTCGGTCCCGGGATTGTCAAGCAATGAAACGTCGCGAGCCAAAAACAGCAAACGGCCCGTCAGAGTCACCCTGACGGGCCGTTCTTTTGACAACGGAAACGGTAAGGGCGCTACTTGCCGAAGCTCAACCCTACCGTGATCGGCAGGAACGCCGTCGGGCTGCCGCTCGTGCTGACGCTGGTGTAGCGCGTGCCAACGATGAGGCGCGTGCTGCCCGTCCCCATCTTGAAGGCGACCGCTGCGCCGATACCAAAGCCGACCTTCGACTCGGACGACGAGCCGAGCGTCGCATCATCGAACTTCACGTTGTAATAGCCGAGGCCGCCGTTGAGCAGAATGCGCGCGGGGGCGCTGGCGGGATTCAGGGCGTAGACCAGGGACGCCATGCCGCCCATGATCTTCGTGTGGCCATCAAAGCCTGAGGTGGCATCGTGTGACGACTGCGAATACGAGAAGTCGCCGCGAATACCGAGTGGCGAGCCGGCGAGCCAATAGGTCGCGCCAGCGCCGCCGACGAAGCCCGTCTTGTCCAGGGTGTTGTAATCGCTCATCGGCATCAACACGCCAGCCGAAAAGCCGTAGCGCCAGGTGCCCTGCGCCATGACGGGGCGGGCGGCGGCAACGCTAAGAGCCACCGCAAGCAGTACCATTCCGAACCGCTTCATAACCTTCCCTCCGGGGGAAAAGGGGGTTTTAGGGGTTTTGCTGGTACGTCGGAACCGGCACCACTTTTGGAAAAAGGCTTTGAGAAGTCAAGCGTCGGCTGGGCGGGCGCTCCGTGCCACAATGCGCACAACATTCGATGCCACTTGCAGAAAGCCCCCCTTAACCTCCAGGCGGGTGGTCACCTCTCCGGTCCCCGACTTGCGGATTCTGACAATTCCCTCCCCCAGGAGGGTCATAAATGGGGCATGGCGTGGGAGGATCCCTACAAGCCCGTCATACGCCGGCGCAACGACAGATTCCGCCTCCCCGTCGAACACCGACCGCTCCGCCGAAATGACCGAGACCCGCATCAGGCGGAGGCCATCTTTTTGGCCTGCGCGATCACGTCGTCGATGGCGCCCTGCATGTAGAACGCCTGCTCCGGCAGCTGGTCGAACTCCCCCGCGACGACCCGCTCGAACGACGCGATCGTGTCCTCGAGCTTCACGTACTTGCCCTCGAGTCCCGTGAACTGCGCGGCCACGAAGAACGGCTGCGACAGGAACCGCTGCACCCGCCGCGCGCGCCCGACCAGGAGCTTGTCCTCCTCCGACAGCTCGTCCATGCCCAGGATCGCGATGATGTCCTGGAGATCCTTGTAGCGCTGCAGAATGCGCTGGACTTCGACCGCGACTTTGTAATGCCGGTCGCCCAGATACTGCGCGTCGAGAATGCGGCTGGAGGACGACAACGGGTTGACGGCGGGATAAATGCCGAGCTCTACGATGGCGCGGTC
This sequence comes from Gemmatimonadota bacterium, assembly GCA_003221035.1. Classification (GTDB taxonomy): domain Bacteria; phylum Gemmatimonadota; class Gemmatimonadetes; order Gemmatimonadales; family GWC2-71-9; genus 20CM-2-65-7. The sequence goes on from QHUB01000086.1 coordinate 14,541, forward strand.
GAGCACGACGGTCGCGTCGAGGTGCGAGAATGCCGTCGCCGGCGCCGGATCGGTGAGATCGTCGGCCGGCACGTAGATCGCCTGGACCGACGTGATCGAGCCCTTCTTCGTCGACGTGATCCGCTCTTGCAGCTCACCCATCTCCGTGGCGAGCGTCGGCTGATAGCCGACGGCGGAGGGCATTCTGCCGAGCAATGCGGAGACCTCCGAACCCGCTTGCGTAAAGCGAAAGATATTGTCGATGAACACCAACACGTCCTGGCCTTCGATGTCGCGGAAGTACTCGGCGACGGTGAGTCCCGTCAGACCCACGCGCAAACGCGCACCGGGCGGTTCGTTCATCTGTCCGTAGATCAGCGCTACGGAGTCGAGCACGTTGCTTTCCTTCATCTCCAGGTAGAGGTCGTTCCCCTCGCGCGTGCGCTCACCCACGCCGCAGAACACCGACCGGCCTCCGTGTCCCTTCTGCACGTTGTTGATCAGCTCCATGATGACGACCGTCTTGCCGACGCCCGCGCCGCCGAACAGGCCGATCTTGCCGCCTTTCACGAACGGCGCGATCAAATCGATGACCTTGATGCCGGTCTCGAAGATTTCGGTCTTGGGCTCGAGGTCGACGAACTTCGGTGTGCCGCGGTGAATCGGCCAGCGCTCGGCGTCCTTCGGGATCGGCGCGCCCTCGTCCACCGGCTCGCCGATAACGTTGAGGATTCGGCCCAGCGCCGGCTTGCCGACGGGAACGGTGATCGGCTGGCCCGTGTCCACGACTTCCATGCCGCGCACCAGCCCGTCGGTCGAGCTCATGGCGACCGCGCGCACCTGGTTGCGGCCGATGTGCTGCTCGACTTCGGCCACGAGCTGCCCCGAGTCCAGTTTCACCGTCACCGCGTTGTAGAGCTCGGGCAGCTGTTCGGGCTCGAACTCGACGTCGAGAACGGGGCCGATGACTTGCACGACCCTGCCGACGTTATGTGCGCCCGCAGGCCTCTTCGATGTGTCCTGGGATTTCGTTGCCATTATGGTTCCGTTTCTTGGTGTCAGGTGCCTGGTGTCAGGTGTCTGGGATTCACTTCCCTGACACCAGACACCTGACACCTATCCTTTGAGCGCTTCTGCTCCCCCGACAATCTCCGCAAGCTCTTGAGTGATTTGAGCCTGTCTAGCTCGATTAAACGTGCGTTGCAGGACGTTCAGCATGTCGCTGCCCGCGTCGGTCGCGTTCTTCATTGCCGTGCGCCGGGCGCCGTGCTCGGCCGCCGCAGTCTCGACCAGCGCGCGAAAGAACTGGTTCTGCACATATAAGGGAAGGAGCTGCGCGAGAATCTCTTCGGCAGACGGCTTCAGTATGTAGTTGACCGCCGCAGTTGTCTCTTGACCGCCCGACCGCCGTTTATCGGGAGGGGTAACCGGCAGCACCTTCACCGTGGTGGGCGGCGTCGAGACCGCCGAGTTGAATTTCGCGAACACCACATCCACCTCGTCCAAGTCCCCCTTCGCAAACCGCTCCATCAGCGGCCTGGCCAGGTCGGCAGCGTGATCGAGGGTGGGCCGGTCGCCGATATCCACGCGCTGCGAGGCAATGTTGCGCTTGGTGAACTTGAAGTAGCTGACCGCCTTCTTGCCGACCAGGTGCAGCTCGGTGTGGGCATCCTGCGCTTCGAGCTCCTCCAGCCGGCGCCGAGCCTCCCGAATCAGGTTGGCGTTGAATGCGCCGCACAGTCCGCGATTCGAGGTGATGAGCAGCAACGCCGCACGGCGCACCCCTTTGCCGCGTCCGGTGTGCCCGGGTTGGCGCAGGAGCGGAAAGCGCTCGGCGAGATCGGGGGAATAGAGCTCGCCGATGACGTCCGCGAGCGCCTGCGCATAAGGCCGCGCGCCGACCACGCGATCCTGCGCGCGCTTGAGCTTCGACGTGGAGACGAGCTCCATCGTCTTCGTGATCTTGCGCGTGTTCGAAACGGAGCGGATCCGCCGTTTCAGCTCGCGGGGCTTCGCCATTACAGCGCCTTGTACTCCTCGATCGCCTTGCGCAGCCGCCCGCTCAGATCGTCCGACAGCGCCCGCTTGGTCCGGATCTCTTCCATGATCTCACGGTGCTGCGCCGCCATGAATTCGAGCAGGCCCTCTTCCCACCGCTTGATGTCAGGCACGTTTACGTCGTCGATCAGGCCGTTCGTCACCGCGAAGATCACGACGACCTGCTGCTCGACCGGCATCGGCTTGTATTGCGGCTGCTTCAGCACCTCGACGACACGCGCGCCCCGCGAGAGCTGCTTCTGCGTCGCCGAATCGAGCTCGGACCCGAATTGCGCAAAGGCCTCGAGCTCGCGGAACTGCGCCAGATCGAGGCGCAGCCGTCCGGCCACCTGCTTCATCGCCTTGATTTGCGCGTTCCCACCCACGCGGCTCACCGAAATGCCGGCGTTCACCGCCGGACGGACGTTCGAGTAGAACAGGTCGGTTTCGAGGAAGATCTGCCCGTCCGTGATCGAAATGACGTTCGTCGGAATGTAGGCCGATACGTCGCCGGCCTGAGTCTCGATGATCGGCAAGGCCGTCAGCGAGCCGCCGCCCATTTCGTCCGACAGCTTGGCCGCCCGCTCGAGCAAGCGGCTGTGGAGGTAGAAGACGTCGCCGGGATACGCCTCGCGACCCGGCGGCCGCCGCAGCACCAGTGACAGCTGCCGGTACGCCGCGGCCTGCTTCGACAGGTCGTCGTACACGCACAGCGTCGCCTTTTTTTCGTCATACATGAAGTACTCGGCCATGGTGCAGCCCGAGTACGGCGCGATGTACTGCATCGGCGCCGGCTCGGAGGCGGAGGCCACCACGACGATCGTGTACTCCATCGCGTCATGCTCTTTCAGGCGCTCGACCACGGCGGCGACCGTCGAGTTCTTCTGCCCGATCGCGACGTAGACGCAGATGACGCCCTGCCCCTTCTGGTTGATGATCGCGTCGATCGCGATCGCGGTCTTGCCGGTACCGCGGTCGCCGATGATCAGCTCGCGCTGGCCGCGGCCGATCGGAATCATCGAATCGATCGCCTTGATGCCGGTCTGCAGCGGCTCCTTCACGGGCTGCCGCTTGATGATGCCGGGAGCCACGATCTCGACCTTGCGTGTCTTGGTCGTCTGGATGG
>QHUB01000087.1 GCA_003221035.1 Gemmatimonadota bacterium
GAGGTTGATCAAGGCCGTAACAATGAGATAGCGCGCCACGATCGACTCGGTATCGTGGAGCACGTCCTTCGTGGTGCGCTTTTCGGTGGGTCCGGGCACCACCTTCACCAGCTTTCGAAACAGGAGGTTCCCGGCTGCGAGCAGGAGATACAGAAGAACGAGCACTTCGATGAGGCCGGCCACGAGCGTGGAACCTGCGCCGAGCAATGTGGCAAACAAACCGGGCACGGCCGGCTGCGCCGCCGGCGGACTCTGAGGGGCGGTCGGGCTGGCCTGGATCGGCGCGCTCGGGGGGTTCGGCGGGCTCGCCGGCGGCACGCTCTGCTTTCCCGCCGCGGCATCGCTCAACCGTTGGAAAGGGCTTCCCATTGCCTTCACTTTTTCACGGGCTTTGCGAATGCTCGCGGGGGCCTGATCGACGAAATTGCCGATCGGGCCGGACAACGCCCAACTCCCGGCGATAATCGCGAACAGCACGCCAAGGACGACGACGGCGGCGCCGGCCCAGCTGGGCAGTCGCAAGACTTCGAGCCCACGCACCACCGGGCGCAGCAGCGCATGAAAGCAGAACGCCATCGCGACCGGAATGAAGAACTCGCGTCCCACCGTAAGCGCCGCGACGACGAGAACGACGGCGATGATCCTGATGGCGAGCGGGCTCCGCTTGTCGTTTTGCATGGGCTTACTACCCCACTCCTCAGACTCGGCACTCAGTTGGGCCAGTCGATCTAGTCCAGCCAGTCTATAGATCCGAGGTTCCGCTGGGTATTAGCAGTATGCGACCAGTGTACGTCGGATTCGTGTGCATCGGCCTTCTACTCGGATGTGGTCGCGCATTTTCGCAGGAGACCGAGGGCGTACAGGTGGTCCGCAAGGTCACATTCCAGGGCAATCGCGCGATCGACGAGAAGACGCTCCGCGCCGCGCTGTCGACTCAACAGGCATCACTACTCTACCGGCTCTCGCTCACGCGCTGGATCGGACTCGCGCATGCGCCCGTATTCGATCCCCTCGAGTTTCGGCGCGATGTGCTGCGGGTGCAGGCGCTGTACGGCGTGCACGGTCTTCCCGACGCCAAAGTCGATACGACCCTGCATCACCGCGGCGATGACCTGGACATCACGTTTCACATCACCGAAGGCCGCCCCATTGTCGTCGATTCGGTGCAGATCGCAGGGCTCGATACACTCGACAATCTGCCCAACATCCGGAAACTGCTGCCATTGCAGGCCGGCCAGCCGTTCGATCGGATCGCGTTTCAGACGTCCGTGTCGGTGCTGGAAGCGCTACTGCGCGACCGCGGGCACGCCCTCGCGCACGTGACGGGCGGATTCCGGGCGTCGCTGGAAGATCCGCCGCAGTCAGTCACCGTCACGCTGACGGCGGATCCGGGACCCCGCGCCCGCATCGGCACGGTCGAAGTGCTGGGGACGGAGGCGATCGACAAGCGCGTCGTGCTGAAGACGCTGATGATCAAGCCCGGCGAGATCTATTCCGACAGCTCGCTACACCAAGGCATGATGAACCTCCAGAAGACCGAGCTGTTCCGGCAAGTCCGCGTCGGCCTCGCCGACACAGCCCCTGGCAATTCCAGCGATACGCTCGTGGACGTGCATGTGAGAGCGCAGCTCGCCGAGTATCCGCTGCGGCGCGCGCGGGTGAGCGCCGGCTATGGCACGCTCGATTGCCTGCGCGCGATGGGCTCGGTCGACCTCTTCAACTTCAGCGGCGAGGGCCGGCGGCTCGAGTTTCGCGCGCGCACGTCGCAAGTCGGCGTCGGCACGCCCACGGACTGGGGACTCGAGAACGGGGTGTGCCCGCAGCTCGCCGGCGAAGACACGAGCCGGTTGAAGGTGAATTACAACGTGGCCGTCACGCTGCATGACCCGCTGATCGGTTGGGACCGCACGACGGGAATGGCGACCCTGTTCCTGGAGCGTCACACCGAGTTTGGCGCGTATCTGCGCGAGGCCGTGGGCGGCGAGCTCACGCTCACGCGTCAGGTCGCGACCGATTTGCCGCTGGAAGCTTCGTACTCCCTCTCCTACGGGAGAACCTTGGCGACGCCGGCGACGTTCTGCGCCCTGCTGAACGTTTGCTCGCTGGACGATCAAGCCATTTTCGGGGCGCGACGTCGTCGTTCCGTCGTCTCCTTCCAACTCGTCCACGACCGCGCGAACTCCATCAACGATCCGACTCAGGGAAGCACGCTCGTCACTGAGCTGCGCGTCTCGCCCGCGTTCCTCGGATCGGATGAATTCATGCGCTTCATCCGCTTTACGGCCGGCTACACGGCGCACATCCCGCTCGGCACGAGCTCGCCCGGCCGCGTGTTCAGCTGGCGAATTCGCGCCGGCACCGTCTTCGCGCCGAAGGTGACGTTGCCGACCGGAGGAGCGCCGGCGGAGTACGTGCCGCCCGAGGAGCGGCTGTTTTCCGGCGGGTCAACGACCGTGCGCGGCTTTCCGGAAAACCAGCTGGGGCCGCTCGTGCGCGTCAAAAACTCGGACGGCTCGATTCAGACCTCGGCGACCGGCGGCACCTTCATGGCCGCCAGCAACGTCGAAGCGCGCTTCCCCATGAAGATTTTCGGGATGCTGCTGTTCGGCGCCACGTTCGTCGATGCGGGCATGATCACCGAGCGGCGCGACATTGCGCTCGGCGAGCTGCGCATCACACCCGGTGTGGGCGTGCGCATGCCGTCCATGCTCGGCCCGATTCGCCTCGACATCGGCTTCAATCCGTACCCGTCGCAGAAGGGCCCGCTGTATCAGCAGGTGGGCCCCGACCTCAAGCTCATCGACGCGGCGTACGCCCCGTCCCTCCGGTTCATCGACCGGCTGCAGCTTCACCTCTCGATTGGGCAGGCATTTTGACGGGGGCGGCGAAACAAGCGGCGACGAGAAAGCCTGCGCCCAAGGGGCGGCGAAGGGCGGCGACCGTCGTTGCGGTGTTGGGGATCCTTGTCGCAGGACTGCTCCTGCTTCTCAACGCGCCGCCGACGACGCGATTTGTCGTCAACAAGCTCCTGCCGAAAATGAACCAGAAGCTCAACGGCCGGCTGACGGTCACTGGAGTCAGCGGATCGCTGCTCAGTAACCTGCAGCTGCGCGGTGTGACGCTACGGGACCCCGAGGGGCAAGTCGTGCTGGAGGCCGATCGGGTCAACGTGAGCTACAGCGTCTGGGACCTGGTGCACGGCAGGATTTCGTTGGGGCCGCTCCTGCTCGAACGGCCCATCGTGCGGCTCCTCAAGGATCATCCCGGCGAGCAGTACTCGATCCTGAGAGTCTTTCAGAGTGAAGACAGCTCATCCACCAAGGCCGGCAGCGTCGATCTCACGATCCAGGACGTGACCCTGCGCGATGGCGCGGTGGTCGCGACGGTGTGGCGACAGCCGGCGGCGCCGCAGCAGGAGCAGGCCCAGCAGCTCGACACGGTCCAGCTGCAGAACGTGAACGTCTCGTTCCCGCTGATCCACTACTCGTCGGGCCCGAACCTCGAGCGCGCAGCGCTCGTGGAGATCGCGGCGGCGCGGGCGTACCTCGCCGATCCTGAGCTCGAGCTGGACGAGCTCCAGGGGGAGGCACGCATGCGCGGCGACTCCATGGTCATTGCGCTGCGCACGATTCGTCTGCCCGCGTCGCACCTCTCGGCGGATGCCTGGCTGGTGACGGCACCGAACGACCGGCGCTTCGACGCCACCGCCCACATCGAAGACCTGGTCGCCGCCGACTTCAGATCGTTCATCAAGGGAGCGGACATTCCGCCCGATTGGCGCGTGAGTGGCACGCTGCGTACGATTTCGCGCGGCTCCGGAGCCGTCGTCGTCACCTCGCCGGACATCAGGATCGGCGCGGCGGGTGGAACGATCAGCGGCCATCTCACCGTCACCGGCCGGAACCACGATTGGAGCACCGAAGACAGCCGGCTCGACGTGGCCGGCATAGAAGTCGAACGGCTGCTGCGAGCTTTCCATATACCGTCGAATCTGCGCGCCACAATCGACGGCTTCATGACCGCTGACGGCCGGAGCGGCACCGCCGATCTGGAGCTCGCGGGTGCCGCGGGATACGGCGTACGCGGACCGCTGCGCGGCCGGATCCGCGCGTCGGGCGGCTTCGAAGCGCTGACGCTCGACACGCGCCTGACCGGATCAGTCGGCGACGTCGCGCTCAGCGCGCAGATCGAGATGGGCAAGCACCTCGCGGTGCATCAGCTGCGCGGCGACATGCGGCGACTCGATCTGTCGGGGATCGTCGCGCGGATGCCGCGCTCCAACGTCAACGGCCATCTCGAAGCGGACGTGCGGTTCGGCAGCATGCCGCGCGAGGGCATGCTGCACCTGTGGCTCGACTCGTCCATGGTGCGAGGCGTGCCGATCGATACGGCAATCATGATGGTGCATGCGGAAAACGGTTTAATGACGACCGACAGTCTACTCGTTCGGGCGCCCGGCCTGCGAATGACAGGCACCGGGACGTTCGGCCTCACTGAGGATCAAACCGGTGATTTCACTCTTACTCTCGACGCTCCGTCTCTCACTCAGGTGGAGCCTCTTCTGGTTGCGCTCAAAAACGACTCTGTGGCTCATCTCGATGGCGCGCTACAAGCTGCTCTCACTGCGAAGGGCTCTCTAAAGAGCTACACGCTCGGCCTGGATGCGCGCGGGCACGACCTGGCGATGAAGGGCTTTCAGATCGATTCCGTCACCGCCGCCGCCACCGGCACGCCGGACTCACTGACGTTTCAGCTCCACAGCAGAATCGATTCGTTGACCGCGGTGAACCTGGCCGGCCGGACGGTAGGTCAGCCGGCCGGCCGGCTCGTCGGAGTGGACTCACTCAGCGTCCACCGGCGCGACGTCACATGGAGCATGACTCCGGGCAGTCATGTGCAAATGGCAGGTGGGAAATGGGCTTTGGACAGCGTCACGCTTGCTCGAAATCCGGGGCCAGGGCAGCTGGTGGTGAACGGCTCCGTGCCCGGACAAATCGCCGTCCGCGCGGAAGCACTTCCGGTGGCGGACATCCTGGGCACAGGCAAGCGCGACAGTCTCCCCGACCTGGATGCGACCGCGACCTACGCGGCCGGGGTCGCGCGCGGGCAGGTGGCGCTGGTCACGAACAGCCGCAAACCGCTCGCACTGGATTTTGTCAGCAAGCCGCTGCACGCGAATGTAGAAGCGGACAGCCTCGACCTCGGGATTTTTGGCCCGCTCGTGCCGAGCGTGAAGGAGCTGGGCGGCGCATTGAACGGCAAGATCACGATCGATGGTCCGACCGATGCGCCGCGCCTGGATGGCCGGCTCGAGCTGAGCGGCGGCAAGGCCAGCGTCCCCGCCACCGGCGTTCGCTATCACGACTTTACCGCGGCCCTGACGTTTGCAGGAGATGCGCTGCGCATCGAGCAGATGCACGTGCTGGCTGGAAAGGGCAATGCGCAGCTCGACGGTCAGGTGCGGTTCACCACGCTCGACAAACCTGAGCTGCGGATCGCGGTACAGACTGCGCGCTTCCCGCTCGTGAATCGCCACGATTTCCTCGAAGCCACGACGACCGGCGACCTGCACCTCACGGGATCTCCCGCGGGCGCCGTCCTGACCGGGAAGGCGCATCTGGATCAGGGGAACGCGTACCTCGAGAAGTTCATGCGGTCTTCCGGCATCGATCTCTCCGATTCGTTGTACGCGCAGTTTGTGGATACGACGGTGCTGCGCGAGTCGGTCGGCGGCAGCGGAGGGTTTGTCGAGGCGATGATGGATTCGCTGCGGATCGACAGCGTGTCCGTCGATCTCGGCGACAACTTCTGGCTCAAGTCCCCGGACGCCTCGATTCAGCTCGCGGGCCAGCTGACGGTCAGCACCGCGCCACCGGGCGCGCCGCGCGAAGCGATCAAGACGGAGAAGCCCGAGAAGTACCGGCTGGTCGGCACCGTACGCGCGGTGCGCGGTCTGTACCAGATGACGTTCGCACCGGGGCTCACGCGTGAATTCACCATTCGCGAGGGCTCGATCCGTTACTTCGGCTCACCGCGGCGTGATGCCGAGCTGAATCTCAACGCCGAGCACGTGGTGCGGACCGCCAACGGCGATGAGGTGCAGATTAGAGCGCACATCGGCGGCACCCTCGAGAAGCCGACGATCGCGCTCACCAGTGATGTGTCGCCGCCGCTGTCGGAGACCGAATTGATCTCGTACCTCGTCTTCGGCGCACCGACCGCCCAGGCGTTCCTGGGTGACGAGGGCGAGAACAGCCAGCATTCGACGGTGTTCGAGAAGAGCGCGCAGCAGCTCGCGAACGTGCTCTCGGGCAAGCTCGAGAGCGCGGTTGTCAGCCAGCTCGGCCTGCCGCTCGACTATTTCCGCATCAAACCGGGCGAAGTCCAGTCGGGTCTCGCGGGGACCGAGCTCGTGCTCGGCATGCAGGTCCGGGTGCTGGGGTATCCATCCTTCCTGCGCGCCAGCCCGCGGTTCTGCCCGCGCGAGCAGCTGCTCTCGCTCGACCACATCGGGATAGACCTCGAGACTCGGCTGTCGAAGCAATGGGGCGTTTCGACGAGCGTGGATCCGCTTCAAAACTGCGAATCACTGATGTCTGGGCTTTCGGCCCGCCCCTATCAGTTTGGCTTCGATCTCTTCTGGGAGAAACGGTAAACCTTTAACTGCGGGGAGAGACGCGTAGAGGCGCAGCAGGTGTTCTGGTGGATCGGAAGAGACCGATCAGCGCCGCCAAAGCCGCTCCGAACGCCAAACAAAGCTCATTCCCCAATGCCGGCTCCAAATAGCGTGCTTCACTGGCTGCCCTTGCCAATGTCTCGGCCTCGGCAGCCGATCCGATCGCAATCCGAAGATGCCGCTGGAACAACGGGACTGTCTTCAGCGCATAGCCTTCTACGATGTTAGCCTCAACGGAAATCGCTGCTCTCTTGATCTGATCGAATAACGACTTCGATCGCGGATGATAAGCGTCATCCAGTGATTTCAGAGTTAGCATCAGGGCTTTGTGGGCTCTTTTCCAAGCCTCTAGCCGTTGGTAGGAGTACATGCGCACAGCCTAGGACGAGTCCTTCAAGATCGAGTACCCAGAATGCTGCACCTGCTGCGCCTTTTCGCGCAGTTACGCGCCGTTGGTATATTCGGCTGTCCATGCTCACCGTCACCTTCCTGGGCACGTCTGCCGCCAGGCCCACCGTCGAGAGAAACGTCTCCGGGCTCGCCGTCCATCGAGAAGGGGAGACTCTTCTTTTTGAGTGTGGTGAGGGCACCCAGCGTCAGATGATGCGCTACGGGGTGAGCTTTGCGCTGTCCGAAATCTTCTTCACGCATTTTCACGCCGACCACTTCCTCGGCGTCATCGGCCTGATCCGGACCCTCGGGTTGCAGGGCCGTCCCGAGCCGTTGTTTCTGTTCGGTCCCAAGGGCGCAAAGAAGGTATTGAGTACCGCGCTGCAGCTTGGCGTGGAGCGCGTGCCGTTTCCGGTCGAGATCACCGAAGTGAAGGCCGGTGATACGGTCACCGGCCCGATCAAGCGCGATGGCTACGACATTTGCGCGTTTCCGACCGAACATGGCGGCGGGCCCTCGCTCGGCTACATCCTGAAGGAGCATGTCCGGCGCGGGCGATTCGATGTCGAGAAGGCGCGCGCGCTGGGAATTCCGGAGGGCCCGGTCTGGGGGCAGCTGAGCAAAGGCGAGGAGGTTCGACTGGCCGACGGTCAGACGGTCCGAGCGTCCGACGTCGTTGGACCTGCTCGTCCCGGACGGCTCATCGCGTTCACAGGTGACACACGTCCCTGCGCCGCGACCGTCGATGCCGCCCAGGGAGCGGACCTGCTGATTCACGAGGCAACGTTCGGTGAAGAAGAGCGCGATCGCGCGCGCGACACGGGGCACTCGACCGCGAAAGAGGCGGCGCACGTCGCACTCGCTGCGAAAGCGAAGCGGCTGGTGTTGTCGCACGTTTCAGCGCGCTACTCGATCAGCGCCGACGAGCTCGTCCGCGAAGCGCGCGAGGTGTTTCCCGATTCCGGCGTCGCGAAAGATGGAATGGAAATCGACGTGCCATTTGCCGAATGAAACGGCGACGGTGACTACGTAGAATCCGCGCGGGTCGGAACCGTAACTCTCCTCACGAGGACGTATGAAGACCCGCTTTGTGTTGCTCGGCATGCTCATCGCCGCACCCCTCTCGGCCCAGAAGGTGACACTGGGCGCCAACTTCGGCGGCAGCTCCGCCGCCAGCGATCTTACGTCCAGCACCAACTGGAAGGGCGGCTGGTCCGCCGCCGCGACGCTCGGCTACCGGTTGTCACAGCGTTTCGGATTGCGCGGCGACGCGACGTGGGCGCAAAACAATCTCAACGGTGGGACCGGCGGTTCCAGTGCGCAGGAGATCAGGAAGAACTCGTTCATCGCCAACGGCGTTTGGCAGCGCGAGGAAACGCCCGGCACCAGGGTGTTGCCGTATGTGCTGGCCGGGCTGGGGGCGGTGCGCGTCCGTGACAAGGCATCGGACAGCGCGTTCACCAAGTTCGCGACCAACCTGGGCGCGGGCCTGGGCTACGTGCTCGGCCGAGTCGCGCTGCGCGCGGAAATGAAGGACATGATTTATAAGTTCGACGAGTTCGGTTACGACAAGACGCAGAATGACTTGCTCTGGCAGGCGGGCTTTACGGTCAAGCTGTAATCCCTGCGCGCACGGCACGGGCTCATGGGGCTGGTTATATTGACGGCCCCATGGGACCGGTCTCCTTCACGTACTCCGCAAGCATTCCCGCCCCGATCGACAAGGTCTTCGCGCTGATCTCCGATCCGCTTCGAATGCCGACGTGGTTGCCGCGGTGCGTAGACGTGAAGGCGACGACGAACGACCGTGTTGGAAAGGGCGCGCGCTACAAGGTCACCTTTCAGCGCGACACGACGCGCCACGAGGCTGTCATCGAAATCATCGATTTTTCACCGCCCCACACATTCGGCTGGGTCGAGATCTATCATCGCGCGGGATCCAAGACGTTCTTTGGTCTCGGCTGGGAAGGCGGCTCGACCAAGGTATCGCTGAAGCACATCTGGCATCCGAGCGGGTTCCGGTCGTGGCTGAACGGGCAGTTCTATCGCCGCCGCAACGCGCACCGGATGTTCGAGGGATTGATCAACAATCTGCGAAAGGCGCTCTCCCGCTAGAACATCTTCACCCGCACGAGCCCCGGCTTCATGTATTTGTCCGGGTGCTCCTTCAGGTCCGTCAGCAGCGCCGTCAACGAGACCGAAAGCGCATGCAGGTCGTGGTACATCATCGTATCCGACGCCAACCGGCCCAGCGTTCCCTCGCCACGATTCATGCGGCTGAGCAATGTATCCAGCTGCGCGGTCGTGTGGCCGAGATGGTCGGTCAGACGCGCGAGGTTGCGGGAGATCGAATCGACGTTGGCGCCGGTTCCCGACCCGAGCATGGAATCCACCCGCTGCATCACCCGCTCGGTCGCCTGGAGCGTGCGCGTCGTCTGCTTCACGAACGGCCCTTCGGGCATGCCGGACAGGGCGTTCATCGCCCGCTGCGTGACAAGCAGCGTATTATGAATGTCTTCGCCCAGCCGGTCGGACACGATGTTGGCGGCGTTCTCCATCAGCTCGTTCGCGCGGGTCGCCACCCCCTGCGCGACGTCGGTGATGTCGGGCGCGTTCGAGCCCGTGATGACGTGTCCGCGCGCGAGCATCTCCTCGCGCGCGCCGGGATTGTAGTCGATGAACTTGGCGCCGAAGAGATCCATCGCGGCTACGGCCGCGCTGGCGTCGATGTGGGGCGCGATGTCGCGGGAGATCTCGATCGTGACCCGCACGCTCTTCACGCGCTCGAGCGCGACGCGCGCCACCCTGCCCTTCTTCACGCCCGAGACCAGCACGGGATCGCCCTGCTTCAGTCCGGCGACGCTCTCGAACATGAGGTCAACGGAGATGCCGCTCGCGCGCAGCGGTTGTCCCGTCAGCCAGAACATGCCGACGAGGAAGACCGCGAGGCCGACCAGTACGATCGCCCCGACCCCGACTTCCTGCTTGTACGTGAGGTCCATTAGCGAGTGCTCCCGCCCAGGCGGCGTTCCTTGGTCGGAAACTCATGTGCCTGAATGACGGCCATTTCCAGGTCACGCTCCAGGAATTGCTGCACGATCGGGTCCTGGGACGCGATGATTTCCTCCGCGGTGCCGACCGCGCGAATCTTGGCCTGCGCGAGCAGCGCGATCCGGTCGGCGACCTTGAACGCGCCGCGAACGTCGTGTGTCACCACCACACTCGTGACTCCGATCTCCTCCTGCAGCCGCTCGACCAGCGAATCGATCACGTCGGCGTTGACCGGATCGAGGCCCGATGTGGGCTCATCGTACAGCAAATATGTCGGTTTCCCCGCGATCGCACGCGAGATCCCGACGCGCTTGCGCATCCCCCCGGACAGCTCCGACGGGTACTTGCGCCCCACCTCTTCGCTCAGATTCACGAGACGCAGGCACTCCTTGACTCGCTGGACGCAGTAATCCTTGTCGGCGTACTGCTCCTCATCGGTGATGCCGAGGCGGATGTTCTCGAAGACGTCCATGGAGTCGAACAGCGCGCCGTTTTGGAAGACGTACCCGATGTTGCTGCGCAGCTTCGCCAATGCCTTGCGGCCCAGCATCGGCACGAGCTGCCCGTCCACCCAGACCTCGCCCGAATCGGGCTTGATGAGACCAATGATGTGTTTTAGCAGTACGCTTTTGCCCGTGCCGGAGGGGCCGAGCAGCGCAACGGTTTCACCTTCGGCCACGAAGAAATCGACGCCGTCGAGCACCACGTTGTCCACGAAGCGCTTGGACACCTTTTTGAGCTCGATGCTCACTTTGCCGTTCCAAGGATCAGCTTCGTGAGAATGGTGTCGAGCAGGAGCACCGTGACGGACGCCGCGACCACCGCCTGTGTCGTGGAGCGCCCAACTCCCTCGGCACCTTGCTGGGTGTTGAACCCGATGTAGCAGGGAATGATCGTGACCGCTCCAGCGAACGCGAACGATTTGATCAACGAGTACCACAGGTCGAGCGGCCGGAAGAAGTAGCGCGCGCCGAACTCGAAGTCCGCGTATGTCAGCCCCAGCGAGGACTGCGCTGTGATATAGCCGACCACGATGCCGAAGGCATTCGCGATCATCACGAGCACGGGGATCGCGAACAGACCCGCGAGGATGCGAGGCAACAGCAGGTGAGTGATCGGGGACCGGCCCAGGCTCTCCAGGGCGTCGATTTGCTCGGTCACCCGCATGCTGCCGAGCTCCGCGGCATAGCGGGCCCCGATGCGGCCGGCCAGGATGAGGCCGGTCAGCACGGGGCCGAGCTCCAGGATCATGGACTCGGAAATGATCCCGCCTGCCACATAGAGGGGCAGCTGGCCGGTGAACTGGTAGCCCGCCTGTAAGCTGGTGACCGCCCCGGCAAAGCCGGCTACCAGCAGCACGATGAATGCGCTGCCATAGCCCACGGCGTTGGTCTGCTGGATGGTGCGGGGGACCCAGACGCGCCACTCGAGGATGCCCCGGACGAGGTCCAGGAGCATGAAAAAGAAGCGCCCCGCGTGGCTGGCGCTGCGCAGGGACCACCGCCCGACGTATCGCCGCAGGTCGAGGGCGGCGGTGAATGCTCTCATGTACCTGTATCTTGTGTGGCTATGAGCTTCACGCGCAAGCTCTTAGCCTGGTATAAGCGGAACGGCCGCGATCTTCCGTGGCGCGATACGCGCAATCCTTATGCCATTCTTGTTTCCGAAGTCATGCTGCAGCAGACGCAGGTCAGCCGCGTTCTGGAGTACTATCCGCGTTTCATGACCCGCTTTCCGACCATCGCTGCACTCGCACGCGCGCGACCCAAGGCCGTGATGGAACAATGGGAAGGGCTGGGCTACTACGCGCGGGCGCGGAATCTTCACCTTTTGGCAAAGCGGGTAGCGGAAACGGGAAATCAGATACCCGACGATCCCGAGGAGTTGCGGACTCTGCCCGGCATCGGCCGGTACACGGCGGGCGCCGTTGCGTGTTTTGCATACGAAAAGCCGGTGCCGGCGGTCGATACGAACGTGCAGCGTGTCTTGACGCGCGCATTCGCGCCGAAGGATGTGTGGGCGCTCGCCACGAAGTTGACGCCGCGCGTGGGGGAGCGGGCCTGGAGGTTCAATCAGGCACTGATGGAGCTGGGCGCGCTGGTCTGTACCGCGCGGAAGCCGAAGTGCCCCGAGTGTCCCGTCAGGAGCGACTGTCTAACAGGTCGGTCAGTGGTGCAAATTCGTAGCCGGCGTTCCGCGCATCCGCGATGATTCCGGGCAGCGCCTGCGCGGTCTGCAGGCGGTCACCTTCGGGATCGTAGCCGTCGCCGTCATGCAGTAATACGATCGCGCCCTTTCTCAGGCGTTTGCGCACGCGCCGGCGGATTTCTTCGACCCCGGGCCTTGCGGTATCGAAGACGCCGAACGTCCACCCGAATACCGTATACGACATATCCATACATATGGATTTGAGGAATGGACTGCGGTAGCCATGAGGAGCGCGGAACGCCCTCGGCCTGACGTTCGTTCGCTGCTCGATTTCGTCATGCGTTTTCCCGAGCTGGTCCCGGATTTTTTTGCGCCCGACGAACGTCAGTTTGACGTGATTGTAGGTGTGATTGCCGACCAGATGCCCTTCCGCCACTACCTCGCGCGCGAGCGCCTGAAACCGGCGCACATGCTCGCCGACCATGAAAAACGCCGCGGGCGCGCGAGACGTGGCGAGGGTGCTCAAGATCGCCGGGGTCGCGCCGTCGTTTGGTCCATCGTCGAATGTCAGGTAGATGCGGTTGTCGCGAGGGCCTCGCTCGACCGAAGGTCCAAAGAACAAATCCAGGCCCATCATGCCGTCACCCGCTTGTACACCCCGAGCACACGTTGCGCGATTGCCGGCCACGCGTGGCGCTCGGCGACGCGCCTCCCTTCCTCCATCATCGTCTCGCGGCGCTGCTGATCGGCGAGCAGTCTCTTCACGCCCTGGGCCCACGCTTCGGCGTTGCCGACCGGCACGAACACGGCGTTAGCGCCGGCGACGTCGCGGAACGCCGGCAGGTCCGACACGATCATCGGCGTCCCGCACGCCATCGCCTCCAGCAGCGTGATTCCGAACGAGGCGCGCTGCGTCGGGCAGAGGTAGATGTCCGCGGCACGGTAGAACAACGGCCGATCGCCATTGGCGTAACCGGCGAAATGGACACTGTCACCGAGGGGGCGCGCCGTCCGCTCCATGCGCGAACGCCAGGGCCCGTCGCCGACCACCGTCAGCCGTGCCGCGGGGTACTGCGCCAGGATGAACGGCATCGCCTCGAGCGCCGTCGTCAGGTCGTTGCGCGGCTCGATGCGGCCCAGCCACAGCAGATGCGGATGGGGCTCCCCGTGCCGCTTCATGAGTGAAGGACGGAAGAAGTTCGTGTCGACACCGTTCGGGATGATCTCCCACGGCGCCGTGAAGTAGCGCGCCATCGCATCGCGCGCGGCGCTGCTCACCGCGATCGTGGCGGCATGACGGTCGAGCATCTTCTGCAGCGGCCGGCGCCACAATCGATACCCCACCGATCGCGGGAACCAGCTGTGGAAGGTGGCGACAACCGGAATGCCGGCTCTCCATGCCGCCCGGGGGGCGACAATCCCAAACGTCGGATTGAGCCCGCCGTGCACGTGCACGAGATCGAACCGCTCGTTGCGAAACAGTTGCTCCAGCTGCGTCGTGAGCCGCCAGCCCACCGAGACTCGCGCCACGCCGCCGTTCGCATAGATCACGACGCTGGTGCCCACGCGCCGGACTCGCGGGGGCGGCGCGTCCACAGTGCCGTGCATGCGCATGCGCGATGTCACGATCGTCGCATGATGACCGAGCATATCGAGCTCGCGCGCGAGATTGTGCACATGCTCCGGCACGCCGCCGAGTTGCGGGTAATAGTCCTCGGCGACGAGCGCGATCCGCAGCGGAGTCATCGCGCGCGGCCGGCCAGGCGCTCGACAGCGGCGACTACTGCCGCGGGCCGCTCCTCCTGGAGGTAGTGCCCCGCTCCTGCCTCGCTATCCACCGCGAACGCGGCGATGGCGCGCTGCATGAGCGCGACTTCCTGCGGCGGCACGTCCCCATCATGATGCGCGGTGCCCACGATCAGCGTGACCGGACATGCGATGTCGCCGAGCTGCGGCCCGATCTTGGCGGGCTCTTTCGCGTGCGACATCGCCAGGAACGTCTTGAGCGTGGCGTCGAAATCGCGGGCTTCGCCGACCGTGTATCCGATTACCACGCCATCCGTGACCCACGACCGATCGCCCGAGGAATCGAGCAGCATGCCGCGAATCTTGTTGCGCACCAGATTGATGCCGCCGAAGAGCTTGACCCACGGCACGTAGCGCATTGCGCTGCGGAACACCGGTGTGGTGGCTTCTTCGGTCGGCCCGCCTTCGAGCGACACGATGCCCCGCACGAGATCTGGTCGATCGACGGCCAGTCGAAATGCCATCGCCGCCCCGAGCGAGTGCGCGAGCACCAGGACGGGTCCCGCACCCAGTGAATCGATCGCCGCGGCCAGGCGGCGGGATTGCGCGGCCAGCGAGTAATCGGCTTTCGGTGGCCGGCTCGAGAATCCTGTGCCGAGCGGCTCGATGACGATCGGACGGAATCCTTGAGCCGCGAGCAGGGGGACGACCTTCCGAAACGTGAATGCCGCGCCGAAGAGTCCCGGGAACAGGACGATGGGCTTGCCGTCGCCGGCCCAGGCCTCGACGTGCAGAGTTTCCGCCGGTGCGACGACGACATACGGGTGTTGAAAGGCCTGCACTACGGAGTCTCGAGTCTGGCGGCGCGGGAGGCGACGGTATTCAGATCGCCGCCGAGGGCGTCCATGCTGCGCTGGAATTGGCAATCGATGATCAGAAGACCAACGACGTACGCCGTCAGGTTTACGACAAACACAATCGCGAAGATCAATGGGTACGGCAGCCAGATTCCGAAGTACAACGCGAATCGTTTCACGCCGGGATCGAGCCGCGAGCGGTCGACCACCGTCGTGAGCAGCAGGACTGCGACCGATGCGAGCAGCGCGAGCTTGAATGAGACGAGCCCGCCGACCGCGCAGCCGAGAAAGATCGCGATCTCCGACGCGCGATCGAGCCGCTGATCGAGCCGGTGCCCGGCTTCCGAGACGAGCCCGAATTCGCGCGCCATGCCGCCATCGAGTCCGTCCAGCACCTGGCCGATCCCCATGAATACGAAGCCAGCGGTCACGTGACCGGTCGCGAAGGCGATCGCGGCGGCGAGGCTCGCCCAGAACGACGACCACGTCACCTCGTTCGGCTGGAGCCCGAGCCGCACGTGGAGGAATCGCAGGACCGGGCGAGTGCCGCGGTCTAAAGCGGTGCCAAGAACAGGAGCAGATTCAAACACAGGAGAACCACGATGAGGGCGATTTCTTTGGTTTTATCAGAGACCCCGACAAAGAACCCCTGCGTCACGGCCGGCGTGTACGGATACCACGGCATCTTCTCGTAGCCGACGCTGTAGTCCATCGCGAGATGAATCACAAAGAAGAGCGCCGGGATCCACGTGCCCAGGAAGAAGCACAACGGAATGATCCACAGCAGGGCTACCGGTTCCTGCAGCGAGGTCCGCCAGTAGTAGCCGAGCTCACGCCGGCGCCCGACGGTTCGCAGGTAGAACGGCGCTTTGATGGCGTGATCGATGTCTACGCCGACGCCGAAAACATAGGCGAGCACCGCATCACCGCCGGTGAGTTTGAGAGCTCGAACGCCGAGCGTCGTCGCGAGCACGTGGGTGACGATAGTCATAGTTTGGACGCCGCAGACGCGGCCGGCGCAACAGTGGTCGTCCAGATGAGTAAGAGGCCCGCGGCGATCCAGGCAAAGTCGCGCACGCGACCCACAATCGAGGTGTACATCCCGAGCTGTGGATCGAGATCGAACAGTTTGAACAACAGGAAGTAGGCGCCCTCGCGCGCACCGAGCTCGAAGGGCACCAGAAACAAGACGTTGCCCACGATGGCCTCGAGCCCGCCGATCGTGAACGCCAGCGGATAACTGATCCGGTATCCCAGACTCGCGACGATCAGCACGATCTCGAGCATGAACACACAGCGGCCCAGGTACTCGAGCAGAATCGCCCGGACGAACCGTGCCGGACTGCGATGATAGAACTCGGTGATCTGTTGGTCGAGCTCGGCGAGCATCGAGCGCTTCGGCTCCAGGATGGCGCCGAGTCGGCGGGCGAGCGGCAGCCGGTTCAACCAGTCGAGCAGGCGCTCCAGCAACCCGCTGCGGTGCGCCGACATGAACAGCGCGATAGTACGACCAGTACGACGGTGGAGGTGTCGCGCGGGAGCAGCGCGAACGCGAGCACGATCGCCGTGAACCAGACCAGCACATAGGCGAACGAATGCAGCATGCGATGCAGAATCACCGACCCCGCGGCGCGCCGCCTGCCCAGCCAGGGCGTCAAGGCGGCGATCCGATAGGGCTCACCGCCGGCATTGATGAGCGGAGTCAGAAAATTCAGCGCGCCGCCTGCGACGCTGATGGTGTAGGTCCGCCAGTACGACGGCCGGCTGGAATCACCCATGGTCAACCGCCACGCGAACGCGCTGCAGGCATACACCACCGCGTAGAGCAGCACGATGGGCACGAACATGAAGCCGGTAGCGGCGGCGTCGGCCGCGAGCCTGCCGATGCCGATTCGCGCGACGAGGTAGCCGAAGACCGCGGCGCCGGCCAGAAAGAGCGCGAGCCGAACGGTGCGGCTCATATGACCGCGGCGTAGGACGCTTCGAGCACCGCGGCAACCTGCGCGATGTCCGCGATCGGCCGCGCGCTGTCGCCCGAATCGAGCGTGTCGGCGAAGTCGCAGAACAGGCCGGCGAACCAGCGCGAGTAGGAGGACTTGTCGAGATCGACGGTATGATCGAACGACTCGACTTCTCCATCGCGCTCGAGCGTCAACATCCCGCCGCTCCAGGTGATGCTCCCGCGCTCCCCGATGAAGCGGATCTCCGTCTCGCGCCGGCGCGCTGCCCAGGTGAGAAACATCGTGGCCATGCGGTCCGGATACTCGAATACGAGCTGCGCCGTGTCTTCGACGTCATAGCTCGCATGGCGGAGACGGCCGGTCCAGCCACGCACCGCCGTCGGCGGTCCGGCGACATCGAGCAGCTCATAGATCAGGTGCGTGCCATGATCGAGCAGTACGCCGCCACGGCCATCCTCGCGCCGCCCGCGCCACGGTACCGGACTGTGCCCCACGCCCGGATCCGCCGCGAGCCGATAGACGCGGAACTCGGCGAGATGCCAGCGGCCGATCGCACCGTCATCGAGCCACCGCTTCACGCGCCGCCACACCGGATTGAACCGGTATTGATGGCAAGGCATCACCACCCGACTTGCCGCATGCGCCGCGAGCGCCAGACGAGACGCCTCCGTGCGATCCACGGCCACCGGCTTCTCGCAGAGGACGTGATAGCCCTGCGACAAACCCCAGAGCGACATCGCGAGATGCGACGATGTGGGCGTGCAAATGTCGACGAAGTCGATCCGGCCGAGGTCCGCAAGCGCCTCGGGACTGTTCAAGAGCGGAATCCCGTGGAAGGAGCCCGGTGTGGTAATGGCAGCGTCAACGATTCCGACGATCCGCAACCGTGACGAGACGGAGGGGTCGTGCAGGAAGGCGGGCAGGTGCGCGGATCGCGCGATCCCACCGAGGCCCATCAGTACGCCGCGATACATAGCCTTGGCTCGCGCTCGTGCGCGACAATAAGGAAGACGAGCACGGCGTTCAGCGGGCCCACGACGATCCAGCAATACGCAGCCGGCCAGCCAGGTACGACCGTTACGGCCAGCAACAAGAACCGGATGTTCTGTGCGATCCAGGCACACCCGGCGACGACCCACCGCTGCCGCTCGGCCCAGGTGCGCGCCAGGTCCTCGGGGACAGTGCGGCCCGCGAACGTACGAGCCAACTCGGTCGTGCGCGGAAAGAGCCAGCCCTGCCGGCGCAGGTAATCGCCGTAGAGCCACCCGGCGATTCGTTTCCAGCCCGATCGAGGAGCGCCCGCACCTTCGCGCTCCACCTCCAGCTCGCTCCCCTTGCCGACGGCGAAGTACAGATACGCCTGACGAATGAAGTCGGCTGCCGCGGCCTGATAGGCGTGCGAGAACAAGGCTCCCAACGCCAGCGCGACTCCGGTCCATCCCCAGCCCGTCACGAATAGGCGGGCAGCCAGATGCAGATAGAGACTGAGAAAGCGAGCACTGTCGGCGAGTCCGTCCAGGATACGCCCGAGCCGGGTCGACGTCCCCCGTAGCCGCGCCAACTGCCCGTCGGCGCTGTCCAGAATATCCGACCAGATGAACAGCGCGACGCCGGCCAGGTTGACCCAGCCGTTCGTGTACCAAAACAGGTGGCCGGCGACCACGCCGAGGATGAGGCTGCCGAAGGTCACGTCGTCGGCCGAGACGCGGGTCGGGGCGAGCGCGGTCGCAATGCGCCAGCCGACCGGGCGGAAGAACAGCCGATCGGCCCATTCTTCCACGACCGGGCCTTTACTCGCGTACACGCGCGCTGGCCTCCTCGAGCACTGCTTTCATGGTGGCAAGCGCTTCCATCGCCTGCTCGGTCGTGATGACGAGCGGCGGATTGATGCGGACTTCCGGATTGTAGATCATCGCGATCACGCCACGCGCGAGCAGAGTGTCGAAAATCCAGCGCATCGTCTTCTTGTCGAGCAGCGTGCGCGTTCCGGGCACGACGAGATCCATGCCGAGCATGAGCCCGCGGCCCCGGACGTCACTGACGATCGGAATTTCGTCTTCCCACTTCTCCATCTCCGCGAGCATGGCAGCGCCCAGTCGGCGGCTGTGCTCGACGAGCCCGTCCTCGACGATGGTTCGAATGGTGATGTGCGCTGCAGCCGCCGCGAGCGGATTTCCGCCGTAGCTCGACGAGCTGCCGCTCGGGTTGGCCCAGGGCTTCGAAAATGCGATGGGCTCGCGGGCGATGATTCCGCTGACGGGAAAGCCCCCGCCGAATCCTTTACCCACGAGCAGCACGTCGGGCACAACATTGTCGTGCTCGACGGCGAACATCTTTCCCGTCCGGCCGAATCCCGTGATCATCTCGTCGCAGATGAGCAGCGCGCCCAGCTCCGTGGCGAGCGCGCGCAGCTCGCGCAGATACCCCGGCGGCGGCACCACATTCCCCGCGGTCCCCTGAATCGGCTCGACGATGATCGCCGCGATATCGTTCGTCGTTTCCGCGGCGATCTTGGCGCGCAAGAAATCGAGACAATGCCAGTGGCACGACGAGAACGTCTTGCCGAACGCACACCGCGCACATGACGCATATGGGCTCGAATAGGTGCCCGGTGTCAGGGGCCCGAGCCCGTGCTTGAAACTGCCCGAGAGGAGCGGCAGCACGCCGCCCGTCTTGCCGTGAAAGCCTCCCCAGAATCCCACCATCTCCGTGCGGCCGGTGGCCGCCTTCGCGAGCCGCACCGCGGCTTCTACGGCTTCGGCGCCGCTCGAGTAGAGCTGCGTGCGGTTCAGGTCACCGGGGGCGAGGCCGGCGATCAGCTTGACCAGCGCTGCGCGATGTTCCGACGTGAAGCTCCCCACGTGCACGCGCTCGAGCTGGCGCGTCATCTCCGCGACATAGCGCGGGTGTGCGTATCCGAGGCTCGCGACACCCACGCCGGCCAGCAGATCCACGTAGCGATTGCCGTCCAGGTCCCACAGCACCGCGCCTTCGCCGCGGTCCATGCAGAGCTTGCTGAAGAGCGCGACGCTCTGAGTCCCGGGCGCGAGGTACTGCGCCTCCAGGTCGAACACGCGCTGCGATTGCGATTGGGTGGCGACGTCGATCATGCGGAATGTCCGTTCGTGGCCTTGTCGTCGATGTATGCGGCGATCGCCGCAGCCGCGGCAACGCGCACAGGAGCAAACGACGGCCAGTCGTTGAGGTCGATCAGAACCGGAGCGTCAGGCGCCGGGAATGCGACGTCGCCGCCGAAGATCTCGAGCCCCACGGCCCGCGCGGCGGCGAACGCCAGCGCGCGCAGCCGCGGCTCGGAGATCGAGATGCTCGCGCCGTCCGCCGAATACCAGGAGAAGAAGGAGCCGGCGCCGCCGGAGACCGCGTAGAACTTCACGATGGGGCCGGGGACGTGCGCCTGCAGCGCCACGCGCGCGACGCCGCGACGCCCGAACCCGGCGATCGCGTCCACCACGCCCGCTTCTTTCGCGGCGACCACGTCGGCGCTCGTCTCGGCATGCACGTCGCCTCGTTTTACCCAGACGGGCCGCCCATCACCGTTCAATTGGTGGACCAGCGGCAACAGGGTTTGCGGCTCGGCAGTCGGGACGATGAGTGTGCGCGGGAACGGCAATCCCGCCGCCTCCATGCGCGCAACCAGGCGGTGGCGATGGCAGTTGAGCACGCTCTCCGGCGGATTCACCGCCAGCGCGTCGCGCGGCACGAGATCACGCAGGCGCTCGGAGGCTGCGGGACCCTGGCACATGTTCACGTACAGCTCGGCGGCGGGCAGTCGCCCGGCCGCCACGTCTGCCTCGCCGGCGCGCGTGACATGCCAGCCGCGCTGCGCCAGGCCATCAACTGTGGCGTCGAGGATCGCCGTGTCGTTGCTGCGATGCTGAGCCGGCGAGTACGAAGGGCTCCGGTACAGCGCGACCAACCGCTTCATTGCGGAGCCCCGGCTCCCGGCTCACGGCTCCCGGCTCCCGCGGCGAGCCAGCGATCGGCCGCTTCCAGGTCGCGCTTGTGGTCGACGTCGATGATGCGCGGCACCTCAACTGTTGCGACCGGGGCCTTGACCTCGAGCAGCAGGCGCAGGAACGCCCGCATCCGATGCAACGAGGCGACGGCGACTGAAGCGAGCCGTCGTGCCACGGGGTTGAACCCGTAGACTCCGCCCGTGACGAGCACGGACGTCCCGGCTGGCGGAGGTGTATCGAGAATCGCGGTGGCGAACCCCTGAGCGTCGCGAGTGACATACAGCGGGAGCTCGTCATCCACAAACGGCGTCACCGCCAGGGCGGCCGCCGCACCCGCGTCGAGGCGCGCCGTGATTCCCAGATACAAGCGGCGCCAATCGGCCGGCGGCATCACCGTATCGACCATGGCGCACAACACGGGACCCGGGGGCATGGCTGCCAGGCCGGCAACGAGCGTGTGCAGCGACGACGGCGTGCGGCATGACCAGAGCCGCGCCGGTGGCGGCACCGCGACTCGAATCCCCTCGCGCACCATGCAGGTGATCGACTCGCAGCCAAGCTCCGTAAACGTCTCGACCAGGTTGAGGAGCTGCGGGCGTCCCGCGACGAGCGCGAGCGCTTTCGGCGTTTCGACGCCGTCGGCGGCGAGGCGAGAACCGCGTCCACCGGCGAGGATGAGCCCGTGCATCACGAATCCAGGACTCGTGCGAGGTCAGACAGCGTGCTGATGCGGGCGGTCGGCAGGTTCTTGTCGCGCGGTTTCTCGGACGCAGGGGCGAGCCAGACGGTGGACAGTCCGAGCGCCGCCGCGGGCCGGATGTCGGAATCGTAGTTGTCGCCCACCATCCAGGCCGGTGTCGACACGAGCCCCGGCCAACCCAGGGCGTGTTGAAACAGCCGCGGATCGGGCTTCGTGATGCCGACGCGCCCCGAATCCGCCACAACCGCGAAGTAGCGCATCACGCCCAGCTCCTCCAGGCACAGCTCGAGATTGCCGGTGAAGTTGGACACGACGCCGAGATGGTAGGATTGATGGAGTTGCTGCAGCAGGACTTCGTTGCGCCGCACCACCGCGCAGGTCGCGGTATGGAAGTGATCGGCGATGGTGCGGGCGGGGAGGCCGGCGCCATCGGTGAGCCGCGGTAGCAGCAAGGCGGTTTGCGCGTCGACCATCGCCCGGAAGCCCAGCCTCTCAATGCCCGAGAGCCGCTCGAGCGCGCGGTCCGACTCGCGAAACGCGCGGTCAAATGCCGCGAATGCCTGTTTTCCACCCGCGGCCTGGTAGGCGGCATGAAAGCGCACGCTCCAGCGGGAGCCATCCGCGTCGAGGGTGCCTCCGAAATCAAAGAGAACCAGGCCACGCACTGCAGAACGACCTTGGGATAACGTGGATGGTCACAGCCCGAAACGATAGGGGTGTCTTACCGCCCCTACTTAAACAGAGTTCCCGAAAGCAGCGCGAGCAGCGCAAGTGCGCCGGCAAGCGTGGCGAAGACCGCCTGCCGGCGGCGCAGACCGGCAAAGCTTTCGGGCAGCTCGCCTCGAGGATCGAGATCCAGCCGACCCAGCCGGGCGGCCGTGGGCATGACGATCGACACCGCGACGATCGCGCCGAGGAAGCCGAGCGTCTGCATCGCCATGAGCCAGGTTGGAACGGTGGCGCTCTTGAAATAGGGCACGGAGAGGACGATACCGCTGACGACTACGAGCACGGCGCCCGGGCCGATGAGATTGCGCGACACCACGCTCATGATACGGTAGACCGCGAGCCGCTGGTCGGGCGGGAAGTTCTTGGCAGTGACGCCGCTGAGCATGACGGCCAGGCCACCGCCGATCCAGGCGACGAACCCCATGACGTGCAGGAACAGCCAGAAACCGGTCACGTCCGGCTGAGCACTTCAGGCAGCGGCTGCCGGCCCGCGAATCCCGCTTCGAGCTCGTGCCAGTGCGTGATCCGCTCCTCGCCGAACTTCCAGCACCACAGGATTTCGCGCGCGTCCAGGCGGCCGTGAAAATCGACGAGTCCTTCGTCGAACCCCTTGAACTCGCAGCCGATCAGCTCGAGCTCGCCGAGGAACCCGTTGATCTTCGAGGCGACGCCGTCGATGTGCGCCTTGAGCGCGAGCTGCTCCCGGGACTCGCCCGATTCGGGCCGCGCCTTCGCCGCGATCAGCTCGTACTGCGCGACGAGATCCTTCCACTGCGGATAGACGGCCATGAGGTCCTGCACGATCCGCTTGACCAGTGGAAGTGTGCGGTTGGCTTCGGCGAGGGTGAAAAACTTATGAGCCAAACTGAATCCCTGGAATCTCTTCGGGGTGTGGGATGAAACCGACCACTTTCTTGTCGCCGTCGAGGACGATGATGGTGGATCTGACATGATGATCCGTCGGATCGGGCTGCTTGGCAACCTTGAATCCCTTCAGCTCGGTGTCCGGCTTCACCACCGGTGTGTCCGTGCGCGCATGGTCAGCGGCGGAGCAATCCGTCGGGTCGTGTCCGGCACCGACGCAATGCGCCACGATATCACGATCAGAAATCGTGCCCATATAGTGCCGGTCTTTGGGATTATCCACGACGGGAACGACCGAGATGTTTTTCACGCGCATCAGCGCCGCGACTTCGGCGGATGTAGCACCGGCGGCGGCAACGATGACATCGGTAACCATGACCTCAGATGCGCGCATCACGTTGTCCGGTTGACGGTAAACGATTCCCCGCGGTGCGTCTAGCCGTTGCCTATCCTAAAGCTTTTCGTGTGGCCTGGTAACCCATTTCCACGTACTCCTGAACGCGATCGACGGCAAACGTCGCCTCGCGGTCCACAACCGCTCGGACATAGATCAGCCGCGGCCCATCCTTCGGCCAGGCGGCGAGCACGCGCTCCGTCTGATCCGCCATCATCGCCCGCATCGCTTCGCCGTGCGTGCGCACAACACGCGGGATCCGTGCCGGTGGGGGAACCGGCGCATCAGGTGGGGGCTGATCGCCGCTCCTGGAAGAGGCCAGCTCATCGAACCCCGGACCCACGTTCACCGCAACGAAGAGATCCGCGTCCGGCTCGAGCTTCAGCGCCTCCGCGAGCGGCAAGACCGCGCGTAAGCCGCCGTCGGCGAGGCGGCGGCCGTCGGCCTCGAGCGGTGGAAAGTAGAGCGGCAGGGCGCAGGTCGCGTACAGAGCGTCCTCGAGCTCGATGTCGCGCCCGCGCCGGTCCATGTCGCTGCCGCGGCGCTCCCGGCCCCCAAGCAGCAGCAGCTCACCGCTGTCGAGATCGACGGCCGTGACGGTCAGGGGGATACGCAGGTATTCGAATCGCGTCTTCGGAACCACGCGCGCGATGGTCTTACGGAGCGCCGACGCGGGAAACAGGCTGCGGGCGAACAACCCCTTCACGAGGATCAGGGGATCGAACGGGGCGACATCCTTGCGCCGGATGCCCATCGCCCGGCGCCGCACCTGATCGAACGGCATGCCGGCCGCGAGCGCGGCGCCCATGACGGCGCCCATCGAAGTGGCATAGATGTGGCCGGGAACGATGTTCGCCTGCTCCAGCGCGCGAAAGGCTCCGACATGGCCCAGCGCCTTCGCGCCGCCGCCCGATAATACCAGTACGACTTTATTCACCCCGGCCCTGATCGTAGCGCCGCTCCATCACCCGATTCGCGCGGCGCTTGGCGGCCCGGTCGTAGCGGCGTTTCTCGTCGGCAGTCTCGGGAACGATCTGCTCCACTTCCGTCGGCCGGCCATTCTCATCGAGTGCCACGTACGTGACATAGCAGGAATTCGTGTGGCGGGTCTCGCCCGTCAGCACCTCCTCGGCGAGCACCTTCACGCCGACTTCCATCGACGTCCGGCCGGCGAAGTTCACGCGCGCCATCGCCGTGACGAGGTCGCCGACGTGGATGGGCTCGCGGAAATCGACCTTGTCGACCGAAACCGTGACGCATTCGCGATGCGCATGGCGGATGGCGGCCACCGCGGCCACGCGGTCCACCAGCGCGAGAATATGCCCGCCGAAGACATTGCCCATGATGTTGGCGTGGTGCGGCATCATGAGCTCGGTGAGCACCGTTTCCGACTCTTTTGGGTGACGGCCCTTGCCTGGCATCAGTAGTCCACCGGTCTCAAATAGAATTCGCCGATCGCGGTCTGGGAGAGGACCGCCACCGTGGGCAGCCGGCGCTTCCAGTGCGTCGAGTCCAACCGCTTGCGCACGATTTCCACTTCTTCCTTTGAAAAGCTGCTCGGCTCTTCGCCCCGGATGAGATGATAAAGAATGCGGTCGGCGTGCAAGTACGACACGCCGAGATCTCCTTCATCTGTTTGTCCCTTGATCAGATCGGCGGTCGCGGGCTTGCCGACGATTTCGTCCGGTACCCCGACGTGGCGCGCGAGAGCCCACACCTGCGTCTTGAAGAGATCACCCAGCGGGTTCACCGGCGGGGCGTCATCGCCGTGCCAGGTGAAGTAGCCGAGCAGCCGCTCCGACTTGTTGCTGGTGCCCAGCGGGAGTGCCTTGTGCTTGGCCGACAGGTCGAACAGCACGATCATCCGTTCCCGCGCCATGACGTTGCCGAGCCGGTGCGGATCGTGATCGCCCACCTGTTTGAGCAGGCCATCCACCGCTTCCGAGATGTCGATCGTCACTGACGGGATGCCGAGCCTGTCGGCGACGAGCTGGGCATGGTCCAGACTGTCGGGACTCGAGGTGCGGTACGGCATCCGCACGCCGATGACGTTCTCCTTGCCGAGCGCCTCGGCGGCCAGAAATGCGGTCAACGCCGAGTCCACGCCGCCCGACAGTCCCACGACCCCTTTTTTGAAGCCGCGCCGGCGAAGGACCTCATCCTTCAAGAAACTCACCAGCCATTTACGAGTCAGTTCGGCGTCAAGGGCGAGGGGATCGGGATGGGCGGGCCCCGTCCCGATCACACGACTCCGTTCCGGAGGAAGATGGGACAGGGGGGATGTACCATTTGTCGCGGGGTCGAACTTCACCGGCGTGTACTTCTCCCCTCTCCCTTCTCCCGCTTTTAAGCCTTTGATGAGCACAGGCAGCGCACTTTGGAGATCCGCGAGCAGAGGAGAATCAGACCGCGCGGTCGTCAGCGAGTCGAGATCGACATCGGCCGTCAGCAGCGCTTCCTCGAACAATGGCCCGCGCGCGATCACGCGGCCGGTCGGATCGATCACCGCCGATGCGCCGGGGAATCCCTTGCCGCCCTCGAAGCCGACCAGATTGGCGAGCGCGACGAAGACA
>QHUB01000001.1 GCA_003221035.1 Gemmatimonadota bacterium
CGAGGTCCCGGTAGTAATGGCGCAATGCCGCCATCGATGCGTCGGGCGTGTAGGGGAACGACGCGAGCGCACCCGTGAGGGCGATCGTGCCCATGTCATTCGCGGAATCCGGCGCGGCGGCAACGTAGTCGGCGGGACCGTCGCTCGCCGTCAAACCCCAGGCATCGGCGCCGTAGCCGGCATAACGCTTCGGGTTGGCGACGCACCAGGCGCGATTGATCAGGGCGATGTTGCGGTTGTTGTCGAAGTAGGAGGCGCCCCCCGTGTAGCGATCGTGCAGGCGGTGCGGATCGAAGGCGAGAAATGAGTAATGCGTAAAGAACAGCGGTCCGCCTCGCCCCACCCCCACGTCCAGCTTGATGCCGAAATAGGTGTGGCCGTTCGCGTACGTGTTACCGTCGGCGGTCCCGGACCAGCCCTGCCGGTACTCGAGCGCGCGCTGGTTCTGGCTCGCCCACCCGGAGTAGTACATCTGCGCCGGCACGCCGTCCGTGGGCGACGCGATCGCCAGCAGATACACCACCATGACCTCGTTGAAGCCGATCAGCGGGTGATGAATCTGGAAGCCCCACTGCGGCGACCAATGCCAGTACAGGAAGTCGCTCTGCGCGTTCTCGCGATACCAATCCCACTCGACCGTCTCCCACAGCCGGGTGATCCGCTGGTACAGGTCGCGCTCGGCCGCGGACGATCCCTTGAAGTACTGCCGCGCGGTCAGGAGTCCCTGCATGAGAAAGGCGGTCTCGACCAGATCGCCGCCGTTGTCCAGCATGCCAAACAGCGGCATGGTCTGGCCGGTCGCGCCGTTCATGTAGTGTGACCACGCGCCGTGATAGCGTTGCGCGCGCTCGAGAAAACCCACGATCCGCGTGAGGCGTTCGAGTCCTTGCGGGCGGGGGATGAAGTGCCGGTCCACGCCGGCGACGAGCGCCAGGATCCCGAAGCCCGAGGCGCCGGTCGCGACAATGCGGTCGTCGCCGGGCACGTTTTCGTACGCCATGCCCGAATTCGGCTCGGCGCCCTCCCAGTAATAATGAAAGGCGCCTTCCTGGAGCATGGTCAGGAGCGCGCTGTCACTCAGCACGCGGGTGGTCGCGGTGACGGTGGCGGAGGCAGGTGATTCGCGATTCTGCCAATCCGCGGCGGTCATGCGGTAGCTCGCTGTGACGTTCGACTGCCCCAGGAAATCCGCAAAGCGGTGGAGCCCGGGCAGCTGGATGCCCACGGGAGCGTAGCTGCCGCCGTCTGTCGAGCGATAGATCACGTAATGCGCCAAGGCGGGCGTCTCCGTCGATTCCCACTGTACGACGACGTGCCGGTCGTAGCCCTGGGCGCTCACCTGCGTTGGCGTGTCGGGCGGCGATCCGGCAGTGCGCTCGTCGTCCACACGCACCTGATCGACGATGAGCGTGTGCTCGGTGTCGTCGGCGCGTCCCTGAAGAAAGATGACGCTTTGCAGGTGCGCCGGATCGAACGGGTACACCGACGCGGTGTGCAGCGCGGCCATCGGGATTCGCACCTGCACCCACTGGCCGGCGGGGAGGTCGCCGGCATACTTGCCGAGCGGCTCTGCGGCGGTAAAGCTGCCCGGAAAGGTCGCGACCTGAAGTCCTTCGCGGGCGTCGGATAAGACGAAATTGGGGAGGTCGGCGGCCGCGATGCTCTGTGGCGCGTACAGCCAGAAGTACAGGTTCTGGCCGGCGAGCTCCGGAGTGCGGTTCCGGAAATTCACCAGGTGGATCTCGGCGTCCCAGCCGCCGCCGGCCCCCGGCGCCGAGCGCCAGTGCAGGCGCAGTGCGTTCGGCGGCGAGAGGAAGTTTTTCGCGTCCACCGGCAGACGCCCCTTCTGCGCCTCGAGCGTGCTCGGCGCGGTGGCCAAGGCGCTGCTGTTCCAGTAAAAATCCCGCTGCAGGCTGTTGTCGAACACCGCGTGGCGATAGTAGGCTGTCTGGGCGCGGATGCCAGCGGGAAGCAGCAGGAGCGGTGTGAGGGCGGCGATCTGTGGTAGGCGCATGCGCTCAACTTTTCCATTTATCCTGGTCACGACAAGCCCCGCCGTGGCGGCGGCCCAGCGGAGACAGCGATTGACGTCGCGCATTGAGCTGGTGACCGTACTCGTCCTCGCGCTTGCGGTGCCGCCCCGGATGGCGGCAGCGCAGGACACTTCCGCAGCGCGGCTGCGCGTCGTCACGGCACTGGTCCCGATTCCCATGGATGGGCGCATGGACGGCCCGGCCTGGGCGAGCGCGGACTCGATCACCGATTTCCGCCAGCGCGAGCCTGCGGTTGGCGATCCCGCGAGCGAGCGGACCGTGGTGAAGGTCTTGCGGGACGCCACGGCCTTGTACGTCGCGGTCCGCAGCGACGACCGCGACATGCGGCACGTCCGCGCAAGCGAGCTTCGGCGCGATGCGGATTTGTCGAGTGACGACAACGTCCAGCTCCTGATAGACAGCTTTCACGACCGCCGCGGGGCCTTTGTCTTTGGCACCAATCCGAACGGCGCGATGTGGGACGCGCAGCTCGTCGGCATCGATGATCTCAACGAGGACTGGAACGGCATCTGGGACGTGGCCGTCAGCCGGGACGCGGCGGGTTGGACCGCGGAGTTCCGCATACCCTTCCGCACGCTGCGCTTCCCTCATGGAGAGCTGCGATTCGGCTTCAACGTCCGCCGCTTCATCCGGCGCAAGAATGAGCAGGACTTGTGGCGCTCCTGGGGTCGGGCCGAGGGGCTGTACCAACTGATCCACGAGGGAGAGCTGACGGATTTGGGTGCGCTCCACCGAGTGCGCGGTGCCGAGGCCTATCCCTATCTGCTCACGCGACTCACGGAGGCAGAGCACGACAGCGTCGGCACGAGAATCGGGGACGCCGCCCTGAGCGGCAAGGGCGGCGTCGACGTGAAAGTCCCGGTGACGCCGACCGTGACCGCCGATCTCACCGCCAACACCGACTTTGCCCAGGTGGAGGCCGATCAGCAGGTGATCAACCTCAGCCGCTTTCCGTTTTTCTTCCCCGAGAAGCGCGAGTTCTTCCTGGAGTCGAGCGGGCTGTTCGACTTCGGGACGCCGGGCCGCGTGCAGGTGTTCTACTCCAGGCGGGTCGGGCTCGATACGGCAGGTGCGGCCATCCCGATCATCGCGGGAGCGCGTCTCACCGGGCGAGCCGGGCCCTGGCGGCTCGGCCTCCTCGACACACAAACGGGCGGCAGCGAGCCGGCCAACGACGCCGTGCTCCGCCTGCAACACGACATCTTCGCGCGATCCTATATCGGCGCCATCGGCAGTCTGCGGACGATGTCTGATGGCGGCGCGCAGTCAGCCGCCGGTCTCGATGTCGACCTTCCCCTGGTGGTGCACGGCCAGAACGTCGAGCCGAAATTCTGGCTCGCGGGCAGCCGGACGCCGGGAGTGTCCGGCGCGCCGCTCGCGTGGCGCATCTCCACCGACAACCCGAACGATCTGTTCGACAACTTTGTCTCGCTCTACCGGATCGACGATGGGTTCGCCCCGCCACTTGGCTTCGTGCGGCGCACCGGCATCTGGGAGACCACGGGCCACACGGACTTCATGCCGCGACCGCACGCTCTCGGCATCCGCCAGCTCGACTTCAAGCTCATCCCCGAATGGGACATCATTGCCAACAGGTCCGGATCGCTCGTTCGCACGGCCGACTGGCAGACCGCATGGTTCGAGTGGCGGTTTTTCGGGGGCGAGCGGGAGAACGGGGACCGGTTCGAAGTGAATTTCCAACGCTGGTTCGACGCGCCGGCCGATACGTTCGACATTTTCCGGCAGGTGAAGATCCCGCCCGGCCGGTACTGGTGGTCCCGGTACGAGCTGCAGTACTTCATGTCGCCGGGCCGGCCGCTCGCGTTCGGCGCGTTCCTCAACTGGGGGCCGTTTTACGGCGGTCACAGCACCGACGTCGAGCTGGAGGGCACGTGGCGTGGCGGCGGGCATGTCATTGCCGGCGCCGCCGTCTCACGTACGACGGCGCAACTTCCGGGCGGCGGTTTCACGGCTGTCCTCGCCTCGGGCCGCATCGAATACGACTTCAATCCACGCGCCAGTTTTCTCGGCTTCGTGCAGTACAACAACGAGGCGCAGCGCGTGGATTTCAACCTGCGATTCCACTGGATTCCGCAGATCGGCGACGACGTCTTCCTCGTCTGGAACTCGGGGTACACGACCAATCACGCGGCGACGTATCGGTTCCCCGCGACGCGATCGCTCAGCCAACCCTTGAACGGGGCGTTCGTCGTGAAAGTCGTTCACCATCTGTCGTCATGAGAGGGTACACAGACGTGCGGACTACGCCCGCTGAATCACGACCGCGGTCCCATAGCACAGCACTTCCGTCGCCGAGCCGTGCCGCCCGACCTCCGAGCTCTCGTACCGCACGCCGACCACCGCGTTGGCGCGCACCTCGCGCGCGTGCTCCACGAGCAGGTCGAACGCTTCCGCGCGCGCCTGCTCGCACATCTCCGCATACGCCGCGATCTGGCCCCCGATGATTTGACGCAAGCCGCCGAGAAAGCCTTGGCCCAGGGTCGGCGAGCGCACGACGATGCCGCGCACCAGGCCCTTGTACTCGACGATTCGATAGCCATCAATGGAGAGTGTGGTCGTGGTCAGCAGCGGCTCGGGCATGTTCCCTCCAGTGATGTGAAGAATGTGATCACGGCGTCGCCCCACCCCCACAACTGCCATCCGCCGCCCGTTCCGTCGGATAGGTGATGCCCAGTTGTTCGAGGTAAGTCCGGTACTTCGCCGGATTGTAGTAGAGCGCGCGCATCTGCGGCCGGAACTTCGCCATCACATCGCGATTCAACTCGATCGCGGGCCGATCCTGCGGCCGAATCAACGGCTGGTACTTCACATCTTTGGTCTGCACATTGCGGAAATAGTCCCACGCCTGCGCCACCAGTTCGGGCCGCAGGAGAAAATCGAGCATCGTCATCGCCATCACCTTCGCCCCTGCAGTCGCGCCCTTGTGCGCGATCGGCGTGGCCATCGAGATCGCATTCGCCCAGTTGTGGCCAGGCAATCCCGGAATGTTCGACGGGAAGCGCAGCGTGACGGTCGGCACGTTCCACGAGACGTCGCCGATGTCGTCCGAGCCGCCGCCGGTGCGCTCGTTCGGCTTGAGCCCGGGACGCAGCGTATCGAGCCGGATCGCCAGCCCCGAGTCGGGCGCGCCGATGTCGCGCTGCAACGCCTTCGCGAGTCGCTGATCCGCGTCGCTCCACTCCGGCAGCCCCACCTGCTTGATGTTCTCGTACATCGCCTCGGCGACCACGCGATTGAAATGCCCGGGCCACGCCGAGCCCAGGACGCGCTCGGGCAGGAGCGTCGTGCTGGTCATCATGGCGGCCGCGCGCGCCATCGTATCGGCGAGCGCGTACATCTCCATGATGTGCGGATAGTCGAGCTCGCGCAGGTAGTACCAGACCGACGCCGTGGACGGCACGACGTTCGGCTGATCGCCGCCGTTCGTGATGACGTAGTGCGACCGCTGCTGCAGGCGCAGATGCTCGCGCCGGAAATTCCACCCCATGTCCATCAGCTCGACGGCATCGAGCGCGCTGCGGCCACGCCACGGCGCACCCGCGGCATGCGCGCTCCGGCCCTGGAAGCTGAACAGTACGGAGATGAGCCCGTTTCCCTGCGCGTCGCCCCACGACGTCGCGAGATTGTCGTCCACGTGCGAGAACAGCACGACGTCCACGTCCTTGAACACGCCATCGCGCACGTAATAGGCCTTGCTGCCCAACAGCTCTTCGGCGACGCCGGGCCAGATCTGAATCGTGCCCGGCAGGCGCTCGCGCTCCATGATCTTCTTCACCGCGAGCGCCGCGGTGATGTTCACCGCCTGGCCCGAGTTGTGTCCCTCGCCGTGCCCCGGCGCGCCCTCGATCAGCGGCGCGTGACACGCGACGCCGGGCTTCTGCGATGCCTGCGGGATGTCGTCGATGTCCGAGCCGAGGGAGATCACGGGCTTGCCGGTGCCCCACGTCGCGACCCAGGCGGTCGGAATTCCGGCGACGCCTTCGCGCACGGTGAAGCCGTTCTTCTTTAGTAGATCGACCAGATAGCGCGACGTCTCGGTTTCCTGAAATCCCAGCTCCGCGAAGCTGAACATCTGATCCACCATCTGCTGGGT
>QHUB01000088.1 GCA_003221035.1 Gemmatimonadota bacterium
TCCAGGGCCGCCAGGTGAGTCGCGCGATCGCGACCCAGCCGCGCCAGCATCCAGTGCGCGGTTTCTCCGCTCCCCGGGCTTCGGCCGAGCCGGTCGGCAGCGTCACGCCACCCGCCGAGCGAGTCGAGGCCGACCGCGGCGAGCAGCACCAGCCATCTGTCGCGCTCACGCTCCGTCGCGGGTGTGTGGACGCGGGCAAGCCGCGCCCGCGCGCTATCCGTCCATCCCTCTCCGAGATCGGCGCCGACGCCGAGGCGCAACGCCAGCACCTGCTGCGAGTCCGTGGTCGCGCGCCGCTCCAGCGCGCGCAGGATGTGCCGCCCCGGTCCCGTCCGCTCGTCCGTCGTGCCGAACTCCTGCGCCTGGTAGGCCAGATATTCGAGCGCGGTGAAGCTGTGGTTCTCGAGCGTTCTTAACAGGGCCGCGCGCGAAGGGAGCCCCCGCAACAGGAGCGTATCGGTAATCCCGACCGCTTCCGCAACAACCGATTGCGACTGGAACGCCTCGTATTCGGCAATCAGCCCCGCCGTGGCGTGCTTGTCGCCGCGCAAGTGCGCGAGCGAAATCAAGTGCGCGATGGCCGGTGCGAAGCTGGGCGCCAGACTGCGCACTCTGGCGAAGGCGTCCGCGGCGCCACTCATGGGCTCGTCGAACAGGGCTCCGAAGTGGTAATAAAACTCTCCCAGCACGAACCACGTCTGCGCCTCGTCCGGCGCCAGGTCCGCGGCCGCCTGGAAGCTCTGCAGCGCGCGCCGTCCGTCGCCACGATCGAGCAGCAGCACGTACCCGTCGAGCAGGAGGCTGTCCGCGGTCGCAAGACCGGACTCGTGGAGCTGCGCTCCCGCGATGGCGGCCCGAAAGCTTTCCTCACGCGGATCCACCTGCGCGATAACGAGTGCCCGCCGGAAGTACGCGAGGGCGAAGGTGGAGTCGGCGGCGATCACCGCGCCGTACTCATCGAGCGCGCGTCCGTAATCGCCCAGACGAAATGCTTCCTCGGCGCGCGCATACGCCAGCTCCGCCGCAAGACCATGCGGCAGCGTCACGCTCGAGACCGGCGCGAAGTTGCGACGCAGGACGGCGGGAAGAACCTGCGCCCAGATCGCGTCCATCAGCTCGGAGAGCGAATCGGTGGATCCCTCCTGTCGCCCCGTCGCCAACAGTTTCCCGCTTCCCGCTTCGTACAGCTCGGCAACCAGGCGCGCCCCGTTGCCCTGCAATTCGAGACTTGGCTGCACGAAGTAGGTCGCATTCAGCTCCACTGCCGCGGATTCGGCCTCACTGATCACCAGCGCCTGACCGCCGATCAGCGAGCTGACATTGGCTGGGGGGACGATGCGCAGGCCGGGCACCGATCCGAGACGCTGCAGGAACCAGGGAGCGAGCTGCGACGGCGGGAGCTGGGCGCTGCTTCCCAGAATCGTGAACGGCATCATGGCAAGACTGCGCTCGGCGACCTCCCGCTTTTGGAAACCGCGCACGGCGATCGCGGCCGCCGCGATCGCCACCACGCCGACGGCGGTGGCCAGGACGGGGCGCCGCCAATGTCTCCGGCGCGACTCTCCGACATTCGCAAGCCATGCGGCGGCGCTCGCCGGTCGCTCGTGCGGCTGCGCGGCGAGCGGGGCGACGAGCGCGATCGCCACAGCCACCGGCACGTCTCCGCAGCGCTTGTGTAGCTGGGCGGCAAGGGCCGCGCGGTTGAGACCGGCGGCCGGCAAGTCCCCGGTCAGGGCCTCGAACGCGACCAGCGCCAGTGCGAAGAGATCGGTGCGCCCATCCAATCGCCCCGCGCCGATCATCTGCTCCGGGGGACTGTACGCGGGAGTCCCTACATATCCGCCGACACCGGTAAGGGAGCCGGCCCCCGAGCCCGCGAGGGCTACGCCAAAATCCGCCAGCATCGCGCGATCGTTCTCGTCCTCGATCAGGATGTTGGCCGGTTTGACGTCGCGATGGACCACGCCACGTGGATGAATGAAATCGAGTGCGGCTCCGACATCCTTCAGGATTCGCAACAGGTCCGCCAGCGAGAGCCGTGTCCGCTCGCCCAGCAGCGCCTCGAGCGTGCGCCCGCGGACGAACGGCATGATGAGATAGGTGATTCCCTCGCGGGTCTCGAATTCGTAAACGGGGACGACGTTGGGATGAGAGAGATGCGCGGCGAGCTGCGCCTCGCGCCGAAACCGCTCCTCGCGCACCTTGCTGGCCGCGATCTCGGGCGGCAGCACCTTGATCGCCACCAGATGGCCGAGCTCCTTGTGTTGCGCGCGGAACACCGCGCCCATGCCGCCCGCGCCGACCAGGTCCAGCACTTCGTAGCGCGTGCCGACGGCCCGTTGCACATCGTCGAGGTCCGGCGTCAGCATGTTACCGCGCTGTCCCCGAACGTCGGATCACGGAAGGCCGACTTTATTGAGCAACGCGGTGAAGCGCGCGTCCGAGCGCAGGTCATCGAAGAACGGCCATGCTTTGGCGTAGACCAACCAATGGGCGTGCTCGTCGTAGGCCCGATCGAGCCACATGAGCGCCTGGTCCTGCTCGCCGAGGCCAACGTGGGCGAGTGCCACGCAGAAGGGCGACACGTAACCGGTCGCTGGCTCCTGCAGATCGTGCAGGATCTGCCTGGCCTCGCGCTGCTTCCCCGCCTTCCCATAGGCGTAGCCGAGCGCGGCGACTGTGAACGACGCCTCCCCGGAAAACTTGACGGCGCTTTGCAGCGCGCGAATGGCCTCGTCGTATCTGGACGCTGCCGCATAGACTTGACCGAGCACGGTGTACGTCATCAGCGCGTGCGTGTCGAGGTCCAGCGCCTTGCCGCACTGCGCGATCGCCTCATCGTTGCGCCGGGCAAAGTAGAGCGCCCAACCCAGATTCGCGTTGACAACGGGTGAGAGCGGTGCCAGAGCCTGGGCGCGGGTTGCCTGGTCCAGGCTTTCCGTGCTTCGCCCCATCGCCCACAGATAGCATGCATACCAGAAGTGCGCAGTCGAGTAGCCATCCTTGAGCTGGATCGCTCGCAGGAACGCTTGCTCGGCCCCCGCCCAATCCCAGTCGTAGAGCAGGCACACGCACGCGCGCGACGTGTGCGCTTCGCCCAAGCCGTCGTCAATCCGGACCGCGGATTCAGCCGCCGCCTTCGCCCGAGGAAACACGTCATTCGGCGGAAGGTAGTTCCAGTACCCGAGCGTGATGTAGGAGTCGGCCAGCCCGGCGTATGCCAGCGCGTAGCATGGGTCGAGTGCAATCGCTTGCTCGAAGTACTCGATGCCCTTTTTGAACGCGCCGGCCGATTTTCTCCTCCACAGGTACCGCGCCTTCAGGTAGAGCGCGTACGCCTCGAGGTTGTCGGTGTGGGGCTCCACCAGCGGGACGCCGGGCTCGGTCCCCAGGTTCACTTTCAACGCAGTCACGATCGCCAGCGCGATCTCGTCCTGGACCGCGAACACGTCCTTCATCTCCCGATCGTACGTGTGGGACCAGAGGTGAAACCCGTCGGCCACGTTGATGAGCTGGGCGGTGACCCGCAGTTTGGCGTCCGCCCGCCGCACGCTGCCCTCCAGGACCGCACGCACTCGCAGCTTCTCCCCGATGGCGCGGATGTCCTGGGTCGCGCCTTTGAAGGCGAACGAGGACGTGCGCGACGTCACGCGCAGCGACGGCACGGCGGTCAACGCGTTGAGGATCTCCTCCGTCATGCCGTCGCAGAAATACCCGTTCTCGGGATCGGCGCTGAGATTCACGAACGGCAACACCGCGATCGAGTGCTCAGGAGCCGGCGTCGTGTGCGCGCGGGCCGGTGCCGCGTCCGCCCTCGTCGCCGGCGTGGGGCTGCTCAGTGCCGCGATGAACTCCGCGACTCCGGCAAACCGATCCCCCGGCGCGTTCGCGAGCGCGCGCGCCACCACCAGCTCGAGCCACTCGGGCACGGTATCCCGGAATGTGCGGAGGCGCGGAAGAGGCTCGAGCACCTGCCGAGCCAGAATCGCCTGTACCGACCGGCCGGTGAAGGCCGCCTCTCCCGCGATCATCTCGAACACGACGCACGCGAGGCTGTAGAGATCGCTGCGGCCGTCGAGCTGGTCGGTCCCCGTGGCCTGCTCCGGGCTCATGTACCCTGCGGTGCCGACCGCGATGCCCGTTCCCGTCATTCTGCTCTTTTCCGCCATGTTGATGGCGCGGGCGATGCCGAAGTCGCTCACGACCGCATGACCGGTTTGGAAGAGGATGTTCTCCGGCTTGATGTCACGATGCACGACGTCCCGCTTGTGAGCATAGCTCAGGGCATCGCCCACCTCGCGCGTGATGCGCAGCGCATCCTCGAGCGGGAGTTGCGGCTCGCGGATCAAGCGGCCACGCAGCGATTCGCCGTCCACGTATGGCATCACGTAGTAGGGGAGGCCGGCGGCTTCCCCGGAGTCGTGCAGCGGGAGGATGTGCGGATGGGTGAGGCGAGCGGCGAAGTGAATCTCCAGGAGGAACCGGTCCACGCCCAGCGCTGACGCCAGCTCCGGGCTGAGCACCTTGAGAGCGACGGGCCGGCGGTGTCTGAGGTCCTCCGCCAAATACACAGTCGCCATGCCCCCGCGACCGAGCTCTCGTTCGATTGTGTAGTGCCCGGCCAGTCCTTCTTGGAGACGCTCCTGCAGACTCTCCATGCGTCGCAAGATACGACGGGCGTGGGTGAGGGGCGAGCACCCCCGAGTGATTACGGCAGCCCGAGCTCCGGATACACCTTGATCCAGTGCGTCCGCACGTTCACGTGGAATTGCCCGCCCACCTGATTCGCGACAATCACGGTGGAGGGTTGCAGAGGCATGTGACAGTCCACGCACTTCCCCACTGTCGCCGGACCGTGCCTGGGACCCAGCGTCTGTAGCGTGTGACACGTGAGACAGCGGGCCGAGAGCTCCACGACGTTGCGCTGCTCGCGGTGGACGTCATGACAGGTGGCGCACGTCATCTGTGACTGCTGAAAACACCTGCTCCGCCGCAGCAGCGCCACCTGGTTTCCGTGGACATCCACTCGCGTCGTATCGGGCGCCGCGGTGAGCCGGAATTGTCGCTCGAGCCGCTGCCCCGGAACGAACGAGAACGGTTTGCTGCGCAGCGGCTCAGTGCCTCCATGACACAATGCGCAGCCGTCCACCTGGCGATCGCGCGGCAGCCGCGCGGGATTGACGATCGCCCGCGGAAGCAGCGCATGCAGCAGGGAGCGTTCACGGGCCGCGTGACTCTTCCCGCCCGCATGGCAAACCTCGCAGCTGACGCCGACGATCGCGGTGGGAGCGCGGTAGCGGTTGACGGCGTGGGAATCGGGAACCTGTTCGAACCAGGTCGCGTGGCATTCCAGACAGCGCGGTGGAATCTGCCGCTCGAAATTGGCGCGCCCGTCCGGATACGCCGGACTGTTCGCCCATCCCAGATCCACCCAGTACGACACCGGCAGCTGGTACAGCCGGTCGCCCTGCCAATAGAGATACGACTGCCCTTTCCGCGAGCCCGTGACATACGCGACGCGCTCGGACCGTACGGTCGTATCACGTCCCAGCCCCGTTACCGCGCTTTGATAGAACCCCGTGTCCGTCGCCTCCATGCGGAAATGCAACCGTGGATTCGCCGTGCGGAGGACGTTGCCCGGCGGCGTCAAATTGCCGAGCATGTCGGCGCGCGTTGGCGGCCGCGAGGACAGGTGGTGCGCGGTCTGCTCGAAGCCGGCTTTGTTCTGGTGACACGAGAGGCAGGCCGCATCGCCGACCGAGTTGTCGGGGCGGACCGGGAGCGGATGGTGACGGCTGAGCACGAGTCTCGCGGCCACTGCGGCCACGACAACCACCGCGAGCGCGAGCAGCATCGCTCGCAACGCGGTTACACCTCGATCTTCGAAAACCGCCACGCTCCGGCAATCACGAAGAGAACGCCGACGACCAGCAAGACCAGCACATCGAAGCTGACGCCGAAATGCGTCACGCCGGTCATCGTGCCCCGGACGCCGTCGATACCGTAGGTGAGCGGATCGACGCGCGTCAGCACGGCCAGCGCCGCGGGCAGCCCCGACAACGGATACAGCGCGCCCGAGAGAAACCACAGCGGCATGACCAGAAAATTCATCACCATCTGGAAGCCCTGCATCTCTTTGATGCTCGAGCCGATCGCGGTGGCGAGCGCGGCAAACACGACGGCGATCAGCGCGATCAGCAGGAAGGCGATCACGACGGCGAGGACGCTCGCCGGCCGGAAGCCGACGAGCAGCGTCACCGCAAAGATGATGGTGCCCTGGATGACGGCAACGGTCGCGCCACCCAGCGTCTTACCGATCATGATCTGCACGCGCGGCACGGGCGCGACGAGCGTCTCTTTCAGAAAGCCGAATTGCCGGTCCCACAGCATCGCGATGCCGGAGAACATCGCCGTGAACAGCACCGTCATGCCGATGACGCCCGGGGCCATGAACTGGAGATAGCTGCCCTCGCCCGCGCGGCGGAACACAGGGCCGAGCCCGAATCCCAGCACGGCGAGATACATGAGCGGCTGGCCGATCGACGCGATGATTTGCGCGCGCGAGCGCAGGTACTTTTTCACTTCCCGCAGCCACAAGATGTAGACGACGCTCATCCTATCGCCTCCAGACGCGCGAGATCTGCCGCATCCGATCCTCGGCGCTGAACGCCTCGTCGCGGATCGACGTGCCGGTGAGCTTCAGGAATGCCGCCTCGAGCGAGTCCGTCCCCGTCTGCTGCTTCAACTCGGCCGACGAGCCGGTGGCGACGATCTTGCCGTGATCGATGACCGCGATCCGGTCGGCCACGCGGTCGGCTTCGTCCATATAGTGCGTCGTCAGAAAGACGGTCACGCCCTCGGTCGCATTCAGACTCTTCACGATGGTCCACATCTGATTGCGGCTCTGCGGGTCGAGGCCCTGCGTCGGCTCGTCGAGAAACAGCACCTGCGGCGTGTGCAGCAGCCCGCGCGCGATCTCGAGCCGGCGGCGCATGCCGCCCGAAAATGTCTTGACCAGGTCGTTCCGCCGGTCCCACAGCTCGAACAGCGTGAGCAGCGTCTCGCCGCGCTCGTGCCGGACGCGCCGGGGTACGTGATACAGCACGCCGTGGATGTCGATGTTCTCCCAGGCGGTGAGCTCGCTGTCCAGACTCGGATCCTGGAACACCACACCGAAGCGCCTGCGGACCTCGGTGGCCTGCGTGACCGGACTCAGCCCGTCGAGCTCGAGCGTGCCGCTGGTCGGCCGCAGCACCGTCGTCAGCATCTT
Organism: Gemmatimonadota bacterium; assembly: GCA_003221035.1. Classification (GTDB taxonomy): domain Bacteria; phylum Gemmatimonadota; class Gemmatimonadetes; order Gemmatimonadales; family GWC2-71-9; genus 20CM-2-65-7. Next base: position 7,271 of record QHUB01000088.1, read on the forward strand.
GATCGTGGTCGTTTTGCCGGCGCCGTTCGGGCCCAGGAACGCGAACGTCTCGCCGCGACGCACGTCGAACGTGACGTCGTTGACGGCGGTGACGGTGCCGAACGTGCGTACGAGATGTTGGACGCGGATGATGTGGCTATTGTCGCTCAGACGACCTCCGGTGCCGGCGCGGGCGCGGCCCAGGGTTTTTGACCGGGGCGAAAGCAACCGTCACCGCCCACCGTTCGCAATCCCGCTCCGCCTCCGCTGTTTCAGCTTGCCCGGACCGGAACTCCTTGCCGATGGACTGCACCGTGTCGAACAATCGCTTGCGGATGGCCGGGATCTGTGCGGGGCGCGCCGCGATGACGAGCCGCCCCACCAGCGCGGCTTGCTTGGCTCCCGCGGGGATCGCGAGCACCTCCTGCTTGGCCTGCTCGAACACCGTCGCGGCCACCGCACGCCGAGTGCGGCGCCCTGCCGCGGCGTCTTTCCCGCCCGCGGCGTGCACCTGCTGCGCGACGCCCGCGTACCACTTCTCCACGGTCCCGCGGTTTTTGCGTTTCTCCTTGAGGACCAGGAGGCCGGAGCGCTCGAGCGCGGCGACGTGATGGTAGAGTCGCGTCGGCGGCTGGCCGAGGATGTCCGCGACCTGCTTGGTGGTCTTCGGCGATTCGGCGAACAGCTCCATCATGCGGAGCCGCAGCGGATGCGCGAGCGCGCGCAGATCCGCGACGGCGCGCCGGAGCACGGGCGCCCCCGCACCGGCGGGCGCGTGAGAGCGAGCCATGGCCCCAAGTCTAGCGCGGACCGGCCCCCTTGCCAACCGTCCGTCATTATTCAATATTATTTGAACAATCAACCATTTCGTCACGGAGAGGGCCATGCCGCTCGTCGATTGGATCTACGTCGTCCTCCTGCTCGTCGGAGCCACCGTCTACGAGTACCTGTATTTCTGGCCGCGCTTTCGCGCGGCCGTCGCAGCCGAGCACGCCGGCGCGCGCCTCCGCGCCTATCGCCGCGGCGTCATCGGCCAGTGGCTGTTCGCAGGCGCCGCGCTCGCGATCTGGGCAACGCACGGGCGGTCGCGGGAGCTGCTCGGACTGGTGACGCCGCATGGCTGGCGGCTCGGCCTGGGCATCGGAGTCGTGCTCGCATCGGTCGCGTTCCTCGCGCTGCAGCTCTGGTCCGTGCTGCGGCTCACCGCCGCGCGCCGCATCGCGGCGCGCCCGAAACTGGGGACGCTCGCGTTCATGGTGCCCCACACCGCGCAGGAAGAAGGATGGTTCGTGGCGCTGTCGCTGACGGCCGGCTTCTGCGAAGAGCTGCTTTACCGCGGCTACCTGCCCTGGTTCTTCACGCCCTGGCTCGGCCGCCCGCTCGCGATGCTGCTCATTGTCGTGGTGTTCGGACTCAGCCATTTGTATCAGGGGCGGAACGGCGCGATCAAGGCCACCTTGGCGGGCGCGGTGATGGCGGGGATCGTCCTGGCGACCGGCTCGCTCATTCCAGCCATGATCGCGCACGCCGTGATCGACATTGGTGGTGGGACGGTGGGGTACTTGTTATTGAGGGACCAGTTCCTCAGCGGCTCGGCGGCTCCGGCGGCTTCGGCGTCTCGTATTCAGGGTGGCTGACGGGGATTGAACCCGCAACCTCCGGAGCCACAGTCCGGCGCTCTAACCAATTGAGCTACAGCCACCATACGACAGACGCCCAGACGCAACAGACGCACAGACGCCGCAGGTAGACCAAAGTAATCGGGCGAATAGACGAATGAAAGCCGATTCCGGGAGCGCCCGTCCCTCGCGTGACCGAACCGTTTTGATCAATCCCACGCCGGTTTTGGACGCCATCGGGGCAAATACTACATTTGGGCCGACCTTTTCGCAGGAGGGGCCGTTGCAGACCCGCGCATACATCACGACCCTGGTCGGACTTCTGGTTGCAGCCTGCAGCCATACAACCAGAACCGTCATTGTGGAGCCGAGTCCGGAGCTGCGGAGCGGCGCCCGCGTCGAAGCCGGCAGCTCAGGTGGCTCGCACCCGAGCACCGCGGCAACACTCGGCATCCCGCCCGGTCACTTGCCGAACCCCGGCGAGTGCCGCGTCTGGATCCCGGGCACGCCGCCCGGCCACCAGCCAAAGCCACAGTCCCGGGCCTGTCCGGGCATCGCGACCGTCGCGCCCGCGGGTAGCTGGATCGTCTATCGGCCCACCGATGACAGGAAGCTCGTGCATGTGCGCGAAGTGGATCCGCACCGCGCGGGAGTGGTCGTGCGCATCCGCATCTTCGATATCGAATCCAGGCGCCTGATACATGAGGAGCAGCTATGAGGTACGGAGTCGCCGCGGTGCTGGTCCTGACGGCGGCGTGCGGGCCCAAGCGACCACCGCCGACGTTCGCACCCGATCCCGGACTGGTCGAGCAGATCCGGGAGATCCGCATGTCCACCGCGACGAGCGCATGCCCCGGCGAAAGTTTCTTCGCGACCTATACGGCTGTCCTGAATGACGGGTCGCTCGTGCCGTTCGAGACGCGATACGACAAGGACAATCCGCCGCGCCTCCATGTCGTCTTTCTACAGCGCTGGAGCAACGAGGCGACGCCGCTCGAGGGCGGCGGCTGGAGCGCGGCGCACGATCCGCTCCAGACGGCGATGACCGGCTTTCATTTGAACGTCGCCCTCAAGGCCAAGCCCAGCATCGCGACCTCCACAGTCATAACGCCGGAATACAGCTGCACGCAGCACACCTTCGGATTCAGCGGCGGCGGCGCCGGCGCGGGCGGACCACAGGTGACGGTGCGACTCGGCATCGTGCGCTCGCCATACTACGACCGCTTGCTCGTCGCCGGCATCGAGGTCGAGGACGCGCCGCCGTTTTACGTTCTCGCCGACGCGCGCGCCGTCCCTCCATCTGACTGGCTCGTCGTCGAGGCTCGTGGCGGACGGGGCGCGCGCGGCGCGGAAGGACAGGCGGGCGTCGCGGGAACGGACGGACGCGCCGGCTGTCCCGGCGGCGCCGGAGGACCAGGCGGCGCGGGCGGCAACGGCAGCTACGGTGGCACTGGCGGTCGCGGCGGGCAGATTACGATCATCGCACCCACGGAGGAGCCGTTCCTGGCGGGACTCGTGGATGCGCGCGTCCCCGGTGGTGAAGGAGGCGAAGGCGGCGCGGGTGGCAAAGGAGGCGCCGGCGGAAAAGGTGGCGCAGTCCAGCCCGCCAATGATCCGCGCTGCGTCGCGGGAAGCGCCGGCTCGGCGGGACCGCCGGGGGCGAAAGGTCAGGATGGCCGCGAAGGACTGCCGGGCACGCGACCGCAGATTGTCACGGTGCCCACACGGGACGTCTTTGGCACCCGAATCCCGCCATCGCTGGCGGAACTGATCAACTATCGGCCGGCCTCGCCGGCACGACGGTAAGAGACGGTAAGAGACGGTAAGAGACGGTAAGAGACGGTAAGAGACGGTAAGGGTAGGCAGACCCTTACCGTCCCTTACCGTCCCTTACCGTCCCTTTCTTCCAATACACATATCCGGGCAGTCCCAACAGAATCAGTCCCGCGCCCACGGCGGAGTCGCGGGGCTTTTTCCAGATCGTCGTCCCCACCAGCAACGTGGCGCACAGGATGAAGACGATCGGCGTCCACGGATATCCCCAGGCGCGGTACGGGCGCGGCAGCTCCGGCTTCCGGATTCGTAACCGGAGCACGGCAGTGGCCGAGAGCGCGTAGAACAGGAATTCCGCGAAGACGACGTAGGTGAACAGCCTGTCGTAGGTCCCGCTCGCCGCCAACACGGACGAAATAACTCCCTGCGTGATCAGCGCCGTCGTCGGAGTCGCGTAGCGCGGATGGACGTAGCCCTGGGCGCGGAAGAACAAACCCTGGCGCGCCATGGCGTACGGGATGCGAGCCGAGGTGAGGATGATGCCGTTGTTGGCGCCGAGTGCCGAGATGAGGATTGCGGCGGCGACGAGTCCGGCGCCGCGCGGGCCCAGCGTCCGCTGCACCGCATCGGACGCGACCAGCGTGGAGCTCGCCATGTGGCTGGGCGACAGGACGTACGAATACGCCATGCTCGCGAGCACGTACAGCGCGATCACGATGAGCGTCGACAGGATGATGGACCGCGGCAGGTTTCGTCCGGGATCTTTGATCTCACTGCCGACGTAGGTCGTCTCGATCCATCCGTCGTACGCCCACAGCACCGCCACCATCGCGACGCCGAACGGTCCAATGAGCTGGTGCCACGGCGTCCCGGGCCAGAGAGGTTTGAGATTCTCGAGCGACCCGCCCGGCAGCGCGAACGCGGTGATGATGAGCAGCAGCAGCGCCCCCATCTTGAGCGTCGTCAGGACATTCTGCGTCGTGGCGCCGAGCCGCACGCCGCGACAGTTGAGCGCCGTGAGGGCGATGACGGAGAGAATCGCGACGATGCGAATCCCCGCGGCGGACAGCGGCGTGAAGTAGCCGAGGTATTGCGCGAACCCGACCCCGATCGCTGCAATCGACGCCGGATTGATGACGAGGAACCCGGTCCAGCCGTACATGAATCCCCAGATCGGCCCGTACGCCTCGCGCAGGTATGCGTACTGACCGCCCGCCTCGGGATACGCGGCGCCCAGCTCCGCAACCGAGAGTGCCCCGAGCAGCGAGACCGCCCCGCCCACAATCCACACGAGAATCATCAGCCCCGCGCCGGGCACATCGGCGGCGACCTCGGCCGGAACGATGAAGATCGCGGTCGCGATCATCGTGCCGACGTTGATCATCGTCGCGTCGAACAGGCCGAGCTCGCGTTTGAGGTCGGTGGAGGCGGAAGTGGAATGCGGTGATGTCATTTGGTTTTATCCGTGTCCTGAAGGACCGGCTCGGCCACTGCACGCGCCCTCAAGGGCGCTGGAAGGTTACAGCCCCACAGTCCAACCGTCCAACGTTCCAACCTTACAGCGCAGCGTCGCTGTAGATATCCAGTCGCCAGCCGGTGGGCGATTGTGTCGCGCGCGTGAAGTCGATGCGGATCAGGCCGTCCACAAAGCTCACGCCGGCGCCGATGCCGGTCAGCGGATGCGTGAGCGAGAGCTGATCGCGCGGACCGGCGCGGCCGACGTCGCTGAAGATCACGACCCGCGCCGCGGGCCAGCGGTTCGCGAGCTCGAGGCGCCCGCGCCAGAACGCATCGCCGCTCGCCGCGTTGCCGTCGTAGCCGCGCATCGTGCCCGGCCCGCCGAGATACCAGTAGCTTTGCACCGGCACCGTGCCGTCGGACATGCCGCCGCCGAGCTCCAGCCCCGCGGCGATCCGCGGGCCGAGCGGAGCGGTGACGCGCAACGTGCTGCTCACGCGGCCGAACTCGTACGTTCCGAGCGCGCCGTCGAGCGTCACGTCCGCCGTCCACTGTGGTTGCGCCGGATCGATGCCCCGCTGCGCGCGCAGCGTGACCGACGCGCCGAACTGATTGGCCGAGTCGGCGGTGATGTTCGGCCGGAAGACGTGCTCGTTCTTGATGGCGTGCGGAAGCGAGACGTCGGTCCACTTCTTCGCGAATCGCTGCCGCTCGGCGTAGAGGCGAACGGTATAGCGCTGCGGCAGCGTCACCGGCGGCGCGATCGTCACCTCCGCTCCCGCGGCCCGGAAGTAGTCACCGTCGTCACGACCCAGCACGAGCGCGTTGAGCGAGTTCCCGAGGCCGAGCGAGCGCGCGTTCGGATCCACGGCCGTCAGGCGGTAGTAGCCTCCTAGCCGCATCCGCGCGTTGCCGGTCTCGCGCACGATGCCCCCATCGACGTCGAAAGTGCCGTCCGTGGTCGCGATGCGGCCGGTACCGTCCAGGCGGATCTTTCCGAGATCGAGATCGCCGCGCGCACCCAGCGACAGCCCTTCGATGCGATTGTAGCGGGCGAGGCCCCACCGGGGCGGCCGGGCGTAAAACTGCCACGGCGCCGCCGGCAGGTCGCCGAGGCCCTTGGTCATCTCGCGCACCTCACCCTCGGACAGGAGGGTGTCGTTCGCGGAACCGAATGGCGGCGGCAGCGCGGTGCTCGCCAGGAGCGCCGCGGTGTCGGTCGGAATGTGCACGCGGAACGCGAGACAGTGGCCGTTGTCGCATTGGCAGGAGATCTGTTCGTTCTTCTCACGCTCATGGCACGCGGCGCGGGCGGCGGAATCCTGCGCGGCAGTCGCGCGCGGCGGGCGCGGCGCCGGCCGCAACGTGGTGTCACCGCTCACGGTGTAATCGTCATACACGCGCTCGTACCGCAGCGGCATCGTAATGATCGATCCGGCGGTCGCTACCGCGTCCATCGCGATCAGGCGCGGCAGCCACCAGTGGCCCGACCACAAGGCATAGTCGATCGTGAGGAACCGCACGTCCACGCGGATCGGCTTGACGAATCCCGGGACGTCCTTGGTATCCTCGTCGCTCAGGTCCTGCTCGAAGTCGAACGCGCGTGCGGGACGAAACAGTGCGCGCACGACCCCGTGCGAGGCTTCATCGATCCAGAAGGAGCCCGCGATGAGCCGGAAGTCGAGCTGGCGCGGGATGATGCGCAGCTCGCGCAGGCGAACGGTGCGACCGTCGGGGAAGACGACGACACTCGAGTCGCCGGTCGCAAAGCGGTAGTACCGTTCGCTCCCCGGCGCGAGCGGGTGTTGAAACTCGATGTCGTCGTGATGGCGCCGCGTGGAGTCCTGCGTGCTGTCCCGTTTGGCGTTCGACCAGCCGATCGTCATGCGGTCGTCGGCGGGATCGAAGGCGTAGTCGCCGGCATCGCTCTTCAGGTCTTCCGGCAGCGACGGCTTTGGAACCGCCGCGGGCACGGACTGACGGGCGCCGACGACTTCGATGCTGGTGACCGAATCGCGCCGCCAATCGATCCGTAAGGTCAGCTCGCGGCGGTACAACATCCGGTCGCGCCGGAGCGCGCGGATGCCGACGCCGATGCGCTCGCGCATCCGCGTCTGGTACGCGGTGATCGACCGATCGATCGTTTCGCGGCGGGTGCGCGCCGCCGCCACGAGCCGGCGGGCGCCGGCATCGAGATAGGCGGAGCTGTCCTGGGCCTGCGTAGGTGGGGGCGAGGGCGCCTGGACGGCGAGGACGGCGGCAACGAGGATTGTGACGCTCACGTAGGGCTCTGTACGCAACCGGGTGAAGGATAAGATTCAAAATGCTCAGTACGTATTGGCAATCCAGCCGGGCCCCGCGCTATAGCCTCTTGTTCGCGCTTCCCCTGCTGCTCGTGTACCAGACCCTCGCGGCGCTCGCGCCCGCGGGTCCCGGTGGTATCGGGGTGCGCAACGGCGCCGACGTCATCCTGCAGTCGGCGTTCGTGTGGCTCGCGGGCGCGTGGGGGCCGCGGCTGTTCATGATATGCCTCATTGCCGTCGGCGCCTGGTTCATCGCCAAAGACGTGCGCAGGAATCGCGGCAACTTCAAGCCGGCGTTCCTGGGCGCGATGCTGCTCGAATCGGTCCTGCTCGCACTCATGTTCGGCTTCGTCGTCGGCGCGCTCACGGCCGCAGTCCTCGGCGCCGCGCCGCCCGCCATGATGTTCCGCGGCACCGACGAGCTCAGCCGCTCGACACTGCTCATGCTTTCCCTCGGCGCCGGGATCTACGAAGAGCTGCTGTTTCGCGTCGTGCTCGTGGGCCTGATCGCCTGGGGCGCGCAGCGCGTGCTCGGTTGGCGCCCGCTCGCCGCAGGCATCGTCGCCACGGTCGTCGGCGCGCTGGTCTTTTCTGCCTTTCACTATATTGGCCCGTTTGGCGATCGCTTCGAGGTCTATTCGTTCGTCTTCCGAACCATCGCCGGCCTCTTTTTCAGCGCCCTCTATCTGCTCCGCGGCTTCGGCGTAACTGCGTGGACGCACTCGCTTTACGACGTCTTCCTATTACTTCGCTAACGTACGTCGTCGTCGTGCGTCGTGCGTCGATTTATCTTAGGCGCCATGACTTCTCACATGCGACTCTTGTGCTCGCTGGTAGCGCTGGTTGCATTGGCGGGCGCCTGCAGTAAGAAGCATACGCGCCGCGGCGAGGTGGTCGAGTGCAGCTCCATTTCGCTCGATGCAAAGGGCACGGTGCAGTGCCTCGTATCGCTGTATCACTGGAACGTGGCGGACGCGCAAAAGGCCGCGAACAATCGCGCGCGCGAGCTCGATTCACTCAAGACCCGGCAGGAAGACTCGGTCTGGGCGTTGGGCCTGCCGAAGCACAAACGCGACCTGCAGACCTGCGCCAAGACCGACGACGAGCTCAAGAACTGCCTCCTGGTCGCGGGATGGCCGCTGCGCCGAGTGATAAAGGCGCAGGATTCGGTGTGGAATGCGGACGTCGGCAAGCACCGCAAAGAGCTGCAGACGTGCATGGCCAAACGCGACTTCAATCTCTCGTCGTGCTTGACGCTCTACTACAAATGGGACTCCGACCGCGCGCTGGCCACCGCGGACTCGGTGACTCGGGCGCGGCTCGGGCGTTGAGAAGCTTCACCTACTGCTGACTCAGAATCCGAAAGACCGCACCCTCGCCCTGATCCGACGTCACATATAGCGAGCCATCCGGCCCCACGGCGACACCCGTGGGCCGGTAACGTGCGCCGTTCGGTGTGACGTCCTTGCCCGCGAATCCGTCCGCAAAGACCTCGGCGGCGCCCGTGGCCAGGCCGCGCGCGATCGGCACGAACATCACCTTGTAGCCGGCCTGCGGCAGCGGCGCGCGATTCCACGATCCGTGGAACGCGATGAAGAGTCCGCCGCGATACTTGATCGGGAAGTGCCGGTTATTGTAGAAGGCCATTCCGTCGGGCGCCCAGTGTCCCGGGAACGCGACGACCGGCTTCGGCGCGACGTCACACCGTCCCGGCGTCTTGCCGTCGCCGCCGTATTCGGGCTGCAGGATGTTCTGCCGCTTCCGCCAGTCGTAGTAGCAGTAGGGCCAGCCGTAGTCGCCGCCGGCTTCCAGCTTGAACACGACTTCAGCCGGCAGCTCCGCGCTTTGCTCGTCGGTGTACAGCTTGGGCCAGTTGGCCGCGAGCTGGTCGCGGCCGTGCTGCGCGGCGAACACGGCTCCGGTGCCGGGGTCGACCGCGAGCGCCACGGTATTGCGCAGCCCGGTGGCGTAGCGCTGCCCATCGGCCTGCGTCTGCCCGCCGTGCCGCGGATCGAAGCGCCAAACTCCGCCGGCGATGTCGAGGATCGGACAAGGATCCTGGCCCGGGGATTCCGGCGTGCGGTCCACCTTCTGGCACGAGTTCGACGGCGCGCCGATGGTCACGTACAGCATGCCGTCCGACCCGACGACGATGCTCTTGGCGGCGTGTTGGCGCCGATTCGTCAGACCGCTGACGACGGTGTCGGGCGCGCCTCCTCCGGTCGGCGTGAGCTGGCCGATCTGCCAGTGCCAACGCACGACGGCGTCGTTCGTGGCGAAATAGAGGTACTCGCCGGCAAACGCGATGCCGGTTCCCCCGCCGAGGCCGGCGCCGAACGAGCTGACGACATCGGCTTTACCGTCGCCGGTCGTGTCGCGCAACAAGCGCACGCCCCCGCGCGGTCCGGCGGTGGCGACGAGCAGATCGCCGTTCTCGAGCACCACCAGATGGCGCGCCGGTCCAATCGATTCGGCGACGACGAGCGCGCAGAATCCCGGCTGCAGAGTCAGGCCAGCGTTGTCGGCGGCACATGGGGGACGCCTGGCTTGAAGGAGCGGCGCTACGAGGAGCGTCACGCTCGCAAAGAGAAGAGTGCGGGTCATGAGGACTGAATATACCTTTCCCCTTCCCCGTTGCTTTCCGGAGGAACTCGTGCCGTCGCTTCATGCATTGGTCCTCGTTGTTCAGGCTGCAACGCAGGTTCCCGCACA
>QHUB01000031.1 GCA_003221035.1 Gemmatimonadota bacterium
GCGTGCGTCACCCACAGCGCAACGTCTCAAACTCCCGCGGCAGCGGCCACACACCCCGCGGCAAAAAACTACACTGACGCGGACGTGCATTTCATGGCCGGCATGATCGGCCATCACGCGCAGGCCATCGCGATGGCCGGCTGGGCGCCCACGCACGGCGCCAGTCAGGCGGTGCGCGTCCTGTGCGAGCGCATTGTGGTCGCCCAAACCGACGAAATCGCGATGTCGCAGCGCTGGCTGCGCGAGCACGGGGAATATGTACCGCCGGCCGACCCGCGCGGGCACATCATGCAGGGCATGGATCAGCCCATGCTGATGCCCGGAATGCTGACGCCCGCCCAGATGGCACAGCTCGATTCGGCGCGCGGCACGAATTTCGACCGGCTGTTCCTCACGGACATGATCCAGCACCATCAGGGCGCGATCACCATGGTGCAGCAGCTCCTGGCCGTCCCGGGGGCGGCGCAGGATGGGCCCGTCTTCCGCTTCGCGTCCGACGTCAATGCCGATCAAACCACCGAAATCAATCGCATGAAGCTGATGCTCGACAACCTGAAACAGGGGAGTTCTCAGTGAAAGGCAGATTGTTGTTGGCCCTCGCCGTTCTCACCGCCGGTCCTCTCGCCGCGCAGTCCAAATCCAGTGGCACCACGACTCCGGCCAAGCAGGATCCCCGGATCGGGTTGAAAGCCGGCTGGTTCGATGCGGGTCAGGCCGCGTGGAACATGCATCTCGTGTCCACGACGCCGCCGTCACCGCAGTTCATGAACAAGGACACGGCCGGCGATTTCAAGTACATCAATTCCGATCTGAGCTTCCGCGGCACTTATGCCATCCAGGGCAACTTCAACGGCGTGCAGATCTGGGACATCTCGAATCCCAAGATCCCCAAGCTGTATAAGGCGTTCGTCTGCCCGGGCTCACAGAGCGACGTGTCCGTGTTCCGCAACTTGCTGTTCGTCTCGGGTGAAGCGCTGAATGGGCGGACCGACTGCGGCACGCAGGGCGTCACCGACACCGTCAGCCACGACCGCCTGCGCGGCATCCGGGTCTTCGATGCCACCGATCTCGCGAACCCGAAGCCGGTCGCAGACGTGCAGACGTGCCGCGGCTCGCATACTCACACGGTCGTCACGCAGCCGGGCGACACCGACAACGTCTACATCTACGTGTCCGGGTCGGCGCCCGTCCGCTCGCCGAACGAGCTGTCGGGTTGCGCCGTCGGTTCGGTGGATTCGACGCCGAACACCGCGCTGTTCCGTATCGAGGTGATTCAGGTGCCGCTCGCGCATCCCGAGCAGGCCCACATCGTCAACTCGCCGCGGATCTTCGAGGGTCTCACGGCGCCCAAGCGGCACGGTGACGCGCCCGAAGATAGCCTCGAGGCCAAGAAGGAAGTCGACTCGACCCGCGCGGCTGGCGGCTACGTCGTCACGTTCGAAGGCCGCGACATCATCCTCGGCAACCAGTTCGTCGCAACCGCGCTCGACAGCATCGTCAAGGCGCGTGGCGGCACCGGCGCGCCCACTGGCGCCGATAGTGCCACGCTGCGCACCAATGCGCTGACCATCGTCACTGGACGGATCCAGGCCAATCGCCGGCGCCAGGGCTTCATTCCCAACAGCGGTCCCACGCAGTGCCACGACATCACGGTCTATCCGGCCATCGGGTATGCGGGCGGGGCGTGCGGCGGCTATGGCTTGCTGCTCGACATTCACGACGCGGCGAATCCCAAGCGCGTCAGCGCCGCCGCCGACTCCAACTTCTCGTTCTGGCACTCGGCCACGTTCAACAACGACGGCACCAAGATCCTGTTCACCGATGAATGGGGCGGCGGATTGCAGCCGCGCTGCCGCGATACCGACAAGCCGGAATGGGGCGCGGACGCGATTTTCACGCTGTCGGACACGACCATGGCCTTCAAGAGCTACTACAAGCTGCCCGTAGCGCAGACGCGCAACGAAAACTGCGTCGCGCACAACGGCACACTGATCCCGGTCCCCGGCCGCGACATCATGGCCCAGGGCTGGTATCAGGGCGGCGTGTCGGTATTCGATTGGACCGATGCGGCGCATCCCAAGGAGATCGCCTTCTTCGACCGCGGGCCGATGGATTCGACCAAGCTCGTGGGCGCGGGATCCTGGTCGGCCTACTGGTATAACGGCTACATCGTCAGCTCCGAGATCGCGCGCGGGCTCGACATTTTCGAGCTGACGCCGAACTCGCTGCTCACGCAGAACGAGATCGACGCCGCGAAGCTCGTGCACTTCGACTACCTGAACGCCCAGGATCAGCAAAAGCTGGTCTGGCCGGCCAGCTTCGTGGTGGCGCGCGCCTATGTCGATCAGCTGGCCCGCTCCAAGGGACTTCCGGCCCAGCGGATCACGGCCACGCGTGACGCGTTGACGCGGGCCGAGCACGCGACGGGGGAGGCACGGAAAGCGGCGTTGAGCACGCTGGCCACTCAGCTGGCCACCGCCGCCAAGACGTCCACCGATCAGCCCAAGGTGCAGCTGCTGATCGGGGTGGTCACCGACCTCAACAAGTGATCAGTTGAGGGTTCGGGACGTGTTGGGGTGATTGTGGGAGGGGCGCGGTGATTGTGGTACGGGCGCGGTGATTGTGGTAGGGGCGCAGTGATTGTGGTACGGGCGCGGTGATTGTGGTAGGGGCGCAGCATGCTGCGCCCCTACCTGTGTTTATGCGCACTCGTGCTTCTGACCGCTATGTTTCTCAGCGATGAGCCCCGCTCCTTCTTCCCGCAAACGCTACCAGGAATTCGTCGAGGACTATAAGCACCGGCGCCTCGACGCCAAGGCGGAAGCCGAAGAGCACGGCCCGGCGCTGAGCGCCGGACAGCCCGGCGCGCGGCGCGCGTACCTCCGCGAGTATGTGAGATGGCTGAAGCCGCACCGCAAGGAGCTCGGTGTGGTGTTCTTCCTCGCGCTGGTCGTTGCCGGGCTGCAGATGGTCGAGCCGCTGTTCATGCGGTTCATCGTCGATCACATCATTCTGAACCGCGGTCTCGATACGCCCGCCCGGCTCACCCGGCTGAACCTCACCGGTCTCGTCTTCCTCGGCGTGATCATCCTGTCGCACGTCGGCGGCGGGTTCAAAGATTATCGCCAGCGGATCCTCAACGTGCGGGTGATCCTGTCGCTCCGGCGCTCGCTGTACGAGCGGCTATTGCATCTGCCGCTGCCCAAGCTCTGGGACATGAAGACCGGGGGCATCCTCTCGCGGCTGACCGGCGACGTGGAAACGACCACCGGGTTGCTGCAAATGGCGATCATCTCGCCCGCCATCTCTGTCATTCGACTCGTCATCGCCATCGGCATTCTGGTCGCGCTCAACTGGCAGCTCGCCGTCACCGCCCTGGCGATCATCCCCGGCGTGATGGTGCTGAGCCTGATCTTTACGCGACGCATCCGGCCGATCTACCGATCGGTCCGCAAGGACGTCGAAATCGTGGATGGTCGAGTGGGGGAGACCTTCTCGGGCATTCGGGTGGTGCGCGCGTTCCGGCAGGAGATTCAGGAGCTGATCAGCTACATGCTGGGCCGGCACACGGTACTCCGGAAGGAGCTGTTCGCGCACCGCCGCGAGCTGTGGCTCTGGACGACGTGGGGACTGCTCGAGGCCGGCGTCAGCGTGGTGATCGTCTGGTTCGGCGGCTACCTGAACATCGTGGGGCGCGCGTCGGTCGGCGACATCATGGCCTTCCAGTGGTACATGTTCCTGCTGCTCAATCCGGTGTGGAGCATCGTCAACTCATTCTCGGAAATGCAGCGCTCGCTCGCCGCCATGGAGCGCGTGTTCGAAGTCCTCGGCATGGAGCAGGACAAACCGGACCGGCTGGAGGCGCGCGAGGCGCCTGCGCTGGTCCGCGAGCTCAAGTTCGAGGATGTGACGTTCGAATACCGCCCGGGCATGCCGGTCGTACACGATTTCAATGTCACCGTCCCGGGCGGGTCCGTGATCGCGCTGGTGGGGCGCAGCGGCGCGGGCAAGACGACGGTCACCGATCTGGTGGCGCGGTTCCACGATCCGACCAGCGGCCGGATCCTCTTGAACGGTACCGACCTCCGCGACTTCAAGCTCCACAGCTACCGCGACCTGCTCGCGATCGTTCAGCAGGATGTGTTTCTGTTCGACGGCTCCGTGCGCGAGAACATCGCCTACGGACGGCACGACGCGACCGACGCCGAGATCGACGACGCCGCGCGGCGCGCCAATGCACATGAGTTCATCGTGCGGCTGCCCCAGGGCTACGAGACCACGATCGGCGAGCGCGGCGTCAAGCTCTCCGGCGGCCAACAGCAGCGCCTTGCGATCGCGCGAGCGATCCTCGCCTCACCGCAGATCCTCATCCTCGACGAGGCGACCAGCAATCTCGACACCGAAAGCGAGCAGCTCATTCAGGCCGCCATGGCCGATCTCTTGGCCGACCGGACGACATTCGTCATCGCGCACCGCCTGTCCACCATTCATCGCGCCGATGTGATTCTGTTGATGGAAGAGGGTCGCGTGATCGAGCGGGGCACGCACGAAGAGCTGATGCGGGCGCGCGGCATCTATTTCGAGATGGTCAAGCGGCAGATGGAATCCCATGCGCGGGATGGGGACGAGGTGCTGCGCTGAGCAGTTCTGCGCCTACCGCATTTACCGGATGGTCAACCCGATCGAAATGTTATACATCGATGCGATCACATCGTCCACGTGACGGTTGCCTGTCACGACGTCGCCCAACGCCGTGACAAAGCTGGCCGCGTTCGCCGTGAGCGCGAACTTGCGTGAAATCGCGATGTCCCATCCGACGCCGAACGTCAGGCCCATGCCACCGCCTGTGCTCGTATCGGCGACGACTGTACCGCCGGATCCGCTATCTGCGGGAATGGAGAACTGGCCAAACGCGGCCCCGACCCCGCCTTTGAAATACAGCCCGTGACGTCCCGGATACCACAGGATAATGATCGCGGCGGTGCCGGTTTCGGCGGTCGCGCCGGCCGAGTCCTGCGGCGTGAACCCGAACGCGTTGTCGAGCAGAGAAAACAGCTCGAACCCGATCACCACGTTGCGGGAGATCACGCCCCCGATCCGCAGATAGCTGGTCCCGCCGGTTGTTCCGACGACGTCGGTGCATCCTGAGCAGGCGATGCGCACGTATCCGGGGCCGAAGCCGAATTCGCCCCACAGCCCGCGCCGGTGCCGTTCAGGAGTCGGCAGGTGTTGCGGCAGCGCCGGACGCGGGCACAGCAAGACGAGCGTCATGAGAGCCAGCGCGTGTTTCACTGTCCGAACCCGATCTTCCACCAGATCAGCATGAGACGCGCTTCCGGATAGTCCCGTTGGTCGCGTGGCCGGCCGTCGCTGTAGCGGCTGGTCCGCCCGAAGACGGTGCTGCTCGCCGCGAGACCGAGGCCGCGCGCAATCGGGAAGGCGGCTTCGATGCCGCCGAAGTCCACGAGGTGATCGGCGCTCGCGCCGCTCACCGCATGGATGTATTCGAGCTGACTGAACACGCGGAGAAATCGCGCGCCATGCCGTTCCAGTGCGAATTCCCAGCGGGCGCCCACGCCCGGGCCAAAGTCGTAGTTGCGCTCGCCGAGGCCGGTGCCCGGCGCATCGATCGCCCCGAGGAGAACACCGTCTCCGAACACGGCGGTGCGGATCGCGTATCCCTTCGAGCCGATCGGCCAGCGGGAGTTGATGCCGATTTCCACGCTCTGGCCGCCGACGCTCTGCGCCGGATTCTTGTAGAAGTCGTAGCGCTGATTGATCGCCAGCATGTGCCGGTTCCGGCCGTGCGGGTTGTTCAGATTGGCGCCGAACAGGCGTCCCGAAGCCCGCAGCGCGTTGAGGCCGCCGTAGTCGGTCAGCACGAGCCGCACGTTGAAGACATCGAACGGCCCGGTGTACGGTTGCCCCACTTGATCGCCATAAAGAAGGTCCAGCAGAAACGTTCCCGTGGTCATGACGTTCTGGTCGCGGCTAAACCGCCTGGCAAAGCGAGCGCCGGCGCCCAGGCGCAGCACAAAATCCTTTGGATCATGCTCCGGAGGATTGGCGCCGCGCGCGGTCCACTCGCCCCGGATCAGGCGATTGAGGCCGCCGATCGGGTCGACGGGAAGGGCTGCGACCTCGCGCAGGAAGCGCGTCATGCCGCCGGCGCGATTGTCCCGGATCGTCGCCCCGACGCGATGGAACACTTCGCCCAGTGTGATGCCGCCGAAGCTCGTCATGAACCAGTCATTCAAGGACGGCCGATAAGTCTCGCCGAAGTTTTCCCAGCTCCAGGATCCGAAGAAGGCCAGCGGTACCGACCGGAAGTAGTCGAGGCCATTCGCGCGGCCCGAGTTGAAGTACAGAGCGCCGTGGTAGGGATGGGCGAACATGTTGGTCGGGAAGGCGTCTTCATCCCATTCCCAGCCCATGCGCAGGTTGCGGGACCAGGCGCGAGTCCCCGTGCGCGCCCAGTCTTGCTGGAATGCCCACGCGTCGACGCGATTGACGAAGACATTGATCAGGACGGTCTGACCGACCGCCATGACTGGCCGTGGTGTGGTGTCGAACTGCACGGCGAGAAGAATCGCGATGAGGGGAGCCGTCATCGCCGCAAAGGTACTGGCTATATCACGGCGTGCTAGCGCCCTTTGTCCATACGAGCATGAAGCGCCCTTCCGGGTAGTCGCGCTTGTCGGGTGGCCGATTGGTGTAGTGACTCTCGCGATCGAAGATGCTGGTCTGGACGGCGATGCCCACACGGTGTGTCACCGGAATCGCGAGCTCGAGTGTGCTGACATTGACGAGATGATCTGCCGCCCCGCCGCTCGCGGTGTGGATGTATGCCACTCGACCCAACAACGTGAAGAAGCGGGCGCCGTGACGGTCCAACCCCGCCTCCCACCGAACGCCGGCGCCGGGTCCGAAGTCGTAGTCTCGCAGCCCGGTGCCGGTCCCGGGCGCATCGATGGCGCCGAGGATGATCCCGTCGCCGAAGAGGGCGGTGCGAATCCCGAATCCGTCCCGGCGCGCCCCGAGCCGCCAGCGCGAGTCGATGCCGGCCTCCACGCTCACGCCCCCGAAGCTCTGCGCCGGATTGTTGACGTAGTCGTAGCGCTGATTCACCGCAAACTGATGGCGGATGTGGCTCAGCGAATCGGACAGGGCCCGGCCGTACAGGCGGCCGCTCCCGTTCAAGGCGTTGAGGCCGCCTTGCGAGTTGACGATGAGCCGAATCGAGAAGACGTCGAAGGGCGTGCGATACTTCCCGGCAAACGCATCGCCATAGGACAGATCGCCGACGAACGTGCCCATGCGGGCCATGCTGTCGTTGACCAATCGTCTGGCAAAGCGGCCGCCCACGCCCACGCGCAGCACGTACGCCTTCGGATCATGCTCGGCGGGGTTGATTCCCAGTCGCTTCCATTTCCCCCGGAACAGGCGGTTGAGTCCACCCATGGGGTCGAAGGGCATGGCGGCGAGCTCGCGGAAGGTGCGGTGCAGGCCCGTCGCGGTATTGTCGCGAATGGTTTCGCCGATGCGGTGGAACATCTCTCCCAGCGTGACGCCGCCGAAGCTGCTCAGCAGGAAGTCGTTCAGCGACGGGCGCTCGGTCTCGCAGAAGTATTCCCACGACCAGGACCCGAACATCGCGATCGGCGCCGACTCGAGGAAGCTGAGACCGCTCGCGCGGCCCGTATTGAAGTACAGACTCCCGTGATAGGGATGTGCAAAGACGTTGGTCGCGAAGCCATCCTGATCCCACGCCCAGCCCAGGCGGATGTTTCTGGCCCAGGCCCGAGTGCCGACCTTGGCCCAGTCGCGGTTCCGCGCCCACGCGTCAAGGCGATTGACGACGGTGTTGAGCACGATGGTCTGGCCGATGGCGCGGAATGCGTTCGGGCGCGGCAACGTGTCGGACTGCATCGCCGCTCCAGGCCGCGGACTGCACGTCAACAGGATCACGAGCACGAGGTGGAGTAGTCCGTTGGACGGATGGGCGCCGTATGGCACTCGTCTAGCTTGCGGAAAAAGGAGATCTTCCATGGTCTTGTCGCCCGGCACCCGCGCTCCCGACTTCAGTCTGAAGAAAAGCCCCAACGAATCGCTCAGCCTCGCCGATCTCAAGGGTCGGCCGGCGGTGCTCGTCTTCTATCCGGCCGATTGGAGCCCGGTATGCGGGGACGAGCTCGCCCTGTTCAATGAGGTCCTGCCCGAATTCCAGCGCTACGACGCGCAGGTGGTTGGGATTTCAGTCGACAGCACATGGTGTCACCAGGCCTACGCCACGTCACGCAACCTCGAATTCCCGCTGCTGGCCGACTTCGAGCCCAAAGGCGAGGTGTCTCGCAAGTACGATGCCTATCATTCGCCGGATGGCGTGTCGGAGCGGGCGCTATTCGTGCTCGATGCCCAGGGCGTCATTCACTGGAGCTACCTGTCGGACATGGGGAAGAACCCCGGTGCCGATGGGGTCCTGGCGGCCCTCGAGGAGCTGTCGCAACCGGCCGCGACCGGCCGATGACGGCGCATTGCCCGACACTTTGATGGAGGCTACGATAGACGCCCCACTGCAATCCGGAGGCTAAATGACCGCGCTGTCCGCCCTGTGGCTGCCGATCCTCGTCTCGGCCGTGGCGGTGTTCGTCGTCAGCTCCATCATCCACATGACCCCGCTGTGGCATCAGACCGACTATCCGCGCTCCCCGCAGGAAGACCGCGTGATGGACGCCCTGCGGCCGCTGGGATTACCGCCCGGCGATTACTTGATGCCCCGGCCCGCGAACACCGCGGAGATGCGCTCGCCCGCGTTTCAGGAGAAGATGAAGCGCGGTCCGCGCGTGCTCATGACGATCATGCCGCCCTGGAGCGGCTCGATGGCGTCGAACCTGTCGCAGTGGTTCGCCTACTGCATCGTCGTGAGCGGGTTTGCCGCCTTCATCGCCGGATCGGCGATTCCGCCTGGCTCGCCGCCATTCACCGCCTTGTGCCGGTTCGCCGGGACGACAGCGTTTCTGGGCTATGTGCTCGCGCTGTGGCAGATGTCGATCTGGTATCGCCGCTCGTGGATGATGACTTTCAAGGCGACGTTCGACGGCATCGTCTTCGCGGTGCTGACATGCGCCGTGTTTACATGGATGTGGCCGCACTGACCCAGACGCCTGTGTTGTGCTATCACCGCATCGGCGGCCCGCTCGAGCTCGGCGTCACGCGCGTGGGCCGTTCGGTCTTTGCTCGTCAGATGACGGCGCTGGCGCGGGCCGGCTGGCGGACGGTCTCATTGGATGAATTCCCACGCACGACAGACGACGCGCGACCTAGGTTCTTGCTGACCTTCGACGACGGTTACGAATCTCTGGCGCAAAACGCCTACCCCGTCCTCGCCGACCTGGGCTTCACGGCAACCACGTTCCTGATCACCGATCACATCGGCAAGACAAACACCTGGGACGTTCGATACACATGGAATCGCCTCGAGCATCTCTCGTGGGGCCAGATAGAGGATTGGTGCGCCCGCGGCTTTGAGTTTGCGTCACATGGTGCGACGCACCGGCGGCTGACCTGGCTCGACGACCAGACTGCTGAAGCTGAGTTGAAGGGCTCTCGGGACGTTCTGGTGGCTCGGCTGGGTGCTGAAGCCGGAAGGGGAATCGCCTACCCATTCGGCGCGGTAGACGGCCGAATCATGCGAATCGCCCAGCAGGCTGGCTACGAGGTGGGATTCGGGGGCGTTCGCGGTAACGGTGACACGCTCAACCAGCCGCGGGTGCCGGTCTACGTCTGGGACCTTGGGGACATCCCCTACGGCCTGCGAACCGATGCCCTCGGTGCAGCTGGCCGGTTCGTTGCACATGCGGCCAATCGGTGTGCCGTGGGAACGAGTGTGATGCTAAAACTGAAAAGGCGGAGGGAGATGGGAGATGCCCGTGACGTTGCACCCGAGCGTACATCTCACTTCTCCCGTCTCCCCGTTAGACAAAGAACCGCGCGGCCACCGGAATCAGCTGCGGATGCCGCATCAACGCCTGGGTGAAAATGCGGCCCAGCGTGCGCTTCTCGGGCGCGATCTTGCTGACCGTTCGCGCCAGCGAATTCAGAAACTCATCGTCCATGGTCTCGAGCGCATGCTTGATCCGGTAGTACTTCAGGTGGTCTTCGCCGAGTAACTCCATCCAGGCATGATGGTAGGCGGCGAGCCGGCGCGCGCTCGTGTCCCGCGCGCGGATAGCCGCGGCGGCCGTGTGGCCCGCGAGCCGGCCGGCTTTCATCGCGTTGGTGATTCCACCACCCGACAAGGGATTGATCATGTGACCGGCGTCGCCCGCCACCATCACTCCGTCGGTATAGGTCTGCTTGATCGTCGTATGCACGATGACGCCGCCGACGGTATAGCCGGTGCGGATGCCCCCGGGGAACCGGCGTGCGACCCAATCATCGAGGTATTGCCGCGCGTTGCGGCCGTCCGATTTCAACGCCACGATGCCAAGTCCCACGTTCGCGACGCCGACGCCCTTCGGGAAAATCCACGCATATCCGCCTGGCGCGATAGCCCTACTGAACTGCAGGTAGATCGCATCCGCATTGATGTCGATGTCCTGGAGCACGTACTGCGCGCATGACTCCATGTCGCGCGCCGGAACGCGCGTATCCAGTCCTGCCCAGCGGCCGACCATCGTTTCGACGCCGTCCGCGCCAATGACGATCCGGGCGCGATACAGGTCCTCGCGCCCCCGCTCTTTGACGCGCACGTGCCAGCGTGCGTCCCCGTTGCGGCTCATCGCCGTCGCTTCGGCGCCCACGAGCACCTGCGCTCCCTCCCGCGCCGCTTCTGCCGCGAGGAAGGCATCGAATCGCGTGCGATCGAGAATCCAGCCGAGTCCCGAATTGGCGAGGACCACCTGGGTGTCGTCAGGCGCTTCGAAGATCACGTCCC
The DNA here is from genome assembly GCA_003221035.1 of Gemmatimonadota bacterium. Classification (GTDB taxonomy): domain Bacteria; phylum Gemmatimonadota; class Gemmatimonadetes; order Gemmatimonadales; family GWC2-71-9; genus 20CM-2-65-7. The sequence continues at coordinate 10,937 of QHUB01000031.1, forward strand.
TGATTCGACGCGAAACCCAGTCGGCGCCGTCGGGATTGGCAAACTCGCGCAATCCCGCATCGCCCACTCCCTCGGCGCAGCGCACGGGCGCTCCGACCGCGCGGTCGCGTTCGAGCAGCACGACGTCCAGCTCGGGCGCCGCCTGCTTGGCGCACCACGCCGCGACGGCCCCAGCCGGTCCGGCGCCGACAACGAGGACGTCAACGTCCGGCATGACTGGGAGTCAGGAGTCGGGAATCTGGAGTCAGGGGTGTCATCGCCAGCGCGCCCACCGGGCAGGGAGCGACGCACTTCTCACAGCCGGTGCATGTCGCATCGTCGACCGTGAGGATGTTTAACTCCAAATGGATCGCTTCTGGTGGGCAGAGGGGTAAACAGAGGCCGCAACGGTCGCACACCGCGAGGTCCACTACAGCGATTGTGTCGGGCGTCACGCGACGCATGGGCGAAAGGCTAGCCGAGCCGTTTCGGGCCGTCAAGCTTCATCCTTGCTTGGGGTTACGCATTTCATTACCTTGTGCGCGTTCGGAGTCCCGCCAAACACTTTTTACCGACGATCACGTGCCACCACGCTGGCTGAATTTCAAAATGGGTGCCTGGAGTCCGGCGAACGAAATCGCCGTTGATCTTGGTACCGCTAATACACTCGTCTACGTGCGCGGCGAGGGGATCGTGCTCAACGAACCCTCCGTCGTCGCCATCGAAAAAGCCACCGGAAAAGTGAAAGGCATCGGTCTCGAAGCCAAGCGCATGCTCGGCCGCACGCCCGATGGCGTGCTCGCCGTGCGTCCGTTGAAGGACGGCGTGATCGCCGACTTCGACGTGACCGAGAAGATGCTGCGCTTTTTCCTGAAGACCATCATCGATCGCCACCTGTTTCGGGTTCGTCCCAAAGTGATCGTCTGCGTCCCTTCCGGGATCACCGAAGTCGAGAAGCGCGCGGTGCGCGACTCGGCGCAGTCGGCCGGCGCGAAAGAAGTCTACATGGTCGCCGAGCCGATGGCGGCCGCGATCGGCGTCGGGCTGCCCGTCGAGACCCCGACCGGCAACATGGTGATCGACATCGGCGGCGGCACGACGGAGATCGCGGTGATCGCGCTGTCGGGGATCGTGTCCGACACCTCGATTCGCACGGGTGGCGACGAGCTCGATCAGGCGATCGTGCAGTTCATGCGCAAGAATTACAACCTGCTCATCGGTGAGCCGACGGCGGAGCAGATCAAGATTCAGATCGGGTCCGCGGCGCCGGTCGGCGAAGAGCGGGAGATGGAAGTGAAAGGCCGCGACCTCGTGTCGGGCATTCCGAAGATCGTGCGCGTGCACTCGAGCGAGATCCGCGAGGCGGTGCAGGAGCCGATCCAGCAGATCGTGGATGCGGTGCGCCGCGCGCTCGAGATCACGCCGCCCGAGCTCGCGTCGGACATCGTCGATCGCGGGATCGTCATGACGGGTGGCGGTGCGCTGATCCGCGGGCTCGACCTGCTGCTGCAGCAAGAGACCGGGTTGCCGATCCACCTGGACGAAGATCCCATGACCTGCGTGGTGCGTGGGGCGGGGCGCATCCTCGACGCCCCGGAGAAGTACCGCAACGTCCTGACCACATAGTCGCATGGCGATCGGAACGGATCGCTATGCGTCCCGGGGCGACACGCTGCTATTCCTTGCCTGCGTGGGGTTGTCGATTGCGGCGCTCAGTATCCCCGATCAATGGCGCGATCCGCTCGCGCAGGGCCTGCGACAGAGCGTGCTGGCGCCGTTCCTCTTTCTGCAACGCCAAACCGAGCTGCTCGCCGCGGCGCGCTATCGCTACGACGACGTCGTGGCGCAGCGCGACTCCGTGGCGCTCGCGGCGACGTTTCTGCCTGAGCTGCGCAGCGAAAACGCGCGCCTCCGCGGCCTCCTGGGTCTCGGCCAGCGGCTGGGCGGCGGCTACGTCTCCGCCGAAATCCTGCACCAGCCCGAGCCCACCAATCCGCTCAGCTTCGTTGTGTCAGCCGGCAAGAAAGAAGGCGTGCGGCAGCTGTCGGCCGTCGTCAGTCCCGAGGGTCTCGTCGGGCTGGTGGCTTCGGTGGACGAGCATACCAGCGTCGTCCTCAGCTGGGCGCACCCCGAATTCCGGGCCAGCGCCATCGCGATCGACGGAAGCATAGTGGGCATCGCCGCGCCGCACGGCGCCGAAGGGCCAAAGGTCTGGCTGCTCGAGCTCCAGGGTGTGCTCTATCGCACGCGCGTACCCAATGGGACGGTCATCGTCACCTCTGGACTCGGCGGCGTGTTTCCTCGCGGCATTCCGATCGGCACCGTGATCGACACCGCGGCCGTGGAGCAGGGCTGGGGCCGGACGTATCTCGTGCGTCCGGCGATTCATCCGGCCGAGCTGTCGCACGTGATGATTCTGACGACGCCGCGACAGGCGGGGTCGGACTTGAGGAACGCGTTCACGGTGCCACAAGACAGTCTGCCACCGGTCGAGCCGCCACGATGAGACGTACCGACCGCTATCGCTATCCCATCATCATGACGGTGCTGGTGCTGCTGCAGTTCACGCTGCGCAGTCACCTCGGCGGCGATCGTGTCGCGCCCGATTTCCTGCTGCTCGCGCTCCTGATCTACACGATTCGCGCCGAGCCGGGAAAGAGCGCGGCGGCGGGATTCATCATCGGCTTGCTGCGCGATGCGATGACGGTCGTCAGCTTCGGCGCGGGCGCGCTCGCCCATACGCTCGTCGGGTTCGCGTCGTCCTGGGCGAAAGCCGTGTTCTTCGCCGAGCACGTGTTCGTGAAAGGCTGTCTGTTCTTCGCCGGCACGTGGCTCCGCAACTTCATCATCCTGGCCGTGTCCGGCAAACTGCAGGGCTCGCAGGTGGCGTGGGAGCTCCTCGTCTGGTCGCCGCTCCAGGGGCTGACGACCGCGCTCGTCGGCGTCACGGTGCTGTGGTTCTTCCGCGGCTGGCTCTCGCCGCGGCGGCCCGGCGCGCTGGGCGGGGTGTCCGCGTGAACGCGTTCCATCCACACCTGCTCGATCGCCGGCTCGGCACCGCGCGGACGGCGGTGTGGATCGTGCTCGGCGTTCTCGTGATGGCGTTTTTCCGCACGCAAATCCTGGGACACGGCAAGTATCAGCTGCAATCCGAGACCAATCGCCTGCGGCCCATTCCGTTGCCGGCGCCACGCGGCGTCATCTACGACCGCACCGGCCACGTCCTGGCGGAGAACGTGCCGGGCTATACGGTGTCGCTCCTGCCCGGTCCCGAAGCGAACCTGCGCTCGACGCTCGCGCGGATCGCGTCGATCGCGAACCTCGACAGCGCCGCCATCGAGCACGTGCTCCAGCGCGCGCGTCGCGCGCCCTATCAGCCGGCGCTCGTGTTGGGTGATGCGCCGTTCAGCGTCGTGTCGGCGCTCGAGGAACGGCGTGTCGCGATTCCGGGCTTGCTCATTCAGGCTGAGCCCAAGCGCTACTACCCCGACACCGCCGTGCTCGCGCATCTCATCGGCTACGTCGGCGAAGTCACGGAAGGCGAACGAGGCACAAAGCGGTTTGCGAACATTCGCCTGGGCGGCATCGTCGGCAAGGACGGACTCGAGCGCGAGTACGACGATACGCTGCGTGGCGCGGAGGGCGTGCGGTTCGTGGAAGTGAGCGCGCGCGGACAGATGGTGCGGGACGCGGAGGCGGCCGCCAATCTCGCGCCGGTCCCGGGGATCGATCTCCACACCACCATCGATCTCGACCTCCAGAAATACATCTCATCAATTTTTCCGATCGGGCAGCGCGGCGCCGTCATCGCGCTGAACCCGAATACGGGTGAAATTCTCGCCCTCTACAGTGCGCCCGGCTTCGATCCCAACGCCTTCGTTGGCGGCGTGCCGGCGCCGTACTGGCGCGCGCTCAACGAAAGTCCCGCGCACCCGCTGCTCGACCGCGCGATTCAGGCGCGGTATCCTCCCGGCTCGACCTGGAAGCTCGCGGTGGCCGCGATGGCGCTGAAGCGCGGCATCGTCGGCCCGCGCAGCCGAATGCCGATCCCGTGCCGCGGCGGCCTCCAGTACGGCAATCGCTTTTTCCGCTGCTGGGACGCGCACGGTCACGGCGACCTGACGCTGTCGCAAGCGATCGCGCAGAGCTGCGACGTCTACTTCTATCAGCTCGGTATCAAACTGGGCGTCTCCTCGCTGCTCGAGGATGCGAACGCGTGGGGCTTTCGTGGCCGCACCGGCATCGACCTGCCGGGCGAGATTCCGTCCGAGTTTCCGACCGGCCTCGAGTACTACGATCGCCTCTACGGCCCGCGGCGCTGGACGTCGGCGGTGGCGCTGAACCTCGCCATCGGGCAGGGCGAGAACGCGCAGACGCTGGTGCAGATGGTGAGGCTCTATCAGCAGCTCGCCAGTGACGGCCGCCTGCGTGTTCCGTTCGTGGTTCGGCCGGCCACAACCTCTGCCCAGAACGTTTCACTGGACATCAGTGCCGACCAGCTCTCGACCTTGCGCCAGGCGATGATCGCGGTCGTAGAGCAGGGGACCGCGCGGGGCTCGCGCCTCGCGAACCTCACGATCGCCGGAAAGACCGGCACGGCACAGAATCCGCACGGCCTCGATCACGGGTGGTTCATCGCGTTTGCGCCGGCGGACAAGCCGGAGATCGTGATCGGCGCGATCATCGAGTTCGCCCGGCACGGCACCGTCGTGGCTCCGCTCGTCACACGCGCGATCGCGCACTACCTCGGCATTGATGAGCACGCTGCGGCGACCCTGCGGGTGACGGTGCCAAACGATTCGGCGCCGACGCCGTTCCAGCTCCCGACGCTTCCGGATTCGACGGCGGACACCACAACGGCCAGAGTCGACAGTGTTATCCCGCGCACGCCCACTCGATAAGGGGCTGCTCGTGTCGGTCGTGGCGCTCGCCTTATACGGCCTCGCCACGCTCTACTCGGCGGGGCAGACCGACGTGCCGTCGTTCGTGACGACAATCTGGCAGCGACAGGTCATCTGGCTGGGCGTCGGGCTGATCGTCGGGTTGCTCACGTTCCGAACGTCCCCCCGCCTGCTCGAGTGGGCGACGCCCTTCGTGTACGCGATCGCGATCTTCCTGCTTCTGCTGACGCTGGTGATCGGAACAGGCGCGGGCACGGCCGCCGGGACGAAGTCGTGGATAACGATCGGCGGTCATCGCCTCGGGCAACCGGCCGAGCTCGCCAAGGTGGCGGTCATTCTGATGCTGGCGCGCTGGCTCGCCGCCTTGCGTGAGCCGCCCACCACGCTGCGGCAGCTCATCATCCCCCTCGTGATCGCAGGGGGGCCGTTCGCTCTCGTGGTGCTGCAACACGACTTGGGCAGCGCGATCGTCTTCGTCGCGATTGTGTTCTTCATGCTGTTTTGGGCGGGCACCAAACCGTCCGTGCTCGTGTTCCTCGCCTCACCCCTGATCGCGTTAACGCTTGCGTTCTCGACGCTCGCCTGGACCGTGTGGATCGCGATCCTCTTGGCCCTGCTGCTGTGGTGGCGTCCCTATCTCTGGGAGGGCGTGCTGACCATGGCCGTCAATCTCGGCATGGGCATCGTGGCCTTCCCGATGTGGAACCGGCTCGCGCCGTACCAGCAACACCGGCTGCTCGCGTTTCTGAGCCCGGAAGTCGACCCCCGGGCGACCGGATGGCACGTCATTCAGTCGAGAGTGGCGGTGGGCTCCGGCGGCCTGCTGGGGAAGGGATTCACGGAGGGCACCCAAAAGCGCCTTGCCTTTCTCCCGGCGCAGCACACCGACTTCATTTTTTCGGTCGTGGGCGAGGAGCTGGGATTCGTCGGCGTGCTGGCCGCGCTATGTCTGTTCGCGTGGCTCCTCTTCAATCTGCTGCGCATCGCTCGCAAGGCGACGGATCCCTTCTCGAGCCTGTGCGTGTTTGGAATCGCGGGACTCCTGTTCACGCACATCGTCGAAAACGTCGGAATGACGATCAACCTGATGCCCATCACCGGCATTCCACTGCCGTTTTTTTCTTACGGCGGATCATTTTTGCTCGCGTGCTCGATCGGCGTCGGAATTGCGCTTCGGGTTGCATGGGAGTCCCGCCAGTCCGGCTATGCCGAAGCAAGTCAATAGCTTAGCTCTCCAGGGCTGGCGTCGCCCCATTCACGATCACAAATTGTGCGCTTCGTCACTCTATGGCGCGAATGGCCTGGTTCAAAAAGGAACGGAAGCCGCGGACCTCCGAGCGAGTAAAGCTCGAGATCCCGGCTGATGCCTGGGAAAAATGTGACCAGTGCGGTCACGTCGACATCCGCGAACGCTTCGTTCGCGCGCTCAACGTGTGTCCCAACTGCGGACACCACCGGCGCATCACCGCGCAGGAGTACATCGATCTCCTGGTCGATGAAGGTTCGTGGCACGAGCTGTTCGCTTCGCTGAAATCCGCCGATCCCCTGAAATTCGAGAACTACGCCGAGCGCGTGCAGGCCGCCGTCAAAAAGGCCGGCCCGCTCGACGCGATTCGTACGGGCTACGCGCGCCTTCACGGCATGGCGATCAGCCTCGGCGTCATGGACTTCAGCTTCATGGGCGGCTCGATGGGCTCGGTGGTCGGTGAGAAGATCGCCCGGCTCACGCGCCACGCGATCGACAAGAGGACGCCTCTTATCCTCATCTCAGCCTCGGGCGGCGCGCGCATGCAGGAGGGCGTCCTGTCGCTGATGCAGATGGCCAAGACATCCGTGGTGATTGCCGAGCTCCACGGCGCGAGCGTGCCGTTCATGTCGGTTCTCACCAATCCCACGACGGGCGGCGTATCCGCCTCCTACGCCATGCAGGGAGACGTCATCCTGGCGGAGCCCGGCGCCGTCATCGGGTTCGCGGGACCACGCGTCATCAAGCAGACGATTGGGCAGGACCTGCCGGAAGGCTTCCAGACCGCCGAGTTCCTGCTCGATCACGGGATGATCGATACCGTCGTTCCGCGGGGCGAGTTGCGCGATACGGCGGCGCAGCTGCTGCGACACATGACCGGCGCCTGGCCGGCCGAGGCCGCTGACTGACCTTCGAAGACGCCGTCCAGTACCTCTTTGCCCGACAAGCCGGTCGCATCAAATGGAGCCTCGGCCCCACCGAGGGGCTCCTCGACGTACTGGGCCATCCGGAGCGCCACTTTCCGTCGATCCATATCGGCGGCACCAACGGCAAAGGCTCGACCTGTGCGTTCGTAGCCAACGAGCTGCACGCGCAAGGGTGGCGGGTCGGGCTCTATACGTCGCCCCACCTCGTCTCCCCGGTGGAGCGGATGACGGTCGACGGCGTACCGATCACCGAAGCGGCATTCGCGGAGTGGACCTCGCAGCTCAAACCGCATATCGAGCGCCTGGACGCAAGCTTCTTCGAGGCCACGACCGCCATTGCGTTCGCCGATCTCGCCGCCCGGGACGTCGACATCGCGGTCATCGAGGTCGGTCTCGGCGGCCGACTGGATGCGACCAACGTCCTGACGCCTTTGGTCAGTGCCGTGACCAAGATCGCGCTGGAGCATGTCGAGTATCTCGGTAGCGATTTGAAGGGCATCGCGCGCGAAAAGGCCGGCATTGCCAAGCCCAGTGTGCCGTTCGTGACCGGCGAAGCCGACCCCGAAATCCGTGGCGAACTGGTCAAGGAGGCCAAGCGCCGAGGCGCCGACCCGATCATCACGGTCGACACCACCAAACAGGCGAGAAAGGATACGCATCTCGGCCTGCGCGGGCGCCATCAGGTGGCGAACGCACTGGTCGCGCAGGCCGTGCTCAACGCCTTACCGGCGCCCTTCGGCCCCGTGGGCAAGAACCTTCCCGCCAGTTTCGCGCATGCCTATATCCCCGGCCGTTTCGAAATACGCGGCAAGTGGATTTTCGATGTGGCCCACAATCCCGATGGCATGCGGGTCGTGGCCCAGGCGCTCGCCGAATCGGGACGAACGATCCGCCGGCCTTTGCATGCTCTCGTCGGTATCCGAAACGACAAGGACTGGCGTGCGATGCTCGCTTCGCTGCGGCCACTCGTGGATCGGCTGACGCTCACCGTCCCGCCGTCGATTCCGCTGATGCAGCGTTGGTCGATCGAGGACATGGGACCCGACGTCTCGTTCGAGCCGGACTTCGAACGCGCGTTGCACGACATTCAGGATGGAGCGGGGACGATTCTCGTTACCGGGTCGTTTCACACCGTCGGAGATGCGATGGCTCGCTTGCCGGGCTTCGCGCCCGTCGGTTAAGTTGTTGCAATGCAAGGAAAAGCCCTGCCAGGCTTTCGCGATTTCTACCCTGAAGATCTGAGCCTCCGAAATCACATCTTTGCGACCTGGCGCAGCGTGGCCGGGCGCTACGGCTTTGAGGAGTACGACGGTCCGCCGCTGGAAGCGCTCGACCTGTACACCAAGAAAAGCGGCGACGAGATCGTGCAGCAGCTGTATTCGTTTCGGGACAAAGGCGATCGCGAAGTCGCCCTGCGGCCTGAAATGACGCCCACACTGGCGCGGATGGTCGCGGCCCGGGTGCAGGCGCTGCGGAAGCCAATTCGCTGGTTCTCGATTCCCCAGCTGTTTCGGTACGAACGCCAGCAGCGCGGCCGCCTGCGGGAGCATTTCCAGCTCAACATGGACATCATCGGAGAGGCCGGCCCGTTGGCCGACGCCGAGCTGATGGCGGCGGCCGTGGATATCATGCGCGCGTTCGGGCTTGGCCCGGGCGACGTCCAGCTCCGGATCTCTGACCGGCGCGTCATCAAAAGTCTGCTCCTCGGCCGGGGTGTGACGGAGGCGCAGCTTGGGACCGCCTTCGCCGTGATCGACCGGAGTGAGCGAGTCCCGAAGAATGCGCTGGAGGAGATGCTGCGGGAGTCAGGAGTCGGGAGTCGGGAGTCGGAGGCGGTATTTGACGTCGCGGGGCTGCGCGGGGTGGACGCCCTCAAGGCTGCAGGAGAGGTTGCTGAGCCACTGACCCAGGCCGTGGACGCCCTCAAGGAAATGGGGCTTGGGGAGTTTGTCTCGGTCGACATGACGATCGTGCGCGGGCTGGCCTACTACACCGGCATCGTGTTCGAGCTGTTCGACGCGCAGAAGAAGCTGCGCGCTATTGCGGGCGGCGGCCGCTATGACGGGCTGCTCGATCAGCCAGCCTTGGGGTTCGGCATGGGCGATGTTGTACTCGGCGAGCTCCTCAAGGAGCGCGACGTAGCCCCCAAGGCGTCGATTGAACTCGGCGCCTTTTTGATCGCTGTCGGCGGCGACGATCTGCCGACCGTCCTGCAGCTCGCGCATGCGCTCCGGGAGCGGGGTATCGCGGTCGAGTACGGGTTGCGACAGGCAGGCGTGCGCAAACAGCTCGAGCTCGCGTCGGCACGCGGCGCGGCTCGCGCGGTCATCGTCGGTCCTGAAGAACGCTCCGCGGGACTCGCGGTCGTGCGCGACCTCCGAACGAGTACCGAAGCGAAGGTACCGCTTCGGCAGTTGCTCAATGGATATTTCGATTAATGGCACAGGCACAGCAGGCGAAAGCCCAGAGGATCACGCCACGCGCTAAGGACTTCAGCGAGTGGTACGGCGACGTCATTACCCAGGCCCAGCTGGCCGACTATTCGCCCGTGCGCGGGTGCATGGTCATCCGGCCGCACGGCTACCGCATGTGGGAGCTGATGCAGCGCGCGCTCGACGACATGATCAAGGCGAGCGGCCACAAGAACGCCTACTTCCCGCTCTTCATCCCGATGAGCTACCTCGCGAAGGAGGCCGAGCACGTCGAAGGATTCGCGAAGGAGGTTGCGCTCGTCACGCATACGCGCCTGCGGGCGACAGGCAAAGAGGGCAAGGATGCCGTCGCGGTCGATCCCACCTCGGCGCTCGAGGAGCCGCTCGTCGTGCGGCCGACGTCGGAGACGATCATCTACGGCATGCTCGCGAAATGGATCCAGAGCTACCGTGACTTGCCGGTGCTGCTCAACCAGTGGTGCAACATCGTCCGCTGGGAGATGCGCACGCGGCTGTTCCTGCGCACCACGGAGTTCCTGTGGCAGGAAGGGCATACTGCACACGCCACGTCGGAGGAAGCGGAAGCCGAGGCGCGCTTGATCCTCGGCATGTACCGCCGGTTCCAGGAGGAGTGGCTCGCGCTGCCGGTGCTGACGGGCTTGAAGACCGACAGCGAGCGCTTCGCGGGAGCGGTGCGGACCTACGCACTCGAAGGCCTGATGCAGGACAACAAGGCGATGCAGGCGGGGACGTCGCACTTCCTCGGCCAGAACTTCGCCAAGGCGTTCGGCGTGCAATTCCAGACGGCCGCGGGCGGGCTCGACCACGTCTGGTCGACATCGTGGGGCGTGTCCACGCGCCTCATCGGCGGGCTGATCATGACGCACTCAGACGACAACGGGCTCGTGGCGCCCCCCAAGGTCGCGCCCGTGCAGGTCGTGATCGTGCCGATTTGGAAAACTGACGACGAGCGAGCACAGGTGTCAGGTGTCGGGTCTCAGGTGAAGGCCGATCTGGAGAAAGCCGGCCTGCGCGTCGAGCTCGACCTCCGCGACACGATGAAGCCCGGCGCGAAGTACTTCGAATGGGAAGGACTTGGCGTACCCGTGCGGCTGGAGATCGGCCCTCGAGACCTCGCCAGCGGGCAGGTGGTGCTTGCACGTCGAACGGGCGGCAAGGCTCCCGTTCCACTGCAGAGCGCGGTGGGGGCGGTCACGGCCGCGCTGGAGGAGATCCAAGCCGCGTTGTTCGACGCCGCCAAGGAGCGCCGCGAGAAGAACTCGATTCGCGGCGCGACGAAGGCGCAGTTCCTCGAGTGCATGAAGGGCAGCGGTGGGTTTGTCTACGGCGGCTACTGCGGCGGTGCCACCTGCGAAGCCGAGATCAAGCAGCAGACGAACGCCACGATTCGGGTCCTCCCCGATCCCGAGTTTCGCAGCAAGGACGTGCCGAAGACCTGCATGTGGTGCGACAAACCGAGCGTCGCCGAGGCCGTGTGGGCGCAGGCGTACTAGGGTTCGATCCCGGCCTCCTGCAGGCCATCGCGGATCGAATCGGTACGCCTGCCTACGTCTACAGCGCCAACCTGATCCGCGCGCAGTACAACGCGCTCGACGACGCGCTGCACGGCATCAAGCATCGCATCTGCTATTCCGTCAAAGCCAACGGCAACCTCGGTCTGCTGCGGGTGCTCAAGCAACTGGGCGCCGGCGCGGACATCGTATCGGTGGGAGAGCTGCGTCGGGTTCTGCTCGCGCGCTTCGACCCCGACGGCGTGGTCTTCTCGGGCGTCGGCAAGACGGCCGCTGAAATCGAAGCAGCAATTCGGGCCGGTGTCGGATTCATCAATATCGAGTCGCCGAGCGAGCTGGCTGCGTTGATTGCTGTCGCGAACGACACCAAAACCACCGCGCGCGTGGGTATCCGCGTGAACCCCGATGTCGCAATCGACAGCCATCCCTACACGAAGACCGGCGAGAAGACCGCGAAGTTCGGCATCCCGTTCGATGAGGTCGTAGCGGTTGCGAAGCGGATCGCCGCTGAGCCGAGGCTCGTGCTGCGGGGACTCGCGATGCACATCGGTTCGCAGATTACGGATGTCTCGCCCTATCACCGCGGCGCCATCAAGCTGATCGAGCTGGTCACGGCGATCCGCGCGTCGGGCATCGACACGCTCGAGGCGCTCGACGTAGGCGGCGGCCTCGGCGTGCGGTATCACAACGAGAAGGCCCCGTCGCCCAAGGCGTTCGCGGAGGCAGTCGTGCCGGCGGTCGGCGCCGCAGGACTGGGACTCGTGTGCGAGCCGGGGCGGTACCTGGTGGCCAATGCCGGCGTGTTGCTGACGCGGGTGCTGTACCGCAAGCGCTCAGGCGGGAAGGAATACGTCATCGTCGATGCCGGGATGTCCGACTTCGTTCGGCCGAGCCATTACAATGCGCATCATGAGATCCTGCCGCTGCGTGACGGCACGCGACCGGAGGAGACGGTAAACGTCGTCGGCCCGATCTGCGAGAGCGGGGACTTTCTCGCGCTCGATCGCAAGATGGTCGCGGTGGGACCCGGCGAAGTCCTCGCAGTCCTCGGGACAGGAGCCTACGGCTTTGTCATGAGCTCGACGTACAATCAGCGGCCCCGTGCGCCCGAGGTCCTCGTGGACGGCGATCGTTACTACGTGGCACGGCAGCGGGAGACGCTCGACGATCTGATCCGCGGCGAGACCGCCGAACCGACGACCTGGTACAAAGCGTGAATCGCATTCTCATCCTCGATGCCGGCTCGCAGTTCACGCAGCTCATCGCGCGCCGCATTCGCGAGGCGAGCGTCTACTGCGAGATCCATCCGGCCGCGCGCGGCCTCGATCTCGAGTTCGTGCGCCAGTTCGACCCCAAGGGAATCATCCTGTCGGGCGGACCCAATTCCGTGTTCGAGGAAGGCGCTCCCACCGTCAATCCTGGAATTCTCGACACGGGGCGGCCGGTGCTCGGCATCTGTTACGGGATGCAGCTGATCGCGCATCTGTCGGGCGGCAAAGCCACGCCGGCCCCCGAGCGCGAGTACGGCCGCGCCGAAGTGCTGATCAAGGAGAACAAGGGACTGTTTGCGGGCTTCGAGCCCGACGCCAAGGTGATTGTCTGGGCGAGCCACGGCGACCGGCTCGATTCGCCGCCGCCGCAGTTCCGCGTGACCGCGACGAGTGCGAATGCGCCGGTCTCCGGAATGCAGCATGTGACCAAGCCGATCTACGGCGTGCTGTTTCATCCGGAAGTCGCGCACACACCGCGTGGCAACGAGATCCTGCACAACTTTCTGTTCGACATTTGCGGGTGCACCCCGGACTGGACGCCCGGGCATTTCATCGACCAGGAGGTCGGCCGGATTCGCGCGCTCGTGGGCCCTGAGGCCCGAGCCATCTGCGGCCTCTCCGGCGGCGTGGACTCCGCAGTGGCCGCGGCGCTGGTGCATCGCGCGATCGGGAATCGGCTGACGTGCGTCTTTGTCGATCATGGCCTGCTGCGCCGCGGCGAACGCGAGCAGGTGGAACACACATTCCGGGCGCACCTCGGCATGGACCTGCGCGTGGTCGATGCTACGCATCGATTCCTGAAAGAGCTCAAGGACATCGAAGAGCCCGAGGAGAAGCGGCGCCGCATCGGGCACACGTTCATCGATGTGTTCGAGGACGCGGCGCGACACGTCGACGGCAGCGTCGGCTTTCTGGTCCAGGGAACGCTCTATCCCGACGTCATCGAGTCGGCCTCACCGAAGGGTGGCCCCTCGCACACGATCAAGACGCACCACAACGTCGGTGGCTTGCGCCCCAATCTTCCTTGGAAGTTGATCGAGCCGCTGCGTGAGCTCTTCAAGGACGAAGTGCGCCAGGTCGGGCGCGAATTGGGGCTGCCGGATGAGATCGTCGGACGGCATCCGTTTCCGGGCCCCGGGCTCGCGATCCGCATTCTCGGCGCGGTGAATGAGGACCGGCTCAATCTGCTCCGCCGTGTGGACGCGATTTATCTGGAGGAGATTCGCGCGGCCGGCTTGTACGATCAGATCTGGCAGGCGTTCGCGGTGCTCCTGCCCGTCAAATCGGTCGGCGTCATGGGCGACGGCCGGACCTACGACAACGTCGTCGCGCTGCGCGCCGTAACGAGCCGCGACGGCATGACAGCCGACTGGTATCCGTTCCCGCACGATGTGCTCGGCCGGATCTCGAACCGGATCATCAATGAGGTTCGGGGGGTGAACCGCGTGGCGTACGACGTGAGCTCGAAGCCTCCGGCGACGATCGAGTGGGAGTGACACAAACACCGGCCGTCGCTACGTCGCCACGTCGTACGATTCGTGTCTGGCAGGTTGTGCTGTTCGCTGCCCTGCTTGCGGCAATCGTTGCTGCGCCCTCAATACGCAACGAGTTCGTCGCCGACGATCAGTGGGTCGTGGCAAACCGCCAGATGCTGCAGCATCCCACATCGCTGAGCGACCTCCTGAAAGAACCGTACTGGCCCGCGTCCTTCGGCGGCGTGATGTGGCGGCCCGCCGTCATGTCGTCCTGGGCGATCGATTACCGTGTCTCATCGAGCCCGCACTGGTTCCACGCAATCAACATCGTCTGGGCGGCGCTCGCCGCCGCGTTGTTTGCGGTGCTTGCATGTGAACTGGCAGGGCCCGTCGTCGGACTCATCACGGGTCTGCTGTTCGCGGTGCACCCGGTACATGTCGAGGCGGTGGCAAATGTGGTCGGCAGAGCGGAGCTGATGGCGGCATCGGGCTACGCGCTGGCATTGGTGTGTGCGATTCGCGCCGAACAACGCCGCCGCTACCTCGTCGGCGTCGTTCTGGGCGCCGCGTTGGCGATCGGGTCCAAGGAAATCGCGGTCACGTTGCCGGCCGCGGTGGTGCTCGTGCATCTGGCGCGCCGCGCGCCGTGGCAAGTCGTGTGGCGGCCGCTGGTCGCCGCGAGCGCCCCGATTCTCGCCTACTTCCTCGTCCATGGATTCGTCGGGATTCGCACGTTCTACGGCGGCGGACTCGCCGTGGGTCTCGACCATCTGAACCTTTTCCAACGCACGTGGGCGATGGTCGCGCTGTCGCTCGAATGGTGGCGCCTGTTCCTGTTCCCGGCGCATCTCTCCGCCGACTACTCACCCGGAGAATTGACCGTGTCCACGGCCCTCACGGTCTGGCACCTGATCGGGCTGCTGTTCTGGGTCGGATTGGGGACTCTGGCCTGGAAGACTCGGCGCACCGTTCCGGGGATCGCAATCGGTCTCGCGTGGGTGGCAATCACGATTTCGCCGGTCGCCAACGTCGTCATGCCCAGCGAATTCCTGATAGCCGAGCGAACGCTGTATCTGCCCTCGTTCGGGGTCGTGTTTGCCCTCGCGAGCGCGGCCATGATGCTGCGCTCACCACAGCTGCGGAACGCGCTCGTCGCGATCGCGGTCGTGGCCGGAGGAGCGCGCAGCATCGCCCGAGTACCGGCGTGGCATGATGACGAAATGCATTACCAGGCCCTGCGCCGGGAAGCCCCGCTCTCGTACCGCACGCTGTGGCTGGAGGGGAAGGATGAGTTTGCGGCGGGACGACCGGCCAGCGGCGAACGGCTCATGCTGGCGTCGATCACATTTGCACCGGAGCTGACAGGCCCGCGCTACGAATTGGCGCGTGCTTACATGAGCGCCAAGTTGTGGCAACCTGCGATCAAGCAGCTGCAGATTGCCGTGGCACTGGACAGCACATTCGCACCCGGACACGAAGCGCTGCGCGAAGCGTTGCAGGCGGTGAGCGATACGATTCGCCCGCCGACGACGCCCAACTAGATGTTCTTTTCTTCCAGCAGTGTGAGGAACTCGGCAGGAGTGTTGAGCTTCGCCAATCTCCCGGGAACATCGGATTCCTTGGCGAACTGAGCGATCTTCCCGAGCACCGGAAGATATTGATTCGAGACTTCCAGTGGCGGCGCCACAATCAAGAACACATACCTCACGGGCTGATCATCGATCGCCCTGAAGTCGACGCCGTTCACGCTGCGACCGAAGGCGCAGCGGAGCCGGCTGACGACCAGCGAGCGACAGTGTGGAATCGCGATGTGCTGGCCGATGCCGGTCGAGCCCAGCGTTTCGCGCCGCTTGAGCATCTTGAACAGCATGGCCTGAGCTTTTTCGTCGAGCTTGAGCAGCCCGACGAGCTCTTTGAGCACCCCGTCCTTGGTGGCGCTCTCGAGCTCGAGCTTGATGGCGTCTTCGGAGAAAAACTCGCGTAGGCGCATTCGCGCGCGAAAGGTAAATGTTGGTTGCTCGGTGCGCAACGCGCTATTACGTTCCACCGCATGAACTTCCCGTACCCGGTCAAGCACGGCGTCCCCCTCTTCCTCGCCCCCATGGCGGGGGTGTCGGAATCGCCCTTCCGGCAAATCTGTCGCCGGTTCGGGGCCGACGTCGTCGTGTCCGAGTTCATCTCGTCGGTCGGCATCTCACTCGGTATCGAGCGCGTGCTCGCCGAGATGCGGTTCGAGCCGGTCGAGCGCCCGATCGGCATCCAGATCTACGGCGCCGACGCCGAGATCATGGCGAAGGCAGCCGGCATGGTCACCGAGCTGTTCGAGCCCGACTTTGTGGACATCAACTTCGGCTGCCCGGTGAAGAAGGTCGTCCGCAACAACGGGGGGTCGGGTTGCCTCAAGGACATGGGCTTGGTGCAGGGCATCATCCGCGCGGTCCGCGCCGCCACGCACCTCCCCGTCACCGTGAAGATCCGGAGCGGCTGGGACGAAGCGCAGCGGGACCCGGTCGAGATCGCACTGCGCTGCCAGGACGCCGGCGCGCAGGCGCTGACGTTGCATCCGCGGACGCGGACGCAGATGTATCAGGGGTCAGCCAACTGGGACGAGATCGCCGCCGTCGTGCAGGCGCTCACGATCCCGGTCATCGGCAACGGCGACATCAAGACGGCCGGCGATGTCCTCGCGATGTGGCAGCACACGCACTGCGCCGGCATCATGGTCGCACGTGGCGCATTCGGGAATCCGTGGCTGTTTGCGCAGGCGCGTGACGTGCTCGACGGGCGCTCGCAGCGGCCCGATCCCACACCGGAAGAACGGTTCGCCACGGCGCTCGATCATGCGCGCCTGGCGCTGCGGCTCCAGGGCGACACGCGCAAGACCGCGCTCGAATTCCGCAAGCACTTCGGCTGGTACACGAAGGGGCTGCGCGATGGCGCGGAGCTGCGCCAACGTCTTTTCGCGATCGAATCGATGGCCGAAGCCGAGCAGATCTTCGCCGGCTACCTCGGCCGACCAGCCCTGATCGCGGCGTGATGTTCGAGCAGCTGCCGTTCGCGACCGTCGATCACCTCCGGCCCATCACCCAGGGCCATCAGGAGGTGATTTTTTGTCCGGACAAGACCATCGGTCAGGTCGTGGCGATCGCGGAGCGACTGGTCGAGAAGAGCGGCAGCTTTCTCGTGACGCGCGCCGACCTCGGCCAGATGGCGGCGCTGGAAGCGCGGTTCCCGCGCGCCGAGGTCAATGCGCTCGGCCGGACCGTGTACTTGCCGCCTGATCCGGAGCCGGCGCCCACGGGGCGGGGCACGGTCCTCATCTGCACCGCGGGCACAAGCGACCTTCCGGTCGCGGAAGAAGCAGCGGTGACCGCGCGCGCGTTCAAGAACCGCGTCGAGCGTCTCACCGACGTCGGGGTGGCGGGCATCCACCGGGTCCTCGTGCAGACCGATGTGCTGCGCTCGGCGACCGTCATCATCGTCGTCGCCGGGATGGACGGCGCGCTGCCGAGTGTCGTCGGCGGGCTCGTGAAGGTGCCGGTCATCGCGGTGCCCACGAGCGTCGGATATGGCGCGTCGTTCGGCGGCCTCGCCGCGCTGCTCGCGATGCTCAACTCCTGTGCGTCGGGCGTCACCGTGGTCAACATCGACAACGGTTTCGGCGCGGCCGCCGCCGCGAGCCGCATCAACCATTCGTAGACGCGCGCAGACACGGGCGCGGGTAGCGCTCGCACTGCAGCTCGGTGGACTCGCCGCGGTCGCCATCGGCGCCTGGCGCGGCGCCGGTTGTGGCGTGCTGGCGGCGGGCGGGGGCGTCGCGCTCGCCGTCGGCTGGACCATTCGCTGGCGGCCGGGCCGGCTGCGGCGGCGCGGCGCCTCGCCGCTGGCCTTGGGGGAAGTCCTCGATCTGCTGCGGCAGGCGTACGGCGCGACGGCCGCGTGGGCGGTCGGCGCCGTCGAGGGAGCACTCGAGTTGGTCGGGGGACAGGACACCGACGCCGAAACGCGGCGCCGTGGCGCAGCCCTGGTGCAACTCGCGTCGGTGGACGGCCGGCTCCACGTCGTCCACGATCCTGAGATGCTCTACATCGCCGTCGGTGACTTTCCCTACGCCGCCGGGCTCGCCCTCGAAGGGAGCGCGCATCCCGAGGCGCTCGCCGATGCCATCGCCGGCGCCTTGCGCCGCTTCGTTGCCGGCATGCGCTTGGCGGAGGAGCAGAGCGCGATCCCGCGAGCACGCATCGTGGCGGGCCGTGTCTCGCGGTTAGTTGCGGGGGCCCTCACGCTCGAGGGCATGGCGCGCGCCGCCGTAGAGCTGGGCCAGCAGCTCACGCATCGCGGCGTCGCGCTCGTCATGGCAACCGGTGATCACGCGCAGATCGTCGCTGTCTCCGGCGCGGCGGACCGCCGCCTCGCCGGCGTCCAACTGTCGATCGATTCACCGGTCGCGCGCGCGATCGCCACCGGAATTCCGGTGGCCACGCGCGGCGCGGAAGACGTGTTCGGGCCCGGCGTCCCCGAGCGACGTCGGAGTGAGCGGGCCGGAACCGCCTACCCGCTGCTCGATGGCGCGATTGTGGTCGGCGCATTCGTCGTGCTGGGCCCGCCATTCGACGCCGACGCTCCCGCGCTCGACGATCTCAGCCCGCTGCTCAATGATCTCGGCCCACGGCTGGCGGCGGCACGGGCGGTGCACGACGCCGAGCGGCGGGCGGTGGTCGATCCGCTCACCGGACTGCGGAACCGCCGCGAATTCGAGCGCGTGCTCTCTGACGCGCGGAGTGGGAAGGATGGCGCGACGCTCATCTATGTCGATCTGGATCACTTCAAGAAGTTGAACGACACGCTCGGCCATCCCGCCGGCGACGCCGCGCTGAAACATGTGGCGCGGCTGCTCGAAGCCGCCGTCCGCACCGGCGATCTGGTGGCGCGGATCGGCGGTGAAGAATTCGCGGTGTGGCTCCCGCGCACGCCGTTGCGCGAAGGGATCGAGGTGGCCGAGCGCATACGTCGTACCGTTGCGGACAAGCCGCTGACCTGGAGCAGCTCCGTCTATCCGTTGACCACCTCGTGCGGCATTGCGTCGTACCCTGAGCTGGTTGGGAACGTGCTGAATCTTCAGGCCGCGGCCGATGCGGCGCTGTACCGCGCCAAGGAATTAGGCCGGAATCGAGTTGAAAAGGCGGGCCGGACCAACTAACCTTCTCAGCCGCGAAGTTAGGGGGCGACAGGCTTCGACGGGTTTGGTGAGGGTACTGTTGCGTGCCCAGGTTCTCAGTCACCTGGTAAATCAACTGGGACTATACACAAGCCAATTCTGAACTGGCTCTGGCTGCGTAAGCTTCGGCTTCACGCACCTGCGTGAGTGGCAGCCCGCCTGAGGCGGCGCTCACGTATCGCAAAGTCGGGCTGGTGGCACTTGGGGCCTCAACGGGTGCTGCGAGAGATTTCAGAGGCTTGTCACTGCCAGGGCTGACCAGGCGCCGAGGTGGTGAGACCACAAAGCCAGGTCTACGCACGTAGGAGCGGTATCGGAGTCATGCTCGGACCGGGGTTCGATTCCCCGCGCCTCCATAAACCAAAAACGGGACACGCGCATCGTGTCCCGTTTTTCATTCCCCGTACCGTGGCTGCTAGCGGTGTCTGCCGCCTAACGATGCGCTCGAGGGCACGATGAGTCGCGGCGCGATCGGGTATGCGACACCCTGAGAACGGGGCGCGACCGACGGAAGCATCGGCGCACCGTGGAACCCGAACAGCGCGCGGTTAACCAGCCCCATCCGGCCCGCTCCGACCGGGTAGAGCGGCGTGTAGAAGTACACCGTCGTGGGCGTTTCCTGAGCGGCGGCCTGTGCTTGCACCGGCTGCGGACTCGTGATCGAGACGCTCCCGCTGGAGACACCGCAGAACGAATTCGTGAGCGTCGCATTCGAGCAGTCCACCGAATTCGTGGCGGGCGCGGCGGCGACTTCGGCGACCGGCGGCGCACGACGGACACAGCCGAGGCACACGTCCGGTTGGATGGGCTGGGTCCGTGCGATCACGGTCCCTTCCCGCGAATAGAGCGCGACCCCGTAGTCGTAGGGGCGGCCGTCAGTGACACGATCGGCGATGTCGAGCAGCGCGGCGAGCGGATCGCCGGCCGTCGGCTGCAGGAGCAGGGCGTCGTAGTCCCAGTTCGATCCCGTGCGCAGGACGCTGAAGTCGAACGGCCAGCGCGAGCGCACGGCCACGAATGTCGCGGGATTGCCCTCCGCGACCGGCGACAAATCGAACGCCAGGGTCGTGTCTCCCGGCATCCCGGTGCCGTCGTCGGGGACGAGCGGGAAGAGCACGTCGATGCGGCCAATGGCGTCCACGTGCATGAGCAGGAGATGGCCCGGCTGGCGCATGGTGACGTACAGCGTCGAATCGGTGCGCCAGAGACGTACGGCGGTTTGCGCCGGTGTGGGACTACTCGGTGTCTGAACCAGTAGGGCTGCGGTTATCGCGAGAACTGGGAGCATTCGGACCTCCATCCCTAGCCTACAGCATTCCGGTTCCGGGGGGAAGGGGAATGCAAGCAACGGCATATCCCCGCGCACGGATCGCGTTTCCAGTTTGTCGTTTCCGCTCTATATTGGCGCCGCTTACGCAGTTCTGTTAACAACCTCTCAGGGAGGCGGAATGGGCCAGGGGATCCAGCAGGCCCCGGTGAACCAGGGCAGCGGCAGCAGCGGGCTGCTCGATATCGTGAAGGTGCTGTACGAACCCGGCGCCGTATTCGAGCGTGTGGGCCAGCGGCCGCGGTTCCTCGTGCCGTTTCTCGTGATCTGCGCCGTGCAGGTCGTCCTCTACTTCCTCAACCTGCCGTTCATGAAAGCCGGGATGGCGGCGCAGTTTGCCTCGCGGCCGGCCGGCGGTCCTGATCCGTCCAAGTTCCTGTTCCTCGGCGCATTCTTTATTCCCGTCGGCATCGGAGTCGCGCTCCTGATCGGCGGTGGCTTGCTGTGGGTCCTGGTGTCGCTGTTAGGCGGCGAGGCGAAGTTCCGCACCCTGCTGAGCGTCTGTACGTACGCGTCGGTACCGGCTGTGATTCTGCTCGCCATCGTCGGGGCCGCCGTCCTGCAGATGAAGGGGGTCGGCCAGATCAGCTCGCCGCAGGACCTGCAGCCCGCTCTGGGGCTCGATCTGCTGGCGCCGGGCGCGACGGGATTCGCACTCTCGGCGCTCAAGGCGATCAATCCATTCGGCATCTGGGGTCTCGTACTGACGGCGATCGGCGTTTCGACGACGCATCGCCTGTCGAAACGCACGGGCTACATCATCGCGACGATTGCGTTCCTCATCGGCGTCTTGATTGCCGGCGGCTTCGCCAGCTTCGGCAACCGCGGCTGATCAGACCGTCGCTTTCGTGCGACTGACGACGCCCGCCTCCTCGAGGGCCGCCTGGGCCGCGGCGAGGCGGGCGATCGGCACCCGGAAGGGCGAGCACGACACGTAGTTCATTCCCACCCGGTGGCAAAACTTCACCGAGCTGGGCTCCCCGCCGTGCTCGCCGCAAATCCCGACCTTGAGATCATGTCGCGTCTTCCGGCCGAGCTTGACCGCCATCTCGATGAGCTTGCCGACGCCGGTCTGATCGAGCACCTGGAACGGATCATCGGGCAAAAGTCCATGCTCGACATAGAACGGCAAGAACCTGCCCGCATCATCCCGCGATAAGCCGAACGTCGTCTGCGTGAGGTCGTTCGTTCCGAACGAGAAAAACTCCGCTTCATTGGCAATGTCGTCGGCCGTCACCGCGGCGCGCGGCAGCTCGATCATCGTCCCGATGAGATAGGGCACCGCTCGACCCTCGCGATGGAACACCTCCTGCGCCACGCGCCGGATGATGGCGGTCTGATTCGTCAGCTCGCGCACATCGGCGATGAGCGGAACCATGATCTCGACCGTCACCTTCTTGCCGCGACTCGCGACGTGGCCCGCGGCCTCGAAAATCGCCTGTGCCTGCATCTCGGTGATCTCGGGATACGTGATGCCCAGCCGGCAGCCCCGGTGCCCGAGCATCGGGTTGGCCTCTCGCAGCGACTCGATCAGCTTCTCGAGCTGCGGGGCCGGGACCTTCGCGTGTTTGGCGAGCGCGCCGATCTCCTCGCGCGTGTGCGGCAGGAATTCGTGTAATGGCGGATCGAGCAACCGGATCGTGACCGGCAACCCGTCCATCACCTCGAAGATTCCTTCGAAATCCTTCCGCTGGATCGGCAGCAGCTTGGCCAGCGCCTTGCGCCGCCCCGCCTCGTCGGCAGCGACGATCATCTCCCGCATCAACGTGATGCGGTCGCCCTCGAAGAACATGTGTTCGGTCCGGCACAGCCCGATGCCCTCGGCGCCGAACTCGCGCGCGCGCCGGGCGTCGGCCGGAATGTCGGCATTCGCGCGCACGCGCATCCGCCGCCTCTTGTCCGCCCAGGCCATCAGCCGGCCGAATTCTTTCCCGACCTTCGGCGTGACCAGCTTGGCTTCGCCCAGGATCACACGGCCGGTCGTGCCGTCCACGGTGATCACCTGACCGCGTTTCACGGTTTTACCGTTGACGCGGAAGCGGCCGGCGGCGGGATCCACGTCGAGGTCCTTGGCGCCGACGACGCACGTCTTGCCCATCCCGCGCGCGACGACCGCGGCGTGGCTCGTCATCCCGCCACGCGCGGTGAGGATCGCGCGCGCCGCCACGATGCCATGGAAGTCTTCGGGTGAGGTCTCGGGCCGCACCAGAATCACGTCGTGGCCCTTCTTCTTCAGCGTCTCGGCCTCATCGGCATCGAAGACGACTTCACCAGTCGCTGCGCCCGGTGACGCCGGCAGCCCCTTCGCCAGCACCGTGACGTTGGCCTTCGGATCCACCATCGGATGAAAGAGCTGATCGAGATCCTGAGGCGGCACGCGCTGGATCGCTTCATCCTCAGTGATCAGCCCTTCATCCACCATCTCGACCGCGACGCGCACGGCCGCGATGCCCGTTCGCTGCGCGCGGCGCGTCTGCAGCATGTACATCTGGCCGTGCTCGAACGTGAATTCCACGTCCTGCACATCCTTGAAGTGCTTCTCGAGCTTCGTCGCGAGCTTGTCCAACTCCCGGTAAATCTTGACGAACTTGCCCTTCTTCATTTTCTCGATCGGCTCGGGCGTGCGCGCGCCGGAGACGACGTCTTCACCCTGCGCATTCGTCAGCACGTCGCCGTTGAGCACGTTTTCGCCGGTGCTGCAGTCTCGCGTGAACGCGACGCCCGTCCCGCAATCCTCGCCCATGTTGCCGTAGACCATCGTGACGATGTTGACGGCCGTACCCAGGCTGTGCGGGATGCCGTGCACTTGGCGATAATCGTTGGCGCGGCGCGTATTCCAGCTCTTGAACACGGCTTCGATCGCGCCCCAGAGCTGCTCTTGCGGATCGTCGGGGAAGGGCTGGCCGGTCTTTTTCTTGACGATCGTCTTGAAGTCGTGCACGAGGTCGTGCAGGTCCTCCGCGGGGAGGTCGATGTCGCGGTCGACCTTGCGGCGAGCCTTGGCCTTGTCGAGCTCCTCCTCGAACGGCTCCTTGCCGAGATCGAATACCACGTCACCATACATCTGCACGAAACGCCGGTAGGAGTCGTACGCAAAACGCTCATTCTTCGAGCCGGCAATCAACCCCTCGACCGTCCTGTCGTTGAGGCCGAGGTTGAGAATCGTCTCCATCATGCCGGGCATCGACACGGCGGCCCCCGAGCGCACCGACACGAGCAACGGATTCTTCGGGTCCCCAAAACCCTTCTTGGTCACCCGCTCGAGATGCTTGAGGTGCCGGTCGACTTCCGCGCGCAGCGCCGGCGGGAACCGGCCTTCCTCGACGTAAGCGATGCAAAGTCTGGCGGAGATGGTGAAGCCGGGAGGGACGGGGAGGCCAAGGTTGGCCATTTCGGCCAGGCCGGCGCCCTTGCCACCCAGGATGTCGCGCATGGCAGCGGAACCGTCGGCGCGGCCGTTGCCGAAGAAATAGACGTGTCGTTCAACGCTCATAGCGCGATTATGGCGGCCTGACGGACACTTCGGTAGGGGGCAGCGCCAGCACACTCCGTTTGGCCTCATCACAAAGTCCAATAGGCGCCAATGGCATCCAGGCTAAGCTCACGGGGTGACGACCTGGCGCCGGCGCGCCCTGCTCATCGTCGCCGGAGCGATCCTGCTCATCGGCGGCCTGGGGACGTACTTCCAGTGGTGGGACCGTTACGTCGAGACCAGCCTCGGGGAATGGGCCGTCGCCGAGATCTCGGAGCGGAGCCGCGGGGTTTACACCCTCGTGCTGGGCGATCTCGACTTTCGTCCTCTCTTCGGATCGCTGTCCTTCGATTCCGCCGTCGTCATCACCGACACCGCCTTGAATCACAGTCTCGGCCACCCGTTCCCTACGCTGCGCGCTCGCGCCACGGGCTGCCGGATCTCGAAAGTCAGCGTACTCGGTCTTATGCTTTTCAAGCGCTTCGAGGCCGGTGCCATGGGGTGCGAAGTAGTAGCGACCGCGGTGGAGCTGGCGCCGGCCGCAACACTCACCTCAGGTCCCGCTCCCGCTCCCACTCCTCAGCGACCTCAGCCAACCGTCGACAGCGGCCCCCGTCAGATCCTCAAGCCGCCACTGGGCATCCGGAAATTCGAGATTTCGAACATCGCGTTTCCCGCGCTCCAGTTCTCGATTCGCCGAGTCCGGGCGAGGGGCCAGGCGTCGTTCGAGATCGCGCGCGCGCGATTGGTAGGCGATAAGGTCGAGTTCGATCCGACCGCCAAACCGGGTACCCCGGAAGCGTTTTTCTCGATCGGCCTGCGCGTTGGGGGATCCGATCTCGAGTTCAAGCCGGACCCGCTGACCGTGTACTCTCTTGGAGGAATCGACATCGGCCTCAGCGACTCGACCCTGAGCCTCCGCAAGTTCGCGCTCGGTCCGAGCGTGACGGACGAGGAATGGCGGCAGCACCAAAAGTCGCGGCGTGACCGCATCCGGTTTTCGCTGGATTCGCTGGCCGCCGCCGGCATTCAGTACCGTACGCTGGTGCGAACCGGGGAAGTCCACATCCGCCGCGTGTTGCTCCGCGGCGCGCGGTTCAACGTGCTGTCCGACAAGCGACTGCCGGCGGGACCCAAGAAGCCTCACGAAACCCCACAGACGGTCGCCCAGCGGGTTGCTCCCGCGATCCGCATCGACACGATCGTGGTGGACCGCAGCGAGATCAGCTACCTCGAGCGCAAGCCCAAGCGCGATCGTCCGGGCCAGCTCGATTTCGCCGATCTGTCCGGCAGCATCAGCAACGTGCAGGTGCCCCCGAGCGGGCCGCCACTCGCGATCAATCTGACCACCCGGCTGATGGGCGTGGGCGCCATGGCGGTCCGTGTCGTGGTACCGCTCGACGCCGCCGATTTTCGTTTCGACCTCAGCGGGCGAATCGATTCCATGCCCGCCAGCGCCTTGAACGGCTTTCTCGCGGAGACGGCTCCGGTCCGACTCAAGGGAGGCCAGATCGACAGCATCGTCTTCGTCACGAAGGCGACCGGAGGCGTCAGCAAAACGACGCTCACACCGTACTACCGAGATTTGGGAATCGATTTCGTCAGTCAGGGCGGCGTGAAGGGATTCCTCAAGGCGGG
Organism: Gemmatimonadota bacterium; assembly: GCA_003221035.1. Taxonomy (GTDB): domain Bacteria; phylum Gemmatimonadota; class Gemmatimonadetes; order Gemmatimonadales; family GWC2-71-9; genus 20CM-2-65-7. Next base: position 36,354 of record QHUB01000031.1, read on the forward strand.
CCTGATCGAGTTCGGGGCGAATACCTTCGCGGTGCGGGCCAATAACCCCGGCGCGCCGCAGGAGCCTCCGCGCAGCGCCCAGGTCAGCCGGCGCTACGAGCCGACCCAGTCGTGGCTGTCGTTTCTGTGGCTGGGCCTAAGAGATGGGTTGCTGAAGACCGTGCAGAAGTAGCTGGACCGCATGCATCAGACGGCCATCGTGACTTGGAGCGGAGCCGCGTTACGCGTCTTCTTGTTGTCCTCGGGGATCTCCGTAGGATAAGCGCCCGAGAAGCACGCGTGGCAGAACTCGGCTGTGTCTCCGCCCGCAGCCCGCTTCATTCCGTCGAGCGACAGATAACCCAGGCTGTCCACGCCGAGATGCGCGCGGATCTGTTCCAGCGTATGACTCGACGCGATCAGCTCGGCCTTGGTGGGCGTATCGATGCCGTAGTAGCACGGTCCCGTGATCGGCGCGGACGCGACGCGGAAGTGGACCTCCGTGGCGCCGGCCTGCCGGATCATCTGTACCAACTCCCGGCTCGTCGTGCCGCGCACGAGCGAGTCGTCTACCACGACCACTTTCTTTCCCTGCAGTACCTCGCGCACCGGATTGAACTTGATCTTCACCTTGGCGTTGCGCGCGGCCTGGGTGGGATTGATGAACGTCCGGCCGACGTAATGGTTGCGGATCAGCGCATGCTCGAGCTTCAGGCCCGACTGCTCCGCGAACCCGAGCGCCATGGCGTTCGACGAATCCGGCACCGAGAACACGCAATCGGCACCCCCAGCCGGATGCTCCTTCGCGAGCTCGCGTCCCAACGCGCGGCGCACGCGGTCCACTGAGCGGCCGAAGATCGTGCTGTCGGGACGAGAGAAATACACCAACTCGAAGATGCACCGCTGATGCGGCTTGGCCGCCAGTGAAGGCAGCTTGTCGAGCTCGGGTGGCGAGCCCTGAATACGCAGGAATTCGCCCGGCGCGAGCTCGCGCACGGTCGTCGCGCCGATCAGATCGAGCGCGCACGTCTCCGACACGACGACATAGCCGGTACCAAGCTTCCCGAGCCACAACGGGCGGAAGCCGCGCGGATCGACAATCGCATACAGCGTCCGGCCCACCGTGACGACCAATGAGTACGCGCCTTCCACACGCTCCAGCGCGTCGAGCAGCTGGTCTTCCGGCTCGCGCGCTTCCGAGCGGGCGATCAGATGAATGAGCACTTCGCTGTCGGACGACGTCTGAAAGATCGATCCCTTCGCGACGAGATCAGACCGCAGCGCCTCGGCGTTGGTCAGGTTGCCGTTGTGCGCGAGCGCGAGCGGGCCCTCGCGATAGCCGGCGAGAATCGGCTGCGCGTTGGCGATCACCGACGTTCCAGCGGTCGAGTAACGGGTGTGACCGATCGCCACGTCGCCGGGCAAGCTCCCGAGCACGGTCTCGTTGAAAACATCCGACACGAGTCCCATGCCCCGGTGCGAGCGCGCGACGCCCGCTCCATCGATCGCGACCACGCCGGCAGACTCCTGGCCGCGATGCTGGAGGCTGTACAGCCCCAGATAGGTGACGCGCGACGCGTCAGGAACGCCCGCTACGCCGATGATGCCGCACATCTAGCGATCAATCTCCCATGCGTCGAGGAATGGCGCTGAAATATACGTCTCGCAACCGCGTAATAGACTCCGCGATCTGCCCGTCTCGCAGCGTGATGCGGAAAGCACCGTCAACTGTGCCCACCCTGCCGGCGCTATAGCACGGCACGCCCAGCTCACCGGCCAAGGCCTGCACCGCACTGACCCGCTCCGGTGGACAGGTGATTACGGCTCGCCCATGTGATTCGCTGAATAACACCTCGTCCGTCGTACGTCGTGCGTCGTACGTCGCCAAATCGACATCCAGGCCGAATCCCTGTTGCTGATAAGGCCCGCCCATCGCCACTTCCGCGAGCGCGACACCTAGCCCTCCGTGCGAGCAGTCGTGGGCCGAGCGGAACAGGCCGCGCTCCGCACCCGTGACGAGGAAATCGACGAGACGCTTCTCGACGTCGAGGTCTACAACAGGCGGCTGCCCGCCGGCAAAATCGTAACACACCTCCCAGTACGCCGAGCCGCCAAGTTCGGCGTTCGTCTCGCCGAGTACGAACACGACGTCGCCCGGCGTGCGGGCGAAGCTCGGCACGGCGCGCTCGACGCGGGGCAGGAGGCCGATCATGCCGATGACGGGCGTCGGGTCCACGGCGCCGGTCGGGCTTTCATTGTAGAACGAGACGTTGCCGCCGGTCACCGGCGTATCGAGCGCGCCACACGCGTCGGCAATCCCGCGCGTCGCTTCCCGAAATTGGTAGAAGACCTCGGGACGCTCGGGACTCCCAAAGTTCAGGCAGTTCGTAATGCCAAGCGGCTGCGCGCCGGTGCAGGCGACGTTGCGCGCGGCCTCAGCGACGGCGGCCTTGCCGCCCTCGTACGGATCGAGCCGTACATACCGGCTGTTGCAATCGGTTTTGACGGCGATGCCGAATCCCTCGCCGCGCACGCGCAGCAGGCCGGCGTCGCCGCCCGGTGCGATCACGGTGCCGGCCTGGACCGTGGAATCGTATTGCTCGAAAACCCATCGCTTGCTGGCGACTGACGGAGAATCGAGAAGCTGAAGGAGCGCCTCGGACGGTGCCGGAAGCCGGGAGCCGGGAGCCGGTTTTGACGTACGCAGCGCTGCAACTCGCGGGTCTTCCTTCGCATCGGGATAGTAGACGGGGCAATCCTCCACGAGCCGCTGGCCCGGGATCTCGACGACGACCTTGCCTTCCCACAGGCAGCGATACATCCCGTCGTCGGTCACGGTGCCGATCGGCGTGGCGTTCAGCTCCCACTTGGCGGCGATGGCCTGGACTTCCTTCACGCGATCCGCTTTGGCCACGACGAGCATCCGCTCCTGGGATTCGGAGAGCAGGATCTCGTACGGCGTCATCCCGGGCTCGCGCGTCGGAACGTTCGAGAGATCGATTTCCACGCCGACGCCGCCGCGCGCCGCCATCTCCGCCGAAGAGGACGTGAGCCCGGCGGCGCCCATATCCTGAATCGCCACGATGTGGCCCGAGGCGATCAGCTCGAGGCTCGCTTCGAGCAGCAGTTTCTCGGTGAAGGGATCGCCGACCTGGACCTGCGGGCGGCGCTGCTCGCTTTCGTGCGTCAGCTCTTCCGATGCGAACGACGCGCCGTGGATGCCGTCACGGCCGGTGCTGGAACCGACGGCGATGAGGAGATTGCCCACGCCCTGCGCGGCGGCCTTGATGAGCTCCTTCTCCTTGAGCACACCCACGCACATCGCGTTGACGAGCGGGTTACCGGTATAGCCCGGCGCGAAGTCGACTTCGCCGCCCAGCGTGGGAACGCCGACGCAATTGCCGTAGTCGCCGATGCCTTTGACGACGCCGCCGAACAGATACCGGTTGCGCGCATCGTCCAGCGGTCCGAAGCGCAGGCTGTTCAACAGCGCGACCGGGCGCGCGCCCATGGTGAAGACGTCGCGCAGGATGCCGCCCGCGCCGGTGGCCGCGCCCTGGTACGGCTCGACCGCCGACGGATGGTTGTGCGACTCGATCTTGAATGCGACCGCCCAGCCGTTAGGCAGCCGCAACACGCCGGCATTTTCGCCGGGGCCCTGCACGACCTGTGGGCCGGTCGTCGGGAACTTCTTCAGAACGGGGCGTGAGTGCTTGTAGGAGCAGTGCTCGCTCCACAACGCCGAAAAGATGCCCAGCTCGGGGAAGGTCGGCGTCCGGCCGAGCATCGCGACGATGCGCTCGTATTCCGCGGTTGTGAGATTGTGGTCCTGCACCAGCTCGGGAGTGATATGCGGATCTGTCACTATCGGGTTACGCCCTTCGCAACGGCGCGAAAGACCCGCGCCAAAATGTTCGGTGGCGTCGGTCGCTTGAGTAGCGCTTCGACTTCGGCGGCGTCCGCCCAGACGCCATGGCAATTGGTGCACTGCTCGATCTTGACTCCATCCCAGTCACCCGTAATCAAGTCGTAGCCGCACTTGGGGCACTTCATGTAATGCGTCTTGCGCTCGGCTTCGACCGCGGACTTCCGCGCGGCGGCGCGCTGCTGTCGCAGCAGCTCGGCGTCGCGCCGCGCGAAGTACTCGTCCTCGTTCTTATTGTGCGTCATGGCTCGCCGGCGCCGGCGGCGGCGTGGGCGGAGGGGCGGGAGGGGGCGCGATGCGCAGCGTGTCACCGCCCGGATTTGCGAAGGGCACGCGGCCGGGTGGCGACGAAGACTCACCCGAGAAGCGATGGCCGTCCCAGCGTACGATCGCATCCACGACCTTACCGTCCTGCAGTGTCACAACGTCCATCGTGCCGCAGGTGTACTCGCAGCCGTTGCGGAAGAAGAGATAGGTGTATTCGCCTACCCGGCGGACGGCGGCCGGAGCGGCCCACAGCTCGTAGACCTCACGTTCGCTCATGCCCGGATTCACGGTGCCGGTGTCGTCGGAGTGGTACGGGACGTCGCGCGTCAGCCCTTGGCCCTGGGGCGCGGCCGGCGGACGGGGACGCTGAGTTGCCGGAGCCTGTTGCTCGCGAGCGATTCGAGCCGCGGCGGTATCGGGAGCAGGGCGGACCGGCGCCGGCGGCGGGGACTGCTGCGTCGAGCGGCCGCGCAGCTTATCCCACGCCAACTTCAGCTTGGCCTTCGCAGTATCGACCTGCTCACACCCTGAGGTGGCGATCGTCAACAGCGCGCAAATCACCAGCGTGCTGCGTCGCATTTCGACCCTCCAGAGAAGAGAAGACCCGAGCGCCGTCTTGACCTCCCAACACCTGGGCGTTGCGGCGCTCCGGATGCGGCATGATCCCCACCACATTGCGGCCGGCGTTGCAGACGCCGGCGATATCGTGTATCGACCCGTTCGGGTTTTCCGTGACGTAGCGCAACACCACCTGGGCATTCGCCTTGAGCTCGGCCAGCGTTTGCGGATCGGCCACGTAGCGGCCGTCGCCGTGGGCGATCGGCAGCGTCAGCTCTTCTTCCCGTTCGTAGCCCGTCGTGAACGGAGTGTCCGTCGCCTCGACGCGAACCCGCACGGGCCGCGACAAGAACTTGAGGCGCGCGTTGCGCATCAGCGCACCGGGGAGCAGCCCGGCCTCGCACAGGATCTGAAAGCCGTTACAGATGCCGAGCACCGAGCCGCCCGCGCGCGCGTGCGCGGCGACGGCGCGGAGCACCGGCGAGAAGCGCGCGATCGCACCCGAGCGCAGATAGTCGCCATAGCTGAACCCGCCCGGCAGAATCACCGCGTCTGCCCGCTTGAGATCAGCGTCGCGGTGCCAGACGTAGTAGGCGTCCGACCCCGCGGCACGAGCCGCGTCGAGCGTGTCCGCGTCGCAATTCGACCCGGGGAAGACGACTACGGCGACACGTTGCATTCGTAATCCTCCGTCACCGGATTGGCGAGCAGCCGGTCGCACATCATGCGCGCCTTGACCGCCGCCTCCTCCCGCGACGCCGCCTGAACCTGGAGCACGAGATGCTTGCCGGCGCGCACGCTTGCCACTTCGCCGAAGCCCAGCGCCTGCAGCGCATGCTGCACGGCCCGGCCTTGCGGGTCGAGCAATGCCGCGCGCGGCATGACGCGGACTTCAACCGTGAAGGCGCTCATGCCGCGCCTCCGGTCCCGGCGGAGCCGGGACGGCGCGGGCCGCGGTAGTTCGCTTCGCTGTCATCGATCACAATGGGACCGGCGATTTCCGCCTCCTCGTCCTCGGCGGGCGCGCTGAAGAAACCCAGGAGAATCGCGCGCCCGACGCCATAAATCATGTACGTGAGGCCCAGCGGGAACAGAAAGACGTCGTGCTTCCAAATTCCGAATACCAGGATAACAACAATCAGGGCGAGTCCCAATAGTCCGCTCGCAGTGCGGAAGCCCGCGCGCGGCAGCGTCGGGTAATGCACGTTGCTCACCATCAGGATGGTCAGCGCGATCATCAGGAACGTGAGCACGAGATGCCACGGCAGGCCGTGGAGCGCCGCGTACAGCGACGTCTGCGTGAACGGGAAATACGTCGCCAACGTCATGCCGGCCGCGGGCGACGGCAGGCCGATGAAATGGCTCTTGGCGCGGCCGGCCTGTGTCACGTTGAAGCGCGCGAGCCGGATCGCCGCGGCCATGACGTAGAAATAGCAGAAGATCCACGAGGCGCCGCCGGTCCCGCCGCCGGCCGATCCCGCGGCAAACTCCACCTGGTACATAAGGAAAGCGGGCGCGACGCCGAAGCTGACGATGTCCACCAGGCTGTCGAGCTCGGCGCCGAACCGTGTGCCGGTGCCGGAGATGCGGGCAACCCGGCCATCCAGCGTATCGAGGATGCCGGCGAAGACGATGAACCAGGCGGCGCGATAGAATTCGCCGCGCGTGGCGAGCACCATCGCCCAGATCCCGAAGAACAGATTGAACAGCGTGAAGAGACTGGGAACCACGATGACGACGCGCCGGAGGGGCAGTGGCGGTGGTCTCACGCGTACTCCGCCAGGACGGTGCCGCCGACCCGGACGCGGTCGCCCGGTTTGACCTTCACGACGGGCCGCGCCGAGAGCGGCAGGAAGACGTCGGTGCGGGAACCAAAGCGGATCAGGCCGAGGCGGCCTCCCTGCGCGGCGCGGTCGCCCACCTTCGAGTCGGTGACGATGCGACGGGCGATCAGACCGGCGATCTGGCGCACGAGCACACGCCCGCGGGGGCCGCGCATCCCGATCGACGATTGCTCGTTGTCGAGGCTCGCCTTTTCCTCGGCAGCGTGCAGGAATTTGCCCTTGTTGTACTCGACCAGCTCGACCGAGCCGTCTACCGGGTAGCGGTTCACGTGCACGTCAAAGACCGAGAGAAAGATCGAAATGCGCACCGACCGCTCTTTCACATACATCGGCTCGTCGGTCTCGATGATGTGAACCACATGGCCCTCCGCCGCCGCGATCACGTAGCGGTCGCCGCGAGGACCGGGGCGAATCGGATCGCGAAAGAACGCGATGACCCAGCTTGCCACGACGGCAAGCGGGATCGCGGCCGGCCACCACAGCCACGCCACGACTCCCGTGATGATCCAGGCGGCAGCGATGAAGGGCCAGCCCTCGCGCGCAATCCTCACGCCAGCTCTTTCCCCGTGATCCGTCGATACGCGTCGCGATAACGATCACTGGTCGCTTGCACGACCTCGGCGGGCAGCGACGGAGGCGGTGCCTCGCCGTTCCACTTGCCTTGGCTTTTCAGCTCAGCCAGGTAGTCGCGCAACGGCTGTTTGTCGAAGCTCGGCTGGCCCTTGCCCGGCTCGTAGCGGTCGGCCGGCCAGAACCGCGAGGAGTCGGGAGTGAGGATCTCATCGATGACGATCAGCTCACCCTGCGGCGTCGTCCCAAACTCGAATTTCGTGTCGGCGATGATGATGCCACGCTTCGCCGCGTAATCGCGACCCGCCTCGTAGAGCGCGAGGCTCGCGCTCCGCAGTCGCTCCGCGGTCAAGCGGCCGACGCCCTGGACCACGTGGTCGAACGTGACGTTCTCATCGTGACCCTGCTCGGCCTTCGTGGCCGGCGAGAAAATGGGTGGATCGAGCTGGACGCTCTCGAGCAATCCCTTGGGCATCGGCTCGCCCGCGAGCGTTCCCGACTTCTTATACTCGGCCCATGCCGAGCCGGAGATGTAGCCGCGGACTACGCACTCGAACGGGACGGTGGTCGCGCGACGCGACAGCATCGAGCGACCGTGCAGCTCCTCGCGGTGCGCCACGAGCGCGGGGACGCGCTCGACGATCACGTCCACGTCGGCGGTCAGGAGGTGGTGGGGCATCACCGACTTCAGGCGCGCGAACCAGAACGCGCTCATCTGCGTGAGGACCGCGCCCTTGTAGGGCACCGCTTCCTTCATCACAACATCGAACGCGCTGACCCGATCGCTCGCAACGAGGAGGAGAGTATCGTCGTCCACGGCGTAGACTTCGCGCACCTTGCCGCGCCGCACCAGCGGAAGCGGCAGCTGACTTTGTACGAGAACTCCTCCGGTCATACCTGAACCTCCGCCGCCGCTGCCGCCGGGGCAGCCGCCTGAATGGAACGCATGAGATCGGGGAGTACCCGATCGAGAAAGTCGTCCACCTGCCGGGGCGCGCGGCCGACATATGCCGAGGGATCGAGCTCCGCCTCGGTTGCGTGCACGCCGAGTTTCTTGAATTCGGAGGCCCTGGCCAGGCGGTCGAGTAGACCCGCTGAGCCCTGAAGACTCTGCGCCCGGATCACTTCATGAAGCTGCTGGCGGTCCCCGCCCGCCTTCACCCCGCGCATCAGCAGGCGCTCCGTCGCGAGGAAGGGCATCGCCTCCGCCACGTGCCGTCCGATCGTTTCCTCGCGAACCTCGAGTCCCGCCGCGACATTGGTCGCCAGTACCAGGATCGCGTCGGTCGCGAGGAAGGCTTCGGGAATCACCAGCCGCCGGTTCGCGCTGTCGTCGAGCGTGCGTTCGAGCCACTGCGCCGCAGCGGTGTGCCACGCGTTGCCCTCCAGCTCGATCACATACCGCGCGAGGCTCGTCATCCGCTCGGCGCGCATCGGATTCCGCTTGTACGGCATTGCGGACGACCCGACTTGCTCGCTCTCGAACGGCTCGAGCAGCTCACCCTCGTGCTGCAACAGACGGAGATCGGTCGCGAACTTGGCCGCGGACTGCGCGACGCCCGACAACACGGCGAGGACCTGCCCATCGAGTTTGCGCGTGTAGGTCTGGCCGGTGACCGGCAGGACATGTTCAAAGCCCATCGCGCGCGACACCCGGCTGTCGAGCTCGGCGACCTTGGCATGATCGCCGTCGAACAGCTCGAGGAAACTGGCCTGTGTCCCGGTCGTCCCCTTCACGCCGCGGAGCCGCAGCGTGGTGATGCGGTGCAGCAGTTCTTCCGCATCGAGCGCAAACTCCTGCATCCACAGCGTGACGCGCTTGCCGACCGTCGTGAGCTGGGCCGGCTGGAAGTGCGTGTAGGCGAGGCAGGGGACTGCGCGATCGCGGCGCGCGACCTTTCCCATTGCCACGAGCACAGCGCCGATCCGACCTAACAAGAGCTGCATCGCCTCGCGCATCAGCACGAGGTCGGCGTTGTCGGTGACGTACGCGCTGGTGGCGCCCAGATGAATGAAAGGACGAGCCGCCGGCGCCTGATCGCCGAGGTGATGAATGTGCGCCATGACATCGTGGCGCAGCCGGCGCTCGTACTCGGCGGCTTTGTCGAGGTCCGCGTCATCCAGGTGGGCGCGAAGCTGAGTCAGGGCATCCTGTGGAATCCGGAGGCCCAGATCCTTCTCACACTGCATGAGGGCGAGCCACAGCCGGCGCCACAGACCGATGCGCCGGCGCTCACCCCACAACGCCTGCATCGCCGGCGAGGCGTATCGCGTGGAGAGCGGGGAGACCCAGTTCAAACCGCTGCCTTCGCGCGCGCGACCAGCTTGCTCCAGTCGGCAAGAAACTGCTCGAGCCCGCGGTCGGTGAGCGGATGCATCAGCAGCTTTTTGAGAACCTCGGGCGGCAGCGTGGCGACGTCCGCGCCGATCATCGCCGCTTCCACCACGTGCCGGGGATGGCGGATCGAGGCGGCGAGAATCTCGGTTTCGATGTTGTAGTTGTCGAAGATTGCGCGGGCCTCGCGAATCACGTCCATCCCTTCCTGGCCCACGTCGTCGAGGCGTCCGATGAACGGACTGACGTAGGAGGCGCCGGCCTTGGCCGCAATGAGGCACTGCACGCTGGAGAAGCACAGCGTCACGTTGGTCCGAATGCCGTCGGACGCGAGCCGGCGCACCGCGACCATCCCGGCTTCGAGCATCGGGATCTTCACGACGATGTTCTCGGCGATCTTTGCGAGCTCTTTTCCTTCCTTCACCATCGCGTCGGCATCCAGTGCGACGACCTCGGCCGACACAGGCCCGTCGACCAGCGAGCAAATCTCCTTCAGGACGTCACGAGGATCGAGGTCGCCCGCCTGCTTGGACAGGAGCGAGGGGTTGGTGGTGATGCCGTCGATGAGGCCGGCCTGAGCCGCCCAACTGATGTCTTTGAGACTCGCCGTATCGAGAAAAAACTTCATGTTGTCGGCTCCGCGGCGTAGAGGTCCGATGGATAGCGCACCGCCTCCAGGTACAAGCCCTGGGGCGGAGCAGGCGGGCTGGCCGCCAGGTTGTCAGTCGCTGCGAGCAGACGGGGGAAGTCGTCCGGCGAACGCCGGCCAAGGGCGATGTCGACCATGGTGCCGACGATGAAACGCACCATGTGATGCAGGAATCGATCGGCCTCGACCGTGAACGCCATTCCCATTCCGTCCGCTCGCGGCGCCCAGTGCGCAAGCGCCACGCGGCATCGGTAATGGGACGTGTTCGCGCCGGCCGCAGCCAGGCCGCGAAAGTCGTGCTCTCCGAGCAGGGCCACCGCCGCGCCATGCAGGGCGCGTTCATCCAGCTCGCGGCCGAGCGCCCACTCGTACGGCTTGCGGAACGGAGACGCCGCCGCTTCATCGGTCCCGATCAGGTACCGGTAGCGCCGCGCCGTCGCGCTGCGCCGTGCGTCGAACCCCGCCCGCATCACACACACCTGCTGCACCCAAATATCGCGCGGCAAGAGCGCATTCAGCGCCCGTCGCATATCGTCCGGCTGCCAGCGTTCGGTTCCGAGAAAACTGACGCCTTGGCCAAGCGCGTGGACGCCGGTGTCGGTCCGTCCCGCCCCGGTGACGGCGGTGCGATGACGCATCAGCCGCTCCAGCACCGTCTCGATTTCCGCCTGCACGGTGCGGTCCACCGGCTGCCGCTGCCATCCTGCGAAGCCACCCCCGTCGTACTGAATCACCGCTAAAAAGGGGCGGCTTGTCACGCGGGAAAGATGCAACTCGTTGTCACTATTTGACAAGGGTGATAGCCTTAGTTCTTCATGGACTCCCCGCTGCGCCGCGCACTGCACGCGCTCGCCAACCGTCAGTCGCTCTCCGAAGAAGCGACCGCCGAGGTGTTCGGCGTCGTCATGAGCGGCGAAGCGACGCCCGCGCAAATTGGGGCGCTCTTGATGGGGCTTCGGGCCAAGGGCGAGACGGCGGATGAATTGGCCGGTGCCGTACGCGCGTTGCGCGCGGCAATGGTGCGCGTGGAGACGTCGCACGATCACCTGGTCGATACCTGTGGCACCGGCGGCGGCAGCGTCACGACGTTCAACATCTCGACCGTCGCGGCATTCGTTGCCGCCGGC
>QHUB01000032.1 GCA_003221035.1 Gemmatimonadota bacterium
AGTCGTACCGAAGCACGGCAACCGTTCCTATACATCCCGCTGCGGATCCGCCGATGTGCTCGAAGCACTCGGCCTCCGGATCATGCTCGACGCTGGGACGGCGACGCGCGTGCTGCACGAAGCACGCGTCGTCTTTCTGTTCGCGCCGAACTTTCACCCGGCGATGAAGCATGTCGGCGCCGTCCGCCGTGAGCTCGGCACGCCCACGCTCATGAACCTGGTCGGCCCGCTCGCGAATCCAGCGAGTGTGCAGCATCAGGTCGTCGGCGTTGCGGATCCCG
>QHUB01000071.1 GCA_003221035.1 Gemmatimonadota bacterium
CGCTGGGTGGACGGCGGCGCCTTTGGCCCCGAAGGCGGCATCGTCGCGACCATCGCACTGCTCGGCGGATCGCTGTTCTTGTTGACACGCAAAGATGCCTTCGGCCCGCAGCCGTCTGTCGTCAGCGAACCGGTGGCGGCGTGAGCGAGCCGGGCAAGGTGGCGGTGATCGGCGGCGGGACCATGGGAAATGGCATCGCCCATGTGTTCGCGCAGCACGGCTGGGATACCGTGCTCATCGATGTTTCGCGTGACCAGCTCGCGCGGGCTCTGGCAACGATAAAAGGGAACACAGAACGACAGGTGGGGAAGGGGACGCTGACGGAAGATGCGCGGCAGCACCTGCTCGATCGCATCTCTATCCAGACCTCATTGGACGTCGCTCACGACGCGAAGCTGGTCGTCGAAGCGGCCACCGAAAACCCCGCCATCAAGTTCACAATCTTCCGCGACCTGTCCCGCATTTGCCGAGCGACGACGATTCTCGCGAGCAACACGTCGTCAATCTCGATTAATGAGATTGCGAAACACACCGATCGGCCGGAGCAGGTCATCGGAATGCATTTCATGAACCCCGTACCGGTGATGACGCTCGTGGAAATTGTGCGCGGGAAAAGGACCGCCAAGGAGATTCTGGATCGCACCGTTGAGATCTCCAAAAGTCTCGGCAAGATGCCCGTGGTTGTGAAGGACTCACCCGGGTTCGTCTCGAATCGGATCCTCATGCCAATGATCAATGAAGCGATCTACTGTGTGCAGGACGGCATCGCCGATGCTGAAGGTGTCGACGCGATCATGAAGTACGGCATGAGACACCCGCTAGGCCCTTTGGCGCTCGCCGATCTCATCGGGCTCGACGTGTGTCTCGCGATCATGAAAGTGCTGCAGGACGGGCTCGACAAGCACAAGTACACGCCCGCGCCGCTGCTCGAGAAAATGGTAGCGGACGGTAAGCTGGGCAGAAAATCGGGCGCGGGGTTCTATGTCTATCGCGACTGACATGCGCGAACAGGTCGTCGAGCTCGCCCGCGAATTCGCGCGCGAGAAGATCGAGCCGTACGCGGCCGAGTGGGACCGCACGCACCACTTCGCCCGCGACGTGATCGCCGAGCTCGGCAAACTCGGGTTCATGGGCATGTGCACGCCGGAAGAGTACGACGGCATGGGGCTGGATACCGTGACGTACTTGATGGCGCTCGAAGAGATCAGCGCCGCGGACGCCGCGATCGCGGTGTCGATCGGTATTCACAACGCGATTCCGACGACGATGCTCGTGAAGCACGGCACCCCGGAGCAGCGAGAGCGCTGGCTCAAGCCGATGGCGCGCGGCGAATTGCTCGCGGGGTTCGCGCTGTCGGAGGCGGAAGCGGGCTCGGATGCGGCGTCGCTGCACGCGCAGGCGGTGCGCGACGGGAAGGACTGGGTGCTGAACGGCGCGAAGGCATGGGCCACGAACGCCGGCACCGCCGATCTCATGATGATCATGGTCCGCACCGACACCCCCGATGCGCGCCGCGGCGCCAAGGGCATCTCCACGTTCATCGTGCCGACCGACACGAAGGGCTACACGCCGGCGAAGCCCGAAGACAAGATGGGCCTGCGCGCGTCGAACACGGCGGGGATCGAGCTGAGTGACCTGCGCCTCCCCGCCGCGCACATGCTCGGCGACGAAGGGATGGGCTTCGTCTACGCGATGGAAGGGCTCGACGCGGGGAGGTTGGGGATTGGGGCTCAGGGGGTGGGGATTGCACGGAAAGCCCTGGAACTTTCCCTCGAGTATTGCGCCGAGCGCAAGCAGTTCGAAACGCCGCTCCACGACTTCCAGGCCGTGCAGTTCAAGCTGGCGGACATGGCGACGCGCATCGAAGCGGCGCGGGCGCTGGCGCACCGGGCCGCGGCGCGCAAAGATGCGGGAGAAGACATCTCGCTGTATGCCAGCATGACGAAGCTGTTCGCGTCCGAGACGGCGATGTGGGTCACCACGCAGGCGATTCAACTCTTCGGGGGGTACGGATACATGCGCGATTTCCCCGTGGAGAAACTCTTCCGTGATGCGAAGGTCACCGAGATCTATGAAGGCACCAGTGAAATCCAGCGCGTCGTCATCGCCCGCCATCTCACGCGCTAAGAAAGAAGAAGCGACCGCGCTGTTCGCGCTGCTCGAGGAACACGAGCACGAGCAGGTATCGCTCGTATACGAGCCCTCCTCGGGCTATCGCGGCATCATCGCCATTCATGACACCACGCTCGGCCCCGCGCTCGGCGGCACGCGATTCTGGAATTACTCGAACGACCGCGAGGCGTTGATCGACTGCCTGCGCCTGGCGCGCGGCATGACGTACAAGGCCGCGGTCGCGGGACTCAATCTGGGCGGCGGCAAGAGCGTCATCATCGGCGACAACAAGATTCGCAATCGCGAGCCGATCTTCCGCGCGCACGGCCGGCACGTGAAGGCGCTGGGCGGCCGGTACATCACCGCCGAAGACGTCGGCACGAGCGTCGGGGATATGGAGTTCATCAAGGCGGAGACCGATCACGTCACGGGATTGATCGGCAAGTCGGGAGATCCCTCCCCCGTCACGGCGTTCGGCGTGTATCGCGGGATCAAGGCGTGCGCGCGGCATCGCTACGGCGATGATGCATTGGGCGGCAAGACGGTGGCGATCCAGGGCTGTGGGCACGTCGGGTACTTCCTGGCCGATCTGCTATCTAAGGAAGGGGCGCAGCTAATCGCGACCGACATCGATCAGGGGAAGCTCAAGGCCGTGGTGGACGACTTTCGCGCGCGGCCGGTCGCGCCCGACGCCATCTACGGGGTGGAGGCGAACATCTTCGCGCCCTGCGCGCTCGGCGGCATTCTCAACGATCAGACGATTCCCGAGCTCAAGGTCGACATCATCGCCGGCGGCGCGAATAATCAGCTCGCCGAGGAGCGGCATGGCGACATGTTGGAGGAGAAGGGGCTGACATACGCGCCCGATTATGTCATCAACGCCGGCGGGCTCGTGAATGTGAATGCCGAGCTCGAGGGATGGACGATGGAGCGCGCGCGCAACAAGGCGGGCGAGATCTACGAGACGTTGTTGATGCTGTTTGAGATTGCGGCGGATGAGAGTATGCCGTCTTATCGCGCCGCTGACCGCCTCGCCGAGCGGCGCATCGCGGCTATTGCGAAGGTCCGACAGAATTTCGTCTGAAGTGTGGACGGCCAGCACGGCTGACGGCAAGAAGACGCACAGACGCCGCAGACGCAGCAGTGGTCATGAGGAGCGAGGTTTGAGGAACTGCGATGGCTGAGAAGATTCTGGTTGGAGCCGACCATGTTGGCTTTAAGCTCAAGAATCGTCTCGTAGACGAGCTCCGCAGGCTCGGCTACGAGCCCGTCGATGTGGGGCCCAAGTCGCTGGACCCGGCGGACGACTATCCCGACTATGCGAAACCGGTGGCGCAGGCGGTGAGCAGCGGAGAAGTGCAGCGCGGGGTGCTCACGTGTGGTACAGGATTGGGCATGTCGTATACCGCCAACCGCTTCCCGAAGGTGCGGGCGGCGCTCGCGTGGAACGAGCAAGTCGCGGAGTTATCGCGACAACACGGGAATTCCAATCTCCTGGTCCTTCCGGCACAGTTTGTGACAGAAGAGCAGGGGGTTAACATCCTGCACACGTGGCTGGAGACAAACTTTGAGGGCGGGCGCCATGCCCGCCGCGTGGAGAAGATCGACCAGTGACCGACCGTCAAGCGCCATTATCCGAAGTCGATTCCAAGATTGCCGAGCTCATTCGCCGCGAGGTGGCGCGGCAGGAGCACGGCCTCGAGCTCATCGCGAGCGAGAACTTCGTGTCCGTCGCCGTGCTGGAAGCGATGGGGACGGCGCTCACCAACAAGTACGCCGAGGGCCTTCCCGGCAAGCGCTATTACGGTGGGTGCGAGATCGTGGATCAGGTCGAGCAGCTCGCGATCGACCGGGCGAAGCAGATGTTCGGCGCCGAGCATGCGAATGTGCAGCCGCACTCGGGGGCGCAGGCGAACATGGCGGCGTATCTCGCCGTCGCCAAGTTCGGCGACACGCTGCTCGGCCTCGCGCTGCCGCATGGCGGCCATCTGACGCACGGCTCGCCGGTGAATTTCTCCGGCACGCTGTTCAAGGCGACGGCGTATCAGGTGCGCGAGGACACGGGGCGCATCGACTACGATCAAGTCCGGGAAGTGGCGAAGAAGGAACGGCCGCGGATCATCATCGGCGGCGGCAGCGCATATGCGCGGATCGTGGACTTCGCGGCGCTCAGGTCGATTGCGGACGAGGTCGGCGCGATTCTCGTCGTGGACATGGCGCACTTCGCGGGCCTCGTGGCGGGCGGCGTTTACCCGTCTCCCGTCCCGCACGCGCAGATCGTCACGACGACAACGCACAAGACGCTGCGCGGCCCGCGCGGCGGCATGATTCTCTGCAAGGCGGAATTCGCGAAGGCGGTGGACAAGCAGGTCTTCCCCGGGACGCAGGGCGGGCCGCTCGAGCACGTGATTGCCGCGAAGGCGGTGTCGTTCCACGAGGCGATGCAGCCCGACTTCAAGCGGTATGCGCGGGAGGTTGTGGCGAACGCGCAGGCGCTCGCCAACCGCCTGATCACGCTCGGCTATGCGATCGTGTCGGGCGGGACGGACAGCCATCTCATGCTCGTCGATCTGCGCGCGAAGAACATCACGGGCAAGGATGCCGAGATTCTGCTCGATCGCGCGGCGATCACGGTGAACAAGAACACGATTCCGGGGGATCCG
>QHUB01000089.1 GCA_003221035.1 Gemmatimonadota bacterium
CGACGACATGAGCGCGCAGGCTGTCGCGCTCCGCGCGCTCAAGGAAATCGAGTTCGATCGCGCGACGGGAAAACTCTCGGATACTGATTACGAGCAGTTGAAAGCGAAGTACACGGCCGAGGCATTGGCAGCGATGCGAGGGGAGCGTACGTCGTACGTCGTGCGTCGTACGTCGGAACTGCCTGCCCCCGCACGACGCACCACGCACGACGCACGATGCCTCCAGCACGGCCCTCGCCCAGAAAAAGACGCCCAGTTTTGCTCCGATTGTGGAAGGCGGCTAGGGAACGCACCGGGGTATTGCACTCGGTGCGGTAGCACTTTGCAGAATGACGCCCGCTACTGCAACGCTTGCGGAGCGCGCGTCGCCGCCTGACTCTTGCATTTTCCGGTCCCGTTTCCTATCAGTCTGCCTCCCCCGATCTGGAGTCCCTGTGAATCGATGGTTCTCGCGGGTGCTGATCGTGCTGCTGCTGGTGACGGTGACAGCATCCTCAGCGGAGGCGCAGCGGCGCCGGCGTCGCGGAGCGGCGGTCAATTCCGGTCCCACCTATGGCGCTCACCTCGGGTACAATTTCGATGCGGATGCCGCCGTCCTCGGCGCGCAGCTCACATACCCGTTTTCGCCCGACCTCGGGTTCTATCCGACGTTCGACTACTACTTCGTCAGCGGTGGGTCGCTCTGGGCGCTGAATTTCGACTTGAAGTGGCATCCGCCCACCCGTAACGGCGTGTGGTATGTCGGTGGCGGTCTGAACTGGTCGCATGCGAGCAGCGGCGGCACGAGCGGCAGTGACACGGGACTCAATCTGTTGACCGGCCTCGAAGGACGGCGCGGAAAAACTCGGCCCTACGTCGAGGGCAAGTTCATCCTCGACAATGGCAGCTCGTTCCAGCTCGTGGGGGGCATCAGCTGGCACTAGCTAGAATTCGAACGTCTCCATCTTTCGCAGGGCCATCCTGAGCGGGACGATAGTGGCCGCCGTGCACAGCGCGGCGGCCACCGCAAACCAGACCAGCATTTCCGGCGTCACTCCCACCGCCTGACCTTCCCACGTTCCGCGCACGTAGGTGTACACCGCGCGTGCAAGGAGCATCAGCACCGCGGCGAGGAGCGCGATCGTCGCCATCATGAAGACGAGGCCTCCAAACGACGTCGGAATCTGTGCCGCATTCTCGGTCTCGAACTGGGGATACAGCGTCCCGAACGTCAGCGCCATCGCAGCGATCGCGAGTGTCAGCCCGGCCATCGTCGCCAGGCTCAAGATCATCATGAACGGCGTGACTTCGAGCAGCGCGTTGGTGACGCCGGTGAGAATCAGGCCGAGCACCAGGAGCGGCAGCGTGCCCACCCAGTACTTGGACCAGAGCAGCGCGCGCAAATCGAGCGGGGACGACCGGAGCAGCCACATCTGCCGCCCCTCGAGCGACACGGCGGGGAAGATGAACCGGGCCGCGATCGACGCGAGCACGAATCCCGCGAGACCGAGGTTCAGGAACGAGACGAGATTGACGTAGAAGAATCCCACGGGCTCGCCGCGGTGCAGGGGCAGCGCCTGAATGTTGAAGAGATACACGACGACGAGCACGGCCAGCAGGATCAGCTGGCTCCATTGCGTCGTGTCGCGGAAAAAGAGCTTGATGTCTTTCAGCACGAACTCGCGCTTGGCAACCGGCAGCCAGCCGAGGAGCGAGCCGACCGTCCAGCGCCAGAACGTGCCGCGGATGAATCGCTCAGCCCCTTCCTGCGCCTTCGTAAATCCCTGCGCGTACAGCGCGCGGTGCAGCGCCGCGCCGAGCGCGACGAACGCAGCCGCCGTCGTCCACAAGAGCAGCAGCGGCAGCGGATCGAATTCGTGGCGCAGATAGCCCATGATCGCCTGCGACGCCCATTCACTCGGCAAGAACGGAGACGTCGGGCCGCGCAGCAGGATCACGAAGTCGAGCAGATTGCGAAATCCTTCCGGGCGCGCGAGCTGCTCGGGCCGGATCATGCGAAACAGCAGGATGACGCCGCCCGCGGCGCCGAGCGCGATGATCGACAGCAAGTCCCGCGTGCGCCGTGCCGGAAAGATGTTCACCAGCACGAGCGTGACTGCGGAGCCGAGGACCGCGGGGAGAATCAACATCGGAACGATGGCGCTGAGCGCGTATACCGCGAACAACACGCCACTCTTGTAGACCACGCCGTACGCCGTGAGGATCGGCACGATCATCAGCGCCACCATCCAGGACGAGTGCAGCAGCGTTTCGCCGAGCTTCGCCAGATAGAGCCGCAGCCAGTCCACCGGCGCCGAGACGAGCAGGTCCAAGTCTTTGGCGAGGAAAAAGCTCGAGAGCGCCGTGATGACGTTGGAAAGCACCAGAATGGAGACGAACGAGAGCAGGATCAGCCCGAGGATTTTTCCGGGAATCAGCGGGCCCAGCTCCTCGACTGCTCTCAGGCTCTTCAAGATCCGATACAGCACGCCGAACACGCCGGCCCAGAATGCGCCGCCCACGAGCGCCAGGAGGATCAGCTTCCCTGTGCCGCCCTTGGCGCGTTCCTCGCGCAGCCGCTGCAGTGCGGTGCGCCACTTGGGCTGGAGGACATGCGCCAGCGACGGCTGTCTCATTTGCCGAGCACCTCGGCGAGCTCCCGGATCTGCGCGCCGCCGGTGAGCTTCAGGAACAGCTCCTCGAGGCTCGCGTCGCCGGCCTGGTGCTGGCGCCGCACGTCATCCACCGTGCCGGCCGCGACGATCTTGCCGTGCTGGATGATCGCGATCTGATCGCACATCGCCTCGGCGATTTCGAGCGTGTGCGTGCTCATCATCACCGTGCCGCCGCGCCCGACGAACTGCCGGAAGATGTCCTTGAGCAGGCGGGCCGCTTTAGGGTCGAGTCCGACCATGGGCTCGTCCACAACGATGCATTCGGGGCGGTGAATCAGCGCGCTCGAAATAATCAGCTTCTGGCGCATGCCATGGCTGTAGGCTTCGACCAGCTCGTCCTTCCAGCTCGTCAGCTCGAATACCTCGAGCAGCTCGGTGATGCGGCGCTCGACGGCGTCGCCTTCCTGGCCGTAGAGTCCCGCGACAAACCGCAGAAATTCGGCGCCGGTCAGCTTGTCGTAGACGAACGGCCGGTCGGGGATAAAGCCGAGCCGCATCTTCGCGGACAACGGATTGGTGTGGACGTCGTCGCCGCCGAGCAGGACGCGCCCCTGGGTGGGACGCAGGATCCCGGCGATCATGCGCAGCGTCGTCGTCTTGCCGGCGCCGTTGGGACCGAGGCACCCGTACAGGACTCCGCGCGGCACGTGAAGGCTGATGTCGTCCACGGCGACGAAGCTGCCGTAGAGCTTGGTCAGATTCTCCAGCCGAATCATAGGACCTCGAGCTTCAGCCGGCCGATGAGCGGAACGAGCTCGATCTGCCGCGCGAGACCGCCGGTCGCGACCCGGATATGCGCCGCGTCGGCGGGGAATTGGTCGAAGGTGGGATCGACCTGGATCCAGTCGTTGAGAAACACCTCAACCCACGCGTGATAGTAGAAGCGGCCGTCGAGGTAGATCAGTCCCGCCACGGTCCGCGCGGGCAAACCGGTCGAGCGTGCCAGCGCGACGAACAGCGTCGCAGCTTCGTTGCAGTCACCGCGAGGATTCTCGAGCACGCGCACCGCGCTCGGCACGCTGCCCGTCTCCGGTATGGAGCGATGCAGCGACGCGTGCACCCACTGACTGAGCAGCTCCGCGACGCGCGCCGGGCCGCGCTCGCGTCCGATGATGCGCCGGGCCTCGGCCGCAATGCGGGGGTCGTGAGCTTGAATCAGCGGCTCCGGCGCGAGCCAGCGCGCCAGCGCCGTGTCCTGAGACGGTAAGCGATACGGAGCGGCATGCGCCTGGAGCGCGGCCGGCGGTGCCAGGTCGAGGGTGTCATGCCCGTTTTTGCGGAGCCGCAGCCGCACTCGTGGCGCCGGGATGTCGCGAATGCCGGCCGCCAGCGCAGTCAGTGGAACGATTTCTCCGGGCGCCGGGGCCGCGCTGGCGCGCGCGATGCGGACCGTGTCCCGCTTCTTGAAGTTCTGATAGACGATTTCGAACGCCGCGCGCTCCATCGCGAAACCGGTGCCCGCTCGCTTGCTGCTGTCACTCGCCGAAACCACAACGCGTCCCTGCGCGTCGATCCAGCTGCTCACCGGCATTCCCATCGCGTCGTGATCGATGCGAAACGCGCGGACGGTGTCGAAGTGTTCAGGGATCCAGACCATCACCGTCGAATCGAGGTCGGCGCTGTCCGAGACCACGAGCGTGGATTCGGATGCCACCCGCGCGTTCACGTCACGAATGGTCAACAGCAGCGGGTCGAACAGCCGCGCCTGGTACGAACGGCCCGACGTGAGCTCGCCGCCGAACGCGAGGCGCAGCGGCAGCAGGGTGGGGAGCGTGATCGGCCCCTGAAGCGGGATCCGCGTCATCTGCGAATCCTCTCCGGCCTGGGGAATGATCGCGACCGATAACACACTGTCGCCGAGGACGCGGCCATGCGCTGTGAATTGGCCGAGGTCGCCGTCGAACGTGGTCGCCACACTCTCCAGCCGCAGCGCGCGCGAGACCGTCGCGATGCTCCGCGCGGTCGTGCGGTGCAGGGAACCCAGCGCTGGGATGTCGAGCACGAAGACGTTCTCGACTCTGAGCACGTTGCCGAGTGTGTCGATGGTCGTGGACGCATACCCGACTTGCTGGCCGCCCACGCTGAGCCGGTAGAACAGCGCGCCAGGTGGAACGGCGAGCGCGGCCTCGGCCAGACGGGCGCCCGTGGGCCGGAATACCTCGCGCTTCACGAGCCAGCCGAGGGACAAGGCCCAGGCGACCAGGATCGCGATGACCCAGGTCCGGCGGCTCACGAGACGGCTCGCTGCAATGCCGCCTCAAACACCTGCTGATCCTCCGGCCGCTCCACAACGAACGACACGTCCGCCGGGAACTGAGCGCCGCCTTTGTGCGCGTACAACACCGTCGCCATGACCTCCGCGGAATCCTCGAGCGTCAGATTGCCGGCGCCGGTACCGAGCGGTGGTGCACTGACGTGCGGAAACTGCCACTCCTGCGCCTGGTTCAGCGCCGACAGCCACGCGCGCGCGATGCTGGCGCGTGTCACCGGCTCGGTCTCGCTCCGGATGACGGCGTGGATCACGAATTCCGCCGGCAAGTCGCCGCCGGCCGCGGTGACAACCGCGGCGCCGACGGCCAGCTCGCGGTTCAGGCGGATGCGGTTCTGGAATTCCTCTCCGCCGACGACTTCGAGGCGGCGCAAAGCGGCGGCGGTCGGGTCCAGGCGAGTGGTGGCGGGACGGACGAGAGCATCAGCGGCGAACGACGCAAGATCGTACACAACTACGCGAATCACCTACCGGACATTTCCCGGGAGCGGCGGTACATGACGGTCGCTTCGTCGGGGCGGTTCAAGCGGTCCAGCACCTTGCCGATGCCGTAGAGCGCCCTGGGATTGACGGGCTGCAGCTCGACGGCGCGCTCATAGGCGGCGTGAGCGCCCGTGAGATCGTCCATATGATTCAGCGCTTCGCCGAGATAGTACCAGGCGGCCGCGCGACCCGGCTCCACTTGCACGGCGCGACGTAACTGGTCCGTACCTTCACGCCACATGCCGCGGCGCGTCAGCACGATGCCGAGGTTGAACAGGGCCTCGACGTTGTCGGGATCGGCGCGAAGCACGCGCTGCAGGTCACGCTGCGCGGCAGCGTACCGGACCGTGGCGCCCAGGATCGCGGCACGGTTCAGGAGCAGCGCCGTATTGTCCGGCTCGGCTTCGAGCGCGCGATCCAGCTCGGCCAACGCACCGTCGCGATCGCCACGCGCGTCGAGAATCAGCGCCAGGTTGTTGCGGGCCTTCACGTGGCCCGGGTTCTTCGCGAGCAGCTCGCGGTAGGACGCGGCCGCCTTGTCCGTCTCGCCGCGCTCGGACGCTTCCTTGGCGCTGACGTACAACGGATCATCGCCGGCCGGAGGCGCAGCCTCCGGAAGGTTGGTGGAGGTCGATGGAGGCGATGCAGGTTGCTGAGATGGTGGCAGGGCAGGCTCCTCCGGGTCACGATCGTCCAGCTGATCGGTGATGTCCCTGGGACCGGGTGTTGCTACCGAGTGCGCGACGCGGATGGGCGGCGGCAGCTCGTCGCGCGCGACGTCGTGCGGCGTAGCGATGGCGCCGGTCTCGGTGAGCGATTCGGCTTCCTCGATCAACTCCGCCGCAACGCGCGCCCGTTCCTGCGACGTCTGCCAGCGCCGGTCGCGTTTGGGATTCTTGTCCTTGGAGTTCATCATGGGGCAGCTAAGATGGGAAATCGACACCAAGGCGGCAATAGGCGCCCTTGTTCCAGAGAGTTGACCTCCCCACCGTAACCCCGCTAGCCTCCGAGTCTATGCCCGGCGACGCCCTCATCGTTCGCGGTGCCCGCGAGCACAACCTCAAGAACATCGACGTGGAGCTGCCCCGGAACGCCCTGGTCGTGATCACGGGGCTGTCCGGCTCGGGGAAATCGTCGCTTGCCTTCGACACCATCTATGCCGAAGGGCAGCGCCGGTACGTCGAGTCGCTCTCGGCATACGCCCGGCAATTCCTCGGCCTGATGGACAAGCCCGATGTCGATGCCATCGAGGGTCTGTCCCCCGCGATTTCGATCGAGCAGAAGACGGCCGGCGCCAATCCCCGGTCCACTGTTGGAACGATCACCGAGGTCTACGACTACCTCCGCCTGCTCTGGGCCCGGACAGGCATCCCGCATTGCCCCAACGATGGCACGCCGGTCGAGCGCCAGTCCGCCTCACAGATCACGGACTTGGTGCTGGAGTGGCCGGAGGGGACCAAGATCGAAGTGCTCGCCCCTCTGGTGCGGGGCCGCAAGGGCGAGTTCCGGGATGTCTTCGAGGCGATGCAGAAACAGGGCTTCGTCCGCGCCCGCATCAATGGCGAGACCTACGACCTGTCCAACGTTCCCAAGTTGAACCGCCGGCAGAACCATGAGATCGCGGTCGTCGTGGATCGGCTGGTGGTGCGTCCGGCCGACCGCGGCCGGCTCGCCGACTCCATCGAGACCGCGCTCAAGGCCGCCGACGGCGTCGTGGAAGTCGTGCGACAGACGGGCAGCCCGCGGTCGCGGCTGTTTTCGGAGCGCTATGCCTGTCCCAAGTGCGGCCTGTCGCTCCCGGAGCTCGAGCCGCGGCAGTTCTCGTTCAACTCACCCTACGGGGCATGTCCGGAGTGCTCAGGCCTCGGCACGCGGCGTGAGGTCAATGCCGATCTCGTGCTGGGCGATCAGAGCCTGTCGATTTTGGAAGGCGTCGTACTGCCCTGGGGTGAGCCGAGCGGCTATCTGAGGAAGGTGGTGCTGCCGGCGCTCGCGAAGGCGTACAAGTTCGACCTGAACGCGCCGTGGCGTGAGCTGTCGTCCTCCATTCAGAAGATTCTGCTCAAGGGCGCACCCGGAAAATCGATCACGTACCAGTATGACAGCGAGCGCTGGCACGGCTCGTACGAGTCGAGCTGGAAGGGCGTGCTCGATCACGTGGACAAGCGCTATCGCGAGACGTCGTCCGATGCCGTGCGCGAGCAGCTCGAACAGTACATGGTGGAGCAGGCCTGCCCAGCGTGTCATGGCCGGCGGCTCAAGCCGGAGAGCCTCTCCGTGTTCGTCGCGGGGAAGAACATCGGCGACGTCGTGGCGCTGCCGGTGCGCGAATCGCTTGCATTCTTTACGAGCGTGCAGCTGCGCAGCAACGGCCGTCCGGGTCTCGATCCCGAAATCGCGCGCCCGATTCTGAAGGAAGTGACCGAGCGGCTGCGGTTTCTGGTCGACGTCGGTCTCGACTATCTGACGCTCGACCGCTCCGCCGCGACGCTGTCTGGTGGTGAAGCACAGCGCATTCGGCTCGCGACGCAAATCGGCAGCCGCCTGGTCGGCGTCCTCTATATCCTCGATGAACCGTCGATCGGCTTGCACCAGCGCGACAACGCGCGACTGCTCGCCACGCTCAAAGAGCTGCGCGACCTCGGCAACACGGTGCTGGTGGTGGAGCACGACGAAGAAACGATCCGCGCCGCGGATTACGTCGTGGACCTGGGTCCGCGGGCCGGACGCCATGGCGGCGAGGTGGTGGCCGCGGGTCCGCTGGAGGAGGTGTTACGCCATCGCGACTCGCTCACGGCGCGCTATCTCCGCGGCGAGCTGCGGATCCCTGTCCCACCGCGCCGCCGGATCGTGAATGCCGAGAAGATCCTCCGCGTCGTTGGCGCGAAGCATCACAACCTCAAGGATCTCACCGTCGATTTCCCGCTCGGCGTCTTTGTGGCGGTGACCGGAGTGTCGGGCTCCGGCAAGTCCACGCTCGTGACGGACATTTTGTATCAATCGCTCGCACGGCACTTCTATCGGGCCAAGGTCCTGCCCGGCGCGCACGATCGGATGGAAGGACTCGACCACGTCGACAAGGTCATCGATATCGATCAGAGTCCGATCGGTCGCACCCCTCGCTCCAATCCGGCGACGTACACCGGCCTGTTCACGCCGATTCGCGAGCTGTTCACCTATCTGCCCGAGTCGAAGCTGCGCGGCTACGGTCCGGGGCGGTTCTCGTTCAACGTCAAAGGCGGACGCTGCGAAGCCTGCCAGGGCGACGGGCTCGTGAAAGTCGAGATGCACTTCCTGCCCGACGTCTACGTCCCGTGCGAGGTCTGTAAAGGCCGGCGGTACAATCGTGAAACGCTGGAGGTCCGTTATAAAGGAAAGTCGATCGCCGATGTGCTCGACCTGACGGTCGCGGAGGCGCTCGATTTCTTCGAGCATCAGCCTCGTATCAGGACGAAACTCGAATTGCTCAACGACGTAGGACTCGGATACATCCATCTCGGACAGTCGGCGACGACCCTCTCGGGCGGCGAAGCCCAGCGCGTGAAGCTCGCGACTGAGCTCGCCAAGCGGGATACGGGTCGCACCTTGTACATCCTGGATGAGCCGACGACCGGATTGCATTTCGAGGATGTGCGGCTCCTGCTCGAGGTGCTGCACCGGCTGGTGGATAAAGGGAACACCGTCGTCGTCATCGAGCACAATCTCGACGTCGTAAAAACCGCCGACTGGGTGATCGACTTGGGGCCCGAGGGCGGCGAGCTCGGCGGCCGTGTGGTCGCCGAGGGATCGCCCGAGCGGATCACGCAGGCAAAGGCCTCGCACACTGGCCAGTTCTTGCGCAAGGTGTTGCAGGCAGGGGACTAGAGCGTAGGTTGAACGCTGCACGCAAGGAGCGCGGATGCCGCCAGAAGCCGTCGCATTTCTCGCCACGATCTCCGTTATCGGCGGCATCGTGCTGCTGTTTCCGGTCGCTCGCGCCCTCGCCGAGCGAATTCGCGGCCGCGCCGATGCGGGAACACGAGAAGAGATCCAAATGCTGCGCGAGGACTTGCTCGGGGAGATTCAGCAGGCGCGCCGCGAGATCGGCGATCTCGGCGAGCGTATCGAGTTTACCGAGCGGCTGCTGGCCAAGAAGAGCCAGACGTGAGTGGCCCGGAGGCGATTGCCGCGGTCGTCTTCTTCGGCGGCGTTTTCACCGTGCTGCGACCGGTGGCCGCGGCCATCGCCAAGCGCATCGCGGGTGAGCATCGCAAGCCGGGTCTGGATCCCGATGAGCGCGACGAGATCATGGGCGAGCTGGAGCATGTGAGGCAGGAGATCGCCGACCTCGCCGAACGGATGGATTTTGCGGAGCGGCTGCTCGCGAAACCGAGGAACGGGTAATGGAAGACATTCTGGCGCTCTTCATTCCGATCGTCGCGGTAGGTGGCTTTTTCGCCTGGATGATCGCGCTGTCGCCCGTCGGGAAAGCCTACGCGGAACGCCTGAAAGCCGGCTCGGCCGGCAGCAGCGGAACCGCCGAAGACCATGTCGAATTGGTCGAAAGTGTCGAGCAATTGCGCAGGGAAGTGGCGGAACTGGCGGAACGAGTAGATTTTACCGAACGGCTGCTCGGTCAGGGCAAGGTCTCCGAGCAGCTGGGAAAGCCGAGGGCGTAGCGTTGCCTGCTGAAACGGCCAGCACCGGAGCGGCGTAGGAGAGCCAAGTGGTCCTATACCAAACACCACCGCCACCTATACCGACGATTCCGTTCGATCCGAATCAGCTCGTTCCGCTGGTCGGGATGATCGGTGGATTCATCGTGGCCGGGGTCGTCTTATATGCATTCTTTAAGTCGGATTTGGCGGCGGCGATTGCTGAGCGAATTCGGACTGGTGTGCGTCGCCGCAAAATGGCGATTGACGACGTCCAAGGGGATCATCTCGCCGAGTTGGACGAGCGGATGACCGAAATGCAGGGGCAGATAGCCGATATGCACGAGCGGCTGGATTTTGCGGAGCGGCTACTCGCACAAAAGCGTGAGCGTTCATTGCCAGGAGCATAGGAAGCCATGGGGATCATTGATCGTCTGTCTACGCTGATCCGGTCGAACATCAACGATCTGATCTCGCGCGCCGAGAACCCGCAGAAGGTTCTCGAGCAGCTCATCGTCGACATGCGGAACCAGCTGGCGAAGGCCAAGCAGCAGGTCGCCGCCGCCATCGCCGACGAGAAGCGGCTCTCGGCGCAGGCCGAGCAGGAAAAGAAGCTCTCCGAGGACTGGGAGAAGCGCGCCGTGCTCGCGGTCCAGGAAGGCCGCGACGATCTCGCCAAGCAGGCGCTGCTGCGCTACAACGAGCACGTCCAGAATGCGGTGCAGCTGCAGGAGACGTGGGTCAAGCATCGCGAAGAGACGGAGAAGCTCAAGGCCTCGCTGCGCCAGCTCAACGACAAAATCGAAGAAGCCAAGCGCAAAAAGAACATCCTTATCGCGCGTCAGAAGCGGGCCGAGGCCCACAAGCGCATTCAGGAGACGATGGGCTCGATCTCCGACAAGAGCGCGTTCGAGACGTTCGAGCGCATGGCCGAGCAGATCGAGCATGAAGAGCGCAAGCTCATCGCGTCCGCCGAAGTGAACGAAGACCTCTCGGGCGATTCGCTGATCAAGCAGTTCCAGGGCCTCGAAGTGAAGGCGGACGCCGATCAGCAGCTGATCGCGTTGAAGCGCAAGATGGGCCTCCTGCCGGGCGGAACGCAGGCCGAGGCGCGCGCGCTGGGCAAAGGCGCGAAGGAAGCCGAATTACTCGAGGACGACGACACGGAGCAGAAGAGCTGAACGGCTCCGACGCCGGATCGTCGAAGTTGTCGAGCGCCACGTTTGTGGCGCTCTTTGTTGCGGCCCTCGTCGTCCTGTTCGTTCTCAAGGTCATCGACGTCCTGCTGCTCGTCTTTCTCGCCATTCTGCTCGCGGTCTACCTCTCGGCCATCACCGACTGGCTGGAGCGGCGCTTCGGGATGCGCCGGTGGATCGGGTTGACGCTCACCGTCCTGGTGACCGTCGCGGCCGTGATCAGCATCGGCGCGCTGCTCGCGCCGCCGGTCGTCGAGCAGACCCGCGCCCTGATCGGCGGCCTGCCGCAGACACTCACCAACATCCAGAATGTGCTGGCGCGGTGGGCCAGTCAGTATCCGGTCTTCGATCAGACCGACCTGGCCAACCCGTCGTCGGGCGCCGTCTCGGGATTGGTCGGCGACGCGGTCGGATTCCTGAGCGGCTCGATCCTCGGCTATGTGCGGAGCGGCGGAACGCTCTTCATCGAAGGCGCGAGCGTTGTCGTGATGGCGCTCTATCTCGCGCGTCAGCCGGTACTGTACCGCGATGGGCTGATCTCGCTCTTCTCGCCAAACCGCCGAGCCATCGCCGTCCGGGTCTTCAATGATACCGCTGCGACGTTACGCGCCTGGGTCGTCGGCCAGCTGATCGCCATGGCGGTGCTCGCGACCCTCACCGCCATCGGTCTGCTGGCGCTCGGCGTGCCCTACTGGTTGGCGTTCGGTATTTTCACCGGCCTGGTGGCGGTCGTGCCGTTCTTCGGCTCTTTGTTTTCTACAATCCTGCCGGCGCTGTTCATGGTTGCCTCGGGCGATTGGCTCAAAGTGCTGCTCGTCCTGTTGCTGGGGGTGCTCGTGCACGTGATCGAAGCGAACGTCATCGTGCCGCGCATCATGCAGCGCAAGGTCGAGTTGCCGCCGGTGCTCACGATCGCCAGCGTGCTGGTGATGGGAACGCTGCTCGGCGCCATCGGCTTGATCGTCGCGGTACCGGTGCTGTGCGTGAGCATGGTCCTGGTCCGGCACATTCTGCACGGCGAAATCTACGGCGAGCCCGGCCGCTTCAAGCCCGCGGTGCTGCGCCCCACCGAGACCTGGACGGGCGTCGAGCGCCGGAAGGCGGCGGTAGGAACCCAGAAGTGACCGCGCCAAAACATCGCTTTCTGATCATCGCGGACGGCGACTTCGGGCCGCTGACATCAAAGACCGCCAACTCCTGCATTCGCTATTTCCCCGACCGCATCGTCGCCGTGTTCGATCGCACACAAGCCGGGAAGACGGCGCAACAGGTGCTCGGCTTCGGCGGCAACATTCCCGTCGTCGGCAACTTCGAGCAGGGGCTCAACGGTGCGACTGCCGTGCTGGTGGGGATTGCGCCGGCCGGCGGTCGCTTGCCCGACGAATGGAAAACGTGGTTGAAGACCGCGATCGATAGAAAGCTCGAGATCTGGAGCGGGCTGCACACCTTCATCGGTGATGATCCGGAGCTGGGCTCGCTGGCCAAGGCAAAAGGCGTGCGCATCTTCGACGCCCGCAAGCCGCCACCGAATCTGCCCATCGCCGACGGCCGCGCCGCCGAGCTCGACGCGCTGGTCGTGCTCGCCGTGGGGTCCGACTGCAACGTCGGCAAGATGACGGCGCAGCTGCAACTGCGCGATCAGCTGGTGAAGCGCGGTCATCGGACGAGCTTCGTGGCGACCGGCCAGACAGGCATCTTCATCGAAGGCTGGGGCATCGCCGTCGATGCCGTCGTCGCCGACTTCATCGCGGGCGCCGCCGAGCAGATCACCGTCCAGGGCGCCAAAGATCACGACATCGTGTTGGTTGAAGGGCAGGGGAGCCTGATCCATCCGGGCTACTCGGGAGTCACGCTCGGCCTGTTACACGGCTCATGTCCTGACGCGCTGATTCTCTGCCACCAGGTGACGCGCGATTACATCGGCGACTATCACGGCCGCCAACCGTGGGTGAAGATCCCGCCGTACACCGAGCTCGTCGATATCTATGAGAAGGCCGCGGAGCCGGTGCATCCGACCAGGGTGATCGGGATCTGTCTCAACACGTACGATATGGATGAGAGCGCCGCGCGCGAGGCATGCACGCGAGCGGCGGAAGAGACCGGCCTGCCGGCGACGGACCCCGTGCGATTCGATTCGACACCATTGGTCGATGCAATCATTCGGGAGGCGACGGTCACGAAATAATTCGATGCCTCCGGCGGTGATTCGGTACCGCCTGACGTCCGCTGCCCTCCTATTGTGGCGTCATGCAATTTCTTCGTTGCGTGCGCGCCGAATTCCTCTTGAGCGTCCCGCGCCTCGTGCGCACGCGCCTCGGCCTGACCATGGCGTCCCTCGGTGGCTCGCTGCTATGGCTACACGGTCACGGGTTCGACGCGTTGACCGTCATCCTCGAGGCCGGCGCCCTCGGCGCGATCGTGGGGACGGCCGGCGTGGTCGGCCACGAACACGACCGCGCGGTGCTGCGAACCCTGCTCACTCACCCCACGACAGCGCTCGCGATCGCAACGGGACGCTGGTTGGCCATTGTGTTGCCGGCCGCAGTATTGGCGCTCGCCTGCACCGTCGCGGTCGGTGGCACGGGTGCCGCGCTCTGCTCTGGGCTGATCGCGGCGGCCGCGGTCGGGAGTTGCGCGCTCGCAATCGTGCTCCCACTTCGGAACGGGGCGGCGCTCGCCCTCTTCCTCTTTATGGCGGTCGCCGGCACGGTCGCCCCGGAACGGCTAGTGGGCCTCGCGACGCCGGGATTTCTCCGCGTGACGGCGGCGAGCGCCCTCGAGCTGGGACCGGCGCTGTGGCATTACCGGTACATCGCGATCGGGGATGGCGGGGCGGTGGCGCACGGGTTGGCGTGGGCAGGACTCGGGATCCTGCTCGCGGCAGCGTTCATAGGTCGCCGCAACGATGGCTGACTTCGCGTTGACGCTCAGCGACGTCACGGGCCACGCCCTCGGGCCGCTTTCCCTCGCCCTGCTGCCCGGCGAAATCGCCGGCGTGGTCGGTCCGGCAGGCGCCGGCAAGACATCGCTCCTCCGCGTGGCCGCCGGTCTGGCGAGACCCAAGACCGGCGCGGTGCGGGTCTGGGGAGTGTCGGTCGCCGACCCGGCGGCGCGCGGTCTCCTCGGCTACGCGAGCGATCATCCCGTCTTTCCGCCCGCCATCACGGTCGGGGAAATGCTGCTCTACTGCGCGCGGCTGCATCGCGCCGCAAGCCACGGCAGCGGCCGCACCGCGCGCAGCCTCGTCCGTGAGGCGCTCGAAATCGCCGGTCTGGCAGAGGCGACTGAGCTGCGTGTCGAAGCACTGAGTCGCGCGGATCAGCAACGCCTGAGTCTTGCACAGTCGGCGTTGGGCGGACGGCGCGTGCTCGTGCTCGACGAGCTGCTGACAGGGCTGGACGCCATCGCCCGTCACGACTTGCGGGGCCGGATCGCGCGGCTCGCGGCCGATGGGGTCGCGGTGCTGATCACCTCGCGCGATCCGGCCGCGCTGGAGCGGCTCGCGGCCCGCGTGTTCGTCCTGCGCGAGGGGCGCATCGTCCGGGCCGGGCCGCTCGCGATGCTGCTGGGCGAGCGCATCCTGGAAGTGATCCTGGACGCGCCTCCACCGGAGCCGCCTCCGGGATTCCGGCTGACGCCCGGCCGGACCGTCGAGGCCGCGTTGGCCCTGTGCCGAGCCCATCGGTTGCCGGTGCGGGCATCGCGGGTGCGTGTGAAATCATTGGAGGAAATCGTGCTGGAAACACGCGACACGCACTAGTACGTTTCGCCGCTAATGAGCGCGGCGCCGCTTTCCCTCTTCAACACCCTCACCCGCCGGGTCGAGCCGCTCGTGCCGCTCGCGCCGCCGCGCGTCACGCTGTATACGTGCGGTCCCACCGTCTGGAACTTCGCGCACATCGGAAATTTCCGAACATTCCTGTTCGAGGACCTGCTGCGCCGCTGGCTCGAGCAATCGGGGTACGACGTCTTCCACATCATGAATCTCACCGACGTCGACGACCGCACGATCAAGGCCGCTCGCCAGGCCGGCAAGTCGCTGGTCGACCATACGGCGCCGTTTACGAAGGCGTTCTTCGAGGACCGCGATTATCTGCGGATCAAGCCGGCGCACGTGTACACGCCCGCGACGGCGTACATGCCGCAGATGATCGACCTGGTGACCAAGCTGCTCGAGCGCGGCGTCGCCTACGAAGGAGATGATGGATCGGTCTATTTCGCCATCAACCGATTCCCGACCTACGGCCGTCTGTCGCAGCTCGACAAGCGCGAGATCAAGGTCGGCGCGCGCGTCGCGAGTGATGAATACGCGAAGGGCGATCCGAGCGACTTCGCGTTATGGAAGAAAGCCGACGCCGAGGACGAAGCGGTGGGCGCGGCCTGGGATGCGCCGTTCGGGCGCGGGCGCCCCGGCTGGCATCTCGAGTGCTCGGCGATGTCGCTTTCGGAGATCGCGAAGTGCTGCGGTGTGCAGACACTCGACATTCACGCGGGCGGAATCGATCTGATCTTTCCGCATCACGAGAACGAGATCGCGCAGTCAGAGGGCGCGACCGGACAGCAGTTCGCGCGGCACTGGGTACACGGCGAGTTCTTGAATGTGCGCGGCACCAAAATGTCCAAACGTCACGGCAATTTTCTGACCGCGCGCGACCTGCGCGAACAGGGCGTGGACGCGGCGGCCGTGCGGCTCTTGTTCTTTCAGACGCATTATCGCCAGCCCGTGGATTTCAACGACGACGCGTTGGCCGCGGCAGGCGAGGGTGTGCGCCGAATCTCGGAGTTTCGAAACCGGCTCGAGCAGGCCTCGCACGCCAAGCCGGATCAGAGCGCCCTCGCGGAATTGTCCCGGCAGCTGCGCGCCGACATGACGGAAGCGCTGAATAACGACTTGAACGCGCCGCAGGCCGTCGCCACGCTGTTCGACTTCGTCCGCGCCGCGAACCGGGAGCTCGATCAGGGAAGCGGTGGAAGTGCGGAAGCGCTCGCCGTGTTGACCGAATTCGCCGCTCGAGTCCTCGATATCTTCCCGACGCCCAGGAAGTCCGACCAGGCCCTCGAGTCCTGGATCGAAGCCCAGGTCGCGGCGCGGAACCAGGCCCGTAAGTCCAAGGATTTCAAGGCGGCGGATGCGATCCGGGCCGAGCTCCGGACGAAGGGAGTGGAGATCGAGGACACGCCGACCGGGACGAAATGGCGAGTCGTCTGACGAGGCCTAAGTCGTTCGAAGTCCTACCCTTGCCATAGCCGCAGACCCCGTCTAAGATACGGGTCTGTCGGATTCAGCCTTGACCAGCTGACGTAGCTCAATGGTAGAGCAGCTGATTTGTAATCAGCAGGTTAAGGGTTCGAGTCCCTTCGTCAGCTCACTGCCGAAGCAACGAAAGACTGTGAGGACCCAACAACCCCGCGCGCGGCGACACGCGGGGTCTGTTGTCAGGGGAAGTTTCGTACGACGGCAGGGCACGGTGGGGTGCCCGAGTGGCCAAAGGGAGCAGACTGTAAATCTGCCGGCGTCAGCCTACGAAGGTTCGAATCCTTCCCCCACCACTTTGTAGGACGCGCGGGCGTAGCTCAGTTGGTAGAGCATCAGCCTTCCAAGCTGAGGGTCGCGGGTTCGAGCCCCGTCGCCCGCTTCCCGAGGTCCTGGAGGGACCGAAGGATCTCGTTGGGACGATGGCTCGCGTAGCTCAGTCGGTAGAGCGCGTCCTTGGTAAGGACGAGGTCACCGGTTCAATCCCGGTCGCGAGCTCTCGAAAGGCCGTGCGTCGTACGTCGTGCGTCGGAGCAACGCACTGATGACAACGCACGACGAACGACGCACGACGCACGAGGAAAGGGACAATGGCAAAGGCAAAATTCGAGCGCAACAAACCGCATGTGAACGTCGGCACGATTGGTCACGTTGACCACGGCAAGACCACGCTCACCGCAGCCCTGACGAAGGTTTCGGCGGATAAGGGGCTTGGGACGTACGTGAGCTACGATCAGGTCGCGAAGGCCTCCGAATCTCAGGGCCGGCGCGATGCCACGAAGATTCTGACGATCGCGACGAGCCACGTCGAGTACTCGACGACGGAGCGGCACTACGCGCACGTCGACTGCCCGGGCCACGCCGATTACGTGAAGAACATGATTACGGGCGCGGCGCAGATGGACGGCGCGATTCTCGTGGTGAGCGCGGTGGACGGCCCGATGCCGCAGACGCGCGAGCACATCCTGCTGGCGCGGCAGGTGAACGTGCCGGCTATCGTGGTTTTCCTGAATAAGTGCGACCTGGTGGACGACGCCGAGCTGCTGGACCTCGTCGAGCTGGAAGTGCGCGAGCTGCTCAGCAAGTATCAGTACCCGGGCGACGACGTCGCGGTAATCCGCGGCGCGGCGCTGAAGGCGATCGAAGGCGACAAGCAGTGGGTCGCCAAGATCGAGGAGCTGCTGGCCGCGCTGGATAAGCAGATCCCGGTGCCGAAGCGCGAGATCGACAAGCCGTTCCAGATGCCGGTCGAAGACGTGTTCTCGATCACGGGCCGCGGCACCGTCGCGACCGGGCGCATCGACAAGGGCAAGGTGAAGGTGGGCGACGAAGTCGAGATGGTGGGCTTCGGGACCGACAAGAAGACGATCGTGACGGGCGTCGAGATGTTCCGCAAGCTGTTGGACGACGGCCAGGCTGGCGACAACGTCGGGCTCTTGCTGCGCGGCATCGAAAAGGATCAGATCGAGCGCGGGATGGTGTTGGCGAAGCCGGGCTCGATCAAGCCGCACACGCAGTTCGAGTCGGAAGTGTACGTGCTGACCAAGGAAGAGGGCGGTCGCCATACGCCATTTTTCAAGGGCTATCGGCCGCAGTTCTACTTCCGGACGACGGACGTGACGGGCAATGTCGAGCTCCCCGGGGGCGTCGAGATGGTGATGCCGGGCGACAACACGAAGATGACGATCGAGCTGATCACGCCGATCGCGATGGAAGAGCAATTGCGCTTCGCGATTCGTGAAGGTGGGAGAACGGTGGGTGCCGGAGTGGTCACGAAGATCTTGAAGTAATTCGAAAGTCGAAATTCGAAATGCGGAATGTACGATGACATT
>QHUB01000078.1 GCA_003221035.1 Gemmatimonadota bacterium
TGATCGGGAGTTACATCTTCAATCCCGCCTACGGCCGGTTTTCCGCGGAATCGATCAGCCAGGTGGCGTACAACGCCGAGCCCGGAGAGTTGGGCGATTATAGCGCGAGCACTCATCTCCAGGGCGAGCTGACCGGCACGATACTGGACCTGATGATTCGCGACGCCACGCAGGGCCAGAAGTCGATGGACGACGTGATGCGGCTGCTGTTCAGTCGCGTGCCCGCGATCGCGCCGTCCCCATCGCGGCTTGAGCCGACACCGTACCGGATCGACGGGCGCACGATCGAGCAGGCCGTGGAAACGGTCTGCGGTTGCGACGTGACGTCGTTTTTCGACGCGCACGTGCGTGGTGCGCGGCCGATCGACTTCGATCGCTACCTCGCGCTCGCCGGGTTGAAGACGCAGGTCACCTGGGCGCCGGCGATGTACAATGACGAGCCCGAGCGCGATCTGCGCGTGTGGGGGTACGAACGCGACAGCACGCTGCGCCTGGTCATCAACAACCCTGCGAGCGTCTGGGGCAAGGCGGGGCTGCATAGCCGCGACCGGCTGGTGAGGATGAACGGCGGGGCGGTACAAACGTGGGCCGAGCTGCGCGCCAAGCTCCAGGGGCTGCGCATGGGGGACACGGTGCGCGTCGAGGTCGCGCGGCCAGAAGGTCCGTTCGTGGCGACGGTGGTGGTCGCGGGCATGGAGCGGCCGACGGTGCGGCTCGAAACACTGCCGAGCG
Source organism: Gemmatimonadota bacterium (assembly GCA_003221035.1). Classification (GTDB taxonomy): domain Bacteria; phylum Gemmatimonadota; class Gemmatimonadetes; order Gemmatimonadales; family GWC2-71-9; genus 20CM-2-65-7. The sequence continues at coordinate 733 of QHUB01000078.1, forward strand.
CGACAGACGAGCAGCGGCGGCTGGCGCAGCGCTGGATGAGTGGAGAGTCGACTCCGGTCGGTTCCCGTGCCCTAAAGGGCCGGCTCGGCAACGACACGAGCCCTTAAGGGCTCGCGTATTGGCCGAGCCGGCGCTTCAGCGCACGGTACAACGAGAGGCGCTCCGGTAGCTGGTTGCGCGCAGAGGCTGCATTTTCCGCGCATGCGAACCTCACTCATTGCCCTCAGCCTCGTCGCGCTTCTGCCGGCTCGCGCGACAACGCAAACATCCGACTTCAGCGCCGCGCTGCGCTGGCGCACGATTGGCCCCTACCGCGCCGGCCGCGCGCGCGCGGTCGCCGGCGTGCCCGGCCACCCTACCGTCTTCTATATCGGCTTCGACAACGGCGGCCTCTGGCGCTCGAACGATTACGGCTCAAACTGGGAATCGCTGTTCGATCATGAAGCGACAGGCTCGATCGGCGCGATCGCCGTCGCCCCGTCGAGTCCGAACGTCCTCTACGTGGGCACAGGCGCGGGGATCATCCGGCCCGATCTCGCGACCGGCTATGGGATGTACCGCTCCGACGATACCGGCCGCACGTGGACGCACATCGGTCTCGATTCCACGCAGATGATCGCCTACATCGACGTCGATTCCAAGAATCCAGACCGCCTGTTCGTGGCGGCGCTCGGCCATCCCTACGGGCCCAACGCGCAGCGCGGCGTGTTTCGCTCCACCGATGGCGGCCGCACGTACGACAAGGTGCTGTACAAGGACGAGTACACGAGCGCGAATGAAGTCCGCATCGATCCGGGCAACGCGAACACCGTCTATGCCACGCTGTGGCAGCAGCAGTCCACCTTCTACGAATATGCCGCGTTCGGTCCGGACTCGAGCTGGCCGGGAGCGGGCGGCATCTACAAGTCCACCGACGGCGGCACGACGTGGACGCAGCTCACGAACGGCTTGCCGCAGGTGCTCGAGGCGAACATCGCGATTGCGCCGAGTAATCCGCAGGTGATCTATACGATGATCGCATCGGTGAATCCGGCGGGTGGCTCGGGCCCGGTCAGCTTCTACAAGTCGAGCGACGGAGGCGCGCACTGGACGCTGCGCACGCGGATTCCCGGCGCGTCCGTCGTCGGCGACACCAGCGCCGCCACAGCCGATGACCGACCCCTCGGCCGCATCGGCGGCGGTGACCTTCCGCCCATCGTCGTCGATCCCAAAAATGAAAACGTCGTGTACAGCGCCTCGATCGTCATGTGGCGGACCGAAGATGGCGGCACGAGCTGGTCGGCGGTGCGCGGCTCGCCGGGCGGAGACGATTATCAGCGCGTCTGGATCAACCCCGAGGATCCGAACATGCTCCTGGTCGTCTCCGATCAGGGCGCCGTGATCTCGAGCAATCGCGGTGAATCCTGGAGCAACTGGTACACGCAGCCGACGGCCGCGGTCTACCATGTCACTGCCGACAACGCGTTCCCCTACCGCGTGTGCAGCGGCCAGCAGGACTCGGGTTCGATCTGCGTCGCAAGCCGCTCCGATGATGGGAGGATCACGTTCCACGACTGGCATCCGGCCAACATCCAGGAATACGGCATCGCCGCGCCCGATCCCAAAGATCCCGACGTCGTCTTCGGCAGCGCGCGCCGGGGCGTGTCGCGCTACGACCGCCGCACCGGGCAGACCGCGCAGGTCGGCCCCGACTCCGCGGCGCGCGGCGCGACGTTCGGCCGCAACGTCCGCACGATGCCGCTGATCTGGTCGCCGCTCAACGCGAACGTGCTGTACTACACGTCCAACGTCGTGTGGAAGTCGGTCGATCACGCGCACACGTGGACACGCATCAGCCCCGATCTCGCGCGCCAGACGTGGGCCGTTCCGGCCAGCGCCGGGCGCTACGCGAAGACGGTGACGCCGGCGCCGCGCGGCGCGATTACGGCCCTGTCGCCGTCACCCAAGAGCAGTCTGGTGCTCTGGGCCGGCACCGACGACGGCACCATCCAGGTCACCACCGACGGCGGAAAGACGTGGCGCAACGTGACGCCGCCCGCGATCCAGCCGTGGACTCGCATCTTCAACATCGAGGCCGGGCGCTTCGACACCCGCACCGCGTATGCCGCGGCGAACACGCTGCGCATCGATGACGCGCGCCCGCACTTCTGGCGCACGCGCGATGGCGGCCACAGCTGGACCGAGATCAACAGCGGCATTGCCCCGAATGCGGTCGCCAATTCGATCCGCGAAGATCCTCGCGTCCGCGGGCTGCTCTACGCCGCCACGGATGCGGAGGTATGGGTCTCGTTCGACGACGGCGCGAACTGGCAGTCGTTGCGGCTCAACATGCCCGCGATCTCAGTCCGCGACATTCAGGTGAAAGACGACAGCACCTGCCTGTGCGCCGATCTCATCGCGGGCACGCATGGACGGGGATTCTGGATTCTCGACGACCTGAGTCCGTTGCGCCATTTCGCTCAGCATCGAGTTCCCCCTCTCCGTACGGAGAGGGGGCCAGGGGGTGAGGACGGGACGTATGTCGTACGACCCATGACAGCCGTCCGTGTGCGTTCAGGGACCAACGAGCCCACTCCATGGTCGCCAGAGTTGCCTGCGGCTGAGAATCCGCCCAACGGCGCCGTCATCGATTACGCGCTCGGCGCAGACGGGACGGGGCCGGTCAAGCTCGAGATCGTGACGGCCGCCGGGAAGGTCATTCGGTCATACTCGAGCGAGGATTCCCTGCTCGATCCTGATCCCGCGGTCGATCCCGCGGCCTACGATCGGCTGTGCCAAAAAAAGCCTGCCGCCCCGGATTGCGGTTTGCCGCTCTATTGGCCGGCGCCGCAGCAGCGCCTATCCACCCGGGCGGGACTCCATCGCTTCACCTGGGACATGCGTTATCAACCGATTGGCGACAATCCGCGCACCGGTGAAGTCGAAGCGACCGGGGCGGTACCGCATCGCAGCGAGCACACACCGGCCGCTCCCTGGGCGCCGCCGGGGCATTACACTGTCCGCCTCGTCGCGGGAGGCAAGACCTACAGCCAGCCGCTCACGTTGCGACTCGATCCGCGCGTCAAGACGCCCGTCGCGGGATTGACGCAGCTCGCGGCGCTCTCTCGCGAGATGTACGACCTCGCCGCCGCGGCGCAGGCGGCATACCTTGAGGCGCGGCAACGCGGCGATTCAATCGCGGGCGGCGCGTCCCCCCGTTCCGCACGGACCGGGGGTCAGGGGACGAACCCGACGCTCGCGAGTGCGCGTGACGCGGCGCTCGCGGCGGCGATGGCGATGCAAGATGCCGACGTCACCCCGACGGCGGGGCAGGTGGCCGCATGTGCGCGAGCGCGCGCGCTGGTGAATTCAGTGATGGCCCGATGGAGAAAACTGCAAACGCAGCACTGATGGTGCGTCTGACACCTGCGATCTCCTCGCGGGGCCTGCTGGTATTGCTGGGCGACACGGGTACTGGCGAGTCTGTCGTAAAACGGGAAATGGGACGGAGGGAGAGGGAGGGGGACTATGCGACTGTATACGATCACGCTGATGGCTGTTGTGCTTGCCATACCGCTCGCGGCGCAGCGGCCGGCGAATGCGGCTTCGGCCGGAGCGGCTGACCGCGACA
>QHUB01000033.1 GCA_003221035.1 Gemmatimonadota bacterium
GCGGCGACCGGCGCCGCTAGTCCATAACAACGTGCCGTCGATGTCGAACAGGATCAGGCGCATGATGAGAAAATAACGTACGGGTGAGCGGTGCGCGGTGAGCGGGACTGCAGCGCCGCGGACCGGTTACCGCGTACCGCGCGCCTCGTCCAGGCGCCTGGCTCCCACCAGGTTCTCCAGCAATTTCCGCATCTGCGGCTCATCACCAAACAGATGGTCACCCCCCACGCCGCCCCTGGAAAGCGCCGAGTGTACGATACGGCCCGCGCCGGCCCAGAGCGCGACGTGCGAGACCCGGCCGCGTTCCGCAAAGAACAGCAGATCGCCCGCTGCGTAGCCGTCACCGTCAGGCGAAACGGCGATCTCTGTACCCTGCCCGAATTGTTGATCGCTGTCGCGCGGCAACACGATGCCACGGGCCGCGTACACCGCCTGCACCAACCCGGAGCAGTCGATTCCCCACTCGGTGCGTCCACCCCAGAGATATGGAGCGCCGCTGTACCACTTTTGCGCCAGTTCGGGAAGCGCGAGATGCCGGGCTTCGATCCGCAGCTCCTGTTCACGCCGAACATGGCCGGACGCGATCGCGCCGCGCTGCCCGTCCGCCAGCTCGACGACGCCGCGCCTCAGCGCGACCCGTGCGCCCGTTGGAAGTCGGCGGCGCCCTTCGGTGATGACGATGTCGGCGCTCAACGAGCGAGCCGTGGCGCGCTCTCGCCAGTCTTCGGCCCAGCCGTTCGGCCCCGTTGCGACGTATCCGGCATTGAGCCAGCCGATGTAGCCGTCCGGTGCTCGAATGCGCAGCCACTCCTCGCGCCCCTCGAGGATGTCGAGCGTCTCGCCGTGCAGAACTTCGCTCACCCTCGCGGCCTGAATCCTGGGCTCGGCAAGGAGCGGCGCGAGCGCCACGGTGACGATCGCTGCCGGATCGCCGCGCTGGTCGGGAATGAGCTCGACCTTGTCGACGAGCTCGGCTTCGTTGGCGAGGCGCCGTAACGCGTCACGCGCGTCGCGGCTCGACGTGATGCCGGCGATGCCCTTGGGCAGCAGCGACACCTCGAAGACCGCCAGGCGATGGTCGGGCGCCCATTTGCGCCGAATGTCATCGACCGCGCGTTCGATCTTATCCATGCCGCACCGATCGCTCGACCGCCTCCGGCACCACGAGCGCGGCGATTGCGTCGACCTGCAGCGGCGATTTCGGTCTTACCGCCGCGGTGCTGACCGTAAAAATCACATCACCATCGAACAGAGTCCCGTATGGCGTGATGCGGCGCGCCAGCGCGTCACTTCCCGTCTGCGCAAGGGCTTGCAGCTGGACGCGATCGATATCCGCGTTCGTCGCGATCACCGCGAGGGTCGTGTTGCGGTTCAAGCGCGCCGGATCGCCGAGCGGCGCGCCTCCCTCCGCGAGATAGCGGAGGCTGTCGACCTTGCCGGCGATGATTTCGCCCCGACCGTTTCGAATGTCTCCCACCGCGTTGACCACGACCAGCGCGGACACGATCACATCGCCGAATTGGGCGGCCCAGGACCCGATTCCCGCCGGAATCATCTTCTCGAGCCCCGCCGCCTTGCCGCAGGTTGCGCCGCGGCCCGCCCCGACACGCCCATCCGCATAGTCCTCGGTTGCCGCCTCGCACGCGCGATACGCGTCGTCGCCACTCGCCCAGCCGGGCGGTTTGCCGGCATTGCCGAGATCGAAGATCACCGCGGAGGGAACGATGGGAATGGTGCCCATGTCGCCCACCGGGAGCCCGCGACCGCGCTCGCGCAGCCACCGCATCACGCCGTCAGCCGCGCCGAGGCCGAGCGCGGAGCCGCCGGTAAAGAGGATCGCGTCGATGCGTTCGACGAGATGGCGTGGGTCCATCACGTCCAGCTCACGCGTGCCCGTCGCGCGCCCGCGTACGCACACCGCCGCGCGCATGCCGGCCTCCGGGGCCAGCACCACGGTGCAACCGGTGCCGTGAGCTTCGATCGTGGTATGGCCCACGGTGATGCCCGGTACGGCCGCGAGGTTCGTCCGCAATCTGCTCATTGACGCGCCAAGATAACTTCCACAACGTTGACGGCCATGACTCCGCCAAGAGTTCCCGCCGATCGCACGACCGTGCTCGTCGTGGACGACGAAGAAGGCATCCGGCAAGCCCTGACCCGGTTTCTCTCCCGCCTGGGCTATCATGTGCACGCCGCCGCCAATGCCGCCGAGGCGCTGCCGCTGCTCGCGGCGCACCACCCGCAGGCCATGCTGTGCGACATTCGAATGCCGGATACGAGCGGGGTGGAGTTGCTTCCGAAAGTGCTGGCTCACGATCCAGACCTCGCCATACTCATGCTCACGGCCATCGACGAGCCCCGCACGGCGATCGAATGCCTCAAGCTTGGCGCCTATGACTATCTGATAAAGCCCGTCGACTTGGAGGAGTTGGAGTTGTCATTGCAACATGCCTTGCGGCAACGCCAGCTCGAGGTAGACCGGCGCGAGCTGGAGCAGTGGCTCGCACGTGAGGTGGCGGTACGGACGCGCGACCTCGAAGAGCGCTCGGCGGCGATCGAGGAAGTCGCGCTGGACGCGCTCGCGGCGGCGCGCGACTGGTCGGGGACAGACGCAGCGCTGAACAAACTCGCTGAAGAGCTCGGCGCGCCGCGGGAGGAACTGCTGGCCGAGGTGAAGCGGCGGCGCGGCTAGGCCTTGGCGATCTTGGCCTTCTCCTCGCACGCCTTACAGCGCGTCACGCCTCGGAACGTACAAATCAGACAGATGAAGGTCCCGCAGTCTGCGCAAGGGTAGCCCTCCGACGCCCGTTCCTCATTGCCACACGACCGGCATTGCATGCCGTCGTGTTCCTTGAGCTTAGGCTTTTCCATAGCACCAAGATAGCGTCGATTCCGAGTACTGTAGGGGTTCGATTACGTGGTTATGCAAGTTACCTCCATTGTGTCGAAACGCTCTTCAAAGAGGTTTGCTCTAGGAGCGTGACGATGCGCAGGACTCTGATGGGGGTATCGCTGATCTGCCCCTACTGCCACAAACCGGTCGATCCGACGAAGCCGAACGCGATGGTGAACGCAGCGACGAAACAACTACAGCACAGAGATTGCTGGACTGAGCGGTCGAATCCCGCCGACCCCGGCGACCCTAAATCGACATCCCATACTGCTTGATCTTGTTGATCAGCGTCGCGCGCGAAATCCCCAGCTCGAGCGCGGCGCGCGTGCGGTTCCCTCCATGATGTCGCAGTGTCCGCTCGATATGCTGCCGCTCCACCTCCGATAGCGGCTGCGCCTGATAGCGTCGATCGGTCGGTGAGCGTTGCCGCAGGTCCGGCGGCAGCTGCTCGAAACTGATCGCGTCATGACCGCGCCCCAAAATCATCGCCCGCTCGAGGACGTTGCGCATTTCGCGCACGTTGCCGGGCCAGGGCGCCGACAGCAGCCGGTCGAGCACGTCGGTCGTGCACTCGGTCGGGCAACCGGGCAATTGCGTCTTGAGGTCGGCGAGGATCCGCTTGATCAGGTCAAGCCGGTCCTCACGCGAGCGGTCTCGGACCGGCGACAGGAACAGCGGCATGACGTTGATCCGGTAGTAGAGATCCTCACGGAAGCGCCCGGCTTCCACCTCGCGTACCAGATCGTGGGCCGTCGCGGCGATCAGTCGCACGTCGACCGTGAGCTCGCGAGCCCCTCCCACCCGGCGGAACGTCTTGGTCTCGAGCACGTTGAGCAGCTTGGGTTGGAGCTCGGCCGCGAGCTCGCCGACTTCATCGAGAAAGATCGTGCCGTGATCGGCCAGCTCGAAGAGACCGGCGCTCCGTTCCGTGGCGTCGGTCGACGCGCCCTTTTCGTTGCCGAAGAGCTCGGCGTCGAGAAAGGCGGCCGACAGACCGGCGCAATTCACCTCCACGAACGGTCCTTCCTTCCGGGGCGACAGGTTATGAATGACGCGAGCCGCCCAACCCTTCCCGGTTCCACTTTCCCCCGTCAGCAGGACCGTTGCGCGCTCGCTCGCGGCGACCAGCTGGATTTGGCGCGCGAGCGCCTGCATGGCGGGCGACACTCCAACCGAGGCGAGAGAAGCTCGCTCGTGGTCGAGCATTTTGAGCCGCGCGTTCTGGCGCGACAGTCCTACTTTCTCGGCGACGCGCGCGACCACGGCCCCCAGATGCGACAGATCCACCGGTTTCGTGAGGAAATTCTCGGCGCCCGCTTGCATGGCCTTCACCGCCGTGTCGATGTCCCCGTGCCCGGTGAGCAGCACGACCGCAGCGCCCTCCTGTCGCAAGCGCTCGAGCACCTCCAAGCCTGTTGCGTCGGGAAGATGCAAGTCGAGCAGCACGACGTCGGGCCGGATGCGCTGGAACGCGTCGATCGCTTCCCCGCCCGAGCCGACGCGCCAGACCTCGTAGCCCTTGCGCTCGAAGTATTCGCCGATCGCGCGCAGCACGGCGATCTCGTCGTCCACGAGCAGCAGCGTGTCAGCCATCGTGCGCTTTGAAGGCCGGACCGACCAGCACGGAAAGCGCCCGCGGGAGCACCCGAGCCTCGAACGGCGTCGTACCGGTCACGTCGCCGTCGAGCTGAACCGGTCGGGCCATACCGTCCATGACGTCGACCGTTACGACCCGCCCCCGCGCCCACCACACGCGCCGCCCTTTGCCGTTGCGATCGCCCAGCAACAGCTCGACGATCGCGCTCGCACTCTGGAAGGCGCCGTCGGCATCGAGGGCGACGACATCCAGCCAGCCGTCGTCCGGACAAAGATCCGCGTGGAGCTTGAGAAACCCCGGCGCCAGCTGGCCGCAATTCAGCACCAGGATCATGGCCGCGCGGATTTCCTGCGTGTTGCCGTCCACCGTCACCCGGTGCGGGGCGCTGCGCACTGAGGGCAGCGCCATTGCGGCGCGCGCGACGTACGCCGCAAACTTCCAGCGCCGCTTGAACGCGCGATCGGTGCCGGCCATCAGCTCCGCGTCGAACCCCGTGCCGGCGACGACCGCGAAGTAGTGCGCGCCGTCGGACCGCTGCACGACGCCCAGGTCGATCGCGCGCGAACGTGCCTTGAGCAACGCGCGCGCCGCCCCCGTGGGGGTGCGCGGCAACCGCAGATTGGCCGCGAGCACGTTGCCGGTCCCGCCCGGGACGACGCCGAGTGCTATGCCCGACCCGGCGATCGCGGCGGCGATCTGCATCGCGGTGCCGTCCCCGCCGTGACTGACCATCACCTCGAATCCGCGGTCGAGCGAGTCCTCGGCGATGCGGCGCGCGTCACCCGGAGCGGCGATCGTGCGGAGGTCTACGTTCCAACCGCCGCGACTGAGTACTTCGAGCACCGCGGTCACGGTCTTCGCATCGGCCCGCGCCGCAAAGGGGTTCGTGATCAACAGCGCGCGCGTCATCTAGTAGCGCCGCTCCCAGAACACGTCGAAGCCGGCCTGACGCGTCTGCGGCGTCGTCACGATGTTGGGATCCGTAATCGCGCAGTTGTGCACCGGCTCGAAGCTCGCCTCGGTGCGCCACTCCGGACTGAGGCGGTACTGGAGTGATGCGCCCAACGCATTCGTGATCCGCGTCTGCTTGCGCGGGCAGAAGCCCGCGTTCAGCACGAGGAAGGTCTTCGCGCCGATCGCCCACCCCGCGGCGACCTGAGTCCCGATCAGCGAGTTCGCCGGATCGCCGGGACGGATCTCGAAATAATCGAGCGGCACTCCCAGGTCGGACACAACCGTGCGCTCGAGCTCGCCGGCGACCAGGGAGGCGACGACGCCGGTCACGTATGCGCGCTCGCTTCCGCTCAGCTCGAAGGTCGGCTTCCCTCTGATGAGATAGGAAATCAGCTCGGCCTGCGAGTAGTCGCCCTGCTCCGCCTCGAGCGTGAGTCGCGGCAGTCGCAGGGTACCGCGAATGTGCGCCAGAATGTTGATCTCCGACCGCGTCTCGCCCCCACCCGGCAGCGGATGCACGATGTGGCTCCCCTCGATGTTGAGCGCCGCATCGAGATCAGGCGTGCCGAAGTACTGCACCGTTCCCTGCCGCACGACGAACTCGCGCGTGACGGGCCCGATGATCAGCCGATACGTGCCGCGTGGCGCCTGGAGCGTGCCGTTGAGCAGGTACTGGTTACGGGTCTTGTTGACGGTGACCGTGCCGGTCAGCTGGATGTTCGCTTCATTGGACCGGAGCCACACGTCTTCGCCCATGGTCATCTGCAGGTTGCGGATTTGCAGGCTGTCGAAGAACACGCTCTGGAATTCGGGACCGAGCCGCTGCGTGCGGATCAGCGACGTATCGATCAAATCCTGGACCCACGGCTCGTCCAGATTCACCACGCGCTTGTTCAGGAGATCGGCAAAGTGCAGCACGCCCGACGTGACCGTGCCGTGGCCGGTGAGTGTCGCGCCAAAGACGGGGCCGGTGAGTGCCACACGCCCGCTCGCGGTCACGGCGAGATAGCCTCTCAGATCGAGCGCTTTGAAATCGGACGTGTTGATGTTGAGCGCCAGAATCGGCTTGGACAGCCGTTCGAGCCGCACGTAGCCGGTGAGCTCGGCCTTGCCGCGCTCGCTGGTCGCGGTGAGGCTGTCGACGCGAATCGTGTCGCCCCGCAGCGAGAAGCTGCCGTTCATGTTCGTGTAGCGAACATTGAGGGCCGGGATCGTGGCTGCGGCATTCCCGATCTGGAGGCCGCCGCGCAGCAATGGAGCTTCCCACGTGCCGCCAATTCCAAGATCGGCGCTGAAGACGCCTCCGACCTGCCGCACCGTGGTGGTCACCGCCGCCAATACGCCCATGTCCACGCTGTCGGCTCGCGCCTGCACCGAGAGCGTATCGCCAAGCTGCCGCTGTGCTACCGGGGCGAGCGCAAGATCGAGCGGGAGGTGCGCGGTGACATTCAGGACCTGCTGGCCCGCCCGCCACAGATGCACCTCGCCATTCAGGCGCCTGTTCCGGTAATCGATGATGCCGTCCATGAACGGGGCCCGGAACGAGCCGAACGCCGCGTTCGAGAAGGCGAACGAGCCGCTGTACGTGGGATTGGCCCTCGTGCCCATCGCCGACATCGTCGCGGTCACCGCGCCGGCAACGCCGAGCGTGTCGCTCTGCATCAGCGCGTAGACGCCGGTCAGCGGGAAGCTGTCCAGCGTGACGTGCGCGTTGATCGGGCCGCGGGCCGGCAGATCGCCGACGATGCCGAGCTGGCCGCCTCCGTTGGCGTTCTTGAGTGACGCCGAATCGACATGCAGGATCGAGTCGCTGAACGTGAGCGCCGTTGGACGCTGGAGGAACCAGACTCCGCTCGGGATCAGGACGGCGAGGGAATCGACGGCTGCGTGCTGGATCGGACCGCCAGCGGGGCGCTCATATCGTCCGCCGGCGAGGAACGCGCCCAGATCGCCGACCCGCGAGCGTGCAAACCAGGTGAGCGAGTCGCGCGTCCCGCGGACGTGAGCCGCCGCGGCTCCGAATCCCAGCCGCCCGTATCCCAGCGAATCGATCCGGGTGTCGAATTCAAAACTCGGCACCGGACCCGGCCGGAACGCGCCGGTGCCCTCGCCCTTGGGCACGCGCCAACCGCGCCACTGCAGATCGAGGACGCGCGCGCTGCCGCCGAAGGTCAGTGAATCGAGCGCTCCCTCGAGCCGGAGCTGAACCTGGGCCGATCCCTTGAGCTTGTCTTCCGGAGTCGGCGTGATGCTCGGTCCCGCAAGCCAGGTGACGAGGGAATCGAGCACGCTCAAACTATCGGCATCGAAGTCAAAGGCGAGCGTGCCCTGCGCGGGGCGCGCCCATCCGAGCGCGCCGCTCCCGTTGGTAATGAGTCCCGGCTGCTGGATGCGCAACGAATCGAGGAGCATGCGCCCGTCCGCAAAGCGAACACTGGCGGCGCCCGTATCGATGATCGTGCCGGCGAAGAACGACGGTGCGAGCGTCGCCGTAAGAGCGCCGGCGGGTTTCGTCACGCTGTCCGCCGTGACGGTGCCGGTCGCGACGAAGCTGAGCCGTGATGGCGGAGCGCCCTTGCGCACCAGCCAGCGCTGCAGATTCAGGTCCTGCGTGCGCAGCGTGAATCGTCGCGCGCCGTAGCCCGGGTGCACGCCGCGCGCGCCGAGGAGCAGCGTCCCGTCGCCGCGGATCGCCCCGCCGCCGCCCAGCATCCCGAGGTCCGCATGCGTTTCGACACCCGTGAGATCGCCGCTCATGCGGATCGTCCCAGCCAACGTGCCGTGCAATGGGAAACCCGCGAACCGGCCGGTCAGTCCGTCGAGCGAGAGGGAGTCGGCGCGGACGTCCGCAAAGACGCTCAGGATGTCGCCCCGGAAGTCGAGACCGATGGCGCCGTTGACGAGGCTGACGGGACGGTCGCCGTCGTGATGGCGCAGCGTGCCGCTGAACATCGCGTTCTTGAGCGTGCCGGTGAGTGTACCCGTCGCATCGAGCTCGCCCTGGAGATCGAATCCCGGCACGAGGCGCCGCACGGTGCCGATGTCGATGCGTCCCGTTGCCACCTCGAAGGGCTGAAATCCCAGGTCGTGGCCGGCGACGTTGACTTCGCCTTTGCCGAACACCTGCGACTCCGGCCAACCGGGCACGAGTGAGTCGCGGAACGACCACTCGGTCTGGATCTTCAGCGCGCTCATGGGACCGTCTACAATGGTGCGCCCCGTGAGACGCCCGTAGAACGGCAGGGAGTCGATGTACACGCGCGCGAGATCGAGCGACAGATCCCGCGCCATGAGATCGCCCTGCCGCAGCGCCACCAGCCCGGAGTCCGGGGCGCTGAACGCGGTCACGTGCCCCGTCAGCCGCCCCTGTCCAAAGGAGAGGTCCATCGGGCGCAGCTGAATTTCGAGCACCCGGCCACCGTGCGAGACAACGCTCACACCGCCGTGCAGGACGGCATCCGCCGGAAACCGGGGATCGAGGAAACGGATGTCGGTCAGGGTCGCCGAGTCGGCCCGCATCGCGAGATTCCACAGCAACGTGTCCTGCGGCCATTGGACCGTTCCACGCGCGCTGAACTGCGTCGCGGGGAAGCGCACGCGCGACAGATCGACGTCGAGCGTGCGTCCATCGATCGTCACACGGCCCACGGCGTCGTTGATGGAGAGCTTCGGATCGCTGCTCTCGGTTGAGAGCCGCAGTATGTCGATGCGAATGCCCTTCTCGCGCGGCGCCTGAATGCGCAACGCCGCGAGCCGGGCATTGAGATGCTCGAACCGGCGCACGCGATAGCGCCCGTCTTCACCGGAGAATTCGATCTCCTCGTTGGCACTGGTCACCTCGCCGTGCTTCTGCAGCCGCAGGGTGAGCGAGCCGTCCACGATCTGTACGTTGCGGAGCAGGATGAGCGAGCGCGGACCCGCGGGGCCGAGCGGCTCGACCTTGACGGTGTCTTTTTTACCGAGACGGAGCAGCTCATCGAAATTGGTTCGACCGCTCGCGTGCTGGACGATATTGAAGATCGGCCGCTCGAGCCGCACTTCCATGAACACCACGCGCCCCGCCGCGAAATCGAGCGGGTTGTAGCCCAGCTCCGCACGCGGCAGCCACGCGACCAGCGTGGAGTCAGGATCCAGGAGCCGGACGTCGGTGAGCACGACCCCCGTCAGCAGCGAGCCGCGCACCTCGCCCACTTCGATCGAGCCGGCTACCCCGCTCCGGACCACGGAGCTCGCGACGCGCGCCAGCAGGGTGCGTCCGGCCCGCGTGCCCACGAGCGCGTTCATCGCGCCGAGGAAACAGGCGAGCAGGCCAACCAGGGACCAGAGCGCGACACCCAGCGAGCGGCGCATCTAGAACGCCTGCCCCACGGCTACCTGGATCACGACTTTCTGCCAGAACGTCTTCTGGGCATTCACCGGCGGATAGGACGAACGCCATACGACAATGGGATTGGGTGGGGTGGCCACGTACAGCAGCGGTCCGCGCTCCTGCTGGTAGCCGTTGTACGCGGCGTCGATGCGGACTGGACCAAGCGGGGTCGAGAAGCGGGCGCCGAGGCCCGGCGTCACACGCATGCCGTTCGTCGCCACCACTCTCTCACCCCGCTCCCATACCTGCCCCGCGTCTACAAACAGGCCGAGACGCATCCTTTGCGGCAGGATCGGCGACGGAACGCGCAGCTCGGCGTTCAGGATGACAACGGTATTGCCGCCGGTGGGGGCGGTGATCACACCCCGATAGATCGTGTCGCCTGTGGGCGTGATGTCGTAGCTGAGCGTGTCGCTCATGAAGTAGACCCGCGGTCCCATCTCGTTGCGGCCGTATCCGCGGACCGAGGTCGGACCACCGGCGTAAAACCGCTGGTCCGGCGGGACATAGCCGACCGCCTGGCCGTTCAAATTGATGTTGCGTGGCAGGATGGTCCCGGCGCGGATCCGCCATGCGAAGACGGTGCTCCGACCGATGAGATGATATCGGGCCGTTTCGACCTCCGCGCGGTTGAACTCGTACGGCGGCTGCGAGCCCACCGCGCGGGAGGCATGCAACACCGAGACCGTCGTTACGCTGCCGAACGTGGGATCGAGGACGTTGTTGACCCGCTCGCGCACGATGCTCGCGCTGACCGCTCCGAACTGCCGCCGGTCGCGGAGAAACTTGCGGCTCGACTCATCGCACAGTCGGAACAGCTGGCAGTAGATCGCGTCGGAGGCCGTCGTGCGGCCCACCGCGTAGGTATAGCCCACGGTGAAGGGGAGATGGCTGCGGGCATTGAACGTCATATCCACGTTGCCGCCGATCGCCTCGCGCGTGTAGACGCCAAACTCCGACGTCTTCTCAGCCACAAAGCCGATGGTCAACACGTGCGCGCGCTTCAGAAACGCCGGCTGCCGCACCGTCACTCCGAACTGGTAGTCGAGGGTGTCGATGGTCCACGTGCCGGCAAACGGATTGCAGAATTGATTAAATCCGGTCGTGTGCGTCGAAGTACCGGCGCCGATCTTCGAGAGCTTGGCCGACAGGTCGAGCGTGCGCGCGCCTCCCCAAAAATTGTGCGCCGTCCAACCGCTCTGCACGCGGAAGCATTCCACCGTCGCATAGCCTCCGCCGAAGCGCAGCTGATGCCCCGAACCTTCCTGAACTTGGATCAGCGTGCGCACCATTGAGTCGCGCGGCACCATCTCCTGCGGCGGGACGGAGTCAATCAGCTGCACGTTGACGGAATTGAAGACGCCGATGCCGTAGAGATCGCGCTGCGTCTGGTAGAGTGCGTCCTGCTTGTAGTAGGTGCCGGGCCGCAGTGACATCACGCGTCTGACGGCGCTCGTGTCGACCCGACGCAGCCCGCGGATGAGCACCTCGCCGATGCGCATCCGGGGGCCCGGCTGCGCATCGAGCTCGACTTCGGCCTTCAGGATTCCGGCCTCGGAATCGAAGTTGCGCAGCACCTCGGCGTACGGATAGCCGCTGTTGCGGAGCCGCGCGACAATCGTGTCGGCCGAGGCCTGCAGCAGGAATCGATTGAACGGATCTCCCAGCTGAAGGGGCAAATCGCGCTTCAGTTTGGCGATGTTGACGATGCCCTCGAGTCCCTTGACCTCGAGCCGCTCGACGCGCACGGGGTCGCCCTCGTGAATCCGGAACGTGACGTACGCATCCCGTGCGGTGCGCTGCACCGATGTGTCCACGACGACGTTCATGTAGCCGGACTGCCGGTATAGGAGAATCATCCGAACGACGTCACGCCGAAATTCGATTTCGCTGAAGTACCGCTTTTCGCCCAGGCCCATCCAGCGGACCAAAGGGTAGCGCGCCCACCAGCTCGACTTGGTCGTCGCGATGGCGCTTTCGAGGGTGTAGTCGTCGAGTGCCTTATTGCCGACGAACCGCAGCCCGCGGACTACGCGCTCCTGTTCTTGGGCAGAGAGGAGGGTCGTCGCCGCGCAGACGGCGAGCACCAGGAAGGATATGACTCGCAATTGACGTAGTTTGGCAATTTTGGCTATGTTGCGACACTTGCTCCGCACTGTCAACCTTTTCGACACCGCGCAAAGCGTCCTGTTCCTGTGTTTTCTCGCCGCCTGCCACACCGAGTCGGGCAGCGGGAACAGCGGTTATCAGGCGCGGGGCCTCGTTTATTACGAAACCTATGACCCGCGCTCGCTCGACCCCGCGCTCTCCACCGACGTCCCTACCGGCGAGATAGTGACGCTCATGTTCGACGGGCTCACCCAGTTCGACCCCGACGGCCGCCTGTTGCCGGGACTCTCCGATCGCTGGACCGCCGATCACACCGGGCAGCGCTACGTCTTTCACCTGCGGCCCGGTGTCGCCTTCCAAGACGGGCGACCGCTGGTCGCTTCCGATGTTAAGAGCTCCTTCGTTCGCGTGCTGAATCCCGCCACGCAGGGCGGTCGAGTCTGGCCGCTGCTCCCGATCGCGGGCGCGGCCGACTATGCCGGCGGACGCGCGCACGATGTGCGCGGGATCGAGGTGCTCGGCGACTCCGCAGTCGCATTCACGCTGACAGAGCCCCTGGCCGTATTTCCAAAATTTCTCGCGATGCCTGTCGCATCGATCGTCCCATCGCCGCTGCCGGAGGGATTCGCGCAGCGACCCATCGGCACAGGTCCATGGCAATTCGTGTCGTGGGAGCACGACGACTACCTGCGGTTCGCGAAGAATCCGAAATACTGGGGCGGCGCGCCGGAGAGCGACACGTTGACCGTTCGGATCGTTCCGGAGGCGTTCACCCGCGCCGCGGAGCTCCTGGCCGGCCGGCTCTCGGTCGCCGAGATACCGTTCGGCGAGACCGCCAAATGGGAGCAGGAGCACGCCGACTGGCTCAAGCGTAAGCCGGCGCTGCGAGCGGTCTATGTGCCGCTCAACAACCGCCGCGGGCCGCTGCGCGATCCGCGCGTGCGTCAGGCGCTGAATCACGCCGTCAACGTTCCCGAGCTGCTGCGCACCCTCTGGAACGGGCGCGGCGTCGCCGCCGCGGGCGCGATCCCGCCGGCGCTGGGCGGAAGCGATCCCAACCGGAAGCCCTATTCCTACGACACGACTGAAGCTCGCCGCCTGCTTCGCGCGGCGGGGTATCCCAACGGCTTCGGTGTGCAGCTCTGGCGCTCAGGCACCAATGTCGAGATGGGGCGCGTCGCGCAGGCGATTCAGGCGCAGCTGGCCGCGGTGGGGATCCGTGTCGAGATCGTGTCGCGCGACGCGTCAAGCATGCGCGAAGCGGTTCGCAAAGGCGACACCGACATGGCGATCCTGGACTGGTGGGCCGATTACCCCGACGCCGACAACTTCCTGTATCCGCTATTCCATAGCGCGAGCTTCGGTCCAGGCGGTAACTATTCCTTCTATAGTGATCCGGTCACCGACTCCCTGATCATGGTCGCCCGCCACACCGTAGACCAGGCCGCGCGTGAGGCTCTGTACCAGCGCATCGACGAGCGCGTCTTCGCCGCCGCGCCCTGGATCTATCTCTGGTTCCCGGTGGACCTGTGGGCGCAGCATCCCGCCGTGCAGGGATGGGACGTCCCGGTGATCTTCAACGGCCAGCGCTGGACCAAAGCGGGGGTCCGTGTTCCTGCTGGTCGGTAGGCGGCTGCTGGCCACCATCCCCACGCTGTTTGGCGTTCTGGTCGTCGCCTTTCTCCTGCTGAACGTCGTGCCCGGCGACCCGGTCGCCGAAATGGTGGGCGAGCGCGCCGACTCCGCCACGATCGCGCGGCTGCGCGGTGAGCTGCATCTGAATGATCCCCTCCCCGTGCAGTTCGGCCATTACCTCTGGGGCGTCCTCCGCGGCGACCTCGGCCGCTCCTACATCACGCAGCGCCCGGTGCTCGGCGACCTGGCCGAGCGCTTCCCGAAGACCTTGCAGCTTGCGGCGAGCGCGATGATGCTCGCCGTAACGGTCGGCATCACCCTCGGCGTCTTGGCGGCGATTCGTCCGGGCGGGATGATCGACCGGTTGAGCATGCTGATCGCCTATGTCGGCGTCTCGTTTCCCGTCTACTGGGTGGGCTTGCTGCTGATTCTGCTGTTCGCGGTCGCGCTGCGGTGGCTGCCGCCGTCGGGCTACGGAGGCATCACGTTCTTGGTGTTGCCGGCACTGACGCTCGGCATGCGGTCGATCGCCTTCCTGGCGCGCATGACGCGCGGCGCGATGCTCGAGGTCCTGCCGTCCGATTTCGTGCGCACGGCGCGCGCCAAGGGTGCGGCGGAGCGGCGCGTCATCGGCCGTCACGCGCTCCGCAACGCGCTGCTCCCGATCATCACCGTACTCGGACTCGATGTCGGCAATTATCTGACCGGCAGTATCCTCACCGAGACCATCTTTTCGTGGCCGGGCGTCGGGCGTTACGTGCTGCTCGCGATTCAGAAGCGCGACTTGCCCGCCGTTCAGGGCAGTATCCTGTTCCTGTCCGTCGTCTTTGTGCTCGTGAACCTTCTTACCGATGTGCTCTATGCGAAAGCTGATCCTCGCGTCGCTTACGATTAGCGCTGCGGTCTCCCTCCAGGCACAGTCGCGCGGCTCGGTCCAGCAGCGGGTTACGCGCCTGATCGACCAGACCCGGTTCGATCGCGCGACGTGGAACATCTTTGCACAGGACGATCGCGGGCGCGTGCTGTTCAACCGGAATGGCGACCGCTTCTCGATGCCGGCCAGCAACACGAAGCTGATCGTCTCCGCCGCGGCCACGGTTCTGCTGCCGGCGGACTATCGCGTTCGCACCAGCCTCTATGCCAACGGCACGATCACGAATGGCGTGCTCCAGGGCGATCTCATCCTGTATGGGCGCGGCGATCCGACGTGGTCGGAGCGGTGCTACGGCGTCGACACGACCGTGGCGGGCGCGTGCGACTCGACATGGACGGCGGTCGATGCCATCGCCGACTCGCTGCGGGCGCGTGGGTTGAAGCGCGTGACCGGCAAGGTTGTGGGCGATGGCTCCTACTTCGAACCGCAGATCTTTCATTGGAACTGGGGCATCTACGATGTGAACTGGTATTACGGCGCCCCGGTCTCGGCACTTGGCTTTCACGACAACAGCATCGATTTCCAGGCCGGCCCCGGCCCGTTCGTGGACGCTCCTCCTGTGATTTCCTGGCAGCCGGATCTCGGCCTGTTCACGTTCGAGAATCGTGGGCGGACCGACCCGGCGGATTCCAGCACCACGCTCGACTTCTTTCGAGTGCCGGCGGGAAATGGAGGCGCGGGTCCCGACAGGAACGATCACATCTGGGCGTCCGGCGGCATCCCGCTCGGTCGAGCGCCGTTCATGCAGTATTTCGCCGTGCTCGACCCCAACCTCTATGCCGCGCGTGCGCTCGACGCTGCTCTGTTGCGCAAAGGAATCGCGGTCGAAGGCGGTGCGGCCAGCACGACCGATTCGATGGCGTATCGAAGCCTGCGCTGCTGCGGCAGCCCGCTCGCCGAGTACCGCGGCCGGCCGCTGCCGGACATCGTGTTTCCCATCCTGAACTCGAGCCAGAACTGGTTTGCGGAAACGCTCTTAAAGATTGTCGGGCGGGAGCGGGGAGACACGGGCAGCTGGGCAACGGGACTCCGCGTGGAGCGCGCGTTCCTGATGGACTCCGTGAGAATCGATTCGACCGCCTTCTCGCTCGAAGACGGTTCGGGCCTCTCCGCCGGCAATCTCGTGACGCCGCACACGTTCGTGCAGCTGCTGAGCTACATGCGGCACCATCCCAAGGGCGCGCCGTTCCTCGCCGCGCTTCCCCGCTCGGGACAGCGCGGCTCGCTGCTCAGGCGCTTTGTCGGGACGCCGCTGGAAGGCAGGGTCGTGGCGAAGACGGGGTCGATCGATCGCGTGAACACACTGTCGGGCTACGTCGAAAAGGCGGACGGGCACGTGATCACATTCTCAATCCAGGTGAATGGTCATGATGTGCCGACGAGACAAATGCTGGCGCAGATCGATTCGGTGGTGGTGCAGCTGGCGAGGTGAGTAGGGGTGCAGCTGGCGAGGTAAGTAGGGGCGCAGCATGCTGCGCCCCTACCTTTTGGATCAGTCCTCTTTCTGTCCGAACAGGGCCATGTTCGAGGAGTGCCCCGGCATCACCTTGGCGGACGGATTGAGGAAGTGCGCGATCTGGTTGACCGCCGTGCATGCCTCGCCAAAGCCTGTCGCGATCAGCTTCAACTTTCCCGGATAGGTCGCGATGTCCCCCGCGGCGTAGATGCCCGGGATGTTGGTCTCCATTGTCTGCGTCACCTTGATGTCGCCCTTCTCGATCTCCAGGCCCCACTCGGCGATCGCACCCAACGATGACACGAAGCCGAGCTGCGGAATGACGCAGTCCATCTGAAGGGTTTCTTCCGCTTTTGTCTTGTTGTTGACGATCGTGACGCGCTCGATGCGATCGGTGCCGGCGATCTCCTTGAGCTCCCAAAACGTGCGCAACTCCATCTTTCCCGCCCCCGCCAGCGCCTGCACCTGATCGACCGTCGCCTGGTGGGCCCGGAAGCCGTCGCGCCGGTGGATCATCACGATCGATTTCGCGATGCCCTGGAGGTTCACGGCCCAGTCGAACGCCGAGTCGCCCCCGCCGACGATCAGGATTCGCTTGCCGGTGAAGAGTTTCGGATTCAATACGCGGTCGTGGAGCCCCTTGTCATTCCACTGATCCGCGTCCTTGAGCGGCAGCTTGCGCGGTGTAAAGGCGCCGATTCCGCCCGCGATCAGCAGCGAGCGTCCCGGATATTCGTCATTGTCGGTGATGATCGTGAACGGCGGCTTGCCGTCCGCTTCGCCGCGGCGGAGTCCGATGACCTTCTCGCCGAGATTCACGGGCGGACTCCACCGAAGTCCCTGCTCGGCAAGCGATTTCACGAGGTCCTTGGCGAGGATCTGCGGAAAGCCGGCGACGTCGAAGATGTATTTCTCGGGATAGAGCGCGGTGAGCTGGCCGCCCACTTGGTCGAGGTTGTCGATCAGGCGATGCGAGGCGCCGCGCATTCCGGCGTAGAATGCAGCAAAGAGACCCGTCGGGCCCGCCCCGATGATGATGATATCTTTTTGCTCTTGCATCGCGCGAACGCTAGCCTGCTTCTCGTTGTCGGGCTACTGGCGGAGGTGGGGGCCTGCGCCAGCGCCGGCACGCACGCAGCCCTGGGCTGGAGCCTCGGCGGCGAAGCGCACGTCTTTGTCGCTGACGACCGGTTTTCCCGCGACCTCTATCATCAACTGACGGGCCGCGACCTGAAGACTGCGCTTCTCACTCGCTCTCTCGTCGCCGTCGACGCGAGCTCGGCGCGCAGCGTGACGGTACTCTCCGCGAACGGCGCTGCACCCGCCCGGCTCACCCTCGCGCGATTTCATGCCGGGGAGTCGTGCGGCGCAGCCACGGCGGTCAGTGAGCTGGTATTCGCGTTTCCGGCCGGCGGCGGAGGCGGCCGCAGTACGCCGCCGTCGCACGTGCCGGTCGTCGCGCTGCTCGACGAGCAGCCATTTGCCGGCGGTGCCGGCTCGCCGGCCCCGGCACTCCCTCGCGCCGAAGCGCGCGATCTGGTGAACCGCGTCGCCCAGCGAGCCGAGAGCACGAGCCGAGGCCCGCGCGCGACGCTGGTGCGGCCGCTGGTTGTGGATGCGGATCAATCCGCAGATGCCGGCGAGGTGGTTCCGATTCACGGCGGCTATGCGGTCGGATTCCGCGCGCGCTATGCGACGGCCGCGAGCGACACGGTTCTGGTGACCGGCGTCGCCACAACCGATGTGTCGCTGCACGAGCTGCGCTGGGTCGCACGGCCGCGGCGACTCGCGTTGCAGCGGGGCATGACGTCTCAGGGGATACGCTATTCCGTCCGCGGTTGGGTTACGGGCAGCGGGGGCGGCACGCTGCTCCTGGTCGATCAAATCGCCGACGTCTCCGCCCGTGGCTCGCGTGCCACGGTGCTCGATGCCGCCACGCGAAGTGTCGTGGCCTCGCAACCGCTCGCGTTGCGCTGCCCGTAACGATACGTTCTAAAACCCGTGCGTCGTTCGTCGTGCGTCGTGCGTCGGAACGCATGCCACGCACCACGTACGACGTACGACGCACGAGAGAGGTCAATGAAGATCTATACAAAAACAGGCGATGCAGGTGAGACCGGGCTCTTCGGCGGTGGTCGCGTGCCCAAGGACGACCCGCGCGTGTGCGCATACGGCGACGTGGACGAAACCAACGCGGCGATCGGGTTTGCGGCCTCGCTCGAGCCGGGCAGCTTCGAGTCCGACGCGCTGCAAGCGATTCAGCGCGACCTCTTCGCCATCGGCGCCGAGCTGGCGACACCGGATCCTTCGAAGCGGCGAGCGGGAGGGGCGCTCGAGCCCGACCGCGTCAGCGCGCTCGAACAATTGATCGACAAGTATGAGGGCGCGCTTCCGGCCTTGAAGAACTTCATTCTTCCCGCGGGAACGCCCAAGGCCGCAGCCCTCCATTTGGCGCGCACGACCTGCCGGCGCGCGGAGCGGTCCGTCGTGAGTCTGGCGCGCGACGAACAGATCAATGCCGTCATCATTCATTACTTGAATCGGCTGTCCGACCTGTTGTTCATGCTGGCGCGCGGCGTGAACCAACAGGCCGGCGGTCCGGACATCGCGTGGTGACGATCCGTGTCCCGCTCCTCGAGCAGCGGGATGCGTCATACGATATCCTGATCGGCGCAGGGCTCATCCGGCAGCTCGACAAGATCCTCCCCGAATACTGTCCCGCCGCCGCCTACGCGGTGATCTCGGACTCGCACGTGGGCACGCTGTACGGAGCATCCGTTGCAGAACAGGTGTCTGGTGCCGGGTGTCAGGTTGAGCTCTTCACCTTTCCTGCAGGAGAATGGAATAAGACCCGCGACACCTGGGCATCGCTTTCCGATCGCATGCTCGCCGCCCATTTCGGCCGCGACTGCGCCGTGATCGCGGTCGGGGGCGGTGTGGTGAACGACGTCGGCGGGTTCGTGGCGGCGACCTATCTACGCGGCGTGCCGCTCGTGCAGATCCCGACCTCCCTGCTGGCAATGATCGACTCGTCGATCGGCGGGAAAACCGGTGTCGACGTGCCCGCGGGAAAGAATCTGCTCGGCGCATTCCATCAACCGCGGGTCGTCGTCGCCGATCCGGAGCTGTTGGCCTCGCTCGCGAGTGTGCAGTTGGCGGCGGGACTCGCCGAAGCGTTGAAGCACGGCGTGATCGCCGACGCGGAATACTTTGCGTTTCTCGAGCGCGAGTACGCCGGGATCTTCGCAAAGCACGCACCGGCGCTCGAGCATGTCGTCCGCCGCTCGGTCGAGATCAAAGCGTCGGTCGTCTCTCATGACGAACGCGAAACGGGCAAGCGTGCGATTCTGAACTTCGGACACACCGTGGGACACGCCATCGAAGCGACGTCGAAATACGAAGTGTCGCACGGCGAAGCGGTGGCGATCGGAATGGTCTATGAGGCGCGACTCGCCGAGTCGCTCGGGATCGCGACTGCGGGGACGGCGCAGCGGATCAAATCCGCTCTCGAACGGCTGAACCTGCCGGTCGAACGGCCCGATGCCAGCCAAGTGGATGCGCTCGTCGCAGCCATGCGCGCCGACAAGAAGGTCCGCGGCGGGGAAATCCGTCTCGCGCTGCCACGCGCGATCGGCAGCGCGCATGGAGACGATGCAAACGGGTGGACGGCGGTCGTGCCAGAGGCTGCTATTCGTCAGGTTCTGGTGAACACGTAGCCCACATTCCTGTCCACGTCTCCACACGCCGAAAGTCATCCCTCGGATCGAGTTTGTGGGCAAGCGCTTATACGCTACAAGACCGCTTATCCACAGGTTGTGTGGATAGTGGACAAACGGGGGAATCCCTACAGGTCCAATAATTTGTGATGTGGAAAACTGCGCTTATTTGCACGTATTGGCAGGAAAACCTATATTGCGGCGTGATTTAGGTCGCCTAAGCGGCGGTCATAAGGCCTATCCACACACAACTCGCGTTTCAAGGGGAGTCGCTCATGGCGAGGTCGAATGCCGGCAAGGCGAAGGCCTTTTTCCGCACCACCCCTTCCGGAGCATTCGACCAGTACCTGCAAGACATACAAAAACTCCCCCTCATCAAAGATCCCGCTGAAGAACGTCGTCTCGCTCGTCGCGTGCAACGCGGCGATGAAAAAGCTGCTGAGCGTCTCGTCACCGCCAATCTGCGTTTCGTCATCTCCTACGTAAAAAAATATCAGGGACACGGACTCGATCTCTCCGAGCTCGTCGCCATCGGTAATGAAGGATTGCTCAAGGCGGTCAAGAAGTTCGATCCCGACCAGGGCGTCAAATTCATTTCGTACGCGGTGTGGTGGGTGCGGCAGGCGGTGCTGAAGGCACTCGCCGAGCAGACGCGCAGCGTCCGCATTCCGTTGAATCAGAACTCGCAGCTGATCCGCATGAGCCGCACCGAGACGTATCTCTCGCAAGAGCTCGGTCGCGAGCCCACGGACAACGAGATCGCCCGGGCGCTCGAAGACTCGGTCGAGAACGTGCGCATGGCGCGCCGCATGACGGCCGCCGAGCTGTCGCTCGACGCGCCGGTCGATCGCACCGACAAGGATGCGGCGACACTCGGCGAGCGCTTCGCGGGACAAGAGGGCGGCGAGATCGAAGAGCGCACCGACGGCAAGTTGATGCGCGAGTTCATCGACCGGATCTTCCAGAAGTATCTCACGCCGCGCGAGCGCAAGATTCTCTACCTTTATTACGGGCTCGAAGAAGGCAGCGAGGCAATGACGCTCGAGAAGATCGGCGCGTTGATGGGCGTGACTCGCGAACGCATCCGGCAGATCAGAGAACGGGCGTTTGAAAAGCTGCGCGAATCTCCGGACGGGAAAGCGCTGAAAGGGTTCTGGAGAGCCGCCTAAGACGAGAGGCCGAGAGGCCAAGCGGCTGAGGGGCTATGAGGTGAGAGGGGTCGGGAAGATCGCTTCCCGACCCTTCATGCTTAGTATATAGGCATGTCGTCAGCCCTAGCCCGCGACCTTGCGGCCATTGTCGGTGAGCGCCACGTGAGCGAGGCGCGCGCTGAGCGCTTCACGTACGCGATGGATGGCCTGCCAACGCATCGCCGCGTTCCCGACCTCGTTGTCCTCCCCGGCACCCGCGAGGAACTCATCGCCGTCGTGCGACTGCTCGCCGCACTCGGCGTGCCGTTCGTGCCGCGCGGCGCGGGGACGGGACTCTCGGGCGGCGCGCTCGCGGACCAGGGCACGGTGCTGCTCGTGCTGACGCGCCTCAACCGGATTCTGCAGATCGACAACGCCAACCGGCGCGCGGTGGTCGAGCCCGGCGTCGTCAACGCGAAACTCGGCGCCGCGGCGAAACCGCACGGTCTCCAGTACGCGCCCGATCCCTCGAGTCAGACGGCGTGCACTGTGGGCGGCAACGTCGCCGAGAATGCCGGCGGCCCGCATTGCCTCAAGTACGGCGTCACGGCAAATCACGTCCTCGCGCTCGAGGTCCTGCTCGCCGACGGCTCGGTCGTCGAGCTGGGCAGCCCGGGTGGTGAGCCCTGGGGACCAGATCTGGTCGGGCTCTTTGTCGGCTCCGAGGGCAACTTCGGGATCGCGACGAAGATCACCGTACGCCTGACGCCGCTGCCCCGCGCGATCCGCACCCTGCTCGCCGACTTCACGAGCATCCGCGCGGCCGGCGAAGCGGTCACGACAATCATCGCCAGCGGGATCGTACCGGCGGCGCTCGAGATGATGGATCAATCCTGCATCTGCGCGGTCGAGGATTCGGTGTATGCGGCAGGATATCCGCGCGATGCGGCCGCGATCCTGCTCGCGGAAATCGATGGCCGAAATGTCGACGGCGTCGTCGCCGAGACGGAAGCCGTGACGGAGATGCTGCGCAAGTCTGGAGCGCGATCCGTCCGCTCGGCGGCAACGGAGGTCGAGCGGGAACGGCTCTGGCAGGGCCGGAAGAAAGCGTTCGGCGCCATGGGCCGCCTCTCGCGCGATCTGGTGGTCCAGGACGCCGTCGTGCCCCGCTCCGCCCTTCCGCACGTGCTCGAGACGATCTGCACGATCGCCCAAAACTACGGGCTCGTCGTGAGCAACGTCTTCCATGCCGGCGACGGTAACCTCCATCCCAACATCTCGTTCGACGCCACCGACCCCGCGCTCAAACAGCGCGTCGAAGCCGCCAGCGCCGAAATCATGCAGCTGTGCATCGACGCCGGCGGAACGATCACTGGCGAGCATGGCGTGGGCATCGACAAGTTGCGGTATATGCACCTCATCTTCGATGCGGAGTCGCTGGGTGCAATGCAGGCCGTGCGCCGCGTGTTCGACCCTCGCGAACTGGTCAATCCCGGCAAGGTCGTCCCGATTCACGCGTGTCGGGAGTGGACATCAATTCGAAATGCGAAATTCGGAATGCGAAATGACACTACAGGCTTCAATTCCGCATTCCCCATTCCGCATTCCGCAGTCGAGGTCACTAGATGACCATTCTCGACAAGGTGACCGCACTCCTCGGCGAGGGCGCCGTATTAGAGGCCGCCCCCGACCGCGTGCCGCGTGTCGCGCCCGGCTCTCCAGACGCCGTCGCCTTGCTCCTCGGCACCGCGCATCAGGAGGGCTGGCGCGTGCGGATCGAGGGCGCGGGAACCTGGCTGCAGAGCGACGCGCCGGCCGATATCGCGCTGACGACTCGCAGGCTCGATCGTATCCCCGCAATCGAGCCGTCCGATCTTACGGCCACCGCGGAAGCCGGCATCGGGCTCGACCAGCTGCGCCAGCAGCTTGCCGACCGCGGAGCATGGCTCGCGATCGATCCTCCAGGGCTCGCGGGCCGCACGCTCGGCTCGGTAGTCTCGACGGCGACCGCCGGTCCGCTGCGTCACGGCTACGGCCCCATCAAAGACCATCTCCTCGGGGTCACGTTCGTGACCGGCGATGGCCGCATGGTGCAAAGCGGCGGACGCGTCATGAAGAACGTCGCCGGCTATGACCTCACTCGCGTGCAGGCGGGCGGCTTCGGTGCATTCGGCGTCATTGTGCTCGTGCATCTACGACTGCGTACGCTCCCGCGCGCCGACGTCACGTACGTGCTCGAAGGCGCGCGCGAGGATCTCACACAAGTCGGCGAAGACATTGCCGCGGCGGGTCTCACGCCGGCAGCGCTGGAGCTCGTCTCGCCGGCGCTCGCGCGGCGGGAGCGCTGGGTGCTCGCCGTGCGGCTTGCGGGATCGCCGGCACTCGTCGCCGCGGACGAAGCGGGCCTCGGGGCTGCGAGCGGGGGCGGTCGCTTCGCGCCGCTGCGCGCGGAAGAAGCCCATGCCTTCTGGATGCGCCTGGCGGAGGGCTTCGCCGTTCGGCCCGTGACGTTCCGGATCGGCGGCGTGCCCACGGCGAGCGACGAGCTGCTCGACTTGCTGCAGCACCAGCTCGGCGACGAATGGATTTCCGCGTCTCCCGCGGCCGGCGCGATTCGCTGGACCGGCGATGCCAGCATCGACCGTCTGCAGCGGCTGCGCCGGACCCTTGCGGGCCAGGAGGTGCCGCTCACGCTCGAGCGCGCGCCCTGGCCGCTGCGGGGTGCCGTCGGTCACTTCGGCGCGTATCGCGAAGGTGTCGGACCACTCGTGGCCGGGCTGAGGCGCACGTTTGATCCCGGTGGTGCGCTCGTCGTCGCCACAGAAGGCACATGACGGAAGGGCGACTCGGTTTCGAAGGGCTGGACGCGTGCGTGCACTGTGGGTTCTGCCTTCAAGCCTGTCCGACATTTCTCGCTACTGGCGATGAGTCCGACTCGCCGCGCGGCCGCATCGAGCTGATGCGGGCGCTCGAGCGCGGCGATCTCGCCGTGACCGATCCGGCACTCATCTATCATCTCGATCGCTGCCTCGGCTGCCGCGCCTGCGAGCCGGTGTGCCCCTCGGGCGTGCAGTACGGCCACGGCCTCGAAGCGGCTCGCGCTCGAATCACTGCGGCGCGAGGCACCACACTGCTCACGCGCGCGGCAGTATGGGCGTTGACCACGCCTGGTGTGAGCGGCGTCGTGTATTGGTTTGCTCGCCGACTGCGATCGGTGCTCCCGCGGGGAATCGCTGGGTGGGGCAGGATCCGGTTTGCGCTCGGAATGCTGGTGGCAACGAAGGGCGATAGGGGGCGGGATGAGGCGGTAAACGGCGGTAGAAGGCGCGCAACTCCTACCGCCTCTCACCGCCCCGTACCGCCCCGTACCGCCCAGCTGTTTCGCGGCTGCGTCCAGGAGGGTCTCTTCTCCCACGTCCATGAGGCCACCAAGCGCACCCTGAGCGTCAATGGCTACGAGACTCGCGAGGTCCCCGGTCAGCGATGCTGCGGAGCTCTCCATGCCCACGCCGGCCTGCTCGACGAGGCGCGGGTCCTGGCTCGCGCCAACATCCAGGCTTTCGGAGATGGCGACGAGCCGATCGTCGTGAACAGCGCGGGGTGCGGAGCCCTGATGAAGGAATACGGCCATTTGCTGGGTGAGGAGCGCGGCACCCGGTTCGGTACTCGAGTCCGCGATGTGACAGAGCTGCTCGCCGGCGACGGCAAGGGACCGGTCGCAGGCGCACCGCTCGATCTCCACGTGGCGTACGATCCACCGTGTCACCTGCTGCACGCGCAGCGGATCGGCGCCGAGCCACTCAAGCTGTTCGCGGCGATTCCGCTGCTCCAGCTCGTGCCGGTCCAGGGGGCCGCGGAGTGTTGCGGCAGCGCCGGTCTGTTCACCCTACTCGAGCCCGAGATGTCGCGTGCCGTGCTCGAGACCAAGCTCGAGCATTTGCGTCACGCGGCGCCGCAGATCGTCGCCAGCGGGAATCCGGGATGTCTCATGCAGCTTGGCGCGGGGCTCGCCGCGGCCGGGATTCACGCAGCGGTTCGCCACCCTGTCGAGCTCCTCGACGACTCCTACCGCGTCGCCGGCCGGTACGAATGACGGGAGGCACACGCCGCGTCACGACGCCCGACGGCGTGGAATTGGCCTTGCACCGCCTGCGCGCTCATCGGGATGGCCGGCCCGCCGTGCTGCTGGTACACGGCGCCTTCACCAACCACCGGTTTTGGCTGCATTCTCCGGACGGGTCCGATGGCGGCGCTGAAACGGGAGCCGGCGGGCTGGCGCATTTTTTCGGCGCCGCCGGTTTGGATGTCTGGCTCGCCGATCTGCGTCATCACGGAGACAGTGCGCGCGAGCCGCGGCGCGGTGCCTGGACGTTCGAAGACTGGGTGCTGCACGACACGCCCACGCTGGTTGCGCGCGTGCGCGAAGAAACCGACGGCGCGCCGCTCGCCTGGATCGGACACTCGGCCGGCGGCGCCGCGGGATTGTGCTGGCTGGCGCGCGTCGCGGCTGCGGCGCCGATTGGAGGGATCGTCACGCTCGGCACGCCGGGACCGCGGCGTCTTGGACCGGTGCGGCGCGCCGCGGCGGCCGCGACCGTGGCCGTCTCGCGCGCACTCGGCCACTTCCCCGCCCGCCGGTTCCGGTTCGGCAACGAGGACGAGGCAGCCGAGATCATCGCGGAATGGATGGAGTGGAATGTGCGCGGGCGGTGGGTGGGAGTGGACGGCTTCGACTACTTTGCCGGGCTCGCGGCGCTCAGCACGCCGTATCTTGGCGTCGCCGGCAGCTCGGACTGGCTGTTTGCGCCGCCACGCGCGTGCCGGCAAGTGGTCGATCGCATCGGGTCGGCACGGAAGTCACTCACGATCGCGCGGGGATTGTCGCATCGCGGTCTCGTCGTGAATCCCCGCGCGCGCACTGACTGCTGGCCCAACATCGTGGCATGGCTCAAGGAGACGTTGTGACCGAAGCGGTGTTGTTCGACTTCAACGGCGTGCTGGTGGACGACGAGGCACAGCATTACGAGGCGTTGCAGCGCGTGCTCGCGGACGAAGACATCACTGTCACGCGCGAGGACTACTACGCGCATTACCTGGGCCTCGACGACCGCACTGGATTCTTCGAGGCGTATCGGCGGGCGCAGCGGACGCTCACGACCGAGCTGCTCAAGATTCTCGTCTCGAAGAAATCGCAGGTCTATCTCAAGCTCGTGGCGACATCGTTGCGGATGGTCCCCGGCGCCACCGAATTCGTGCATGACGCCGCGAAGCGGTACCGCCTGGGCATCGTCTCCGGCGCGCTGCGGGGCGAGATCGATCACGTCCTGAGCCAGACCGGGTTCGCCGACCGCTTCGAAGTCATCGTCGCCGCCGATGACGTCTCGATGAGCAAACCGAATCCGGCATCGTACCTGGCCGCTCACAAGCTGTTCAGCCTCAAAGCGCCGGTCGACGCCGGTGGCTGCGTCGTCATTGAAGACTCGTTGCCCGGGCTCGCCGCGGCCCGGGGGGCGGGAATGCCGTGCATCATGCTGGCGACGAGTCACCCAGCCCGCGCGCTGGAAGGGCACGGCGCGGCGCGCGTGTGGGATTCGTTCCTGGGACACTCCGCTGGCGAGCTCGCCGCGTTGTGAGCGAGGTCTTTCCCACCGCGCCGCCCCCCACGGTGACGCGCCTCGAGCGCGACGCTGTGCCCGCCGAGATCGTCGACCGGTTGCGGGCGGGTGCGATCGTCGCTCCCGCCGATGTCGCGACGATCGATCTCACCGGATCCTCCAATGGTCCTGGTGCGATCACATCCTTTCAGGGACTGCTGACCAACGACATCGAAAAACCAGGCGATGGGGCATTCGTGTACGGAGCTCTACTCACACCCAAAGGGATGATCGTCGTCGACGGCTGGGCGGCACGACTCGGGCCACGCGTCCGTTTTACCGTTCCATTGGAAGGCCGTGAACGCGCGTGGCTGATCCTGCAGCGCTCGGTGCCGCCGCGGCTCGCACGCGCGGCGGATCGCACCGCCGAGCTCGCGGTCGTGCGCATCGCCGGTGCGCATGCGGTGGCGGTCATGGGCGCCAGTGGGTTACCGGTCCCGCCCGTGCCCAACCACACGATGGAAGGCGTCGTCGCCGGTGTGGCGGTCGAAGTCGCGCGCACCGGTGACGGCGCTCCCTTCGTCTTTCAGGTCACGGTGACCGCGGATCAGCTCACCGCCATCCGGAACCGATTGATCGGCGCGGGCGCGCATACGGCCAGTAGCGAAGCCCTGGAGCTCGCGCGGATTCTCTCCGGCTGGCCGCGGCTGGCCTCCGAGGTGGATGAAAAGACGATCCCGCAGGAAGTGCGGTTCGACGAGATCGGCGGCGTGTCATACACGAAGGGCTGCTACACGGGCCAGGAGACTGTGAGCCGACTGCACTTTCGAGGGCACGCGAACCGTCAGCTGCGCGGCCTCGTGTTCGAGACCGATCCCCCTGCCGCTCCAGCGAGCGGGTGGACTCCGGTCACGCACGACGAGCGCGAGGTTGGCCGCGTGACGAGCATCGCCTGGCTTCCTGATGGCGGCGGCTCCGTCCTTGGCCGCTGGGTCGGGCTCGCCGTGTTGCGGCGCGAAGTCGAAGTCGGCGCCACGGTCCGCGCGGCGGGCCGAGAGGCGCGCGTGACGGAGCTGCCGTTCGACGCGCCCCGCGTCGCGCCGGCGTGACTGCTCCCGTTCTGGTCACGGGTGCCGGCGGTCTCGTCGGCACTCACGTGATCGAGGCATTGCATGCGCGCGGGGAACGGCCCCGGGCCCTGGTGCGCGAGCACTCGCGCGTCCTGGTCGAATCCCTCGGCGCAGAGCCCTTCATCGGTGATGTCACCGACGCCATTACGTGGCAGCGCGCCGCGCAGGGCGTCCGTGCCATCGTACACGCCGCTGCACTCGTCGCATCACACGACACTCATGAGGAGTTCACGCGAGTCAACGTGGGCGGCACGCGACTCGCACTCGAGGCGACGCGGCGCAGCGGCGCGCGTCTGATTCACGTTTCGACGGTGGCGGTGTACGGACGTACCGCGGTCTATCAGGCCGGCGCGCAGGGAGTGAACGAGGACTATCCGTTCCAGCCGCTGCCGGAGCGTGACTACTACGCACGCAGCAAACGTGCGACGGAGCAGCTGGTGCAGCAGGAAGCGGCGCGAGATCGACTGTCCGTCATCGCGATCCGCCCCAACGTCATCTATGGCGAGCGCGACGTATTGTTCACGCGCCGCCTGCTCGCAAACATCGAGCGTCGCGTCCTGCCCCGGATCGGGCCGGGGACAAATCATCTGTCCTGCGTCTACGCCGGCAACGTGGCGTCCGCGATCGTCGCGGCGCTCGATTCGCCCGCTCAATCCGGCTTTCGCGCCTACAACGTCACACAGGATGCGCAGCCGCACCTCATCCAGCGCGACTTTTTTGCGACGTTCGCCGACGCGTTGGGCGTGCGTCCACTCCCGGTCCGGATTCCGGTGCCGCTCATTCGCATGGGCGTCGGGGTGTGGAGTGTGCTCATGCGCCTGGTGCTGCCGGGCCGCTACACCGCACTCGGCAATGCCGCGATGTCGTTCATTCTGGGCGAGAATCCGTACTCGATCGGCCGGATCCGGAGCGAGCTCGGCTGGACGCCGCCATACGACACGCGCACCGCAATCATGCGTACGGTATCGAAAACAAAAAGCCCGGGCGACGCCCGGGCTTGAATCTCTTCTCGCTACCCCGCTGTTACGGCTTGCGGGGGCGCGTCGTGGTCTTGTGGGCGTGACTCGTATCGGTACGCGCCTTTGTGGTATCCATCATGTGCGTCGTATCGGCAGGCGCCATCTTCATCGAGTCCGCCATTCTCATCGAATCCGCACGCGTGCTGTCGGCGGCCGTGTTGCTGTTCTGGGCCTTCTTGCACGCGCCGGCGGCCATGACGACCACCGCCACGGCCAATGCAATACGCTTCATGCTCGCTCCTGTTGAGGTACGGGGGTCCGGGAGACGCGAAACGTACATAGGGGACTTGCGCAGTCAAGCTGCGCTAAGTTGTAGCAATCATGCCGACTTCTGACCGTCGCACATTCCTCGGCTTACTCTCCTCCGTCGCCGGATGGATGGCGTCGCGTCCGCACGATGCGGCACAACAGCCGGTCGTCGAAGCGCGTCCCACCGCGCTGTTCCAGCAACCCGACGGCCGCAAGAACCTCGTTCGCGTCACCGTGTCCGGCGTGTCGGCGCCGGCCGCGCGGGCGCGTGTGACCGACCGGCACGGGGCGCTGGTCGGAACAGCCGGACTGTTGCCGGCACCAACCGGTCCCGCGCTGAGCGGCGAAGTCTGGGTGCCGCTGTCCGAGCCTGCGGATTTCCAGATCGATGTCGAAGTGGGGCGAGATCGCATCGCGCGGCGTCGCCTCCGCCTTGCGCCGGCGAAGCGCTGGACGCTGTACTGGCTTTCGTCGATTCACACCGACGTCGGCTACACCGATCTGCAGGAACGCGCGCTCGAAGTTCATCGCAAGAATCTCGATGAGGCGCTCGCATGGCTCGCGCCACATCGAGACTTTCGTTTCACCGCCGAGTGCGCGTTACAGGTGTTGTCGTATCTCGAGAATCGCCCGCCCGACGCGGGCGATGCGCTGGTGCAGGCGATCCGGGACGGGAGAGTCGGCTGGCAGGCGCTGTTCGCGAATATGCTGACGGGGATCCTGAGCCATGACACGTTCGCGCGGCTCGTGTGGCCCGCCGGCAAACTCGCGCGGGAGCGTGGATTGACGTTTCTCTCCGCGCAGATCACCGACGTGCCCGGCCAGACGCTGACGTTCCCAATGCTCCTCGCCGCGAGCGGCGTGAAGTATCTGGCCAGCGGCCCGAATCCCGAGCGGGCAGTCCCGTTGCTTCCCGCGGCGGGTTCCGAGGGAACGATGTACCCGCAGCTCTACTACTGGGAGGCGCCCGACGGCAGCCGAGTGCTGCATTGGCGCGCCCACCATTACGGCGACGGCACACGCTTCGGCTTCGACGTCAGTCCGGACGAAATGGGGCATCGTCTCTCCGACTGGCTCCTCAATCAGCCCGCATTCCTCGCGCAAAACTGGCCGTATGATATCGCGCTGCTGTACGGCGCCGACTGGCAGGACAACGCGCTCATGAAGGAGTCGATCGTCGCGAACGTGCAGGAGTTCAGCCGGCGATTCACCTGGCCCCGGATTATCACGGGGCGTCCGGAAGACTTCTTCCGAGACGTCGAGCGCCGCTACGCCGCCAAGATCCCGGTGCGCCGCGGCGATACCGGGCTCTACTGGGAGGACGGCGCCGCATCGACCGCCGCCGAGCTGGCCGCGTTTCGGTCGGCGCAGCTCGCGGCTCGCGCGGCCGAAGTCCTCGCGCTCTGGGACGACCGGATCGAGCCGCGAGATGACGACACCGTCGCGCAGCGTCGCGACCGCGCCGACGCGCGCGCCTCCATGTGGCGCGACGTGCTGTTATTCGGTGAGCACACCTGGGGCGCCGCCGAGAGCATCGCCCAGCCGCAGTCCCGTCAAACGGTCGCACAGTGGGAGTACAAGAAGCGGTTCCTCGATGCCGGCGCCGCGGCCGCGCAGGAACAACTGGCCGCCGGACTGTTGCGTCTGGGGCACGCAACGCGGTCCGGTCGAGGCCGCATCGTGTTCAACGCGGGGACCTGGGAGCGCACCGATGTGGCTCGCGTTCCCGGCGGCGCGGGGAAAACGCTGAGCTTCGACGGCCGCGAGCTCGCCGCCGTGGATCTGGACAATGGCGACGCGCTCGTACTCTTCCGTGAGGTGCCGGCCCTCGGCTACCTCGCGCTGACGGAGTCCGATCGCGACGCGCGACCGCCCACCGCGGACGGTGAGGCGCTGGACGCGAAGGCTGGTGGATTCAGTGTCGCGCTCGATCCCGCGACCGGAGCGATTCGCTCGCTGACCGGACCGGACGGCAAGGAGCGCGTGGCGCCTCACCCGTCGGACTGGTCGGGACTCAATCAGTTTGTGTATGCGCGCGGCGGCGCGCAGAGCGCGCTCTGGACCTCGGGCGACCGCGACCAGCTCAAGAACCCGGCGCAGCTGGTGCTCACCCAGACAAAGTTGGTGCGCTGCCGCCGCGAGCGGCTGCCCGGCATCGGCGTTCGCCTGGTTGTCGATCGCGCGCTCGAAGGTTTTCCGTCAATCGTTTCCACTGTCACGCTCTACGACGAGCTGCCGTGGGTCGATATCGAGAATCGAATCCTGAAGACCGCGACGCTCGAGAAAGAAGCGTTGTACATCGCGTTCCCCTTTGCGTTCACCAAACCCGTTGTGGACGTTGAAGTCCCACTCGGCCGCATGACGGTCGAGCGTGACCAGCAACCTGGAAGTTGCCGCGATTGGTACTGCCATGCGCAGTGGGTCTGGATGCACGAAGGGAGCGACGGCGTACTGTGGAGCGGGCCCGATACGCCGCTCTTCACTCTCAACGATCTCTTCCGCGGCTTGTGGCGCCGCACCATCGCGCCCGACGGCACCCTCTTCGCGTACGCGATGAACAACTACTGGCACACGAATTACGCGGCGTCGCAGGGCGGATCCGTCACCTTTCGCTACCGGATCTCGCTGCTCGCGCCGGGCGATGCCGCCGAGCCGGTGCGGCGCGGTTGGGCCGCATGCGATCCGTTGTACGTCAGCGGGTCGTACACCAACGACAGGCCCGGCCCCTTGATCGCCAAGGAC
The DNA here is from genome assembly GCA_003221035.1 of Gemmatimonadota bacterium. Classification (GTDB taxonomy): domain Bacteria; phylum Gemmatimonadota; class Gemmatimonadetes; order Gemmatimonadales; family GWC2-71-9; genus 20CM-2-65-7. The sequence goes on from QHUB01000033.1 coordinate 31,528, forward strand.
CGGGCGTTGTTCTGTGCCGACAAGGGAGTGATGGTCGTGGGCGCGAAACCGGCCGACGACGGCGAAGGCGTCATCGTCAAGCTGCTCGATGTCTCGGGCCAGGCGCGCAGCGTAGGCCTGTGGCCCGCCGCGTACGCCTACAAGCTCGCGCGACGCACCACGCTGGTCGAACAAAACGGCGACGCCATCACGGTCGGCAGCGACGGGCGAGCGTCGCTCGATCTCGCGGCCTGGGGCGTGGGCGCCGTGCGGCTGTTCACACCTGCCGAGGCTTCCTGACCGAGTTCGCGCCGAAGGATATTCCGCTCAAGGACGACGTCCGCACGCTCGGCGCGCTGGTCGGTGACGTCCTGCGCGAGCAGTGCGGCGACCAATTCTTCCAGCGCGTCGAGCGCGCGCGCCTTGCGGGGATCGCGGGCGCGGACGACGACCTCCAGGGATTGGTCAAAGGCTTGCCGGCCCGCGAGGCGGAAATGCTCGTGCGCGCGTTCTCGACGTACTTCGAGGTCGTCAATCTCGCCGAGCGGATTCATCGAATCCGGCGGCGCCGCGATTACCTGCAGAGCGCCACCGAACCCCAGGAGGGCAGTCTCGCCGCGGCGTTCAGCCAACTCTCCAACGCGAACGTGCCCGGGAGCCAGATCGCGGCGCTGCTGCAACGCCTGCATGTCGAGCCGGTTTTCACCGCGCATCCCACGGAAGCCACGCGGCGCACTTTGCTCGAGAAAGAGCAGGTGATCGGGCGCTTGCTCGTCGAACGGCTCGACCCCGGGCGCACGCCGGACGAGGAGCGCGCGGCACTCGCGCGCATCCGCGAGGAAATCACCACGACCTGGCAAACCGATCCACAGCCCTCGGCGCGTCCATCGGTGATGGACGAGCTCGAGAACGTGCTCTTCTATCTGACCGATGTGGTCTACCGGATCGTCCCGCCGTTCTCCGAGGAGCTGGAACAGGCCGTGCGCCGGCACTACCCGATCGAGATGCCCGCCCGGCCGGTCCTCCGGTTTGGCTCGTGGGTCGGCGGCGACATGGACGGCAATCCCAACGTCGGCGCGGACACGTTACGCGAGGCCTTGACCCGGCAACGTGAGCTGGTGCTGGGGCGATATCACGGCGAGGCGCTGGCGTTGTCGCGCCGGCTCTCGCAGTCGGGCGCGCGCACCGGTGTGAGCGATGTGGTGCGCGATCGGATCGCGGGCTATAGCGCCCGTTTTCCGAAGGCGCTGACGACGATCCCCTCGCGCTACCACGACATGCCGTACCGGGTGCTGTTCCGCTTGATCGCCGCGCGGCTCGCCGCTACGCGCGCCGAGGCGCCGGAGGGGTACGCCAGCCGCTCCGAGCTCGAGCAGGACCTCGGCGTGGTCATCGCCAGTCTGCGTGAGCATCGCGGCCAACACGCCGGCCTGTTCGGTGTGGAGCGGTTTCTCAGACGCGTGGAGACGTTCGGCTTTCATCTCGCGACCATCGACGTGCGCCAGCACGCGCGGGTGCATCGCAGCGTGCTCGCAACACTGCTGCAGGATTCCGAGTGGAGCTCGCGCAACCCGGCCGATCGCGCGGCGCGGCTGCGGGACTTGCTGCAGGGTGCCGCGCAACCGCCCGGCACACCGGACGCCGATGCCACGCACACGCTCGACGTCTTCAAGGCGATCGCCGAATGCCGAGCGCGATTCGGACCGGATGCCGTCGGACCGTACATCATCAGCATGGCCGAAGGCGTGGATGACGTGCTCGCGGTTCTGGTTCTCGCGCGCTGGAGCGGGCTCTCTGAATTGGATGTCGCGCCGCTGTTCGAGACGGTCGCCGATCTGACGCGCGCCGCCGCCGTCATGCGTGCCCTCTTTGACGATCCCCACTACCGCACGCACCTCGCGGCGCGAGGGATGCGGCAGATGGTGATGATCGGCTACTCCGACAGCAACAAAGACGCGGGGATCGGCTCGGCGCGGTGGGGACTGCAGCGCGCCCAGGCGGCGCTCGTCGAGACGGCCGAGCGTACGGGGGGCGGAGTGGATCTGACCTTTTTCCATGGCCGTGGCGGCACGGTCAGCCGCGGCGGCGGCAGAATCGCGCACACGATCCTCAGCGCCCCCTCTGGATCGGTCCGGGGACGCTTCCGCGTCACGGAGCAAGGCGAGGCCATCAATGCCAAATACGGCTTGCGCGGGATCGCCATGCGGACGCTCGAGCAGACGACGAGCGCCGTCATGCTGGCGAGCGCACTCCCTTCCCCTCCGCCCGACACTCGCCAGGCACGCTGGGTGGAGATTGTGGAAGAGATCGCCCAGGGCAGTCGCCAGGCGTACCGCCGGCTCATCTACGACGACCCCGAGTTCGTGCAGTACTTCCATCTGGCGACGCCGATCGACGTTATCCAGCGCATGGAAATCGGAAGCCGCCCGACGTCACGCCACGGCGACAATCAACCGGGAGAGATCGAGCGGCTCCGCGCCATCCCGTGGGTCTTCGCATGGACGCAGAGCCGCCATCTGCTGCCGGGTTGGTTTGGCATGGGCTCCGCGTTGGAGCGTGCGGTCGATCGCCACGGCGCGGCACAACTGAGTGAAATGGCTCACGACTGGCCGTTCTTCCGTGCGCTCATCGAGGACATCGAAATGGTGCTCGGCACGGCGCATATGTCGATCGCGGCGCGCTACGCCTGCCTCGCGGGCGAGCTGGGCGATCGTTACTTCCCAGCCATTCGGGCGGAATTCGACCGGACCGTCGCGCACGTGCTCGCCGTTAAGCAGGAACACGCGCTGCTCGACTCCGATCCAGCGCTGCAGCGATCGATCCTGCTTCGCAATCCGTATGTCGCGCCCATGAGTTTGTTGCAGATCGACCTGCTCGAGCGCTGGCGCGCCGCGGGCCGGCCGGACGACGAGCTGTTCCGCGCGCTCCTGGCAAGTGTACGGGGAATCGCGCAAGGGTTGCAGAGCACGGGCTGAAAGGTTTAACGTCGAGCCATGACATTAGCGACGACCCTCGGTGAACTGAAGCGAACGGAGTGGGCGAGTCCGGCCCGCCGCCAGCGCACCGTCAAAGACGAGATGCGGGAGAACCTGATCTGCCTGCTGGAGAACGGCTCGCCGCTGTTTCCCGGCATCCTGGGCTACGAAGAGACGGTCCTGCCGCAGCTCGTCAACGCCATCCTTTCGCGCCACAATTTCATTCTGCTGGGACTGCGCGGGCAGGCGAAGAGCCGCATCCTGCGCCAGCTCGTCACGCTGCTCGATGAAGAGATTCCGATCATCGCGGGCAGCGAGGTCAACGACGACCCGTTCGAGCCGCTCTCCAAGTACGGCCGCGAGCTGATCGCCGAGCGCGGCGATAGCACGCCGATCGCCTGGCTGCCGCGCGAGCTGCGCTTCGTCGAAAAGCTCGCGACGCCGGACGTCACGATCGCCGACATCCTCGGCGACGTCGACCCGATCAAGGCGGCACGAGGTGGGCATCTGTTGTCCGACGAGCTGACGATGCACTTCGGCCTCTTGCCCCGTGCCAACCGCGGCATCTTCGCGATCAACGAGCTTCCGGATCTCGCGGGCAAGATTCAGGTGGGATTGTTCAACATCATGCAGGAAGGCGACGTCCAGATCAAAGGCTATCCCGTCCGGCTGAATCTCGACGTGGCGCTGGTGTTCACGGCAAACCCCGAGGACTATACGGCACGCGGCAAGATCATCACGCCGCTGAAAGACCGCATCGGCTCCGAGATCACGACCCACTATCCGCTGAGCGTCGAGCTGGGCACCGCGATCACGCAACAGGAAGCGTGGGTCGACCGCAACGGCGGCACCCGCTCGATCCGGATTCCCGATTTCATGTCGGAGCTGATCGAGCGCATCGCGTTCGAGGCGCGCGAGGACAAGCGCGTCGATCGCCGCAGCGGCGTGTCCCAGCGCCTGCCGATCAGCGTGCTGGACAACGTCGTCTCGAACGCCGAACGGCGCACGATCCTCAGCAAGGAAAAGACGGTCGTGCCGCGCATCTCCGACGTCTATTCGGCATTGCCGGCAATTACCGGCAAACTGGAGCTCGAATACGAAGGCGAGCTTCAGGGGTCTGAGGCGATCGCCAAGGATCTGATTCGCCGCGCGGCGGGCAGCACGTTCGAAGGCCGGGTCGGGGGCGCCAACGTGGACGACATCGTCCACTGGTTCGACGAAGGAGGAGCTCTCAAGATCACGCCGGACGAGCGCTCCGAGTCGCTGCTCAAGGGCTTCACCGTTGTTCCAGGGTTGCTCGACTTGATCGATCAGGTCGGACTCGCGGCCAAGAAAGACCCCGCCACGGTCGTGTCGGCGTGCGAGCTCGTGCTGGAAGGGTTGGTGGCGGGGAAACGGATCGCGCGCAGCGAAGAGCTCGGCTACGTGCGCGCGCGCGCCGAGCAGAAACCGCCATTCGGAAAAGGGCCGGGCGGGTCGGGCCCTGGAACCGGGCCGAATCTCTTCACGTAAGTCCTTCCCGTCCCCCACATTCGGGAGTCGCCATGGGCAGGCTCGTCTTTGGTTTCGTACTCCTCGGCATCGCGTTGTTCCTCCGCGTCGGCGCGGCCACCGTGCGCAGCGACAGCGCGGCGACCCGCCCGGTCAGCGGCATCCTGCGTCTGCTGAGTTGGGCCGCGGTCGTGATCGGTGTGATTACGATCCTCGGCTCCACGACGGTGGTGATCAACGCCGGAGAGGTCGGTGTCCGGCATGCGTTCGGCACGGTCGACTCCAAGCCGCTGCTCGCCGGTATCCGGTTCGTTTCGCCCTGGTCATCGGTCGAGCGCTTCTCGACGCGGGAAGAGCAGTGGCCCGCGGCCGGCGCTCAAGTCGAGGAGATCGAGGCCCTCTCGTCCGAACAGATGGGGATGCACGTCGAGGTCTCGATCCGGTGGCAGATCGATCCCCAACAGGCGCCCAGGATCTATACGGAAATCGGCGCTGAAGATCAGATCCGCGGGGCGGTCCTGAACGCGATCCGGAAGGGCGTGCGCGACGGGATGGTGCAGTACTCCATCAACGACATCGCCAAACGCACGCAGATCGCCAACACCATGGAAGCGCTCACCGATTCCGCGCTCGTCACCCAGCCGCGCGCGGGCGGAGCGGAATTCCGGATCGCCCAGGTCACGGCGTTCTTCCTGCGCGACCTCCAGCCGCCCGCGCAGGTCGTACAGGCGATCAACAACAAGATCGCGCAGGAACAGCAGGTCGAAACGGAGCGTCACCGGGTGGAAGTCGCGCGGTTGCAGGCCGAGCAGCAACGGCTGCTGAACACCACGCTGACGCCCGAGGCGCTGATGCGGCAGTACCTCGAGGTGCTGCGCGACATGAAAACGTCGAACAATCTCGTGATTCTCGTACCGACACAGGGCGGCGTGCCGATCCTGAACATCGGAGATCTCCGACGGAATCTGCATCAGCAGTAAAGCCTCTGGTCACGATCACGCGCCAGTACGGATCGGGCGGATCGGAGATCGGCCGTCGCGTCGTCGAGCGCTTGAGTGGCTGGACCCTGATCGACAACGAGTTCGTCGATCAGGTGGCGCGGCGCGCCGGGCTGCCGCGTGACGAGGTGGCGCGCCGCGAGGAGCGCGGCCCCAGCCTGCTCGAGCGCCTCGCCCGCACGCTGGCGAACGCCTCACCCGAAATGTTCATCACCACCGGCGAGCATCCGGTTTCGGTCGAGACCGAGGAGGACACGCTCGTCAAGACGACCGAGCGCGTGATCGCCGAGGCGGCGCGCGAGGGGCGTGTCGTGCTCGTGGGCCGGGGCGCGCAGGCGCTGCTCGCCTCGCGGGCGAACGCGCTGCATGTCTACGTCGTCGCGTCGAAGGCATTTCGCCGCACGGTCGCCGTCGAGCGCCTCGGCGTGGATCCCGCGACCGCGGAGAAGACGATCGCCGAAACCGATGGGCATCGGGACGAATACGTGAAGGCGCGCTACGGTCGCGACCGGCAGGATCTGACGCAATATGATCTCGTCCTGAATGCGGAGCGGCTGGGATTCGACGGCGCCGCCGAGATCATCGTGGCGGAGGTGAGACGCCGGGGGTGGAAATGATGCCGGCGGGCCGGCGTGCTACATGTCGGTAAGCTCCGGGACCGTCAGCCCCGCCACCACAACCGCCAGCGCCACAACCGCCCCGCCGATCGCGAGCGTCTCGGGCACACCGATATGCTCGCCGACCAGCCCGAACAGAAACGCGCCGAACGGCGCCATCCCCACGAACACAAACGAGTAGAAGCCCATCACCCGCCCGCGCAGATGATCCGGCGACGTCGTCTGGATCATCGTGTTCGTGATCGCGTTGTTGACGATCATCGCGCAGCCCGTCAGCCACAGCAGCCCCATCGAGAGCCCGAGCGAGCGCGAGGCGGAGAAAAAGATCAGCAGGATGCCGAACGCCGTGCCTCCCACCAGCATCAACCGTCCCCGCGCGCGGATCCGTCCGGAGGCCAGCGCGACACCCAGGGCCCCGATGAGAGCGCCGATCCCAATCGACGACGTGAGCGCGCCGTAGCCCGTCGCGCCGCGATGCAGCACGTCGCGCGCGAAAACCGGCATCATCGTGATGTAGGGAAAACCGAAGACGCTCAAAATCGCCGTCAGAATCATGAGGACGCGGAGGCGCCGATCGTTTCGTAGATAGACCAGCACTTCGCGAAATCCGGTCCAGGCCGACGTCGTCTTGGGCGGTCGCGGGTTGTACGGCAGGCGCATCAGCAGCAGACCCGCGATCACCGCGACGTAGCTCAACCCGTTCAAGAAGTAACACCAGGCGATGCCGACCGCGCCGATCAGGAAGCCCGCCATCGCGGGGCCGATGACGCGGGCGCCGTTGAACAGGGACGAGTTGAGCGCGATCGCGTTCATCAGATCTTCCTTGCCGACCATTTCGATCACGAATGCCTGGCGCATCGGAATGTCGAACGCGCTGGCAATGCCGAGCAGCGTGGCGAGGACGAGGACTTGCCACACCGCCACGACGTGGGTCGCCACGAGGACCGCGACCGCCAGCGCTTCGAGCATGAACGCGACCTGCATGTAGACGATGACTCGCCGCTTGTCCACGCGGTCGGCGATCACGCCCGCGTAGAGGCTGAACAGCAGCACGCCGATCGAACTGAGTGCCGAGGTCAACCCGACATAGAACGGCGAGTTGGTCAGGGTGAGAATCAGCCATCCCTCGCCGATGTTCTGCATCCACGTGCCGACGAGGGAAATGCCTTGACCGATGAAGAAGAGGCGGAAGTTGCGGTGGGCGAGCGCCCCGAGTCCGTACCGTCTGGCTCTTGTTGTGGCCTCGGTCATTGCGTGAAAGGTCGCGACTGCACGACATTGTGGGTAGCCGCATGCGCTACACGACCTACAGCCGCTACCTGCCGGGTCTGCTCGAGACGCTGAATCTGCAGGCGTTGCTCGACCAGCTCGCCGACTTCCTGTTGCAATCGGGATTTGCCGGCGGCCCCTACTCGCATCCGTTTTGGGGCGAGTTCGGCGAAGAGGATCCCGACCGCTCGCTCGACGCACTGCGCCAGGCGATCCTGCGGGCGCTGATGGATTCGGGCCAGCTCACCCCCGACATGCTCAACGTGCTGCGCGGCGACTCGACCGGCGACGCCCAGAAGGATGCCGAGCTACAAAAGCAGCTTGCCGATCTGCTCGATCAGATCGTGCAGAAGCTGATCGACGAGGGCTACCTCAACCTGCAGCAGGCGCCCAAGATGCCGGGCGCGCAGCAGCCGGTGTTTGGCCCCGGCGGCATGGCGAAAGAAGCCGCCCAACAGGTGCAGTTCAATCTCACCGACAAGGGCATCGACTTCCTCGGCTACCGCACGCTCAAGTATCTGCTCGGCAGCATCGGGAAATCGAGCTTCGGCGCGCACGAGACCGAGCACCTGGCGACCGGCGTCGAGGCCGAGGCGGCAAGCAAGCGCTACGAGTACGGCGACACGCTCAATCTCGACGTCAACGCCACGCTCTCGCATGCGTTGAAACGCGAAGGCTTGGGCGTGCCGATCAATCTCGAGTACGATGACTTGATGGTGCACCAGGCCGAGTATCGCTCGTCGTCCGCGACGGTGCTGATGCTCGACTGCTCGCACTCGATGATTTTGTACGGCGAGGATCGGTTCACGCCCGCCAAGAAAGTCGCGCTCGCGCTGACCCATCTGATCCGCACCCAGTTTCCGGGCGATACGCTGCGCGTCGTGCTGTTCCACGACACGGCCGAGGAGATTCCGCTGGCGCAGCTCGCGCACGCGCAGGTGGGACCATATCACACGAATACAACCGAGGGACTCAAGCTCGCGCGTCGCATCCTGATGGGCCAGCGCAAGGACATGCGGCAGATCATCATGATCACGGACGGGAAACCGTCAGCGCTGACACAGCCCGACGGCCGGATCTACGTGAATTCAATGGGCCTGGACCCGCACATTCTCCAGGCGACCTATCGCGAAGTCGCGCTGTGTCGCCGCTCGGGCATCCTGATCAACACATTCATGCTGGCGCGCGACCGCAGCCTGGTGGAGTTCGTGAAGAAAGTTTCGGCGATCTGCCGCGGCAAGGCCTACTTCACCAACACGATGACGCTGGGCCAGTTCATCCTCATGGACTTCATGAGAAGGAAGACTCGGCGCGTCAGCTGAATTGTGACGTTTAGGGCGGCCCGGGTTCCGCCACGCCCATCGGCCACATATCATGAAGCCCGACATCTCGCCAAGTCTCCAATGCGCCCTCGCACGCTTGTACTCGCCTGCTTCCTCGGAGCATCCGCCTGCGCTGAACCGCTGGTCCCCGAAGTATCCGGCCGGTTCACCGTCCTCGCGGCCGGCGACGATCACACCTGCGCCCTGGTCGAGGACTCCACCGCCTTCTGTTGGGGGAGTAACAGCAGCCTGAAGCTCGGGAGCGGCGGCACCGAACTCCGCGACTCGCTGCCGCAACTCGTGTCGACCGGCTTTGCGTTCACGCAACTCGTTGCCGGCAGGGATCACACCTGCGCTCTGACCGCGCTTGGAACCGCGTACTGCTGGGGTGAGGGAGGGAATGGCCAGCTAGGCAAGGCGGGGACGTCTAGTGCACCCGAACCAGTCGCGGTCGACGGTGGACGTACATTTCGCGCGATTACGGCGGGCGTCATTCATACCTGCGCGCTGACCGACGCAGGCGCGGCCTATTGCTGGGGCGACAATAACCTGAAACAAGTGGGCTACGATACCGCTGCAACCACAGTGGGCACGCCAGTGCCCGTTGCCGGCGGGCACACGTTCAAACTGATCGCCGCCGGCAATTACCACACCTGTGGAATCACATCGACCGATGACGCGTACTGCTGGGGCGCCAACAATTTCGGTATGCTGGGCAGCGGCGACAGTGTGTACTCCAGCGCGCTTCCGGAGCCGGTCGCCGGCGGTCTGAAATTCAAATCCATCGCCGGTGGCGCGTGGCACACCTGCGCCGTAACGACGGGCGGCGAGGCCTATTGCTGGGGATCTACCGATTTCGGGCTATTGGGCACCGGGCTTCCAGCGTCCCACAACCAGTTCACGCCCCAACATGTCGCGGGGGCGGGACATTATCTGTCGGTGAGCCTGGGAGTACGGCACTCCTGCGCGCTCGATGTCGATGGCCGGCTGTCGTGTTGGGGAGCCAACGACGAAAACCAGCTGGCCGCTGTCAGCCACGATCGGTGCGTGACGCAACCAGGATCGAGCAACTTTGTCCCCTGCGCGTTGCAACCGATCGCCTCGGCGCCGGGCCACTACTTCCAGGCCTTCATCTCGGGCTCGAACCACGCCTGCGGGCTGAGCTCTAATGCCGCGGCCTACTGCTGGGGCAAGAACGAGCAGGGACAGATCGGCAACGGCTCTGTCAGTACGAGTATCGCATCGCCGGCGCGTGTGACCGATCCACCTAGATTGCCCTAGCGCGCGCCACCCGCTCCCGCCAACTCATGGCTCGTCGGCAGCGCGTAACGCCGCCTGCTGAACCGCGGTGGCGTTCACCGCGGTGAGCGCCTCATTGTTCTCTTCGCCGGTCCGAATGCGAATCACCCGCTCGATCGGCTGGACGAAGATCTTGCCGTCGCCGACCTCGCCGGTCCTGGCGGACGACAGGATCGCGTCGATGCACGGCTGCACGAACGGCTCCGAGCAGACCATCTCGATCTTCACCTTCTCATGGAATTCCATGACGAGGGTGGTGCCGCGATACTGGCTGACGATTTCGTGCTCGCCCCCGTGGCCGCTCACGCGACTCAGCGTGATGCCGGTGATGCCGGCGCGAAACAGCGCCGCCTTGACTTCCGGCAGGCGCTCCTGCCGCACGATGGTCGTAATCAGTTTCATGTCACCTCCGAGAGTCGAAGATGAGCTTCGAGATGTCCCGCACCAGCGCGTGCGCGTCGTCGTCTTTCTGAATCCCGCCCGTCGTTACGACCAGCACGTACTTCCCGCCATGCGGCGCTTCCACGAGGGCCGCATCGTGATACACCACCTGCCCCACCCAGCCCGTCTTGTGGTACACGGTGGTGCCCGCCGGCAGTCCCGCCGGGATGCCCTCGTTGAAATGCTGCCTTCCGAGAGTCTCCAGCATCTCCCGGCACGAAGCCGGCGCGGCGGCTTTGCCGGTCGCGATCGCCGCGAGTAGCATACCGAGATCACGGGCGGTTGTCGTGTTGTTCAACCCGGCCCGATACGCCTTGCCGTCTTCGACGCCGCGGAGCACCAGGATCGAGTCGGCGCCGAGCGCGTGCGCCGTGGCGTTCGCGCGCTTCGCGTCCACTTTAGTGATCAGCAGATTCGTGGCGAGGTTGCTCGACACCGTTTCCATCAGCTCGATCAGCTCGCGAATCGGCGCGCGCTGGCCGAGGCGCTTGTACAGCGACGAGTCTGAGTCGTCGGTGACGTCGAGCTGGTAGGGCGAGCTGTCGACGATCGATTGAAACGTGTTCGTGATGGTGATGGAATCATCGAGTGACAACAGTCCCGCGTCCCGGTCGCGGAACAGCTGGATCATGACCGGGATCTTCATCGTGCTCGCCGCGTGGAACCGCGTGAGGGCGCCGACGGTCAGCGAGTCCGAGCTCGTCAGGTCTCGATAGTAGACGCCGACCCCCCGTGCGGGAGCCTGCGCAATGCGCGCTTCGATTCTGGCTCTGAGGGAGGCCGGTAGTGCTTGAGCTTGCAGCAGGACGAGCGAGAGAGAGAGTAAAACCATTCTGTCAGATAAGATACGTTAGATTCCAGCCCGTGAGCGAATTCGTTTTCGGTACGCACAACGCCGCCTTCGTGCAGGTCATGTACGAGGAGTGGCTCCGCGATCCGACCGCCGTCGGTCCGGAGTGGCGCGAGCTGTTTGAGAACGGGAAGCTCGCGCAGCTTCCCGTCATTCCTTCCGAACGCTCCGATGTAGCTGGGAGAAGGGAGAAGGGAGAGGTACGATCCGGCGCGCCGGATAGTACATCTCCCATCTCCCCTTTCCCGAGGGGTGCGACTCCGATCACCGGTCCTGCCGCCCGGCTCGTGGTCAACATGACGGACTCACTCACCGTCCCGACCGCGACCTCCTTCCGCGACATCTCAGCCAACACGCTGAACGACCGCCGGAAGGCGCTGAATGCGCAGCTCGCCGCACGCGGCAAGAAGATTTCGTTCACCCACCTGATCGGCTACGCAATCGTTCAGGCCGCCAAGCAATTCCCGGTGATGACGCACGTGTTCCAGGAGATCGACGGCAAGCCGCATCGCGTCGATCCCGGCGCCATCGGCCTCGGCCTCGCGGTCGACGTCGAGAGGAAGGATGGAAGCAGGGCGCTGGTCGTGCCCGTTATCAAACACGCCGAAGGAATGGACTTCGCGGCCTTCCATGCGGCCTACGAAGCGCTCGTTGAAAAAGCACGCACGAACCGTTTGATGCCTGACGACTTCGCGGGCGGCACCATCCAGCTCACCAATCCCGGCACGCTCGGCACCGTGGCATCGGTTCCACGCCTCATGAAAGGCCAGGGCTCGATCATCGCGACCGGTACGATCCGCGATATCGCCGGCGCGAAAGTCATCACGATCACGAGCACCTACGACCACCGGATCATCCAGGGGGCGGAGTCGGGGATGTTTCTCCGCTCCCTCGATTCCCTGTTGCAGGGCGAGGAACGGTTCTACGAGCTGGTCACTGAAAGCGTGGAAGCAATTGGGAGCGGGGAGAAGGGAGAGGTACGCTCCGCTGCGCCGCAACCCGCTCCGGCGCCGCCAAGTACATCTCCCATCTCCACTCTCCCACAGACGAGTATCGACGATTTGAGGCATGTCGCTGCCGCCTACGCCCTCGTTCGCGCGCACCGCAACTTCGGCCACCTCGCCGCGCACCTCGACCCGCTCGGCAGCGAGCCGCCCGGCGATCCGTCACTCGATCCGGCCCGTCTGGGACTCACGCCGGAGATCATGGCGCGCATTCCCGCCGAAGTGCTGCGCATCTATGTCACCGGCACGACGCTCGCGGAAGCGTTGCCGGCACTGCGCGCGACCTACTGCGGCACGATTGCGTACGAAGTCGAGCACATCGGCGGCCACGAAGAACGCGTCTGGCTGCGGCAAGTGATCGAATCGGGCGAGCACCGGCGCCCGCTGTCGGCCGACGGCAAGCGCCAGCTGCTCGCGCGCCTCACCGCGGTCGACTCATTCGAGCGCTTCCTTCATAAGGCATACCTCGGCCAAAAGCGGTTTTCGATCGAAGGGCTCGACATGACCGTGCCCATGCTCGATTTCACGATCGAGCTCGCCGCGGCGCACGGCACGCGCAAGACCGTGATGGGAATGGCGCATCGCGGACGGCTCAACGTGCTGGCGCACGTGGTGAACGTGCCTTACGAGACCATCTTCGCCGAATTCGAAGGCGGCAAGCGCGAAGAGACGCCAGACACCGAAGGCGGGACCGCCGGCACCGGCGACGTGAAGTACCACCACGGGGCCGAGGGGACGTACAAGACCTCGACGGGCAAGGACGTCGCCGTGACGCTGTCACACAATCCAAGCCATCTCGAGGCGGTCAATCCTGTCGTCGAAGGCCGCACGCGCGCCGATCAGACCGATCGCCAGACGCGAGAAGCGAAGCACGACCGCGACGTCGCGCTGCCGGTGCTGCTGCACGGCGACGCCGCGTTCGCGGGCCAGGGCGTCGTCGCCGAGACGTTCAATCTCGCGCGGCTGGACGGTTATACGACCGGCGGAACGATCCACGTCATCCTCAACAATCAGATCGGATTCACGACCGACCCCAAGGAAGGACGCTCGACCGATTACTCGAGCGATCTCGCGAAGGGCTTCGACGCGCCCATCATCCACGTAAACGCAGACGATCCGGAGGCCTGCCTCGCGGCCGTGCGGCTCGCGATGATGTACCGCGTGAAATTCCACGGCGACGTCGTGATCGATCTCGTCGGCTACCGCCGCTTCGGGCACAACGAGGCCGATGAGCCGGCATACACGCAGCCGCTGATGTATGAGCGCATCAAGCAGACGCCGCCGGTGCGTCAGAAGTACGCGGCGCAGCTCGCGCAGGAAGGCGTCGTGAACGCGGCGCAGGCCGACACGGACGCCGAGGCCGCATACCAGCACCTGACGACGATTCAGCAGTCGGTGAAATCGGGCGCGGCGCAAGGCGCCGAAGATACGCAGCGCATCACCCCGAGGCCGGCGAGCGAGCCGGCGACGGCCGTGACCGCGGACGTCCTCACCAGCCTCAACGACGCCCTGCTCGCGGTGCCGGACGGCTTCACGATTCATCCGAAGCTCCACAAGCAGCTGGAGCGCCGCCGCGGACTCACCTCCAAGGAAGGCATCGAGTGGGCACACGCGGAGTCGCTGGCGTTCGCGTCGCTGCTGAGCCAAGGCACGCCCATTCGTCTGACCGGACAGGATACCGAGCGCGGTACCTTCAGCCAGCGGCATCTCGTGCTGCACGACGTCAATACCGGCGATCGCTACACGCCGATTCAGAAGCTTGCCGGCGCGGCCGCGCCGTTCGAGCTCTACAACAGCCCGCTTTCGGAGTACGCCTGTCTCGGTTTCGAGTACGGCTACGCCGTCGAAGCGCAGAACGCGTTGATTCTGTGGGAAGCGCAGTTCGGCGACTTCGCGAACGGCGCCGAGGTGGTGATCGACCAGTTCCTCATCGCGGGGCTCGCCAAGTGGGGCGAGACCTCGCGGCTCACACTGCTGCTGCCCCACGGCTACGAAGGCCAGGGGCCGGAGCACTCGAGCGCCCGGCTCGAGCGCTTCCTGGCCCTCGGCGCCGAGGGCAACATCCGCGTGGCGAACTGCACGACGCCGGCGCAGTACTTCCACCTGCTGCGCCGCCAGGCGCTGCACACGGAGATTCGACCGCTCGTCGTGATGACGCCGAAAAGCCTGCTGCGGCTACCCGCCGCCGCGTCGCAGCTCGACGATCTGGTGCTCGGAAAATTCCGCGCCGTGCTCTGGGACCGGGACCGCACGTGGCCCGAGAAAGTGACCCGACTGGTCCTGTGCAGCGGCAAGGTCTACTACGATGTCATCGCGTCGCCGCGCCGCGCGGACGCGGCGCACGTCAAGATCGGACGCGTCGAGTTGCTCTATCCCTTCCCCGCCGCCGAAATCGGCGAATACGCGCGCCGCTACCCGAATCTCAAGGAAGTCGTCTGGGTGCAGGAGGAGCCGCGCAACATGGGCGCGCGGAAATTCGTGCTG
>QHUB01000090.1 GCA_003221035.1 Gemmatimonadota bacterium
CGCGCGCGTCGAACCAAACGACACCGTGTTCCCCCCGCGCACGAACACTTCCTCGAGCTGCGCGTAGTGCTCGGCTGCGAAGGCCTCGTCGTCCTCGAACCGGGCCACGAGGCCGAGCTTCGCGGCGCGACGAATGTTGCGCCGCGCGCTCTCTTTGAGCGTCTTCATCATCCGCGCTTCGTCACCGGGGTAGAGTCGGGCGCGGTAAGTG
>QHUB01000091.1 GCA_003221035.1 Gemmatimonadota bacterium
CCGGTCCCATGGCGGGGGTCTGCCAGCCGGGCAACGGCGAGCCGTACAGCCGGAGCAGGCCGAGCCGAACGAGCAATCCGGGAATTGCCGCGACGATTTCCCCGGCCTGCTCGAACACCAGATAAAGCGGCGTGCCGCAGCCGCACGCTTCCAGCCACTCGATCCATGCTCGCTTGTGGACGATGCGGCAGTTGGGGAAGCGAGCGACCAGCTGGTCCCAATCGCCCCGCTCGGCCGGCGTCGCCGCGCGGACGGTCACCATGGCTTGCGGCATGACGCCTCGACCACGTTACCGCGCCGCACGGCGTGGATTTGACTGGCGCCCAGCCCCGCGAGCGCGCGCCGGATGCGGCCGACAGTGCGCAGACGCTTGTAGCGATCGGTCAGCTCATCGTATGTGTCGAGTCGGCACCAGTCTTCGTGTTGCGCGCGAGTCAGCTCGGGATAGATGTGGCAGTAGGCCAAGCAAGGAGAGACACGGCTCAACAGCGTTTGCAGCGGGCGCGCGCGACGCAGTGCCCAGTGCAGCGGGAAGAACACGTCGACCAGGGCCTCGGTGATGCGCCGGGAGCGCACCGGCGCCAGCCGTTTCAGGAACATGCGGTAGAGAGGAGCGAGCTTCGTGACCCGGGACAGCGTCCAGGTGTAGTGGTCGACCACCAACAGACCGCCGGGCGCGAGCATGCGCCACAGGGCGCCGAGGCTCTGCTCCGGCGACGGCGTGTGCTGCAGCACGCCGAGGCAGAGCACCATATCGAACGCCCCGGCAGGGAACGGAAGCGCGCGAATGTCCGCCTGCGCGACGGCGTAATTGGCGGGGGTGCCGATATTGCGCCGGTTCGTATCCACCGCGGCGGCGCTTAGGTCGATGGAGTGGACCAGCGCGCCGGCGTTCACGAGCAGCTCCGTGAAGCGGCCTGCGCCGCACCCCGCTTCGAGCACTCGCAGGCCCGCGAACCGCTGGAGCGCCAAGCCGGAACAGCGCGTCAAGCGCTGCTCCGTGAGGTGCGCCCCGGTGCGGCTGTCGAGCTGCGTGCGGGCGTGCAGATTCCACTGCAGCCCGAACGCTGCGGCATAATCGTCGGAGGATACGAAGCGCGGGATTCCGTTGACGATGGGCACGCGCTCGCCGTCGGCTGACACGAGGGCGTCTCCCTCCCGGTCCGGCAAAAGCGGCGCTCCGGTTCGCGGGGACACGAACCCGATCATCGCGGCGCGCGTCGCGACACGTTCGGGCGCGGCGGGCGTCACTGTGACCACTGTCCGTTTCCAGTGTACACATCAACGCGTTCCGAGCCATGGTGCCCGTTCGTACCTGCGAGCACCGTCTGGTAGATCTCGATGACGCGCGCGGTGAGGAGCCGCTCGTCAAGTTGGCGCGCGGCCTCACGTCCCCGTCCTCCGGACCGCTCGTCGCGCCGCAGGGTCCGCTCGAGCGCAGCGGCAATCGTGTCCGGGGACTCGTCGGAGCACACCTCGCACCCGGGGATGCCCTGGAGGCGCAGCGGCACGTCGGCCACCGCCACCGACACCACGGGAAGATCGCACGCCAGAGCTTCCTTGACGGCGTTGGGGGAGCCCTCTTCCCGCGAGGTGAAAACGAGCGCATCGCAGGCGCTCATGTAGAGCGGCATCGCGTCGTGCGGCACTCTCCAACCGATCACGAGCTCGGCCGCCATGTTGCGGTTCAGCCGCTCCACGGCTTCGCGCGCGAGGTTGTAGCGCTTGCGCGGGTCCGCCGGGTCGCCCACGAAGAGGATGCGACGTCCGTCTCGAGGCAGCCCGAGGTGCTGACGGGCCTCGTCCCGCGGGATGCAGCGGAACAGATCGAGATCGAGGCCCGACGGCACGATGTACGTCGCGACGGAGGCGCTGAGGTAGCGCTGCAGGTGCGCGGAGACCAGGATAGCCGCGTCGGCGCGACGCGCGACTCGTCGCGACAGCCACTGCAACAACCGCCCGGCCGGCGTCGGACGGCCGTCGCGACCGAGGATCCCGAATAGGTCGTCGCCTCGGAACGTCACGACGAGCGGCAGGCGTTTCGGGAGCGCGAGCAGGCCGCTCTGGCCGAACTGGGCATGGACGAGATCGTACCGCGGCCGGCCTCCGCCATTGCTCTCCATCAGGCGGCGCCGCAGCCGCGCCCACGCCGCCAGATAGCGGAGCGGATGCCTGCCTCCGCGGAACGAGAAGACGTCGACGTCAACGCCCGCCGCCCGCAGGAAGCGAACCTGGCGCGCGATGAAATGCGCGGTGTGCGCCGGGTCGCTGGCCCACTCGCTCGTGATCATCAGGACGCGCAAGGGTGCTGTCTTCACACTGGCCTGCTCGTCGCGGGGCGCGGCACGCGGCCGGCGGCCGGCGCGGCCCGCTGGTTGTGCTCCAGATACTCGATGAAGGCGTTGTCGATGTCGAGTTTGTCGAACAGCCGCTCTGCCGTCCGGCGCCCGTTGGCCCCCAACTCCTGTCGCAGCGCGGCATCGGCGGAGAGCGTGCGGAGCGCCTCCACCAGGCCGCGGGAGTCGCCCGGGGCGACCACGATCCCCACGCGCTGGTCGCGCACGAACGCAGCCGGCTCGCCTCCGGCGACGAGCACGACCGGCCGACCGCTGGCCATGGCCTCGTACAGCTTGGACGGCGTGGCGCCGGGAAGGTGCGTGGCGAGCGGCACGACCAGGATGTCGGCCGCCGCGACGAGCGGCGGGACCTGATCGCGCGGCAGCGGATCGAGGAAGCGCACGTTGCTCAGTCCGCGGTCCCGCGCATGCTGTACCAGTTTTTCTTTCGCGGGACCGTCACCCACCAGCACAAGGCGCAGTTTCGCGTCGGCGCGGAGCGTCTCCGCGGCGTCCAACACCCGATCCAGGCCTTGGGCGAGTCCGTGCAGGCCCGCGTACAGCGCCACACAAGCGCCGGCTTCGTTGGCCCCGAAGACCGCGCGCGCAGCCGTGGTCCGCCGGTCGGGGTGAAAGCTGCGAGTGTTCACGCCGTTGGAGAAGTGATAGGTGCGGCAGCGTGGAAAGCGCTCCGCGATGTTCTGAATGATGGTCTTCGTCTGGCCGCTGACCAGGGCCGCGTGCCGATAACAGAACCGTTCCAGCCACTGGGCGAGCCGATGTCCGACACTGCCGGTCCGCACCACGCCGAGTCGCACCGCGCTCTCGGGCCAGAGGTCGGAGACGTTGAAGACCATCGCCGCCCGCGTCCGCCAGCTGAGCCAGAGCCCGGCGAGCCCGAGGAAAAGGGGTGGGCTCTCTACGATGAGATAGTCGCAACGCCGCAGCAGGAAGGTGCCCAAGAACCCGGCGGAACACGTGAACGAGAAATAGTTCGCGAGCCGACTCAGGAAATCCGGCCGCTGCGTCGGGAAGATCGGCGTGCGGATGACCTGCACGCCGTTCAAGCGTTCTCGCCGCACGAGGCCACCGTACCCGGAATGGATCCTTCCCCTCGGATAGCTCGGCATCGCGGTGAGCACCGTGACGGCGTGGCCGCGGCGCACCAGGGCGCTCGCGAGCTCAGAGAGCCGCGCTTGCGGCGCCCCGATCTCGGGCGGGTAGTACTGGGTGAGGATAGTGACTCTCACCGCGCCGACCTCCCGTTGCCGAGGACCGAATGGTACACGCCGATCACGCGCTGCGTGATGTTGCGTTCGTCCAGCTCACGCACAACCTCTCGGCTGGTGGTTCGTTCACCGCGACCTAGAGCCCGCACGAGGGCGGCGGCAATCGTCTCCGGCTGCTCGTCGGCGCAGACCTCGCACCCCGTGACGCCGCGCAGCCGTTCCGGCACGTCGCCGACCGCCACGGAGACCACCGGGAGATTGCACGCCAGCGCCTCTTTCACCACGTTGGGCGACCCTTCCTGGCGCGAGGTGAATACGAGCGCGTCGCACGCGTTCATGAAGTACGGCACCTGGTCGTGCGGCACTGCCCAGCCCAGGACGAGCTCGGTGGGCAGGGACCGCGTAACGATGGCGACGGCCTGTTGCGCGAGGGCGTACCGCTTGCGCGTCGAGGTCGGGCTCCCGACGAAGAGCACCAGGCGTCGGTCGGGCGCGAGCCCCAGGTAGCGACGGGCCTCGGCCCGTGGGATAAGACGGAACCGTTCCATGTCGATGCCCGAGGGAATCACGTGGGGCTGCGCCCCGCGATGCAGGAACGCGCTCAGGTGCGCCGATACCACGATCGTCGCGTCAGCGCGCCGTGACACGACGCGGGACAGCAGCGGCAGCAGCCGGCCTCGCGGCGTCAGCTGGCCAGTCGTGTCGCTCAGGACCCCCTCGAGATCGTCCCCGCGGAAGGTGACGACCAGGGGCAAGTGCTTCGGCAGCGCCAAGAGCCCGCTCTGGCCGAACTGCGCGTGGACCAGGTCGTATCGCTCGCGGCGCAGGCGGCGCTGTACGTCGAGCCATGCCGTGGCGTAGCGGATGGGTTTCCCGCCGCCGCGGAACTTGAATACATCCACGCCGACGCCGGCCGCGCGCAGGAAGTCGACCTGGCGGGGGATGAACGTCGCCGTGCCTCCCCAACTGGCGTGATCGGGCCAGTCGCTCGTGATCATCAGCACGCGGATCGGCGCGGTCATCTAATCCGCTCCCGGGCGCGCGCGAGTAGTTTGGCGCACGTAGTGCCGGTACAACAGCGGCAAGCCCGCACGGGCCAGTCCCTTGAGACGACGCACGACGAGCGCGCTGGTCCAGCCCCGGAACTGCGCGAGCTCGCGGATCCGAGCGGAGGAGGTCCCCACCCTGGGGCTGAAGCGCCCGAGCACCCGGCACTCATTCAGCGACCGCGGCGACAGCCAGGGCTCAGAGGTGAAGAGATATCGAATCCCCGCGACGGCCGCCGACTCGAGTACCTGGCGCGAGATGTCGCCGCCCGGGACCGACGCCGTCAGGCAGGGCGCACCCAGGATCGCGCTGATCGCGTCGCTGCCGGTGCGCCACTCCTCGAGCATTCGCGCCGGCGTGAGGTCGGGGAAGATGTCCGGGTGTGTGTGCGAGTGGGTTCCCACGACGTGCCCGCAGCTGGCGAGATAGCGGATGTCGTTCGCCGTCGCGAAGGTGCGCTGGCCCATCAGGCTCGAGACGATAAAGAAGTGCCCGGTCCAGCCGCGGCAGGCGAGCATGTCGCCAGCGTGCAGCGCGCTCTTCCCGCCGTCGTCGAAGGTGAGCACGAGGAAGCGGCCGGGCCGGGTAAAATCGATGTCCGTCACCCGCGTCGGGTGCGCATCACTCGCGGCAATCTGGGTCAGATGGTCGGCGAACGCCCGCGGGGTGAGCGTGTAGGGCAGGGCGCCGGGGCGCTGGAACCCGGTCCCGCACGGCTCGTCCGTGATCTCGTGATAGCCGAAGCTCGCGATCATGGGGTGCGCACTCATCACAGGATGCTCATCGTGTGATGGGCATCGGGGTGGTGCGGCGGGCGCGGCGGTGCAGCGGGAACCAGTGGTCGATGATGCCGCGCAGGTAGCCCACGCCGTAACTGACATGCATGACGGAGAACACGGCGGCGAGCGCGGCGGCGCAGCGGACGCCGTGCTTGCGGGCGGCCAACGCCGCTCCGGTCAGCAGGAGGACAGCGTATGCTCCCGCAATGCCCGCGAAGACCTCGCGCGCCACCGGCATCCATATCCCGAGCACGGCTGTGACGGCGAGACTCGAGACGAATAGCGGCGGCACGAGCTGCCGCGTCATGATCCGCTCGGCCTTGCGCACGACCAGCGGCTTGAAGTAGCCGTATTGATGGAACATCCGGCCGACGGCGCCGAGCGAGCGGCGCGCGTAATAGCGAGACACGACGTCCGGCAGCAGCAGAATGCGCCCGCCGAGTCCGATCACGCGAAGGTTGAACTCGTCGTCCTGGTTGCGGACCATTTCCTCGTCGAACATCCCGACGCGGTCGAACAACTCCCGCCGGAAACAGCCGAACGGTACCGTGTCCACCCAGCGGGGTCCCGCGACGCCGATACGGAAATAGGCGTTCCCCACGCCGAGGGGGTGCGAGAATGCGAGGGCGATAGCGCGCGCGGTGGGCGTGTCGGCGGCGGGAAGCGTGATGACGACTCCGCCGACATTGTCGGCCCCCGTCTCCTCCAAGGCGGTTACGAGCCGGGGCACGTAGTCTCGCGGGTAGACGCCGTGGGCGTCCATGCGGATGATCACGTCGCCCGTCGCGGCGCGAATCGCCGTGTTCAAGGCGGCCGGCGTGATGCGGGCGGGGTTGTCGAGCAACCGGACGCAAGGGTTACGTGCGGCACAGCGCTCGACGATCTCGCGGGTCCCATCCTCGCTGCGGCCGTCGGCGACGAGCACTTCCATGCGGTCCAGCGGGTAATCCGTGGCGAGGACCGAGTCCAGGCAGGGACCGATGTACGCCGCTTCGTTCCGGCACGGCATCACGATCGACACGCGGGGACGTCCGTTTGAGTTCACCATGCGAGCCGATAGTCCCGGAGCCAGAGCTCCAGGGCGAGCACGGACACGAGTCGCCGGTACAGTCCCTCGCGACTGAGCGCGCCCGTGTGATCGCCCCCCCCGGCTCGCCGGAACCCGTCCAGCCAGCCGCGCACCACCGCGCGGTCGGTGCAGCCCGCCGTCCGCGCGTCCGGGCCGAGCAACAGATCCGCCAGCGCTGTGTGCAGGTCAGGCGGCGCCATGACGTCGAGCGGAACGCTGAACCCTCGCTTCCGCGACCGCGCGATGTGAGTGGGCAGCCAGCGAGCCGCCAAGGCACGTAACACCTGCTTGCCCTTCCGGCCGTCGGTCTTGAGCGAATGGGGGAGCGAAAGTCCCAGGTCCACGACGTTCTCGTCCAACAGCGGCACGCGGACCTCGATGCCGGCGCGCATACTCATCATGTCCACTTTGCGCAACATCTGTGACGGCAGGCTCACCGCGAACTGGCTCTCGGTCAGGCGCCGCGACAGCCGCTCGAGATCGACGTTGCCGTTGGCGTGCGGCTCGGCGTAGAGCCGGTGCACAGGTGCCAAGCCCTCTCGGGCCGCCGCCGGGACCAACGCCGCCTTCTGTGCTTCCGAGAGATAGTTGGAGAGGCCGGCCATCAGGACGGCGGCGTCGCTGCGGCTGGCCTCGGCGAGTGCCGCTGCCTTGGACACCTGCCGGCCCCAGTTCTCCGTCCAGGGCGTGAGACGGTCGCCGACCGCCACTGCGGCCCGCGTGGTCCAGGACGGCAGTCGCTTCAGGCGTATCAATGCGTTGGCGCGCCAGAAAAGGGGATAGCCGCCGAAGCCCTCGTCTCCGCCGTCGCCCGACAACGTGCAAATGATGCCCTGTTCGCGGACGGCGCGGGCGATCCAGTAGGTCGGGATCAGGCTGGTGTCCGCGAACGGCTGGTCGAAGTGGCGCAGCAAGTCGAGGATAGCGTCCGCGCGCAGCGATCCCTCGGGCAGGTCGACGGTGATGTGGCGCGTCCCATAATGTGCGGCCACCGCCTGCGCGTTCGGTGTCTCGTCGTGGCTCGCGTCGGGGAACCGCACATTGAACGTGGTCGTGGCGTCTCCGGTCGCGCGCTGGCGCGCCGCGACGACGAGCGAGGAGTCGATGCCGCCGCTCAGCAATGCCGCGACCGGCACGTCCGCGACCGACTGGGAACCTACCGCGTCGAGCAGCGCCCTGGAGACCTCGTCGGCGCAGCTCTCGATCGTCCACCGCGCGTCCGGCCGTGCCTGAACCGTGTGGAACGAGCTGCGTCGAGCGCTTCGGGCGTCGAGCACCATGATGGTTCCTGGCGCGAGTGCCGCGACGTTCGCGAACCCGGTGGCCGGCTCGGCCACGTAGCCGAGGCCGAGGAAATCGTAACACGCCTGGCGGTCGAGCTTGGGCTCGAAACCCGGCAGGGCCGCGATCGCCTTGATCTCGCTCCCGAACACCCATTGGCCGCCGTGCTCGGCATAGAACAGCGGCTTCACCCCATACCGGTCGCGGGCCAGGAGCAGGCGTCGATGGGTACGGTCATAGATGGCGAACGCGAAAATCCCGCGCAGCCGCTCCACCATCTGCTCGCCCAGGTCTTCGTAGAGATGCACCAGGACTTCGGTGTCCGACGTGCCTCGGAAGGTGTGACCGTGGCCCTCGAGCTCCGACCGCAGCGCGCGGTGGTTATAGATCTCTCCGTTGAACACCACGTAGACGCTCGCATCCTCATTCGGCATCGGCTGGTGCCCCGTCGGCGACAGATCGATGAGAGCGAGGCGGCGGTGCACCAGCTCACACTGCGCGTCGCGGTACGCGCCGCGCCCATCGGGACCGCGGTGTGCGAGCAACGCGTCGGCGCGCGCCGACCATTCGGGTGCCGGCGGCAACAGCTGGGGGTGGAAGCGTCCCGCTATGCCGCACATGAACGCGTTGCTCCTTCCCGAAGCGCGAGCTGCCCGCTCGCGAAGGCGAGGGCCAGGACCCACCAGAAGGGCTTGTAGGCGACCAGGTTGGTGCTCACGTTGGCCACGAGGAACAACGCAATCAGCGCGAAGGGCACAATACCGTAGGGGCTGGTCCGGCCCCGCCACGCCGCCACGACGCAAATGCCGAGACCGGTGAGAAACGGGACCGCGCCTGCCAGCCCCAGCGCCGTGAACAGCTCGAGCCAGAGGTTGTGCGCGTCGCGATGCTCTCGCGCCATGTCGGTGGTGCGGTCGGCGACCTCGTATTGGTTGTTGATTGGACCCCACCCGGTCCACGGCTTCTCGAGCGCCATGTCCACGAGCGACGGCCACAGCTGTTCTCGCCCCGCCAACGTTCCCGTTTCCGCCGTCGCCTCCAGGCGATTCTTCATCACCGTCGCGGTGAACGCGGCGTACGCCAGCGACCCGAGCGCTAACACAGTGACGAGCCCATTCCGGACCCGCACTTTGAGATTGCCGCCCGCCGTGAACATCAGTGCCACCAACCCGCCGCCGAGCGCGAGCAGGCCGCCGCGCGACCCCGTCTCGATGATGGCGGCGCCGATCAACACGCCCATCGGCAAGGCCGCGAGGCGGATTCGTCGTGATGTCCCGCGCCGTCCGTAGGCGAGGCCGAGGAGCGTGACCAGACCAGCGGCCAGGAGGATCGCGCTGAAGTTCGCGTTCTGCCCGAAGGCGGTGACACGCTCGCCGCCGGTCCACACGGTGTAGGACGTGCGCCCAATGCCGATCATGGGCAACACCGATCGTGCCAGCGCCGAGAACACGTAGCACCACAGCGCCGTGGTGCCGACCGCGACGCGGCTGAAGAGGTTGAGACTGGCCCAGCCGACGAGGATGGCCTCGACCAGCACGATAAAGTAGTGGCGGACGTCGCCGAAGTTCACCCATCCGTGGAGCAGGCTCGACGCCCCGAAGACCCACAGAAAGCCCGCGAACCAGAGTAGCGCGGAGGGAATGCGTCCGTAACACGCGCGCAGCGCCAGCGGGGTCGAGGCGAGGAACAGCGCAGCCGTCATCGCGGGGATCTCCCACCCGCCTCGGTCCGGCATCTCGAAGTTGAACGAGAACACCATGAGATAGAACGCGGCCAACGTGATCCGATTGACGCGCGTCGCGGGGACCGCGCTCGCGAGCGTGGCCCGGGGCACCGGGCCGGCGATGCCGAGCTGGTGGGCGAGCGGGCTAGCCACGGGCCGTCGCCAGCATCGTGCGCAAACGGCCGAGCACAGTTGCGCGGGCCTCGGCGGAAAGGCCCGCCACGAATGTCACGGGCATCAGAAGCGCGAGACTCAAGGCTACGCCGCCGGCCCATCCGAACCAATGATGCGCGAGCACCCGTTCGCCCAAGACGGCGGTGGCGCCGAACATCAGCAACATGACGGTCAATGGACGGGCGATCGACCGGAACAAGAGCCGGGCAGGGCGGTGCAGGCACCGGTCCACGAGCAGCGGGTACGCGATCGTCTGCACAAGCCGGCCCGCCAATACGCCGAGGCAGACCCCGACAATGCCGAGCGAGGGTGTGAGAGCGATGGAGACGCCGACGATGGTGACACCGGCGACGGCGGCGACCCAGACGCGCAGACGCGGCTGCAGCGTGGCGTCGAGGACGTAGGCGTCGGTGCGCACCAAGGCGGTCTGCGCGGTGGCGATCACGACGAGCAGATTGGTCCAAAACCCGGCGTAGTTTTCCGGGCCGACCCAGAGCGCCAGGAAGGACCGGTTCCACAGGAGGATCGTGCACCCCACGGCCGTGACGAACAGCCACGTCAGGTTCATCATCTCGGCCCGCAGGCGCGCCGCCCACTCGTACTCGCCGCGTCCGATTACGCCCCCGAGTCCCGGCATCGCAGCGCCGGTCGTGAAGACGTGAAGGCCGAGGGCGATCCGGCCGGCGTAGCCGGTGAGGACGTAGGTCGTCACGAGCGCCGGCGACACGACCATCCCCAGGATGATCACGTCACTGGCGAGGGCGATCTTCGCGACCACTTCGCCGATCGCGATCCAGGCGCTCATCCCGAGGAGCGAGCGCACCTCGTGCGGCGTGGGTCGCGCCACGCCGAACGACGCGACGTAGTGTTTCACGAGAATCCAAAAGCAGACGCCGGTGACGGCGATCAGCCCGACCTGGGCGCCAGCGATACCCACCAGCCCGAACCCGGCATAGATGGCGCCGGCGGTGAGCAGGCCACCGATCACGTTGAGCCCTGCTTGGAAGCCCATGCGTTTGTAGCCGAGGTTCATGCCGCGCAGCACGGACTCGGGCACCGACGCGAGCCCGCCCAGCAACAGACTGATCAGGAGCGCCGCACTCGCCATTCGGACGGTCGTGTACAAGGCCGCGGGCACCTTGGTCACGACCGGTGACAGCCACACCAGGACGCTGCCGACCCCCGCGAGGAGCGGAGAGAACAGCAACCATACGACGAGCGCGCTGCCGACGGCGCGCCGATGTTCCATCGGATCTGCTGCCGTTTGCTTCGCGGCAATGACGAGACGCAGTGCTTCGGTCGGGCGCCCGTCGGCCGCGGACATGTAGCCGATCAGCCGATTGAGCATCTCCCACACGCCGAACAATTCGCGACCGAGGCCGCTGACGAGCAGGGGCGTGACGATGAGTCCCACCCCGAGTCGCGCGGCGTAGTCGAGCAGCGACTGGACGGCGTTGAGTGAGGCGCGCCGCGTGAGCGGCATCGGCACAGGCGCCACAAGCACGTCAGCCTGCATGGGCGGTCTCCTGGCAGGCTGCGAGGACTTGCGCCGCGAGCTCCTCGGGAGGCGCGCCGTTGCTTTCGAGAGAGATGACCTTGGGGCCGGTCTCCTGAGCCGTCAGACCGGAGATCACCCATTCGAACTCGCGCCGGTAGGCGGCGGCGAACTCGTACAGCTCGCGGTCGGAGCTGCTCTTGAGCGGATGGTCCTTCGTGCGAGAGCGGAGGCGATCGACCAGCAGGTGATCGGCCCCGTCGAGCAGCACGATCACGTCGAGGCGCGCGGCCCAGTGCGCCAGCACCTCGCGCCACCACGCATCCCGACGACCGTCTCGGAAGCAGGGATGTCCCAACACGCGAAACCACGCGAACGCGAATACGGGACCTTCGTCCAACACGATGACGTTCCGGTCGCCCTCGGGAAGGCGGCGAAGAAACTGGTCCAGGGCGTCAAGGCGGATGAGCTGCTCCGTCTCCTCCCACGGGAGCCACCGGGTTGCTCCGATGAGGGCGGCGATAGCGGGCGTCGTGCGCACTGCGCTCGCGACATAGAGCGGGCGGGGCAAGTTCCAGACGCTTGCTCCGACGAACTGCGGCCGCGCAGTGAGATGGTGCGTCACGGTCGATTTGCCAGCGCCGGCCGGCCCTGCCACCTCGACGACGAATCGCGGCACTCCCTACACCTCCGCCCACAGGAGCGCTCGCAAATCGACGAGCACCTCCGGCAGCGACCGTCCGGCATCCACGAGGTGGGCGCCGGTCTCAGACCAGTCCGTTTCCCAAATGATCCGGGACCGGGTCCGCACGTAGGCCGCCGGCTCATCGGTCTTGCGCCGTACCGCGATCTCCGGCTCGACCATCAACACGATGGTCACGTCGGGTCTCGTGATCCGGTTGTAATACCGCTGCTCGGCGCGGATCAGGGCGCGTGCCAGAGAGGAGGCGCGGCGCCTGGTGCGGCCGCGTTTGAAGAGCTGTGGAATCTCGGGTCCAACGAGCTTACGGTTTTGCGCCACCGGGTAGCGCTCACACAGCGCGATCCCCCCGGCATCGGCGAAGCGCCGAGCGCGTGCGAAGAGGCGATAGCGATCTCGTGCGGTGCAGACGTGGCGCAGCAGATCGAGAACGCCGGTCGCGTCGGTGCCACCGAGCGCGCGCCGTGCTTTCCGGAGGCCGCCAACCAGGAGTGTCGTGAGCGATCGTGGCGGGCGGCCCAAGTGGGCGGTGATGACCTCGAAGGGCACGCCGAGCCAGCGCGAGAGTTCCGCGTTGCAGGTGGATTTGCCGGCGCCATCGCCGCCGAGCAGCGCCACCACCCGGCCGCCCGAGGACGGATTCAGTCCGCGCCGCCGCGGCAGCATCCCGAGGCTGCGCCCGATCCGACGAAGGAGCAGCGTGAAGGGTGGGCGGGAAGCGTGCGCTTGGAGACGCCGTTCCAGGCCGCGGCGCAACCAGAGACGCTGCCAGCGCGAGCCCCCGGGGCGCAGCGATCGGGTGCAGGCGTCAAAGAATTCCACATCCACGGTCGGCAGGAGATCCGCAAGCCGCTCGACGAGCAGCTCCCGATCGATCTGGCGGAGCAGGTATGTGAACTCCGGCTCGGCATCCGCGAGCCATTTGGCGCGGCGCCGCGCGAGCAGATCACGGGGACTGTAGCGTTGCACCGTGCGCAGCACGAAGATGATGAACTCGAGCTCTGGCATCGGAACCGGGAACGGCTGACGGGGGACGGCCGTCTCGAGGACGGCTCGCTCCATCGCAAGGCGGTAGACGGTGGTCCAGTACCCTCCGACGATCAGGCGGCGGTGGACGTGCACATGCACGAGCGAGCCGTTGCGGGCGTCGTAGCCGATCCAGCTCGCCGTGCCGGGGAACTCGGCTTCCGGCGGCGGGACGGCCTGCTTGAAGCCCAGGCGGGCCAGCACGGTGTGCAGGCGCTCCGCCCAAACGGGATCGACGAGCAGATCGACATCGCCGGCGCCGCTTTCCCAGCGGGCCCGCTTCCAGTGCCCTTTCCACTGGCAGTAGACCACTCCGGCGGCCTCGAGCGACTCCCCGAGGCGATCGAGCAGCGACGGCGCAGCCGTCACCGGCTGAGGATCGCGCATCTGGAGCG
Source organism: Gemmatimonadota bacterium (assembly GCA_003221035.1). GTDB lineage: Bacteria > Gemmatimonadota > Gemmatimonadetes > Gemmatimonadales > GWC2-71-9 > 20CM-2-65-7. The sequence continues at coordinate 13,255 of QHUB01000091.1, forward strand.
TCATGCCGTCATTCGCGCGGCGCCGCGTTCGTTCATGATGCGCCGCGCGTCCGCCAGCTCCGGCGGGAGGGGGAACTCGCGGCGGCCGAGCAACGCCGTGCCGAGCATCCAGGCGGTCCGAACGATGAGTGTGAAGTCGAACGCGAGCGATGTCCGGCGCACGTACACGATGTCCATCGCCAGTTTCAGTGGCAGCAACCGCTCGCCGTAGCAACCCTCTGCATCATGCGCGTCGAGCTGAGTCTCGCCGTGCGTGTACGCGTAGATGCTGCCCGGACTCGTGAGTCCCGGCAGCACGCGGAGCGTCTCGTGGTCGAGCGGCGCGTAGAACCGCTCCACCATCCGGGGGTCCTCGGGCCGGGGGCCGACGATCGCCATGTCGCCGCGCAGGATGTTGTACAACTGCGGCAGCTCGTCGACCTTCGTGCGGCGCAACAACGCACCGAACGGGAACACTCTTGGGTCATTTTTCGCGGTGATGGCGCTGGGATAGGCCTGCCCCATCCGCATCGTACGGAGTTTGTACATCGTAAACACGCGGCTCCGCATACCGACGCGCTGCGCGCGGTAGAGAATGGGGCCGGGCCCCGCGAGCCGGATCCCGACGGCGGCAACGGCCAGCACGGGCGCGACAGCGACGAGCGCCACTCCCGCGAGGATCACATCGAGCACGCGCTTGGCGGTCACGCGCGGTAGGTCCGCACGACGTCCAACACCGCCTCGATCACGTCGCCCACGTCGCGGTCGGTCAGCCCGGGGTTGAGCGGCAGGCTCAACATGCGCCGGTAGTTGTCGTAAGCGACCGGAAAGCTGCCGGGGGTGTAGCCGTACTTGTCTCGGTAGTACGGATGGATGTGAATCGGGATGAAATGCACCGACGTGCCGATGTTGCGGTCGGCGAGCTCCTGGATGAAGCGGTCACGCCCGATCATCAGCGCGTCGTCGCGCAGGCGCAGCACGTAGAGGTGCCAGGCGTGCTCGACGTCCGGGCGCGTCACGGGGCGTTCGAGGGCCGGCTCGTCCGCGAAAGCGCGATCGTACTCGCTCACGACCGCGCGGCGCCGCGCCTGAAACTGGCGGAGCTTGCGCAGCTGCCACAGCCCGAGCGCCGCCTGGATGTCGGTCATGTTGTACTTGAAGCCAGGGACCAGGACCTCGTAGAACCAACTGCCGCCCTCGTCGTACCGCTTCCAGGCGTCGCGGCTCATGCCGTGCAGACTGATCACTCGCGCCCGGGCCAGGAACTCGGGCTCGGCCGTGAGCATCCCGCCTTCACCAGTCGTCAGATTCTTGGTCGCATAAAAGCTGAAGGCGACGGGATTGCCCTCACTGCCGATGGGTCGCCCCTTGTAACAGGCGGGCAATGCGTGGGCGGCGTCCTCGACTATTCCCAAGCCATGGGCCCTGGCCGACGCGCGCAGTGGGTCGAGGTCGGCGGGGTGACCGCCGTAATGCACGGGCAAGATCGCGCGGGTGTGCGCAGTGATCGCCGCCTCGACCTTGCGCGGGTCGATGTTGAGCGTGTCCGGCTCGACGTCTACCAGTACGGGTCGCGCGCCCACGTGCTCGATGACGTTCACGGACGCCGTGAACGTCATCGGTGTCGTGATGACCTCGTCCCCCGGACCGATACCCAGCGTCTTGAGCGCGGTATGCAAGGCGGCGGTGCAGGAATTGAGCGCTAACGCGCCTGGAGCCCGCAGAAATGCCGCGAATTCATCCTCGAACCGCTTCGTCTTCGGTCCGGTCGAGATCCAGCGAGACCGGAGCGTGTCCACAACCTCCCGAATCTCCTCCTCGCCGATCGTCGGCGGGGAGAAGGAGAGGAAGTCACTGCGCTTGGGTGGTGCAGAGCTGGCCGTGATGGTGCTGCCCCCTGGGCCTCTGGGCCCGATATCGGACACGCAATGCGGGTCGCCCGCGAGGCGCCACCAACGCAGGTCACGTGCGCGGACGTTCCTGTCGGTTGAGCGCTTGTAGCAAAAGCACTTAGCCGCGCGGGCCAGCGCGCGCGCGTCCTCTACTGCCACGTCGACGTTACAGATTTGCGTGAGGCTTGCGACGATTGGAGAACGGGCCGTGCACGCGTTGGAAGCGCAGGTACGTATCTGCGCGTGGCGGCACGCGTTGCGCGGCGAGCTCCTGGGGGTCCCCGCGGTACCCGGCTTGCAAACGTGGGAGGGCTGAAGGCACTACCTAACCCTCGAGAGCCGGACCGAACTACATGGCGAGTGACGCGACACTACCTCCTAACCAACCGGCCCTGGTGCCGTTCCAAACCGGGTTCCAGGCCGCCGCGGCACCCGCGCCGATGAGTGATTGGGCTCGCGTGTTCGCGGCTGCCCGCCGCTATAAGATGTTGGTCGCCACCGTCACGGTAGTCGGCTCCTTGGCCGGCCTGGTCATTGGGAAGTTCCTCAAGCCCGTCTACCAAGCGCAGGCCACGATCTGGATCCAGTCATCGGAACAGGATCACGATCGTGGTCGTGCCGATCAGGGGCCGATCCAAAGCGCCCAGTTGCTTGGCACCTCGGGCGGCTGGCTCGATCTGATCAGATCCCATGTCGTGTTGAACGACGTCGTCCGCGAGGCGCGGCTGTACCTCGCGCCGAAGTCGCGGGCCGACTCCGCGGCGCTGGCGACGCTCACCGTGTTCGGGGACGTTCGGCCCGGCACCTATCGGCTCGAGGTGGATCAGACCGGGCAGCACTTCACGCTCCGAGACGTCGCGGAGAACGCGGTGCTGCAGCAAGGCAGCGTCGGCGACTCGGTTGGCGGGTTGCTGGGCCTGGCGTGGGTGCCACCCGCGGGTACGCTGCGACCCCGGGCCGTGATTCGCTTTACCATGACCGCGTTGAGCGACGTGGCGTTGGAGCTCTCGCAGTCCTTGCGGATCCGGGCCACGGCGGACGGCTATTTCGTTCGCCTGGAGCGGCGCGGTCACGATCCGGTTCTCATAACCACGACCGTGAATGCGGTGGCGGATCGGCTCGTGGCTGTGGCCGCAGACCTGAAGCGTGAGCGGCGCACCGAGCTGTCGTCGATCCTGCACGAACAACGCGACCGTGCCAAGGCCAACCTGAGCAGCGCGGAGCTCGCGCTGACGCAGTTCCGGGTGCGCAACGCCGTGCGCCCGTCGGAGGGCCCGGCGGAAGGCCCCGACGGTCGCCGCATCACAGCCGACCCCACGTTCGCGAGTTATGTGGACCTCCAGGTGGCGATTGACGGGCTGGCCCGCGACCGCGAAGCAATCACCCAGGTCGTGGCACGGGCGAGGGACGGGAGCGTCCCAGTGGATGAGCTCAGCATGATCGGTGCGGTGCAGCGCTCCTCGGCGCTAGCGGCCGCGCTGAAGGACCTCGCCGACCGGCAGGCCGAGCTCCGCGTGCTCCGCTTCCGTTACGCCGATACGCACCCGCCCGTGCGCCGTCTGGCGCAGCAGGTTGATACCCTCGCGCGGTACGTGATTCCGGAGCTAGGCGGTGCGCTGGTCGCCGCCCTGGCCGCGCGGGAGCACGAGCTGCAGCAACGCATCGACTCGATCGCGCGAGCCCTGCGCGGCGCGCCCCCCGTGGCCTTGGAGGAGATCCGACTGGCGCGCGACCAGGCCAACGCTACGGAGCTGTTCTCCAATCTCGAGCAGCGCTACAACGAAGCGCGTCTCGCCGAGGTCAGCACGCTGCCCGACGTCCGCATCCTCGAGCGCGCGAGCCGGCCCGCGCGGCCGGTCGTCAACGCGACGCCTCTGGTGCTGCTGCTCGCCTTGGTTGTGAGCCTGGGCACGGGCGTCGGCGGCGCCGCGCTGCTCGATCGGGCCGATCCCAAAATCCGCGATCCGGAGCAAGTGACCCGCGCGATGGGGCTCTCGATCCTCGGCGCCGTGCCGCATGTGCACCGGAACGGGAACGGAAACGGGAACGGGAACGGGCGCGCGCACGCGGAAACCGACGACACCGGAGCGCTCGAGGCACTGCGCGGCATTCGCCTGAACGTGCAGCACGCCTACGGCGCTGCCGGACCGCTGCTCATCACCGTCACCAGTCCGGGGCGCGGCGATGGCAAGTCCTTCGTGACGTGCAATCTGGCGCTGGCCTTCGCGCAAGTGGGATACCGCACGTTGCTGATCGACGGCGACGTTCGCTGCGGCGCGCTGCACCGCCTCCTGAAAGCCGCCCGCCGCCCGGGGCTCACCGACGTGCTGGCGAATGAGGTCACTCCAGATCAGGTCGTGCAGAGCACGCCTTACGCGCACCTCTCCTTCATCGGCGGTGGCTCGCGTCTGCATCGCGGCCCCGAACTGTTGTGCTCCGAGGCCTTGCCGCGCTTGATCACCGCGATGCGACCGCATTACGACGCGATCCTCGTGGATAGCCCACCGCTCGCCGCCGGCGTGGATGCGAGTGCGCTGGGCGCCGTCACGGGGAGCCTGCTGGTTGTGCTGCGCACGGGCGTCACGGACCGCATGATCGCAGAGGCGAAAGTGGAGCTGCTGCGGACCCTCCCCATCCGCATGCTCGGAGTCGTGCTGAACGACGTGCGCCCCGGGGTGGCGTACAGTTACTACGCGTATTCGCTCGAGGGATACTCGGTACGTGAGGAGGACCCCGACGGGCGGGCCGGGACTCTGCTGCCGAGGCGCTCGTGACCTCCCTCGCGTGCGTCCTCGGCGACTCCGACCTGCTGCGTGCCCTCGGTCTCGCGGGCATCCCCTGCGTGGTCGCGGCGGCGCCGGGCGAGCCGGCGCGCTATTCGCGCTTCGCCCGAGCGGTGCTCGACTGGGCGGATGCCTGGGAGCGGCCGGAGGAGCTGCTGCAGCTGCTCGAGCGCTTCGCCGCCGCGCAGGACACGCCCCCCGTGCTGTTCTATGAAGAAGACCGGGAGCTGCTCCTCATCTCTCGCTACCGTGAGCGCCTGAGCCGACACTTCCGCTTCGTGGTGCCCGATCCCGTCTTGGTTGAGGATCTGGTCGACAAGGGCCGCTTTCAAGCGCTGGCACGGCGACTCGATCTGCCGGTTCCCGCGGCGCGAGTTCTGAACCCGTCCGTGGATCCAGTGCCTCTCGACCTCCAATTCCCGATAGCACTGAAGCCCATTGTACGACGGGGCGACCAGTGGACGCCGATCGGCGGAGCGGCCAAGGCGCTGCGTCTCGACACCCTGCTCGCGCTGGTGTCCTACTGGCCGCGCCTCGTCACGGCGCGGATGCCGGTCCTGCTTCAGCAGCTGATTCCGGGTCCGGAGACGTGTATCGAGAGTTATCACGTCTACGTCGACGCGCACGGTGAAACTGTCGGCGAGTTCACGGGGCGGAAGATCCGCACGTGGCCTCCCGCCTATGGCGACAGCACAGCGCTCGAGATCACCGACGCGCCGGAGGTCACGGCGCTGGGGCGCGACCTGGTCCGCCGGCTCGGCCTGCGAGGCGTCGCCAAGTTCGATTTCAAGCGCGCGCCCGACGGCCGGTTGTATCTGCTCGAGGTCAATCCGCGCTTTACGCTGTGGCACCATCTTGGCGCGCGCGCCGGCGTGAACATCCCGGCGCTGGTGTACGCCGACCTCGCCGGGCTGCCCCGCGCCCACGGCCAGACGGCGCGGGCGGGCATGCGTTGGTGCAAGCCATGGGGAGACGTGGTGGCCGCCCGTGCCGCCGGCATCCCGTTCCTGAAATGGCTCCCGTGGGCACTCAGCTGCGAGGTGAACCGGGTTGTGGCCTGGGACGACCCGATGCCATTCGTCCGAGGCGTGCTGTGGCGGGTTCAGTCCCGCGTTTTTCGATCCCGGCCCGGTGCTCCGCTACCCAGACAAGAAATGAGGCCCGCATCATGACCATCACTCGCGTGACCATCGCCGCCCTTGTCGCGCTGCTGGCTGCCCCCCGTCCTTCGGCGGGACAAGATCGGGACAGCTCGCACGCGTCGGGACTCGGCGCGACGCGTGAGGCGCTCGAGGCGAGCGCTACGCGCCTCGAGCAGGGCGCGCAGTCGGCCGACGCCGCGCGCGAGGCCGCCGCCATTCGGATGCGGCTCAGCCGCGGCGACTTCGGGGTCGGCGATCGCGTCCTGCTCGCCGTGGAAGGTGAGCCCGCACTGTCCGACACGTTCACCGTGGGGCTCGGATCCACAATCACGCTGCCGACGATCGGCGATGTATCGCTCCAGGGAGTATTGCGGTCGGAGGTGCAGGACTATCTGACGCGCCGCATTGGCCAGAACCTCCGCGATCCGGTTGTGCGCGCGACGCCGTACGTGCGGCTCTCGATCGTGGGGGCCGTCGCGCGGCCGGGGTACTACCCGGTCTCCGCGGCGGCGTTGCTCTCGGACGCCTTGATGGCTGCCGGCGGTCCGACACCGAACGCGAAGATGAAAGACATGCGCATCGAGCGTGAGGGTCATGCCATCCTGGAGAAGAAGGCCTTGCAGCACGCGGTCGCCGCGGGGACAACGATTGACGAGGCAGGGCTCATTGCTGGGGATCAGTACGTCATTCCAGGGGGCGGGACGACGGGCACAAGAGAGACGATTGGGTTCATCGCCCTGCTGTTGACCATCCCCCTTACCGTGTATTCGCTGACCCAGATCTCGAAGTGACACAGCTCCCGTCAGTCCTGTCCGTCGTCGGCGCGAGGCCGAACTTCATGAAGCTGGCGCCGGTCGCGCGGGCACTCGCGGCGCGCGGCGCGCGACACGCCGTCGTGCACACCGGCCAGCATTACGACCCGGAGATGTCGGAGGCGTTCTTCCGGGACCTGTGCCTGCCGCGCGCGGATCACGCCCTCGAGGTGGGCTCGGGCTCGCACGCCCGGCAAACGGCGGCCATCATGGAGCGGTTCGAGCCGCTGTGCGAAACGCTCGCTCCCGACGTCGTCCTGGTGTACGGGGACGTCAACTCCACCGTTGCGGCCGCGTTGGTCGCGGCGAAACTGGGCATCGCGGTCGGTCACGTGGAAGCGGGGCTGCGCAGCGGGGATCGCACGATGCCCGAGGAGTTGAACCGGCTCGTGACCGACCACTTGGCGAACCTGCTCTTCGCGCCCTCTCCGGACGCGGTGGAGAATCTGTGCGCCGAAGGCGTGTCCGGGCCGCAGGTCCACTTTGTCGGCAATGTGATGATCGACTCACTCGTCGTAGCGCTGCCGGCTGCCCGCGCGCTGGAAGCGCCGCGCCGGCACGGCGTCGCGAAAGGGCAATACACGGTCGTCACGCTGCACCGGCCGGCGAACGTGGACGACGCGGCGACGCTGTGCGAGCTGCTCGGTGCGCTGGGGCAAGTCAGCAAGCACAGCCCCACGCTCTTTCCCGTGCACCCGCGCACGCGCGCGCGCATGCAAACGCTGGGCGTGGATCTGGCCGCCATGAACGGCGTCCGTGTGCTGGAGCCCCTGCCGTACCTGGAGATGCTGGGGCTCGTCAGCGATGCCGGGCTCGTGATCACCGACTCGGGCGGACTTCAGGAAGAGACGTCCTGGCTCGGCGTCCCGTGCGTTACCGTGCGGCCCAACACCGAGCGGCCCATCACGTGTGCCGTAGGGACCAACCGGCTCGTCGCCCCGCAGCGAGACGCGATCCAGGACGCCGCGCGAGCAGCGGTGGCGCAGCGGCCGGCGACGCCGCCGGTGATCGATCGGTGGGACGGGCACACCGGAGAGCGGATCGCGGCCGTGTTGTGCGACGGCGCGCGGTTCGACTGACGCCATGACCGGCGGCCTGGCGAGAGCTCGTGATCTCCTGCGACTGGTGTTCACCGGGCGCGGGCGCAGGATGTGGCAAGCCGTGAGCTACCGGCTCTACTCCAATTCAGCGTCCGTCGGGCTGCGGCGCGACCTGCGAGAACCGCATTTGGCACCCGCCGCCAAGCGGCCGTTCCAGGTGCGGCCGCTCACATCGGACGACGACCTCGCGTGGCTCGACGTGCGCGAGCCGGGCTTGTCGGACGAGCAGGTGTACGCGCGCCTGGGCCAGGCCCGCCTGCTCGCATCCGGTCTCCAGACCTGTCACGTCGCCGTCGAGCCCGACGGTCAGGCGTGCTACATGCAATGGCTGATCCTCTCGCACCAGAACGATCGGGTGCGCGCGTTTTTCGGCGACCTCTACCCGCGGCTCGCCCCCGACGAAGCGCTGCTCGAGGGGGCGTACACGCCGGAGGCCTACCGCGGGCAAGGGCTCATGGCCGCCGCGATGGCCCGGATCGCGGAGCGCGCCGACCAGTTCGGCGCACGCTGGGTGGTCACCTTCGTAGATGAGGGCAACGCGGCGTCATTGAAGGGCTGCGCGCGCGCCGGCTTCGTGCCTTACCTCCGACGCCATGAGCGATTCCGTATGTTCCGGCGATTCGTCTCGTTCACGCCCGTGTCGCGGGCCGCATCCTCCGGAACAATCATTTAGTGGCTAGCTTGCCCTGCTCGCCGATGACCGACCCTACGTTGTTCCAGCGCTCCGCTGAGCCCCTGGCCGCGCGGATGCGGCCGCGCACCCTCGTCGACTTCCTCGGCCAAGAGCACATCCTCGGGCCCGGCAAGGCGCTCGGCGAGCTGATTCGCCGCGGCGACGTGGGGTCGTGTCTTTTCTGGGGGCCGCCGGGCTCGGGGAAGACGACCCTCGCGCTGCTCATTGCCAACTATACCAAGCGCCATTTCGAGCCTTTCTCGGCAGCGACCGAGGGCGTGGGTCGGGTGCGGGAGATCATCGCACAGGCTGAGGAGCGGCTGCAATACGAGGGCCGCGGCACGATCCTGTTTTGCGACGAGATCCACCGATTCAACCGGGCGCAGCAGGACGCGTTTCTGCCCTGGGTCGAGAACGGGGTCGTCACGCTGATCGGCGCCACGACCGAGAACCCCAGTTTCGAGCTGACCGGGGCGCTGCTGTCGCGTTGCCGCGTATTCGTGCTCGAGCCGCTCCGACCCGACCACATCATGATGCTCGTGCGCAGGGCCCTCGAGGACCGGGAGCACGGCCTCGGGAACATGGGCCTCCACATCGACGAGGACGCTCTCGCGATGCTCGCGCGCGAATCGGACGGCGATGCCAGACGCGCGCTGCAAGCGGTAGATGCCGCCGCCGAGTATCTGGCCGGGACGGGTGGACCACCCGCGCTGACCGTCGCACTGATTGCCGACGCCTTGCAGAAACGCTTCGCCAAGTACGACAAGTCCGGCGACCAGCACTACGACCTGATCTCCGCCCTGCACAAGGCGGTGCGCGGCAGCGACGTCGAGGGCTCGCTGTACTGGCTCGCCCGCATGCTCGCGGGCGGAGAAGACCCGTTGTACCTCGCGCGGCGGATCGTACGCATCGCAGTCGAAGACGTCGGCCTCGCCGACCCGCGCGCGCTGTCCGTGGCGTTGGCTGCCAAGGACGCGTATCACTTTCTCGGCACGCCGGAAGGTGAGCTGGCCCTCGCCGAAGCGATCGTGTATCTCGCGACGGCGCCCAA
>QHUB01000094.1 GCA_003221035.1 Gemmatimonadota bacterium
ACGCAGTCGCCGGATCTACGGTCTCGTGTATCCGCGCGATCGCCCGATGACGCGTGTCGTCATTCGCATCCAGAACTTCTTCCGCCGGCTATTCCGGAATCCGTTTCGCTCGTTCGTGCATTCCGTCGCGGCCATCGACTCGCTTGTCGGGTCTCTCGGATTCAACCTGCGCGCGCGCAACCGGACGTTTGTGTGGGAAGTTTCGGTGTGGGAGAGGTCAATCGGGTAGCGTAGAACCCCGATACTCACACGTCGTCGTGCACGTCTCATGCACGATGACCGCGCTCAGATTGTGCAGCTCCGGCTTGAGCCGCTCCCAGATCCACATCGCCAGGCGCTCGCTCGTGGGATTTTCGAGCCCGGCGATGTCGTTCAGATAGTTGTGGTCCAACTCGTCGTAGATGGACTGGAACGCCTGCTTGATGTCGCCGTAATCCATGATCCAGCCCTTCTCCGGATCCATCGGCCCGCCCACGGCGATCTCGACATTGAACGAGTGGCCGTGCAGCCGCGCGCACTTGTGGCTCGCCGGAAGATTGGGCAGCCGATGGGCGGCTTCGATCGTGAAGGCCTTTCGGATCTCCATCATCTCATGCCCAGCAGCTTGTGCGTCTGGAGACTGAGCCGCCAGCGGGGATGCTCGAGGCAGTAGCGCGCGGCCAGCTCGGTGTTTTGCTCGACCGCGGGGCCGTCCATCGGCTGCAGGAAGAAGCGCTCGAAGTCCAGCCGCTCGAATTGTGCGGGGTCGAAAAGTAGCGGCGCAGCATGCTCCGCCCCTACAGCATGATCCAGTTGCTGTGGATACACGAGCTTCAGCTCGTTGCCCGAGCGCTGCTTGATCACGGTGCCGGCCTTGGGACTCACGCAGATCCAGTCGATGCCGGCCGGCGCCTCGAGCGTGCCGTTCGTTTCGATCGCGATCTCGAACCCCAGATTGTGCAGGCTGTCGATCAACGGCCGGTCAACTTGCAGCAGCGGCTCACCGCCCGTGATCACGACGAAGCGCTTCGCCGTGCCGTTGCCGAACCACTGGCTCGCGACCTCTTCGGCGACCTGCTCGGCGCTCCCGTACTTCGTGCCGCCGACAAAGTCCGTGTCGCAGAACTGGCAAATCGCGCTCGCGCGGTCCTCCTCGCGGCCCGTCCAGAGATTGCAGCCGGCGAATCGCAAGAACACCGCCGGGCGGCCGGTGTTGGCGCCTTCGCCTTGCAGCGTGTAGTAGATCTCCTTGACGGTGTACGTCATAAAGCGTGCATCGTGCGTCGTTCGTCGTGCGTGAAGACCTCGGCGAAACCTTTCGCTCTGATCAGGCACGCATCGCAGCGCCCGCAGGGTTCTCCTGCCGGCGAGGGATCGTAGCAGCTGAACGTCAACGCGTAGTCAACGCCCAGCTCGAGTCCTTTCCTTATTATGTCGGCTTTGGTCATCTCAATCAGCGGCGTATGAACGCGGAACCGCGCGCCTTCTACGCCGGCTTTGGTTGCGAGGTCAGCGAGCTTCTGGAACGCGGCGATGTAGTCGGGGCGGCAGTCGGGATAACCGGAGTAGTCGAGCGCGTTGACGCCGATGAAGATGTCGCGCGCGCCGAGCACTTCGGCCCACGCCAACGCGAACGACAGGAAGATCGTGTTGCGCGCGGGGACGTAGGTGACCGGGATCGAATCGTCGATCGGGCGGTCCTTGGGCACGGCGATCTCGTCGGTGAGCGCGGAGCCGCCGAAGGCGCGCAGATCAATTTCGAGGACTTTGTGGTCGACGCCGAAGGCCTGGGCGATCCGTCGCGCCGCCGCCAGCTCCACGCCGTGCCGCTGCCCGTAGCTAAAGGACAGAGCATGGCATTCGAAGCCTTGGGCCTGGGCGATGGCGAGGGTGGTGGCCGAGTCGACCCCTCCGGACAGCAGCACAACAGCAGCTTTGGGCACGGCAGGAAGCTACACGGGGCGTAAAGCCACGGTCCCGATGTAATCGGGCGCGGGTCGGATCTCGTGGAATGACCAGCTGTTACAGTAATCCTCCCCATCCCGCAGCCCACCGAGCCCCGCGCCACACCCTTTCGCATACGCTTCCCGCCTGGTCCAACATCTGTAGAACGTCTCAGGCAGCAACTGGGCGGGGACGTGCCTCAGTTCCTCGAGCTCGGTCATCGAGAAGAAGGTGCGTGCGATGTCGAGGTAATTGGACTGCGGGACGATCTGTTCGATGTCGACGCCGACGTGGGCGTTCGTGGCGATCGCAATGAGCGCAAGGTCGCCGGAATGCGAAAGGTTGAACTTGACCCGGTCGCCGAATTCAGGACTCAGCGCGGGCTTGCCGAATGCGTTGTACGTGAACTGGATCCGCCGTGGACTTGTCCCGAGATAGGATCCCAGCAGGTCACGCAGGACACCATGCGCGACCACGAAGCGGCGGCGGTCGGCTTCGAAACGAAACCGTGCGCTACGCTCCCGTTCCTCGGATGGGAGGTGCGCATAGTGGCTCGCCATGACCTGGTCCGAAACATCCAGACAGATGCTCCAGCACCGCGCTTCATTCGTCGCCAGCTCGAACTGCATTCAGGTACCCAGCGCCGCGCCTGTGGCCGGCGCGGTCAGTCGCATGGGCTGACGCTGCCAATACGTCAGCGATCTCCACGCCCATTCTATCGGGCCGAACCGGAATCGCCCGAGCCACCACACACTCAACGGGACTTGAACGAGGAAGATGCCGATCGTGAGCAGCAGCCCGACGGAGGAACCAACGCGGCCGAACAGGGCGAGGCCGTAGCTATAGAAGATCGTAGTGCAAATGAGCGATTGCAGCAGATAGTTGCTCAGCGCCGTGCGTCCGACGGCCGCAAGCGGCGTCAATCGCCGGCGCCAGCGGTCACTCTGGGTGAGGAGTGCGATGCTCGAAGCATAGAAGAGCGTCAGTGCGGCGGCACCAAAGACCAGGCACAACCTGCCCCCGTTCTGCATGACCGAATCCGGCGCAGGCTCGAACGCTCCTCCGACCGCAAACGCCGCGTTTCCGGCGACGCCGATGAGCAGGCCCCACCGTTGCACACGCCGGAGCAATGCGCGATGCGCGGGAATATCGTGAAAGATCCTGCGCCGGCCGGCGTAAAGTCCCAGCAAGAACATGGCGAGTATGAAGGCGTCGTCGGAATCGGGCAGCAGGTCCCGGGGTAGCTCGCGCGCCCGGAATGCCAGCATCTCGCCATAGGTTCCGCGCGCATAAATGCGCGCGGCGTCGTCAGCGTCGTCGGTGGTCTGCTGATCGGATTCCTCAGTCTCGTACGCGATCCACTTCTGCACTTGCGGATTCACGTGGCCCCCCCCGGTGAGGGCGCGATAGGTCGTGAGACTGTAGAACACCATCGGAATGGCGATCAAGACGCCCGCCCAGACCAGCAGCGTCCGGAGCGAGCGGCGGCGAAACAGCAGCAGGACGACACCCAGCTGTGCGTAATCGTGCAGGATGTCGCCGTCCCAGACGAGGAGCGAATGCGCGACGCCAATCAGGAATAAGACGCCCAGACGCCGGGCGTAGCGCGGCAGAAAGCGCGCGCCGCGCGCCTCGGCGCGCAACATCTGCACCGCCAGGCCCACGCCAAAGAGAAAGGAGAAGAGGGCTTTGAATTTTTCCTGAGCGAAGAAGAAAATCAGCCGGTCAACGATCCCGCGCGCGGGCGGAGTTTCCCCGTGGCTAAACAGGCCCATGTTGACGATGAGAATTCCCAGGATCGCCACGCCGCGCAGAATGTCGATGGCATCGATACGCTCCTGGCCAAGGACAGGACCGATCGCCGCCGGCGTGATCCGGGAAACGGTCGTCATCGGCCGGTCAGTCGCACGGGATCGGCCAGCGCCACGATCACGTCGCGCGGTCCTTCGAACGGCTCCCTGCCGTGCGCGGTACGGATGTTGTCCACGAGCAGCAGGTCGCCCGCCTGCCATGGCGCGCGCACCGTCCGCGCTTCGTACGCCGCGTTGATGGTCTGCACGATCTCCGGTCCGATCGGATCTCCGTTGCCGAAGCGCGTATTGAACGGCAGCCCGTCCTCGCCGTACATGTCCACGAGGTACTCACGCACCTCGTCAGCGAGCGTCCACGGATTCAGGAACGCGATCTGATTGAACCAGCAGCGCCGGCCGCTGATCGGATGGCGGACGACGGCGCTGCGGCGCTGCCAGGTGCGCAGCCCGCCGCCCTCCCGCCACTCGAACGTGATCTGGTTGGCGCGGCAATACCGCTCGACCGCAGCGCGGTCGTCAGTGCCGAAGACGTCCACGACCGAGGCACCGATCTCGTCGTTGTAGTTGCGGATGAGCAGCCACCCCTCGCGGTCGCAGCGTTCGACCAGTGCTGCGGGCAGC
>QHUB01000008.1 GCA_003221035.1 Gemmatimonadota bacterium
GGCGGCGCGCGTAGATTGTGGAATGACTCTTTCTTCAGCGCGCCGCAGCTTAAGCGCGATTCGTTAGGCGCGACGCATGGCAGAAGATGCGACGCCATATGCGTCAATTCACGACGCGCTCGGTGCTCTGGAGGACTACCTCGACCCACTGTCGTTCAGCGGGGATGATCCACACGTAGTGCGAATCGTCGTGCGCAGTGGGGAGCAGTACCAAGCCAAGGTGCGGCAAGCGAACATGGACGAAATCACGCTCGTCAATCTCCCCCCTCATGGAGCGACGAAGCGGATCAACGCTGCCGACATCACCTACCTTGCAGTCGCTCTTCCAGCGCCCCGGCGTTGGCTGACTGTCGCGCTCACAACGCTCGGTCTGGGAGATATCGTTGTGGTAGGTGCCCGTCTGTTACGCCCATGGCTAGGCGAAAACGCGCTGATAGTTCTGACCGTTGTAGTGGGAACCGCTGCGTTCATCCGGTTCGGCGCGTATGACCAACCTGGCAGCAATCTGCTGCCCTGGGTGGTCACATTTTGCGAACCGACCGCCACATTTGGCGAACCGACCGCGTCTAGTTGAAGAACCTCTGCGTGGCGCCTAACCAGCGCGTGAAGCTGGCGGCGCGCGTAGATTAGGGAATGAATCTTTCTTCGGCGCGCCGCAGCTTAAGCGCGATTCGTTAGGCAGCAGCATGAGAGAACATTTTCTGCTTCCCCAACTCGGCGAGATCCGGTTCGTTCACGAACTGCCCCTCGTCGAGTTGTGTAATGGTCTGGTCGCGGGCGCGCTCGCTTGTGGCGTTGAGCGTCTAGAAGTGTTGGCGCCGCAGGGTGGCGCGGCCATCGCCGAGATCCGCGCCTATAAGGGAGAGTTGGGTAGTCAGTACTTCGCACTGCCCTCGTCGATGCATCGCCGGGTTGTGCGCCGCTTCAAGGCGATGGCGAGGATGCGACGGGCTCGACCGGCAGACACACAGGGAGTCATCCGGTTTCAGAGGGGTCGTAGCAAGCCAATTCCAATTCGCGTCATGCTTAGCTCCCGTGCAGACGGGCAAGCCGATATGATCATGACGTTGCCGACTCGGGAGTCGTGACTTTGTGCTGCTGCCTAACAAGCGCCTGAAGCTGGCGGCGCCGACTTGGACGCTCCTTCTTTGTTGCGGCATCGCCGCATGCCACCGACCCACTGAGGTTCGTGGAGTCTACGTCGCTCAAGATGGTGCTGGGACGTTCTTTCCCTGCGATGAGCCCAATACCGCGCTCCTTGTACCAGATTCCGCGCTCGCCGCGCAGTACCAGGCAGCAGTCAGTGCTCCCACCCAAGGCATGTACGTGCGGCTACGCGGAATCAACACGCGCTCAGGAAGCATCTACAGCGGTCGACGGTACTTTGTGGTCCAACAAGTGTTGGAACTGCGGCCGCGAGCGAGCGGAGAATGTCCGCGGGTGGCACACTCGATGCCTTCAGTGTTGCCATCGTGAGCGGGTTGCCTAACAAGACAACGAGCCGTAGGGAATACCATGACTGACAAGAACGTCTGGTTTGTGACCGGAGCTGGCCGGGGCATGGGCGTTGATATCGCGAAGGCGGCGCTCGCCGCGGGCCACGCGGTCGTGGCGACCGGCCGGAACACCAACCTGGTGGCCAAGGCGCTCGGCGCGGCCGACGACCTGCTCATCGTCAAGCTCGATGTCACCCGTCCTGAGGACGCCAAGGCGGCCGTGGCCGCGGGAGTCGAGCGGTTCGGACGAATCGACGTCCTCGTCAATAACGCGGGCAACTTCTACGCGGGGTTCTTCGAGGAGCTTCCTCCTGAGGACTTCAGGGCGCAGATCGAGACGAACCTGTTCGGCCCGGTGAACGTCACGCGCGCCACGCTTCCGGTCCTCCGCGCCCAGCGCCGCGGGGTGATCGTGACGATCTCCTCAACCGGCGGTATTACCGGACAGGCATTCGTTTCGGCCTACTCTGCGGCAAAGTTCGGCGTCGAGGGATGGATGGAATCGCTGGCCGAGGAGATCGCGCCGTTCGGCATCCGCACGATGCTTGTCGAGCCCGGCTTCTTCCGCACCGAGTTGCTCACAGACCAATCGACGGTGTGGCCCGAGGCTTCGATCGACGACTACGCCGCGAAGACCCGTGAGACGGTTGCTGGCTGGAAGAAAATGAACGGCTTGCAGGGCGGTGACCCCGGCAAGCTCGCCAAGGCACTTATCCAACTTGCGAGGCAAGCCGAACCTCCGAGGCGGTGGCCCGCCGGCGCCGACGCGGTCGAGACCTTCGAGAAGAAGGCCAAGGATTTGCTCGACCAGGCCAACGCCCATCGCACACTATCGGCGTCGCTCGCGCACGACGACGCCAAGTAAGCGTCTAAGGCTAGCGCCATCTAACGCACGCGGCCTAACAAGCGCTCGAAGCTGGCGGCGCGTGTAGATTAGGGAATGAGTCTTTCTTCAGCGCGCCGCAGCTTAAGCGCGATTCGTTAGCCGGCGGCGCCGCGCTTACCTGATGCCATGGCGCCACATTATGAATCGTCGCATCTTGCTGCCACGGTGATGAAACGACTTGCACCGCTTGTTATCGCCGCCCTCGTTGCCTGCTCCAACTCGCCGACCGCGCTCGACCTCAGTGCACTCGACCTGAGTGGAAGGTGGACGCTCCTTGATTCCGCGACGGCGGTCCACGTGGATACCGACAGGGTTTATGCCACGGTCGTGGCCCGCGGCACAGTCGTCCTCGCCACGCTCGGGACGCACACGTATACCGTGACCGAGGCGTTCTCACTACACTTCACGCTCATTGACTCGACGGCGCGGCTCACGATGTACGAATCTAACAGCGCCGGGCTGATACAAGACACCGTCGTTGTGCGTGCAGACTCCGTCTTCGGGCTCACTCCACATCCGATTGTTGCTCCGCCAGCGACGATCTCCGCGACGAGGATCTCGCTGCACGAGTCACGGGTCGATCCTGCCACGACCGACCCGGACGCAATGGGATGTGGCCGCGCCGTCTCCCTCTTTGCGCGCCTCGGATCGGCTCCCCATCCGTCCTCCTGTAAAGAAACGCTCCTCCTCGTCAAGCAGTAGGCTGTCGGGCGATTATCGCTTTATGGTATGAGACGCCGAAGCAACGAAACCGCGTCCCCCGTTCCGCGTACGAAGGAGCATGTGGGCTCACAAGGGCATTCTGCGTTTGGCCCCTTCGGTGGCGCTCGTGGGGTGCGCGATCGTCGGCGCGGTATCGCGACTTCATGGGCAAACCGTCCTCCCACGCGCACACCCGCTCGAGCCGATCGGCGCGATTTCCGAGATGCTGGCGTCCCATCGCGTCGTCGCGGTCGGAAACGTCGAGTTTCGGGGCAACGAGCAATGCCAAGCATTCCTACGATCGCTGGTGCGTGATTCCCGCTTCCTCGCGACGGGGACCGATATAGTCGTCGAATTTGGGAATGCGCGTTATCAGCCACTCATCGACCGGTTCGTTGCCGGCGAGGACGTTCCGTACGGCGATCTGCGTCAGGTGTGGCAGAACACCACGCAAATCGAGTGGGAATGGGACCTGCCCATATACGAGGAGTTCTTTCGCACGGTGCGTGCGGTCAATGCGTCGCTTCCGCGGCAACGCCAGTTGCGGGTGATCCTCGCCGATCCGCCCATCGACTGGTCGATCGTGCGCTCGAAAGCGGCACTCGATTCAGTGGCGATCACGCGCGAGGACTACGCTGCTCGGGCGACTCAACGCGAGGTGCTCGCCCACGGCCGGCGCGCGCTCGTGATCTTCGGCGCAGGACATCTCCTGCGACATCCAGCATCGTCGAACCAGCGCGCCAATGGGCTCGTCGATCGACTCGAGTCGGAGGATGGGGTGATAGTGTTCACCGTCATTCCAGAAGTGCGGCGGAATCTCACGACGCTGGACTCCACCGCGTCCAGCTGGCCGATTCCGAGTTTCGTCTCATTGCGCGGGACATCGCTTGGCGCCGCTCATTGGACGACACCTGACGGCCGCGTCACGCCAGCGCTTCAAGATCAGGCGGATGCGATTCTCTTCCTCGGATCGCCGTCGTCCATGACGAGCGCGAGGTTGTCGCCAGCGTTGTGCGCGGACTCGGTTTACATGGCCATGCGATCGAGTCGTCTCGCGCTGCTGCCTCCGCCCCCTGGAGCGCCCATGAGTCCTGTCGACCTTCTGCGTTCCTCCTGCGGCCGTTGACAGGGTCGGTCGAGCGCGTACTTGTCATCCATGAACCTTCTAGTGCGGCGCCGCAGGTTAAGCGCGATTCGTTAGGCGGCATGATGAAGCCAAACGTCATTCTAACAACGTCGTCTCTGGTCACAATCCTCTTAGTAACGTTTCACCTTGCCGACGACATGGTCCGGCAGATGGAACCGGCCAACCTCTCTAACCTTGTCGCTGAAACGCGATCCGTTAGATAGCGCTCGAACCCATGCGCTTGAGTCACGCACTCGCCTTCTTCTCCTTCTCAGCGCTTATCGCTCCGGCGCGCGGGTCGGCCCAGGCCGTCGATAGCACCAGCGGCATCATGTTCATTTTCGAGCGATTCGCCGACGTTTACGGGAGCAGGCTCGTCGCTGCGTTCGACTCGATCCCAGCCACTCGTTACGACTACCGTCCGACCCCGGCCCAGCAGTCGATCGGGTACATCGCGCAGCACCTGGAGCAGGCGAACTACGGGCTCTGCGAGCGCTTCTCGGACTTGAAGCACCCGAGGAGCGCCGCCGACTCGCTCGCCGACACCGTCAAAGCGCGGTGGCCCAAGGACACACTTGTGGCCCGCCTTCGCGCCTCACTCCGTTTCTGCGACGATGCGCTCGACCGTGCCGCCGGTCTTTCTTCGCCCGCCAACGCGAACAGTTTGCTTGGTTTCGAGACTGACCTGGCCGAGCACTACAGCCAGCTCGCCGTGTATATGCGCCTCCTTGGTCTGGTGCCGCCGTCGGCGTTGCCCCCTCGGCCCCGCGTCGCGATCACCCTCCCGCGCGCGACGCTCGCCTCGTACGTCGGGCAATACCGACTCGCGCCGGGCGTCGAGCTCGAGGTGACCCTTGACGGTGAGTCGCTTCTCGCTCGCGCCAGCACCGGGGGCGGGCCAGTCAAGCTGTGGCCGGAGGCGCCTAGTGAGTTCTTCGTGAAGGAGGCGGAGGCGCAAGTTACCTTCACCCGCAACGCGACGGGCGCGGTGACCGGACTTGTGCTGCATCAGTACGGACGCGACCGCGCCGGGGCCAAGATACAGTAGTGTCAGCCGAGACCGTTCTGCCGAGCGTTGTCTAACACGCGCTTGACGCTGGCGTCGCCGTCTTGCAGGGGAGGCATCTGTTTGTGAAATCGTCCAGCTCGCGCCGCAGCTTAGGCGCAGTCCGTTAGACAGCGGGATCACGCTTCGGCTCATGCGCCGTCCCGTCGGCCTTACTCTTCTTATCGCATTCTTTGTGTTCGGTGCGTTGATGGCCTTTCTCGCATTCTTAGGACTTCTGCTCCGGGGCCGCTTTCTTGCCTCGATGTGGCGGGCCAATCCCCAAGCACAAGTAGCATTGACGGCGCTCGGCAGTTGGGGCGTGTTGCTCATGCTGATCGTAGCGATGGCTTGTGCTCTTGCGGCGGTCGGGTTGGGGCGCCGAGTGCAATGGGGTCATCGCTTGGCGGTAAGCATTCTCGCCCTCAATCTCATCGCTGACCTCGGGAACGCGGTGATGCGAGGCGACCTTCGGACGTTGGTTGGAGTTCCGATCGGCGGGGCGATGATCTTTTACTTACTGAGGCCTCGCACGCGAGCACAATTCGAGGTTCACTCGGCCGCTGTCTAAGCAGCGCTTGAAGCTGGCGGCGCGCGTAGATTGGAAGCGCGGTGCGTTAGGCCGCCCCCGGCCCCCCAACGACCCTCGTTCCGTGAGGACCATGCCAAGATTTATTGAGCATCCCGCTATCATCTCAGCCGCCGGAAACAAGACGAAGCGAATCGAGGAGTACGCCGGCCGCGTGAGCTCCGGCCAGAACGGCGTCAGCGTCGCCCGAATGATTTCGCCTGCTGGTTGGGCGGAGCCGGGTCAGCGTCCCGATTTCGAAGAAATCACGCTCGTTTTGCGAGGTCGCGTACGAGTCGAATATGAAGGCGGCGAGCACGAGGTTGCTGCAGGGCAGGCGATTGTGGCGTCGCCGGGGGAGTGGGTGCGCTACAGCACTCCTGATCCCGATGGCGCCGAGTACATCGCGGTGTGTGTGCCCGCATTCTCTCCGGCGATCGTCCGTCGCGACGCGTAGCGTCCGAGGCCCTGGAGGTTGGGGACGGCTTCATGCTGATATGCGCGGTGGTAGAGTTCTGTTGTGAAATCTTCTCGCCCGCGCTACAGCTTGGGCGCGTCTCGTTAGGCAGCTCCATTGTTGGAGGACTATCCGGTGGAAGCTCGTCGCGTTTTCGCCCTCGTCGCTGTGCTCCTCGCATCGAGCACGGCTGCCTGCGATCCCTATGCATGCGGGACTGAGGCCCGGAGTGCGTCCTATGCGGGGGCTTTGGGCCAAGCGGTGCCTCTCGCGTCTCCGCCCGCAGCGGGCGATAGCGGGTGGATTTTTCTGGAGCTCAATGAATGGCGTGGTTTTGAATCGCAGCAGGGGGTGATCGCCGCTGTGAACGTGCGGGGATACGTTACTGCGGTGAGCAAACTCCATGTCCATGAAGGCGCACCTGACCGTCCGGGCCGGATCCTATGGGAGTCCGCCAACGGCTACCTAGCCGGCGATTCGATTTGGCAAACCGGCATCAATCGGTTCGAGGGTCCTGGGCCATGGAGCGATCTCTGGACCTTGCTGGACAGTGGCCGCGCGTACCTCGAAGTCCATTCTCCACTTGGGGACAGCGTTGCGGGCGGGCTACGTCAAGTGTCGAGCAGTCCGTATTCACCAGCTTGTACCTAGTCGGGGTTTTGGGGACCGCCGAGGATCGCCCGGAGAGAGCATGGCTGCGCGCACGTTGAGAAGGAAATTCGTTGCCGGGTTGCTCACCGGGTTGCGCGTGGTGTGGCCCATCCTATCAGTCCTGCTGGGACTGATGATCGCGCTCGGCGTTATTGTCGGCCTGCGTGAAGGCTGGTCGCTGCACGAGTCGATCTATTTCGCCTTCGTGACCGGCCTGACGATCGGCTACGGCGATCTTTCGCCCCAGACACCGCTTACACGCATGCTGGCGATTGTTATTGGGGTGTGCGGATTGCTGCTGACGGCCCTGGTGGCTGCGATCGCCGTGAAGGCATTGACGGCAGCGACGAACGAAGGACCTGAAAATCACTAGTGTCCCGGCTGGAAAAGCTCGATGGGATTCCCATCGGGATCCTCGATCTGAATCTGCCTGCCTCCGGGACCAATCTCCATCGCGTTGCGAAACGTGATCCCATTATTGCGTAGCATCCCAATCGCTTCCGGGAGATCTTGGACGCGAAGAATCACGCGATTGTACCCTCCAGGGCCCTGCGGTCCGCCACTGGGCAACGGCCGTGAACCAGACGCTTGCGGGCCGCTCAGGTGAATCTTCAATGTCCCAAGAGCTACGGTTGCGAACGCGGGAAGCTGCTGATACTCAACGGCAAAGCCAAGACGCTCATTATAGAACTCGACGGCGCGCTTTACGTCCGTGACCAAATAGCGGACGCCGTGAAAGCCGATGATGCCCAGGTCGTGTGGCACGGTGGCACTGGTTGATTGATGTGTCTCGCGATCAGAGGCTTAATCGCCGGGAGGCACTAGCCGGTGGAGAACCCCGGCGCCAGCATATCCGTGAAGCTCTTTGGTTGACGTACGCCCTGCGATCTCAGCCAGACGTCCGCCTGAGTTATCAGCTCCGCTCCTGCCGTGCCGCCAATCAGCTCGCCCTGACGCCGGCGCGCGGCCGTCGCAAAGGCCGTCATGTGCGCCGCCTCGAATTCAGCCACAGCCTTGCTCAATAGTTCAACGGCGTCTGCCTGGCCTCGGGCGACGCGCACGGCAGCGAGCACGAGATGGGCGAGAGGATCGGACCAGGGTCGTTCCTCGCGCGCGATTCGGCGCGCGTCGCGCTCGGCGCTCAGCAGTAGCGGTGCGGGATCGCGCGCTGTCGCTGTGGCAGCCAGCGCGCACCGGGCGCGAAGATGAAACGCTTCGAGCCGAATCACTTGAACACGAAGCACCATCGATCGTGCCAGCGCACGCCACCGCGCGGTCACGCGCTGCAACGCGTCGAGCCCATGGCCGGCGTAGAGGTCGACTTGAACCTCCGCAAACAAGCCGAAGTAGCGCTGCAGATGAAACCCCGTAGCCGACCAGCTTGCCATCGCCTCACGGATCGCTTGCTGCGCACCGCTCACGTCTTCCTCCATCAGCCAGGCGACGATGGGCCGCCCCGCCGCGACATCGGCCGCCGCGTAGAGGTCGCCCCGCTCGCGGGCCTCGCGCAGCCGCACGGGCACCCGGCGCGCCAGTTCGGCGAAATCGCCGAGGTAATAGAGCGACGAGCTCGCAAACGTCTGTGCGGTATTGACCTCCCACACCAGCCCGGTGCTCTGCTCGCGAAACACGCGCTCGGCGCGCTCGCAGGCGTCGCGCGCTGCTGCGAATTCGCCCATGTAGAAGCTCGTGATGCCGGCGGCGAACGACGCGTAAGCCAGCGCGTCGGGCTGGTCGATCGACTCGGCCACCGCGCGCGCTGCTGCTACGAGCCTCATCGCCCGCGCGCGACTGCGGCCGCCCTCGGTAGAGACAAAGCCCGCCTCGGCGGCCAGGGCGCGTGCGACGCGAAACGGCTCCCCGGCGCGCAGCGCCAGCAGCAGGTGCAACGTCTGAAAGTCCGCGGCGCGAATGTTGTCAACGCGCGCGAGGCCGATAGCCACTGCCCAGCAGGCGTCGATACGGCTGAGCAACCCAGGGTCGATCTGCTCGGCGCGCCGCTCGGTGAAGCGGAGGCCGCGAATTCGCAACAACGCCCGTCGCAGAATCAACCGGACCAGCGCATGCTTGGGTGAGCGTGCCAACCGCAACCCGACGGCGCTCAGCACGGTTTTCACGACTGTCAGCCCGCGGTCGACGTGGCCCGAGCGCAGCAGCTGCTCGGCGGCGCGCCGTCGCAGCTCGCCGGCGTCGAGGTCCCGCACGTGCGCAGCGGCGGCAAGAAACGCCTCCGCCGCTTCGGCACCCCGGCCGGCGTTGGCGAGGGCCTCGCCCAATTTGATCTGCAGTTCCGACCTGACCCGGCCGGTATCGCGGGCAAGCTCGAGCGCGCGGCCGTAGAAAACAGCGGCCCGCTCGAACGCGAGCGCCCCCGCCGCTTTGTCGCCTGCCTGCAACGCGCACGTCGCCGCGTGCTGGCGCTGGCCGGCCGCGAGGTAATGCTCGTACAACGTTTCCGGATCGCCGGCGCGGTGGGCTTCCAGCGCTCGAATGAGGCGCAGGTGTATGTCCCGGATAGAGGCCGGGTCGATCCGGGCCGCCAGGGTCTCCCGGATGCGGTCGTGATAGAACTCGACGCGTTCGACCGACGTCGACGCCCGCAGCAGATGTTCCGCCTGCAGCGCTGCGACGAGCGGGCGCTCGTCGCCTGTCATTCTAGCGACATCGCGGATTACGACCGCGTCGGTAGGGCCCGCGGCGACGGCGAGGGCCTCGAGAAAGTTCCGGGACCCGTCCGGCAGCTGTGCCACGCGCGCCTCCAACATCTCGCCCAGGCTGATCCCGCTGGGACCGGTGCGCTGCTCCTGACGAGCCAGCACCGCATACCGGACGAGTTCTTCTACGAGGAAAGGATTGCCGGCCGATTCCCGAACGATGGCGTCGACCGACTGACTGTCACTCTCGGCGTCGAGCAGCTGTCGCGCGAGACGTGCGGTTTCGGTGGGAGAGAGCGGGTCGACGCGAACGTGCTGCGCGCGCTTGGCATTCAGCAACGTGGTGAGGAACGGATGGGAAGAGATCTCCTCACTCCGGAAGCAGGCCACCAGGAGAATCGGCGGCGGGTTGGGAGGCGCGAGCAGATACTCGAGCAGCAGGATGCTGTCGGCGTCGCCCCACTGCAGGTCATCGACGTGCAGTAGGACCGGCCGCACCGCGGAGATGCGCCGGAACAACTCACGCAGCGCCGCGAAGGCCCTGCGCCGCATCTGTACGGGATCCTGGATTCTCTCGCTCGGCCATTGCAATTGCGAGATCTTGTCTACGCGGCCGAGTACGGGAAACAGCTCGACAACGAACAGCGCGTCGTCGGGAAGCATGCGCGTCAATTCCGCGTCCGGAAGGCTCCGGAGGAACTGGGTGAGACTGTCGACAATGCCGTCCACCCCCTTGTAGGGCATCGATTCGCGCGCGTAGCAGCGCCCCCGCAGCACGATCGGGTCTGCGTCGCCGGTGAGCCGTCGGAGAAAACGATCTACCAGCGCGCTCTTCCCAATCCCGGAAGGCCCGTGCACGTAGACGGCCACCGCCTGCCCGTCGCGGGCCGCGGCGAACGCGTGATCGAGCTCGGCCATCTGCCGTTCTCGTCCGATCAACGGCGCATCGACGGATGGCGTGGCAAGACGCAGCGCGGGGGCGCGCTGCCGCGCCGCCCCCAGCCGTCGGAGCACGGCGTCGCCGTTGGGGCGGCGAGCCGGATCGCGCTCCAATAGCTGCATGCAGAGCTCGACCAGGTCCGCCGGCATTTCGGAGTCTCGCGTCTGCGGGCGCGAGGGCTCGAGGTTCCGCTTCTCCGAAAGGACCTTCAAAGGCCGACCGATGAACGGCGGTTCACCGGTGAGCGCTTCATACAGCATGCACCCCACGGAGTACCAGTCACTGGCGGGAGTCGCCTGCTGCTCGGCCTGTTCGGGCGACATGTACTCGGGGGTGCCCCAGATGCCTTCCTCGACGGTATGCACTGGGCTGTCGCGCAGGACCACATCGGCGGAAATGCCGAAATCGAGAATTACGACGCGGCCTTCCGGAGTCACACGCACGTTGGAGGGTTTGAGGTCCCGGTGCAGCTTTCCCGCGCGATGGATGGCGGTCAACCCCTGGGCAAGCTGAATCAGCGCCGCCCGGAGGCGTGTTGCATCCACTTCAGTGGAGCGCACGAATTCCAGAAACCCGCCGCCGTCGACCAGTTCCATGGTGAAGAACCAGTGGTCGCCTTCACCGACGAGCTCATACAGGGTCACCAGATTCGGGTGAGCGATGTCGGCGAGAGTGCGGAATTCTTTCTTCAAACGATAGATCGCGTTGGCATCCGTCCATCGGAGCGTCTTGAGCGCGACCACCTCGTCGCGAACATGATCGCGGGCGGCGTAAACCACGCCCATGCCGCCGGAGCCCAGTCGCCTGAGGATCTGAAACCGCTCGGTTCCGCGAAACTCGTCGCCAGCGAACGACATCACCCCTCGATTCGCGCCCGATGCGTAGCATCAGCGCACCGCAGCGTAGACGCACGGCGCAATGCTCCAACCTGCGGGTCGATGTGCGAGCGGTCAATCCAACGGACCTGCGAAGAAGGATTTGTGACCGGGGGACCGACTGTGGAGAGGTGTTAGACGGCGAAAGGATAGGTGTCCGGCATCCCCTGACGCGCCGCGACCCCGAGGGGCTCGACGGCATGCGTCGCGTCGAACCAAATCCACTCGTCGAACTGCCGTGGCAGGACGGCGTGAAAATAATGGCTCTGAAGCTCCGTTTCAGGCCGGTAGATCACGCCGATGGCACGCTCGAGTCGTTCCGCGCTCAGCTCGCGCCGCAGTTGCGAGTCGGCGCCACGGAGCAACAGTAGAAATGACGCGACTCCGCTCTCGTGACAGAGGCGCTCATAGCTGCGCTGATGCGACGGCACCACGCGCTTGATCTCCATCGGGGCATCCCAGTCCGAGGCTGCAGCGACGGTGCCATGATCGGTGCCGAAACCCACCAGGTAGCCGTCATCGCCATACCGGGACCGCACCAGCTGACCGATGTTGTACTCGCCGCGCGCCGACATTTCCGTCCACGCCGCATCGCCGAGGTGCGAGTTGTGCGCCCAGACGACCGCCCGCGCGTCGGCTCCGCGGTGTCGCAACACGGCCTCCAGCGTATCAAACATGTGCTGGTCCCGCAGATTCCATGACTGCGCCGAGCCGTAATACATCGCACGATAGTACGCTTCCGCGTGTGCCACCAATCCCGCGTTGCGTTCGGCGTCGAAGAAGCGCTCGGGATCGTGCTCGGCGAGACGGGCGCGCTCGCGGACCATGTCGGTGAGCATGGCCACGACGTCGCGTTCGCACGCGCGGTAGCGCCCGGATAACACCGCCGCGCCGTACGCCGCCGGATCCTGCTGCCAGGGTTCGAGACAGCCGTAGCGATGCCGCGCGACGCGCGCAGTCTCTGGATCCACGTCATCGAGATATCGGACCACCGCCGCGATGGAGCGGTGGAGACTGTAGAGATCCAGCCCAACGATTGCCACGCGAGCGTCCGGCTCGCAGTCGTCATTGTGCGCCTTGAGCCAGTCCACAAACTCCGTCATCTGATGATTGGCCCACATCCACGTCGGGAAGCGGTCGAACGCCTGCTCGGGATGCGGTTGCACACTGGTGCCCCGGACGTAGCTGTCGAGGCGCTGCGCTTCCGGCCAATCAGCCTCGAGGGCGACGACGGTGAATCCCTTTCGCTCGATGAGCTCGCGCGTGATTCGCGCCCGCATCGTATAGAACTCAGCCGTTCCGTGGGACGCCTCGCCCAGACACACGACGCGAGCCTCGCCGATGCGCTCGAGGAACGGCTCGAGGGAGAGATTCTCGATCGTGTCGAACGACTCAGCATGGCGGGCGATACGCGCCGGCAGCGTGGCGGGGGCGGCGGGGGCGGCGGGGGCGCGGGGGCGCGCCGGCGCCATTTCGTCTGCCGACCATCCGGCGGTACCGATCAGCGGGACAAACGCCACGGCGCCGAGGTTCTCCTCGGCCCACGTATTCTCACCGGTGCGGCGGATACGCAGCAGGTTCTGCGCGCGCGGGGTCTCGCCGACCGGAATCACGAGCCGACCGCCGATCGCCATCTGTTGCTTGAGGGCTTCCGGGACGACCGGCCCGCCCGCGGCGACCATGATACAGTCGAATGGCGCATGCTGCGGAGATCCCAGGGTTCCGTCTCCATGCCGGATGTGCACGTTGGTGTAGCCCAACCGGCTGCAGCGCTCCGTGGCTGCATGGGCCAGGCTGGCGTGGCGTTCGATCCCGTAGACCTGCGCCGCAATGCGGCTCGCAACGGCGGCGGCGTATCCGGATCCGGTTCCCACATCGAGGATGTTGTCGGTCGATTCGATCTCGAGTGCCTCGAGCATGAGCGCGACGATATACGGCTGCGAGATCGTCTGCTCCTCATCGATCGGCAGCGGGGTATCCTCGTAAGCGAATTCCACCAACTCGTGCGGGACGAACGCTTCGCGCGGCACCTCGGCCATCGCGCGCAGGATCTCCGGGTCGCGGATATCCCGGGCCGCCAGTTGCCGTTCGATCATCTGGTGTTGGGCGGAACTGCTCGAAACAGCCATATTGCGGTCATACCCCACGGTAACGCGCGGAGGGGGATGGGGGATTAACTCTTAGGTTTCCGGACTGGCTTCAATGCTCGGCGGCCGCGTTAGTGATCATTCCCGCACGGCGCCGCAGCTTCCGCGCGTCTCGTTAGGGAGCAACCATGATAGACGACGACATCCCAATCTCACATGCCGACCTTCGCGATCTGTTCGAGCGGCTCGATCGCGCAAGCATGTCCGGTTACCAATGCCGTCACACGTTTGCCGTGACGAGGGAGTTTCTCAGCCAGCGAGAGCTTGCCGTTGAGCCGATCCTCGAATGGCTGGGGGAGAACGGCGCGGGCTGCGATTGTGAGGTCATCTTCAATACCGCGCCCGAGTGGGAAGAGATCGTCGGGTATGTGCCACCGGACGACACAGAGTAGGTTGTTCGCTACGGCATGTAGCCGGCGGCCGCGCTCAATAGATCCAATGACTGCAGGGCTGTCCGTGCGCTAGCATTAGGCACCACGCGTAAAGAGGAGGGATATGCGAATCACAATTCCCGTTCTCGTCTCGGCTCTCGTTTCGGCGGCAGCGACGGTGAGTGCTCAAGCGCATCCGCTCAGCCATCTTTCGTTCCCAAGCAAGCCGCTGCTCACGATCCGGACTTACGCGTTCGGGCCGAGCACAGCACCGACTTGGGGTGCGTCGAGGTCCAGCAGTACTTGTCCCATGCCCGTCTATCGCATGCGCGGCCCAGTCACAGATCCCATGGCGGTTGGTACTGGCGGGACTCCAGAGTCGATGCCGGTCGCCAGGAGCGGGTGCTGGAATCCGCTCTTCCCCGAGTAATAGGGTGGCGCCGCCGCAGCCGGTTCATCAATCCTGGGAGGGCGGATGCTCCGTCTAGTTATCGCGGCGAGCGCTTGCCTTTCTCTGCTGCTCCCGCCATCCCGGTGGTCGTCCCAAGCCGCTTCACTCATCGAGCACGATTCGACAGTCGCGCGACCCGAACCGGGGCCGCACGAGGGCGGTGGCCAGAGTACCGCGTACTCGTTCTTTGCCCACGCCCCGAAGCTTGGGCTCGTCTTTCGCAAACGGGCGCTGCATCCCGGGGCGGCGATCGGATACCACCGACAGGACGAGGACGAGATCTATTACGTCTTGAGCGGCACCGGCGTACTGACGTTGAACGGTGTCGAGTCGGTCGTGGGGCCTGGGACGGCGATTCTGACTCGGACGGGGAGCTCTCACGGCTTGCGGCAACGGGGCTCGGAGGACCTGGTCATCATTGTCGCTTATCAGCAGCCAAACAATGTTCGCGCGCCGTAAGATTAGGCGGCTCCCAACCTTGATGATTTGCGCGGCCAATACAGCGCGATCAAGAGCCCAACGGGCACCACAAACCCAATCAATTGAAGGAAGATGGACATCCAGGGAAACAGCAGCCGCGCGGCCACAAAGCAGACGAGCGACAGGGCGACCGCGAGCCGCGCGGCCTGGTTTTTCTGGCGCAGGATCGCGACACCGGCGCCGACGAGGAGCAGACTCGCGGCGACGCCGAGCACGATCGCGAGCAGGTACGCGCCGGCGTGCTGGGACGCGGCGCCCCATTCGTTCATGGCGCCCAGGATGCCAAGTGCGCCGAGCAACACGGTGAGGATGGCAGCGAGCTTCATAATGACCTCGACTGTTCGAGTAGTTTCTGCGCGCAGCGCCGGTGCGCTCCGCACGATATCCCAGAAGACGCGCACCCAGAATCCGAGGGTTCGCACGTCGCCGTCTCGGCACTGATCGCGAAAGACCAGCACCATTTCTCGTTCATATGCGGCGCGAAAAGCCGGCGGGTACACGCGCAGCAGCAGGCGGTAGATGCGCTCGGCGCTCATGCGGGCCTCGCGCCGATCAGTTTCTTGCGCCGCGCCGTGCGGACGATCGCGTCGAGCCGTCGTGCCTCGGCGCGTGCAACGGCCAGGCCCAGTGGGGTCAGCCGATAGTAGCGGCGCCGCTCGTCGGCCCGCTCAGGGTCTGCCCGTTCGCCGGATTCGTCGACGAGCCTCGCCTCCAGCAGCCGTTTCAGCGCCCCATACAGCGTTCCGGGCCCGAGGCGCACAGCGCCCTCGGACCGCTGCGCCACGTCCTGCATGATGGCGTATCCGTGCAGATCGCCGTCCGCCAGGGCGAGCAGGATGTGGAACGTGGCGGGTGGCACGGGCAGGAACGACTCGGGGGTGGGCTGTTTTTGCGGACTACGGGACACGGTCGCCTCGCGATATATCGCTGAACGATATAGTACACCCGGAACCGGTAGGTGTGCAAGCCCCCAAAGGGGGGCGTCCACCGACGCATCCAGTGGACACGTGGATATCCGGTGTGCTAGGCTTTCGTTTGTGAAGCCATGACACTCCGACAAGTGGTCTGGTTTATTGCCGCGCATATCGCGCTCGTCGCGTTAGCGATCTGGTTCAACCTCGCGGTATTGTGCCAGGGTGACGCCAAGTTCAGCGGTGGCTGCGGCGGTTTCGGCCTGTACATTCCTCTGTGGGAAGTCTTTCTCGCGCCCCTGGCACTTGCCGCTATCCTGCTCGAGCGGTGGGGCAGGGCTCAACCGCCGCCGACCCTACGCCTTCTGGTCTACCTCGGCGCGACGGTATTCGTTGCGGAGGTCGGGTTCCTGCTGATTGACAAGTTCCCGGTTTTGCTGGCGCTGGAGGCCGTGATCATCGCCCTTGAGGCGGTCCTGCGTTGGAGAACTATACGCCTCTTCCTTCTGGTTGGGCTCCTCGCACCATGCAAGCAGGCGGTGGGTCAATCACCTGCATGTCCTCCCTTCGACACAACCGCCGCCTGGGCACGGACGAGCCGGACCTGGTCCAATGAATCGGGCTTGCACTGGAGCAACGATTCTCTCCGCCGCGTCTTGATCAGCCTCGGCGAGCGGGATCAGGCGCCCCGAGCGGAGTTCGGCGCCCATGTCACCGATACACTCTATGTCCGACAACTCAGGAGCCTGGACTCGACCTTGGCCGCCGAGATGGTCCTCATCCTCGACCGCTTTGGCCTGCCCACGAGGTCCATGGTTGGCCCGGCAGGATCGGATGCGGCAATGCTGATCATCCAGCACAGCTGGCCATTGCAGGAGCGGGCGCTGGCGTCCGCCAAGGCCATCCCTGCCGGCCAAATCTCGCCTGAAAAACTGGCGATGCTCGAAGACCGCGTGCTGGTGCATCAGGGCCAGCCGCAACGTTTCGGCACGCAGTTCAATGCAGGGCCCGGCGGCGTCTTTCGGTTCGCCCCCGTGTCCGATACCACGGGTCTCGACGCACGGCGGTCCGCGGCGGGAATGCCGCCGATGCGTCAGTACGTCTGTTTGCTCGAAGAGGCGGGCATGCGCGTGGACCGAGCGTCGTTGCCGGGGGCATTCCGGCCATGAGCGGCCTGACGCGCGCGTAGATTGTGGCATGACTTCTTCCCAGATGTGAAAGCGAGCACCAGGACATGGGTTTCATTCCTGAGTGGGCAATCGGTGGCGCGGTCCTCATATTCGCGGTTGCAGTCGCGCAGATCGTCGTGGTGAAGTTGCGAGCCTCGGTGCGAAAGCTGCCGGCCTCGGATGAGGAGATTGGTGAGTTGCGCCAGGCCTTGGATGCGATGCAAAACCGCTTGGGAGAGGTAGAGGAGCGGCTCGATTTCGCTGAACGGCTCCTGGCCCAGTCTCGTGGAGCCGACCGGTTAGGCCCGCCACCACGGTAAACGACGAATGCTGCTCGCACATCCTGACCTGCAAAAACACCGCGCGCTGCGTATCTTTGAAGTCCTTGCGGGCGTAATTCAGGGGTAGAATGCCAGCTTCCCAAGCTGGACGTCACGGGTTCGAATCCCGTCGCCCGCTCTGCGAAAACTCAAAGGGAATCAACCGATGTGGTTGGTCCCCTTTTTGCTTTTTCGTATTGTGAACCCGACCGCAAAGGCTATATGCGCGCGCTTTCCGCCGTCCTGACGCTCGCTCTCAGCAGCTTCGTGGTGTCCACCCCGACACCGCTCCGTGTCCTGCGGGTCACACCCGGTACCGATCCGGCCGCCGCCGCTCCAACCACCATCGTCTCGGTCACCTTCGATCGTCCAGTCGCGGGATCGCTCGATGCCACGGTCGACGCCAAACGGATCTTCAGCATTACGCCGGCGACTGCCGGGAAAGTCGAATGGCGCGACCCGATCACGCTGCGGTTCACGCCCGCGGCGCCGCTGAATCCGGCCACGACCTACACGGTCACCGTGAGCGACGACTTCGCCGCCATGGACGGCAGCAAGCTCGAAAAGCCATACACCTTCACCTTCCGCGTGCACGGCACCGTTCCACTCGCGGGCGCTCCCGCCGGTCCCAACGGGGACGCGCGCTACCTCAAGCCCGACGCGCAGTTCGAGGTCGTCTGGAGCACACCGGTCGAGCTCGGCGACGTGACCAAGCGGGTCTACATCCAGTTCGACACCGATTGTCCGGTGCTGCTGGTGCGCCTGCGGGCTGTCTCGCAGCGCACGATCAAAGAGGACGACACGTGGCAGTACCGCGAGGCGGGCGGGTGGCAACGCGATCACGCCGGCGATGCGCTGCGGCGCGTCGTACGATTCACGCCGCTCACCCCGCTTCCCAAAGGCTGCACCGGCTTCCTGGCGGTGCCGTCTGAGCTGGACCCGGAAGGGACCAGTCCCTATCAGCGCTGGCGGTTCGCCACGTACGGTCCCTTCCAGCTGATCGCGGCGTTTTGCGGCTGGAACAACGCGACCTGTCCGGCCGGTCCGCCGCGGATCGAGTTCTCGACGCCGGTGCGCGGCGTCGACCTGCTGCGCGGCGTCCATTTCCTGCCCAAGATCCCGTTCGCGGTTCAAGACACGACCGACGAAATGGCGACCTGGATTCTCGACGCCTCGCTCAAGCCACGTACCGGCTACGCCCTCGTCGTTGATACCACGGTGTTGCGTGACGTGTTTGGACAGAAGCTCACGGGAAACCCCGTGAAGGCATTCGGCACGACGGGATACGATCCCGCAGTCACCTATGACTACGGCATGATGTTGGTGGAGCGAAACGGGTATCGCACGTTCCCGATTCGCCACGTCAACGTTGACACGGTGCAGGTGACGACCGCGGCCGTACCCGAAAGCCTCGAAGCGCTCGTGCTGCGCGCGCCGCCGTGGAATCTCGGTGATATCTGGCAGCGACTCGTCCCCGGGGCTGAGCAACGGACCATGGCGGTCGAGTCGCGCCGCGACGTGCCGCTGGTCAGCGTGGTCCGGGCCCCCGTCTACGCGGCCCGGCCCGGCGCGCCGGCGCTCAGCGCCGTGCGGGTCACCTATGCCGGTGATACCATCTTCAAGAATTCGTACCGCCGCTCGGCGCCTGTTGCGCTGCTACAGACCACGGATCTCGGGATCACGGCTCGGGTCGGTGAAGAAGAGGCGGTCATCTGGGTCACCGGCGTCCAGGATGGCATTCCGAAGTCCGGCGTCGACGTCGAGCTGCGCGATCCCACCGGTCGTACCCGCGCGCGCGGGCGCACGAACGCGCAGGGGCTGGTGCGCCTCGGCGGTCTCCGCGATACGAGCGCGACGGACGACGACAACGAGCGCGGCTTCGCCGGCTACGTCAGCGCGCGCCTGGGTCTCGACCGCGCTGTGGTTGGGATCAACACCTGGTCGGGTGACCTCTCGCCCTGGCGCTTCAATGTCAACTCGGCCTGGGGCACCGACCGGCTGCCCGTGGCGGCCGCGGTTTTCACGGAGCGCGGCATCTACCGGCCCGGCGAGCCGGTTTACGTCAAGGCCATCGTACGCCGCGGCGCTCTCGGCGCATTGCGAGTGCCGGCCGCGAGCGACTCGCTCCGCTGGGTGTTTCACGATCGCGAAGGCGGAGTGATGCGCGACTCGATCGTGCGGCTTTCGTCCTTCGGTACTGCGGCGCAGACCCTGAAGCTGGACAACGACCTTCCGCTCGGCACCTACAACGTGGGGCTCCAGGTCAAGCGCGGCACCTGGCAGGACGTGGCCAACACGACGTATCGCGTTGCGGAATACCGGCCGCCGGAGTTTCTCGTCACGGTCAGCGCCGACTCTGCACCGCGGTTCAGCGGCGATTCACTGCAGGGAAACGTCGAGGCGCGCTATCTCTTCGGCGCACCGATGGCCCGGGCCCTGGTGAACTGGACGCTCACCGTCACTCCGACGACGCCGTGGGCGCTGAACATCCCCGGGCTCGACCGCTACTACGTCGGCGAGAGCGGCTGGTGGTGGGAAGAGTGGGAAGGAGAGACGGGGGGGGCTGGGGCACAGAATCAGGCGCGCAGCACGACGAGCGGCATGGACACGCTCGACGGCGCGGGGCGTCTCACCCTGCGTCTTCCGGTCGCCGCGGTAAATGGCAAGCCCGCGAGCACCCGACTCCAGGCGAGTGTGACCGACGTCAACCGCCAGGTTGTCGCAGGGTCCGCGACTGTACTGGTGCACCCTGCGTCGTTCTACATCGCCGCCCGGCCGCTGGGCGACGAGTACTTCTGGACCGGAGGGAAGCCGCAGCAAGTCGCCGTGCTCGCGGCCCGTCCCGATGGCCGCCACGTCGCCGGCGTGAAGATTCGTGGCACCATCGTGCGGCGCGAATGGCATCGCGTGCAGCGCTCGCGCGAGGGCGTCGAGAGCCAAGTCGGCGAGTGGGTGGCGGATACGGTGGCGCGGTGCGAGCTCGTGAGCGCCAACGATCCCGTGAGTTGTCCGTTCACGCCGAGTGCGGGCGGCACGTACATCGTGTCGTTCACGGCGAGGGATGAGAAGGGCCGAGCGGCGTCCACGAGCTTCTATCGCTGGGCGACCGGCAAGGACTGGATTCCGTGGAACGACGAGAACCAGTTCAAGATGGATCTGATCCCCGATAAGACCCGCTACTCGGTCGGCGACACGGCGACGATTCTTGTGGCGTCGCCATTCACCGATGCCGAAGCCTGGATCACGGTCGAGCGGGAAGGGCTGATCGAGCAGCGTCGCATGCGCGTCACCGCCGGCGCGACATCGCTCAAGTTCAAGATCACCGAAGCGTATGCGCCCAACGCCTTCGTTTCGATGGTGCTGGTGCGCGGCCGCAGCGCGCCGCCCGGCGGAATCGCCGATCCGGGACGCCCCACGCTGCGCGTGGGGTACGCGGAGCTGCGCGTCACGCCGGAGGTGAAGCGGCTGGCGGTGGACGTGAAGCCGCAGGCGACCGAGTACCGGCCTGGTGACAGTGCCAAGGTACAGATCCGCGTGTACGACGCGACCGGCAAAGGGCGGCGCAGTGAAGTGACCTTGTGGGCGGTGGACGAAGGCGTACTCGCGCTCACGGGATACAAGACGCCGGATCCCCTCGACCTCCTGTACCAGCCGCGCGGCGTGAGCCTGAGATTGGCCAGCAATCTGGTCGCGATCGCGCCGCAGGTCTTGGAGCAGGAAGGCACGTCCATCAAGGGTGAGCAGGAGCCCGGCGGGGGCGGCGGGCTCGCCGGAGGCGACATTCTCCGCTCGCGCTTTGCCGCGACGGCGTTCTTCCTCGGCGACGTGGAAACCGATTCCTCGGGAGCTGCACTCGCGACGGCGAAGTTGCCGGGCAATCTGACGACATTCCGCGTCATGGCCGTGGCTGTGACGGCGGGCGATCGGTACGGACACGGCGAGTCGCCCATGCTCGTCACGCGGCCGCTGCTTGCGCGGCCGGCGCTGCCGCGCTTCCTGCGGTCGGGCGACGCGTTTACCGCGGGTGTGGTGGTGAACCAGCGGGCCGGGGGTACGCCGACCGTGCGCGTGCGGTCCGACGCGCAGGGCGTCGTGCGCAGCGGAGCGGCGACGCAGACCGTCACGCTCGCCCCGGGGCGGGGCACCGAGGTGCGGTTCTCGTTCCGCGACACCACGACTGACTCGACGGCGTTCCGGTTCGACGTCGCCTCACAGAGCGATTCCGATGCCGTCCTCGTGCGGCTGGCGGGGCGCCCCGTCTTCACGCCGCGCGGCTTCACGGCAACAGGCAGCGTGGTCGACACGGCAACCGTCGTGATCGATCTCCCGGAGCCCGTCGATCCCGATCGCTCGCGCCTCGAGCTGGGGATCGGCACGACGCCGCTCGCGGTGCTCGCGGGCAGTTATCGCTGGCTCTCGGTCTATCCGTTCGATTGCTCGGAGCAGATCTCGAGCGAATTGCTGCCTC
The DNA here is from genome assembly GCA_003221035.1 of Gemmatimonadota bacterium. Taxonomy (GTDB): domain Bacteria; phylum Gemmatimonadota; class Gemmatimonadetes; order Gemmatimonadales; family GWC2-71-9; genus 20CM-2-65-7. Next base: position 21,718 of record QHUB01000008.1, read on the forward strand.
TGATCGCGCTGTATCGCGCGAGCTCGACGGAAGGAGCTCTGTTGCCGGGTCTGACACCGGAGCGGGCTCGCGGTGAGATCGAAGAGGGCGTGGGCGTGTTGAGCCGGCGGCAGCGGCCAGACGGCGGCATCGGGCTTTGGTCGGCCGAAGACTGGACGACGCCGTGGCTCAGCTCGTACGTGGGCGAGGCCCTGCTCGCGGCGCGGGACGCCGGCGTGCCCGTAAGCGATTCGGTGCTGGCGCGCCTGGGCAACTACCTGTACCGCAGCGCTCATGAGCGTGGCACGATCATGGCGCCCATCGCGTCCTGGTACAGCGACGTGCGCGTGGTGCTCGCCGAGCAGGTGGCAGCGGCGGACTTTTTGAGTCGCGTAGGGCGAGCCGATCTGCCGACCGAGAATGAACTGTTGCGGCAAGCCGCGCAGCTCTCGTGGGAGGATCGGCTCCGCCTCGCGCAGATGATGGCGCGGCGTGGGGCGCGCAACGCGGCGCGGCAGCTGATCTCGCCGATCTGGGAGTCGGTGAAGATCGAAGGCCGCCGGGCGGTCTTGCCGGACTCCGCTCCGCAGGATGGACGCTGGTTCTACTTCTGGTCCAGCCAGCGGCCGCTCGCGCGGCTGTTATCCGCGACGCTCGTCGTGGACTCGAGCAACGCGCTGATCGGACCGCTGGTCGAATCGCTCGTCGAGCAGGGACGCAGCTCGAGCCGCCGATGGTATTGGAATACGCAGGACTATGGGACGGCCGCGGCCGCGCTCGCCGACTTCACCGTGCGGCAGTCGCGCGCGGCGCAGCGGGGCTACGAGGTGCGGGCCGGAAATCAGGTGGTCTATCGCTCCCGAGGAGCGGACGGCGCGCCGCTGCGTGAAATCTCTCGCCCCCTCACCGGGATGCTCTCGAACCTGCCGGGCGGGGGTCAGCGCGTCACGCTGACAGTTCGCGGCACCGACCGCGCGAGCGCTGGCACTCCGCTCTTTTTCTATGTCACGGTGCACGAGGTGCCGCGCCAGCGTCCGGTCACGCCGGATCAGCAGGGCATTCAGGTCGAACGCTGGTATGAGGACTACGACACCGGAAAACCGATCATCAGTGCGCCGGAGGGTTCGCTTGTCCGGGTGCGGCTCCGGATCACGGTGGCGGCGCAGCGGCAATTTGTCGCGCTCACCGATCCACTTCCGGCCGGCCTCGAGGCGGTGGACCTGAGTCTCAGAACGACGGGACAGCTTCCAGGTCCCGGCGCCGCGACGCCTGAGCACGCAGAGTCTGAGGACGGTGAAGCGGAGTCGAGTTACTACCCGTGGGGCTGGTACTACGGGAGCTGGGACGCGGGGTGGTGGTCGCCATTCGATCACCGCGAGTTGCGGGACGATCGCGTCGTGTATGTCGCGACGGTGCTTTGGGCGGGCCGCTACACCGCCACGTACGTCGCGCGCGCGACCACGCCTGGCACATTCATGCGGCCGCCGGCCCACGCGGAGGAGATGTACAACCCGGCGGTGCAGGGCCGCAGCGATGGCGGTGTCTTCACGGTAACGGCCCGCGCGCCATGACGCGACGTCGACTCCTCGGGCTCGGCGCCGCTGCTGTGGGCGCGATTCTGCTGTGCGCCGGCATCTGGATCGCACTTCCGCTGCCGGCCGCGCTCACGACTCCGCCCAGTGTCGCGAGTCTCACGCTCGAAGACCGAAACGGGTTGGTGTTGCGGAGCACGCGAACCGGCACGGGCGCGCTGCAGCGCTGGCTTGCGCTCGGGGAGATCGATCCGGACCTGCTCGAGGCTTTCATCGCGGGCGAGGACCATCGTTTCTACGAGCATCACGGCGTCGATCTCCGTGCCGTTGGGCGCGCGCTGCGAGACAATTTCCGGGCCCCCCCCGGGGGCGTACGCTCGGGCGCCTCGACGATCACGATGCAGCTCGCGCGCCTGGTCCGTCCCGGCATTGGTCGCTCGGTGCTCGGCAAGATCGTCCAGGCGTTCTGGGCGCTGCGTCTCGAGGCGCATCTCTCCAAGCAGCAGATTCTCGAGCAGTACTTGAATCGCGTGCCGCTGGGGCAGGGGACCGTTGGCGTGGATGCCGCGGCCGCACTGTACTTCAATGCTTCCGCGGCGCGCGTGTCGCTGGGTCAGGCCGCTCTGCTCGCGGGGCTCGCCAGCAGCCCATCCAACGACAATCCGTTCGTGGCGCCCGATCGCGCACGCGCGCGCCGTGCGGTGGTGCTGGGCCGAATCGGCCGCCATGGCTTCGCGACTCCGGACGCGCTGGAACGCGCGGCGCACGAGCCGCTGATCGCGCCCCGCGGCACGCCGCCATTTCTCGCGCCGCATTTTACGAGTCGAGTGCTGCAGTGGCTGGATACGGCGGCGGTAAGTGGGACGGTGCAAACATCGCTCGATCTCCCACTGCAGACGGCACTGGAAGCCGAGGTGCGCCACACGGTCGGAAGTCTATCGGATCGCGGCGTGCGTGAAGCGGCGCTCGTCGTACTGGACAATCGCAGCGGCGAAGTGCGCGCGTGGGTCGGTTCACCGGATTTCTGGGCCGACACCGCCGGTCAGGTCGATATGGTCGTATCGCCGCGGCAGCCCGGCTCGGCGCTGAAGCCGTTCCTGTACGGCCTAGCGTTCGATCGCGGCTACACCGCGGCGTCGGTCTTGCCCGACATTCCTCAGGCGTATGCGACGTCCACCGGACCGTACCAGCCGCGGAACTACGACCGCCGCTTCCACGGCCCCGTGCGCGCGCGCGAGGCATTGGCCAGCTCCTACAATGTCCCCGCGGTCGCGCTGGCGAATCGGATTGGCGCGAGCAGCCTGCTGCGGGCGCTCCACGGCGCGGGCTTCGCCTCGCTCACGCACAGCGCGGAGTTCTATGGACTGGGGCTCGCGCTCGGCAATGGGGATGTGACGCTGCTCGAGCTAGCGAACGGCTATCGTGGAATTGCTGCGGGTGGCGTGTGGAGCGCTGTTCAATGGCGCCGGAGCAATGCTTATGAATTATCTGCGGAAGATCGCAGATTCATGTCTGTAGGATCCGCCGCGTTGGTGCTCGACATCCTCGCAGACCCCGTGGCTCGCATTCCCGGTTTCGGCATCGAGACGCCGTTCGATTTTCCGTTCCGCGCGGCGGTCAAGACGGGGACGAGTCATCACTTCACCGACAACTGGGCCGTGGGGGTGACAGGCGGCTTCACGGTCGCCGTCTGGGTTGGAAACTTCGACGGCCAGCCGATGCGCGGCGTCAGCGGGGTGACGGGCGCGGGCCCGCTGCTGCACCGGGCCATGCTGGTCACCGCGCGCCGCTACGACCCCGGCGACTTGGCCAGCCCGGCTCAGCTCGGCGCGACAAAAGTGCGCATCTGCGCGCTTTCGGGCCTGCGTGCAATCGAGGGATGCGCCGACCTCGACGAATGGTTCCTGGCTCATACGGCGCCCGACAAACCGTGCGACTGGCATCAGGGTGGGAGGGTGGGAGTGCTCTGGCCGGCGGAGTACGTGGAATGGGCGGAGCAGAACGGGCGGAGTGAGCCGGCGGCGAATGAAACGGCGGCGAGTGCGGCGGCGGGAGGCGGCGCGGGCGGCGCGGGCGGCGCGGGCGCCCAATTTCAGATCGTCTCGCCACGCTCAGGGGATCGGTACGAAATCCCGCCCGGAATCGATCGCCGCTACGCCACGGTCGCCCTACGTGTCGCAAGCACGCCGGCCGACGGCGCCGTGCGGTGGTTCGTGGATGGGCGACAAATCCATACATATCGATATGTCCTGGTCCCGGGCGCCCACGTCGTTCGGGCAGTTGCGGCCTCAGGTGCCACGGATGAAGCCTCGTTTGAGGTGTTGCCGCACCACATCCCCTAAGCTACATTAGCAGTTGAAGTTGCGTCGTTAGCTTCAGAAACTCCTTGAACCTCTAGGCGGTCGGACGTGATTCGCGTACAGACGGTGGCGCCCGAGTCGCTGGGTGCCGCCCTCGAACTCATCCCGGGAACTGAGTTACTCGAGATCAATGGCAAGCCGCTCGAGGACTTTCTCGACTGGGAGTTCCTGACCGCCGACGAGCAGTTCATGCTCCGCGCTCGGCTCCCGTCGGGGCAGGAGATCGAGTACGACGTCGAACGTCCCGAGGGGCTGCCGATGGGCGTCATGCTCGAGCCGCCCCGGATCCGGCGCTGCGCGAATCACTGCGACTTCTGCTTCGTGGACGGCAATCCCACCGGCTTGCGACAAGCCCTGTACATCCGGGACGACGATTACCGGCTGTCCTTCCGTTACGGCAACTTCGCGACGCTGACCAACCTGAAACCGTGGGACCTCGAGCGAATCGTCGAGTACCGGCTGTCGCCGTTGTACGTGTCGGTGCATGCGACCGACCCGGTGGTCCGTCGCTGGCTCCTGCGCAATCCCGAGGCGCCGGACGTCATCCCGCAGCTCCGCTGGTTCGCGGAGCGGGGGATTTCGTTCCACACGCAGGTCGTGCTCGTGCCGGGCGTCAATGACGGGCCGCAGCTCGTGCGCACGCTGAACGACCTGTACGGCGTGGGGGACTCGGTGTTGTCGGTCTCGGTCGTGCCGGTCGCGCTCACCGAATTCAGCAAGCACGCGCAGGTACGCCAGCCGACGCGCGAGGAGTGTCGAGCGGCGCTGGCCACCGTAGACGACTTCGCCGCACGCGCCGTGGCCGATCGCGGGATGCCGTGGTGCTACGGCGCGGACGACCTCTATCTGCAAGCCGACATGCCATTGCCGCCGGCGGAGTGGTATGGGGACTTCGAGCAGCGCGAGAACGGCGTGGGGTCGGTGCGCTATCTCCAGACGCGGATCCAGACCGCACAGATCGAGTGCGATGCCTGGCGGGACAAGCGCATCGGCATCGTCACCGGCACCGCCATGGGGCCGCTGATCCCGCAGCTCGTGCCCGATCTCGCGCAGATGACGGGGGCCCACTTCGAGATTCTGGCTGTGGAGAACACGCTCTTCGGTTCCGCGGTCACGACTGCGGGATTGCTGCCGGGCAAAGCGATCCTCGCGGCGTTGAAAGATCGTAGAGATCTCGACCTGGCCTTGCTGCCGGCCGAGTCCGTGAATGACGACTTGCTGTTCATGGATGACGTGGAGGCTCACGACCTCGCGGCACAGTTGCCGATGCCGATCAAGCTGTCGTATGACTTTGCGGACGCGTTGGCGCCAGAAGGGGTGGCCGCGTGAGCATCCCGACCGTGGCCATCATCGGCCGGCCCAACGTCGGCAAGTCGACGCTCTTCAACCGCATCATCGGGCGGCGGCAGGCGATCGTCGATGCGCAGCCGGGCGTGACGCGCGACCGGCACTTCGCGCCCGCGGAGTGGAACGGCAGGCGCTTCTGGCTCGTGGACACCGGCGGTCTGGTGCCGGGATCCACCGACCCCCTCAATCGCGCCATTCGCATGCAGGTCGAGCAGGCGATCGCGGAGAGCGACGCACTGCTCTTCGTCGTCGATATCGAGGCCGGCATCCACCCGATGGACCTCGAGATCGCCCAATATCTGCGCAAGGCCAAGCGGCCCCTGATCCTGGTGGTGAACAAGGCCGATGACCTGCCGGATGAAACGCGCCAGCTCTCGTTTTACGAGCTTGGCCTCGGCGAGCCGTTCCCTGTGTCCGCCGCGGTGGGGAAGAGCAGCGGCGATTTGCTGGACAACCTCGTCGCCCTGTTGCCCGAGTCTCCCGAGACCGAAGACGCCGAGGCGATTCACGTGGCGGTGGTCGGCCGTCCGAACGTCGGCAAGTCGAGTCTCGTGAACAAGCTGCTCGGCCAGGAACGGCTCATCGTGGCCGACGAGCCGGGCACGACGCGGGACGCGATCGATACCGAGCTCGAGTATCAGGGCCGCAAGCTGGTGTTCATCGACACGGCGGGTCTGCGCAAACGCAGCAAGGTCGAAGAGGATCTGGAGTTCTACTCGACCCTCCGCACCACGCGTGCCATGGAGCGCGCCGATGTCTGCCTGCTCGTCGTGGACGCGAAGGATGGCATGCATGCGCAAGATCTGAAGATCGCCAACGAGGCGTGGGAACGCGGCGCGGGCGTGATCGTGGCGGTCAACAAATGGGACTTGATCGAGGAGAAAGAGACCAACACGGCACGGGACGGCGAGCGGGACATCAAGGCCCGCGCGCCGTTCCTGGAGTTCATCCCGTTCTACTACGTCTCCGCCAAGACCGGCCAGCGCGTCACGCGCCTGTTCGATGCCATTCTGACGGTCGCGGATGAACGCGAAAAGCGAGTGCCCACGGCCGAGGTCAATCGTGTCCTGGAGGAGCTGCTGGCGCGGCAACAACCGCCGCAGCCGGTCGGCGAGTCGGTGCGGCTGTTCTACGCCACGCAGACCGGAACGGCGCCACCGCGGTTCGCCGTGATCGCCAATCGTCCCGAGGCCATTCCCGAGTCCTACACGCGGTATCTGCACAACGGCTTCCGCGAAGCCTGGGAATTCACCGGCGCGCCGCTGACCATCAAGTTCCGCCGCAAGCGAGGCCGGCGCTGAACGCCGTCCTCGCCATTGTGGCCTCGTACCTGCTCGGCGCCACGCCGACCAGCTACATCGCCGGCAAGCTGGGGCGGGGGATCGACCTGCGCGAGCATGGCTCGAAGAATCTGGGCGCCACGAACGTCTATCGGATCCTGGGCTGGAAGTACGCGATTCCCGTCGCGCTGTTCGACATCGCCAAGGGCGCTGTGCCGGTGCTCGTCTGTTCGCACCCGGCGTGGCTGTCGGTGGCAGCGGGGGCCGCCGCGGTCCTGGGACACATGTTTTCGCCCTATGTGCGCTTCAAAGGCGGCAAAGGGGTCGCGACGGCGGCGGGCATGTTTCTCGCGCTCGCGCCCATCGCCGTACTGATTGCGATTTCGGTCTGGGGTGTCTGCCTCTGGCTCACGGGCTACGTGTCGCTCAGCTCGATCATCGCGGTACTCACGGTGCCTGTGTGGGTGGCGCTGTTCCAGCCGGATGCGCGCTCCACGTTCTGGGCCAGTGTCGCGCTCGTCGCGCTCATCATCTTTGCGCATCGCAAGAACATCATGCGGTTGCTCGGGGGGACCGAAAACAGGTTTCGCACTCGAGGGGTCGAGCGGACCGACGGTCCAACCGTCCGACCGTCCGACCGATGAAGGTGGCCGTCATCGGTGGTGGCGCCTGGGGCACCGCGCTGGCGGATCTGCTGGCGCGCAAAGGCGAGCAGGTCACGCTGTGGGCGCGGGAATCGGAAGTCGTCGAGAGTGTGAACCGCCATCACGTGAATGAGGTGTTCTTGCCCGGCGCCATCCTCGCACCGTCCTTACGCGCCGATTCGGATATGGCGGCCGCGGTGCGGGGAGCCGAGACCGTTGTGTCGGCTGCGCCGTCGCATGTCGTGCGGCCTGTGATGAGTGAGGCGGCGAAGGCATTTGCGTCTCCGCGTCCGCTGGTCGTCAGCGCATCCAAAGGGCTCGACCCCGATCGCCTCGAGCGTCCCTCCTGCGTGCTCGCCGAGGTTCTGCCCGGCGGCACACCCGTCGCCGTGCTGTCGGGTCCGTCGTTTGCGTGGGAAGTCTTTCAGCACCAGCCGACTGCTGTCGTCGCGGCTGCGGACGACCACTCCGTCGCGCAGCGCGCGCAGCGCGTGTTCTCGACGAGCTACTTTCGCGTTTACTCACACACCGACGTGGTGGGAGTCGAGCTCGCGGGCGCGCTCAAGAACGTGATCGCGTTGGCCGCCGGTATCCTCGAAGGCCTCGGCCTTGGATTCAACACGCGCGCCGCATTGATCACCCGCGGACTCGCGGAGATCACGCGCCTCGGCGTGGCCCTCGGCGCGCAGCCGATGACGTTCGCGGGTCTCGCGGGCATGGGCGACTTGATTCTCACCGCGACCGGGGCGCTCTCGCGCAATCGCATGCTCGGCGTGGCGCTGGGGGAGGGCAAGACCCTCACGCAGGCGCTTGCGGGCAAAGCGGCCGTCGTCGAAGGCGTGAATACCGCGCGCACCGCCGTCGCGCTCGGCGAGCGGCACGGTATCGAGCTGCCCATCGCGCGCGAAGTCGCCAACGTGTTGTTCCAGAACAAGCCGCCGCGCCAGGCGATCAGCGATCTCATGGAGCGTGAGTTGAAGGCGGAGAGCCGATGAGCAGCGGACCGCCGTCCCAACCGGTCCAGGAGTTTTTCTCGATCGGCGAAGTCTGCCAGCTGACCGATCTCAAGCCCCACGTGCTGCGCTACTGGGAGAGCCAGTTCCGCTTTCTCAACCCCGCCAAGAACCGCTCGGGCAACCGTGTGTACCAGCGGCGTGAGATCGAGCTGATCATGCTCGTCAAACACCTGCTGTACACGGAGAAATACACGATCGAAGGCGCGCGGCAGAAGATCGAGCAGTACCGCCGCTCGGGGGAGCTCAAGCCCGAAGCGCGACGCGCCCTCGCCACCGAGACGGTCCAGGAGCTGCGCGCCGAGCTGAAGTCCGTTCTCGGCATCCTCGAGGGGAGCTGATCTGGACGTCGCCATCATCATTCCCGCGTATCAGGCCGCTGCCACGATCCGCGGGGTCATCGCACGCATCCACGCGACCGTGCCCGCTGCCGAGATTCTCGTCGTCGATGATGGCTCGAGCGACGACACGGCGATCGCGGCCGGCCACGTGGCTGTTGCGCACGCTCGAAACCTGGGCAAAGGCGCCGCGCTGCGGGCCGGGCTCCACGCGGCGATTGCGCTCGGGGCCGCACGCCTGGTTACCATTGATGCCGACGGACAGCACCCACCCGAGGAGATTCCTCGACTCCTGCAACCGATCGCCCAAGGACGAGCCGATCTCGTGTTAGGCGCCCGCACCCGCGATCGCGCGATGCCCATCTCTCGCCGCGTCACGAACTGGCTGTCGGCGACGTTGGCGACGCGGATCGGCGGCCAGCCTGTGCGTGACGCGCAGACGGGCTTTCGGGCATTCACGCGCGAGGTGGCGCAGCGCGTCCAGCCGGTCGGAGATCGTTACGAGTATGAGGCGAACTTCCTGCTCGATGCCATGCGGGCCGGATGCCGCATCGCGTCGGTGGACGTGCCGACGATCTACGGCCCCTCCAGCCATTTTCGCGCATGGTCCGACACATGGCTCATGGCTCGCGCCTTTGCGCGCCACGCGATCGGAACGACGTGACCTTACCCAGTGAGAACGGACTGCGCATCCTGGTCTCGAACGACGACGGCGTGCTCGCGCCCGGCATCGCGCTGCTCGCCGAAGTCTGCTCGACGGTGGGGCAGGTCACCGTGGTGGCTCCCGACCGCGAGCAGAGCGGCACGTCGCACTCGCTGACGCTGCATCGGCCCCTGCGCGCTCACAGGCGCTCCGACGGCGCGTTCCAGGTGGACGGCACCCCGACTGACTGCGTGCTGCTCGCGATGGGCGCCCTGATGCCCGACGGGCCGAACTGGGTCTTCTCGGGCGTGAATCACGGGCCGAATATGGGTGAGGATGTGCTGTATTCGGGCACGGTCTCGGCCGCGATGGAGGGACTCGCCGCCGGTGTGCCCAGTGTGGCGATCTCGTATGGGAGCTTCGACCTCGAGCACCTCGAGAGCCATCGCCAGAGGCTCGCGCGGCTGGTGAAGCGCATCGTCGAAGTCGAGAATTTCCCCGGCGAAACGCTGCTCAACGTCAACCTGCCGCCCATCCCCGGCGATCAGGTGAAAGGCGTGAAGGTCACGAACCTTGGCAGCCGCGTCTTTCACGAAGAGATCGCCACGATGAAGGATCCGTGGGGGCGCGAAGTGCACTGGATTGGCGGGGGCAGGGTGACGTGGTCCGGGGGCGCCGACTCGGACTTCCAGGCGGTCCGAGACGGCTATATCTCCGTCACGCCGCTCCACGTGGACCTCACCAATTACAAGCTGCTCGAAGTCGTCAGCAACTGGGACTTGGGTCAGTGACAGGGAGCCGCGATACCTACGGCGGCTACCGCGCGCGACTGGTGGAGCAGCTGCGCGCCCGGGGCATTCGCGATCTGGCGGTGTTGCGCGCCTTCGCGCAGACGCCACGGCATCTGTTCGTCCCCGAAGCGGTGCGCCACCGGGCGTACGAAGACGCCGCGCTGCCGATCGGCAACGGTCAGACCATCTCGCAGCCCTTCACACAGGCGCGCTACCTCGAGACACTCGGCCTGACGGGAAAAGAGCGCGTCCTCGAAATCGGCACGGGGTCGGGCTATCAGACCGCGCTGCTCGCGGCGCTCGCGGACCAGGTATTCACCATCGAGCGCGTACGCCCGCTCGCGGAATCGGCGCAGGCGGCGCTGCGCTCCGCGGGCGTGGCGAACGTGTCGGTGCTCGTCGGCGACGGGACGCTGGGGTGGAGCGCCTACGCGCCATACCACGGGATTCTGGTGGCTGCGGGAGGCCCCGAGGTGCCCCAGCCGCTCGTGGAGCAGCTGGCACCGGGTGGGCGCATGATCATCCCCATTGGGGTGAAGGGCGCTCAGACCCTCACGTTGGTCGAGCGTACCGCGACTGGCACTCGAGCGACCCCGATTGGCGGCGCGCGCTTCGTGCCGCTCGTGGGAGAGCACGGCTTCGATGCTTGAGCACTTCATCAGCTGGCTCCTCCAAACGCTGCTCCACATCGGTTATCCGGGGATCATCGCGCTGATGGCGCTGGAGTCGTCGATCCTGCCGGTGCCGAGCGAGCTCGTGATGCCGCCCGCGGGCTACTGGGCCGCAAAGGGGCAGATGAGCTTTCCGCTCGTGCTGCTGAGCGGGATTCTCGGCAGCATCCTCGGCGCGCTCGCCAACTACTACGGCGCCCAGCTCATCGGGTGGCCTCTGATCCGGCGCTATGGAAAGTACGTCCTGCTGAGCGAAAAGAACCTGCTGCGCTCTGAGCGCTTTTTTGCCGAGCACGGCGAGATCAGCACCCTGATCGGCCGGCTGTTTCCGGTGATTCGCCACCTCATTTCCATCCCTGCCGGCTTGCATCGTATGCCGCTCCCGAAGTTCATCCTCTACACCGGAGTCGGAGCCGGCGCGTGGTGCGCGATTCTCGCGTACATCGGCTACTTCCTGGGCCAGCATGAGGGAGTGCTGCAGAACGCGGAGATCCATCGCTACGCGACCTGGGCGTTGCTGGCACTCATTCCGCTAAGCCTGATCGTGATTCTCGTCTACCTCTGGCGTCGCCGTCAACGGCGTGCGTCCTCTCAGTCGCCGATTTGAGCCGCCGGCGCTGGATTATCCGGGGTCGCGTTCAGGGAGTAGGGTTCAGGTGGTTTGTCATGCGCGAAGCCCAGCGCCTGAAACTCGGCGGGTTTGCGCAAAACCTTCCGGACGGATCGGTTGAAGTAGTTTCTGAGGGACCTGAGGAAGCACTTGAAGGTCTGGAAGCGCAATTGCGCCGCGGTCCGTCGCACGCGCGCGTGGACGATGTCGCGCGACTTCAAGTTCCAGTTGAACTCGAGATCCCGAGGCCCTTTGATATTAGATGACTTGAAGCGCGCGATCCGCGACGTAAAGGACTTCCCGAAGCCTGGGATCGTGTTCAAGGACGTCACCCCGGTGCTGCTCGACATGAAGCTGTTCGCGGAGACTGTGAAGCTCATGGCGGCGCCGTATCGGGAAGCCGGCATCACGCGCGTCGTGTCGATCGAATCGCGCGGTTTTCTGTTCGGAGTACCGATCGCGCTCGAGCTCGGAGCAGGGCTTGTCCCCATTCGTAAGCCGGGAAAGCTTCCAGCCGCCACTCAGCGCGTCGAATACGCGCTGGAGTATGGGACCGACGCCCTGGAGATGCATCACGACGCGGTAGGCCCTGACGACCGCGTGCTGATCGTGGATGACGTGCTTGCGACCGGAGGAACGGCTAATGCCGCGGCGCAGCTCATCGGCGGCACGGGCGCGGCGCTGAGCGGGTTCAGTTTTCTGATCGAGCTGGACTTCCTGAAGGGGCGTCAGCGCCTGCAGGGAAGACGTGTGGAGGCCTTGCTCCATTATGCCTAACTCGCGTAGATTTGGCCGCTTACGCCCCGAGAACCCGCCCCTGTAGCTCAGGTGGATAGAGCAGCGGTTTCCTAAACCGTTGGCCGGGTGTTCGAGTCACCCCAGGGGCATTGAACACTGAACAGTGGATATTCTTTAGCATGGCCACCGCAACCCGCATCACCGGAAAGTCCACGACGCCTACGCCCACGCCGGCACCGGCAACTCCGGGCACCAAGCGTCCGGACCTGTCAGAGCGCGTCAGCGCATGGTTCGGCGCGCACAAGCAGATAACCTCGTGGGTTGGTGCGATTGTCGTTGTCGGCGGCCTCCTCTTCGTGTGGCAGCTCTCCGCCAAAAACCGCACTGAAGCGGCGGCCAGTCGCGAGCTCCAGGGCGCGCGGTTCGCCTACGAGAACCAGAACCTGCCGCTTGCGGCGAGCGAATTGGCCAAGGTGATCGCCGATTACGACGGGACCAACGCGGCCGAGGAAGGCCGACTGTTGCTTGGCAATGTGCGGCTGTTGCAGGGACAGCCACAGCAGGCTGTGACGGTGCTCAAGGATTACGCGGGCGGTGCCGGCAAGGCCTATCGAGCCCAGGCCTATTCGCTCCTGGGGGCTGCGTACGAGAACATGGGACGCTTCCGCGACGCCGGGGAAGCCTATGAGACGGGCTCTGCGGCCGGCCGCCTCGACTTCCTCAAGGCGCAGCTACTCGCCGATGCCGGTCGTGCCTGGACGGCCGCTGGCGACACGGCCAAGGCGATCGCCGACTATCAACGGATCGTCAAAGACTATAAGGACCAGGCGGCAGCGACGGAGGCGAGGGTGCGTCTAGCTGAGCTCACAAAGGGCACAGTCTCGTAGCAGCGTAGTTCGTATAATAGATGTTATGTTAAGTTGAGCCATGTGTGAATGTGGAGAAGTCGATCAGGTAATCACACCTCTGAACACCATTCTCCCCTCGCCAGCCAGCCAGACCTCGTCGTAGCGGCCGTCCGTCTTGGTCGCGCGCACAGCCAGGATCCCGCCACCCCGGGTCCTGATGGCGACAGGCAGGCTTCCCAGACCCCACTCCTGCAGCGCGCAGCCGGCGCCGACCGCTCCGGTGCCGCACGCCAGCGTTTCGCCCTCGATCCCGCGCTCGTAGGTCCGCATCCGCCAGCCCTGCGGGCCGTTGGATATGAAGTTCACGTTCGCGCCGTCGGGCGCGATCGCGCGATCGAATCGGAGCGCCCGCCCGCGTTCCTGCAGCGCGACGGCGTCGACATCGTTTACCAGCACGATCAGATGCGGGACACCCACGCGGCTCAGCAGCGCCTGGCGCTCGCCGGGGCCGACTTTCAGGCCCGGGACCGCGTTGGGTGTGTCGACCGCGGACAGGTGCAGCTCGGCGCGGCCCGGCTCGGTGGCGCGGCTGCGGTAGGTGCCGGCGTCGGTCTCCAGGTCCATCGCCTCGCCCGCACCAGCGCCGAGTCCGAGGTGCGCGGCCAGTGTGGTGCTGCAGAGCGCGGCGTTGCCGCACATGGCGGCGTGGGAGCCATCGGCGTTGTAGTAGATCATGCGGGCCGCGCCGGAATGCGATCCCGGGCCCACGAACACGACGCCGTCGGCGCCGATGCCGGTCCCGCGGGCGCACACCGCCTGCATGTCCTCCGGCGTCCATTCGGCCGGGGCGGACACACGCGCGTCGACCATGACGAAGTCGTTGCCCGACCCCGTCATTTTATAGACCGGCAGGCCGACTAGATGCGGCCGAACCAGGCCATGAGCCTGAGGCGCGGCACCTTCCACACCGCCTCGCGGACGATAGCCCTGTTCATTTTGCTCTGCCCCTCGGTCCGGTCGACGAACACGATCGGTATTTCGCGGATCTTGAACCCTTTTCGCCATGCACGAACGCTCATCTCGATTTGAAAGGCATACCCGTTGGATCCGACCTGCGACAGGTCAATCGCTTCGAGCACACGCCTGCGAAAGCACTTGAAGCCGCCCGTCAGGTCCCAGATCCGAACCCCGGTGAACCAGCGGGCGTAGACGTTGGCGAAGTACGATAGCATGAGACGGCTCATCGGCCAATTGACGATCGTCACCTTCCCGCTCAGATAGCGTGAGCCAAGCACGATATCGGCATCCTGGATGGCTGTGAGAAACTCCTTGAGGTGCCGGGGATCGTGCGAGAAGTCGGCGTCCATCTCGAAGATGAAATCGTAGCCTTCCTTCAGAGCCCACTTGAACCCGGTGATATACGCCGTTCCCAGGCCGAGCTTTCCCTCCCGATGGAGTACGTGCACGCGCGGATTGCCGCGGGCCATTTCATCGGCCATGCGGCCGGTGCCGTCTGGAGAGTTGTCGTCCACGATCAGCACTTCCAAGCGTGGGTCCTGCTCCAGCACCTGCGGCAGGATCTGAGGCAGATTCACCGCTTCATTATATGTGGGAATAACTACCAGAGCCCGCTCAGGCACGGGCGGTGCGTCTCCGTTCCCACACCGGCGGCACCACGAAGCCCGCAATCACGAGCAGCAGCGTGACGAGTCCAATCGCCTTCCCCCTGGCAAACGCGCGCGAGTGATAGCTCAGCTCGAGTCGCTTGGTACCCGGCCCCACAGGTACCGTCAACAGCGCGTGGTCGCCGCGCAGCACCTGCCCCGGATGGCCGTCCACGTTCACGCGCCAATCGAGATACCAGTTTTCCGCGATGAGCACGTAGCTCGATTCCGCCGGCGGCGGATCGAGCTCCACGATCATCCTCCCCGCGTCCCACGCGGTCACATGCGCGCGCGACGGCGACGCGGGCGGCACCCCCTGGAGTGGCCGCGGCTTGATGGGCGAGTTGGACGGCAAGAGCACGACGCGGTCGAACGGCGGGAACCGCGGATCCGCGAGCGTCGGGGGCACGAGCGAGTCGGCGTCGACCTTCACCGCGGCCGGGACAACGCGGGCATAGGGAGGAGCCGTGTCGGCTTCGTACAGATAGCCTGGATTCCCCGCCGTCTGGACTGGACCCATCACTCTGTGATAACCCGGCACCTTGACGGTGTCGGTGATCAACAGGTATCGCACCGCGAGCAAGTCCCAGAGCTTGGTCGAGGTCACGAGAAAACGCGCCTCGTTCTGCGTACCCGGCCGTCCCCCGATGAGCTCATCGAAGTAGCGCAGCTCGTTTCCCTGATACCCAAGCACCTGCGGAATGCCATGGGCCATCAGGACGTTCTCCGGATACACGTTGAAGTCCAGCACGCGGAACGGTTTTGGCACCGCCTTGAGCCGCGTCGTGAGTGGATCGAGACGATACAGCGATTGATTCGGCGGGTCGGAATAGAGCCAGAAGTGACGGCCGTCGCGCCACAGATCGGCGCCGACCAGCAGTGGCAGTCCCAGCGCCAGCGCAATGACGGGCGCTTTGCCGCGCAGATACGCGAAGGCGACGAGCGCGACGGCGAACAGCAGGACCGCGCCGATCAGGGCCGAGACGCGAATGTCGGGCCCCCACGCCTCCGCCAGTTGCCGCCGCCCACCCCCGAGAGGAGCCAGCGACTCGGCGAGATGACCGAACGCACCCGCAAGGCCGAGTAAGGCGATCACGCCGGACAGAATGAGCCAGGTGCGCACGTGCCCCTCGCCCTCTTTGCGCTCGAGCCGGCTCGTGCCGAGGGCGGCGAGACTCGCCGTGCAGAACGCGACCACGAAGAACACCATCCCCGGCGCGCGTGTCTTCCGAACGTACGGCATGACGCTCCACCACAGCTTGTAGAACGGCGTCGCATTCCCGAGGGCAATCAGGAGGAACAGGATGCAGATGCCGCCGAGCCACCAGATGAGCCGGCGCCGTTCCGGCTGTCCACGGAGACCGAGAATGGCCAGCAGGATCACCGGCAGCCCGAGGTACTCGGAGTGCAGCTTGATGGGGTTCGAGCCCCAGTAGGTGCCCCCTCCCCCGCCGGTGAACCCGGCCAGGAAGAACTCCGGCACGTGATCCCAGGGCACGCCGTACGACGCGGCGCTCTCGAACGCGCCCGAGTACGCCACGGCGCGCGGCGAATGCGGGATGTATTCCAGGAACGGGAGGATTTGCGGCATCGCAATCCCAAAGCCTGCGATCACGGCGGCGAGCACGATGGCGAGGCGCGTCAGGCGCGGCGCAAGCGGCTCGCTCGTGGGCTCACCGAATGTCAGGTACAACGCCCACAATCCGGTCGCGATCAGGAGATAGTACGTCGTCTGAACGTGCGGGCTCAGCAGACACAACGCGACCGCAACCGCCAGGAGCGGATATCCCCAGGCGCGCCGGTCGCGCAACGCCACTACGAGCGCGAGGCATGCGAGCGGCAGCATCGTCGAGACGAACAGCTTGCCGTCGTGCCCCGGCCGCGCGTACGAGATGAGGATCCCCGTCAACTGATACGCGACGCCGCCGACGACCGATCCGGTCCACGAGATCCTGAGCCGGCGCAACAACAGGAACATGAACATCCCGGCCAGGATGTAATGCAGCACAAAACCAAAATTGGTGACCTTGTCCGCTGAGAACTTCCAACGCAGGAACGACGTGGGATAGAGCACGTCGCCGTGCGTCACGACCGCGATGTACGGCAGCCCGTCCATGATCATCGGATTCCACAGCGGCAGCTGGCCCGTCGCGCGCCACTGCTCCGCCTGCCACTCGTGGACCGCGTAGGCGCTGGCATACTGATCGCTCATCGGCGCGGCGAGCCACTTCCCCCGGAGCATCGGCAGGGCCAGGATCACGATGAACAGCACAAAGAAGCCCGTCGCCGTCAGCGTGGGAAGACGCGGCTCGTAACCGGCGCCGGCGCCTACCTGCGGCGTCTGCTGCATCTGTTGCGTCTGCGGCGCCTGTCTATTTGCCAGTCAATTCCTCCTTGCGAGCCGGCTTCAACGCCAACATCAATCCCGCCGCGCCCACCTCCGTCAGCGTGAGCTGAACGCGCGATGCGAGACTGATCGCCAACGCCCCTCCCCCTCCCACCAACGGCGTCAGGAATCCGACGAGAGCGAGATCGCGCACTCCGATCCCGCCCGGCACGAATACCGCCACGATGCCCATCACGTATCCCAGCGCGAACATACCCATGGCGGCTGTAACCGGCACGGACGCCGTGGAAATCAGGCCGTGAATCAGCATCCAAAATGAGGCGCCAAAGGTAACCCAGCTCAACAACATCAGCCCGCTCGAGGCGAGGATGGCGGAAATGGGGAGCGGCGGCAGCGGGGATTTCGCATCGGCCAGGGCGCCCAGCCACTCTGCTGTGCGCCGCCACGCCAGGACCCCGATCAGCACGAGCGCTCCCAGCACAGACGCACCCAGCAGCACGGGCGATGCGGCGTGCGGCGTCGCGATCGCGGTCAAGAAGACACCCGTCCCCAACACGACCGCCTGCATCGCGAATGCCGAGACCGCCGCGGCGCTCCGGCGCACGCCGGCGCGCTCGGCCAGGACCACCAGCCCCGCGACGCTCCACACCTTTCCCGGGATGTAGCGGCCCAGGTTGGCGAGCGTCCAGGCCCGAGCACCATCGAGGTATCGCAGACGCTGATCCCAGCCGCGCAGCATCTGACGCCACGATTCGATTTGAATGGCGTACGTCAGAAAGACGACGAGGACGGACGCAGCCAGCCAGGCGACGTTGAGATCGAGCGTGACGTGGACCGACTGGAAGGCGGCCCAGTTGCGCGCGATCGAGCGCGCGATCAGGGCCAAAATGAGGAGCATGGCGGCGAGCTTCGCCGCCCGCAGCCACCCGGATCTCAATCCTTTACGAACTTGTAGGCGATGGACCGCCCCAAGAGCCACCAGGGCGCGCGAATCGGCGGCCAGATGTAGGTGCCGGCGTAGTCGGCGCGGCGGAACCCGTTCATCTCCCCCAGGCGCGTCATCGTCTGCTTCGTCCAACTGTAGACGTGCCCCCACTTGTCGGGCACGCCGAACAGATTCCAGATGATCTCTTTGAAATGGTAGGGATTCGGGACCGAGACGACCCACACCCCGCCCCGCTTGAGCACGCGATACACCTCGGCCGCGGTCTGAAATGCGGTCGGTGTATGCTCCAGGACTTCGATCATGAATACCCGATCGAAGGACGCATCCGGAAACGGCAGCCCTTTGGTGATATCGTGGATCAGGACGTCGGACGCGGCGTATTCGGGCGCGATATCCAGGCCCTGATATTTGATCCCTTGCGGCAGGAACTTCCGGATGTCGCCCTCGCGTCCCCCGATGTCGAGCACCGCGTGGCCCGGCTGCGTCTGCGCGAGCTTCTGCGCGAGCCGATAGCGGATGCTTTCCTCGCCCCAATTGCGCCACCCGACGCGAGCGCTGTAGAACTCGGCCAGCTCTTGCGAGGCGACACCGATGCGTTTTGCCATGCCGAAAAGCTCCTCAGAGAACACGTCTAAATCAAGAGAAGGCCTTATCTTGGGCGCATGGAAGGCATGCGGATCCTCCATCTGGTGACCGCGTTTCCGCGGGACGAACGCGACATCATCGCGCCCTGGCTGATCGAGCTGATCAAACGGCAACGCGCTGCCGGCCACGACGTGCAGGTGTTCGCCCCCGCCTACCACGGCTCGGCCAGTCATCAGTTCGCCGGCATTCCGGTGCATCGGTTCCGGTACTTCTTCTCCCGTTGGGAGTCGCTGACGCACGACGAGTCGGCCGCCGACCGGATGAGCCGCTCGCTGCTGTTTCGAATGATGCCGGCGCCCTTTGTGCTCGCGGGGATGGCGGCGGTGTGGCGGCTGTGCCGCCGCGAGCGCTATGACGTCATCCACGTGCATTGGCCTGTGCCGCTCGCGCTGTGGGGGTGGGCGGCCCGTCGCGCACGCAGAGTCCCGGTCGTGCTGACGTTCTACGGCATCGAGCTCCGCTGGGTGAAACGCTCGCTCACGTTCCTCAAGGGCTTTGTACGCTGGGCCTGCCGCTGGGCCGACCGCGTTGTGGCGATCTCATCGGAAACGGCGCGCGAGATCCGCGACCTGGTCGATGTGCCCGTGGACGTCATTCCCTACACGACCCCCTTCCCCGGTCACCCGGAGCCGCGCGCACTCGCGCGAAGAGACGGCACGCCGCTCACGATTCTGTTCATCGGCCGCCTGATCGAGCTGAAAGGCCTCGCTCATCTCATCGAGGCCGCGGGGTTATTACGAGGAAAACTGAATGCGCGCATCGTGGCGATCGGCATCGGGCCGGAACGACAGCGGCTGGAAGCGTTGGCGCGCGATCGCCAGGTGAACGTCGATTTCCGCAACAAAGTCCCCGACGCCGAGCTCCATCAGGCATTTCTCACATCGGATCTGTTGGTACTTCCATCGATCATCGACGCGCGCGGCGACACCGAGGGGCTGGGCGTCGCCCTGCTGGATGCCATGAGCTACGGCATTCCCGCGATCGGGACGAATGTCGGCGGGATTCCAGACATCATCGAGAATGGTGTGTCGGGACTGCTCGTCCCCCCCGCCGACCCGCGCGCGCTCGCGAGCGCAATCGAGCGCGTGGCGTCAGATCCGGCCTATGCGCAGCGCCTGGCCGACGCCGGTCGAGAGCGGCTGCGGACGCACTTCAGCTGGGACGTGATTACGAAACGGTGGGATGCGGTCTACCGCGCGGCTTCGGCCGGTTTGCCAGCCCCGTCTTCCAGTCGTAATTGAAATGGACTTGGCGCGGCGACGGCCGCCTCCAGCTCCACACTTCCATCAGGGCGGATCGCCGTCGCGCGCACCGCGCGACGTGCGCGCCGCCACTCCGCGAGCGTGTCGAGCGGCGCCACGAAGGGAGATTCCGCGAGCACGCCCGCGATCGTCGCGCCATACGCGGGTGGCGCGTCAGGAAATCCCAGCGCCGGCGTGAGATTCGGATGCCACAAGCCGACCCAGAGGCCGCCGACTTCCCGGGCGGTTGCCGCGAGCTCGAGCGCGTCGCGCGACCATGCCGCGGGATCTTCGACGCCGCGATACTTGCTCAGGGCGCGATCCATCCACGTGAAGGGCGCTTCGTCGATCGCGATGCGCTGATTGCGCTCTGCGTCCCAGCGCGGTACGACGTCGGCGACGCCCAGTCGAAAGCCGTTGCGATCGGGAAAGCCGAACGTCGTGTCGTAGATGAATCCGGCCGCCGTCATGGCGTGCTCCGTGACGCCGGGATGAATGCGGACGTAGTGCTGGCGAATGCCGCGGACGGGCGCCCCGGCGATTCCCTCGAGCCGCCGTCGCTGTTCGGCAAAGGCGCCATGATCCTCGAGGGTCGCGAAGCTGCCGTGGAGCCCGATCTCATGTCCGCCGGCGCGAACCTGCGCCAGAATGCCGCGCGCCTTGCTCGACTCGGGGCGATAGGTGAGATCGCCGGCGCGTACCGTCTTGAGCGTGGGCGTGCCGCACAGGATGAACCAGGTGGAGTGGATGCGGGCGCTCGCTTCCTGGTTCAGCACGCCGGTGACGCCTTGAAAGACGGGATCGAAGCCCAGTGATCCGAAGGCAGACGCGGCGACGCGCGAGATCCGTCCAAACGCTCGCTTGGCGGCGAGCTCCACCAGGCGCAGCGCGGTAAACGCGGGCCACCACGACACGACGTCGAGGTCGTGCGTGAACGCCGCGGCCCAGCGGCGTCCATCGGGCCACGCCGCCACCGTCCGGAATGCGCGGCGCCCGGCCGCTTTCCGAGTGGCAGTTTGCAGCGCGAGCGCCGCGCGCTGCACGATGGGGTCACGTTCGAGTCCCTCGCGCACGAGGGGATTCGCCGACGCCGGGACGCGTGAGTAACGGTCGCGCTCGCTCGCCCGCTGCTCTGCCGCCGCGCCCGCGACGTCGATGACGGCATGGAGCACCCCGCGAGGGATGCGGACGATTCCGTCGCCGACTTCGATGCCCCAGCCTGCTGCGACCCACCCCCGCAGGTCGCGGGGCGGATGGTCGCGCAGCTCCAGGCTGACGACGTCGAATGTCGGCGCGGCCGGCACGAGCCGGGCGAGGTCGACCAGCATGTCCAGCGCGAAACGCTCGGCGGCGGCGAGGCCCACTTCGGGGAGTTTGATCACGGGGCGTCGAAACGTACATTACGACCCCAATGCCCGAAACACTGCTCCCCAAGACGCGTATCCCGCTCCGCCACCTCCTTCTCTTCGGCTGGCTTCCGAGCCCGCTGAAGATCCTGGCGTACCGGCTGCTGCTCGGCTACCGCATCGGTCGCGGCGTGAAGATCAGCTTCGGCGGCGTCGTGATCGGCAAGAGTGTCGAGTTGGGTGATCACGTCGAGATCGGCCTGCTCGCCGTCGTCCAGGGCGAGACGATCCGTATCGGACGACATTCGAGCGTCGGGACGATGAGCTACCTGTCCTGCAACGCGATCGAGATCGGCGACGACGCGAAGATTCGCGAGCAGGTCTACGTCGGCGGGCCGCAGCTGCCCGAATCCAGGTTCGTGCTGGGCAGCCGGACCATCGTGCTGCAGCTTACGAATATCAATCCAACGAAACCCGTGGTGATCGGGGACGACACGGGAATCGGCGGGCATTGTCTGATCTTCACGCACGGCGCGTGGCTGAATCAGCTGGATGGATACCCGGTGACCTACGAGCCCGTCACGCTTGGGAAAAGCGTCTGGCTGCCCTGGCGGGTTTTCATCATGCCTGGGACGACGATCGGCGACGGCAGCGTGATTGGCGCCAATTCACTCGTGTCCGGGAATATTCCGCCGAGCAGTCTCGCGGTGGGCAATCCCGCCAAGGTGATCCGCAGCGCGCCGGACTTCCCGAAGAAGCTGAGCGACGGCGAGCGCGCCGGGCTGGTCGAGACGATCATGGGGGAATTCGATCGATTCGTGCAGCACGGCGGCGTCCGCGTGGAAGCGCACGGGTCGATCAGGGCCTATCACTACAGCCGGCGCACGTGGCGCTTGATGTGGCTGCGCGCGGGTGTGCGGATGGATGGGATCGCGCCCGCGCGCGGCGATACCGTCTTCTCAGAGGCCGCGCTCGCGCCGGATGCGCTGGCGGACTTTGCGAAGCGCGGCGTGTACTGGCTCGACCTGGGTGGCAAGACGCGCAGCGAGGGCGGCTCCCGCCTTACGGAGGAGCTCGCCCTCTTTATCGGCCGCTACGGAATACGCCTGATCCGCATCAGCGGATGACGTCCACCCATCCGCCCTCGTTCGCGACGAGGACGTCATGGCGCGCGGCGTCGACCGCCACCTCTCGTGGCGTTCCTCCCACGGTGATCGTACGCACGATGCTGCTCGTGGCCGGATTGACGACCTGCACGAGTCCGGCAAACACCTCACCGACCCACAGCCTTCCATCGGCGTCACGGGCGAGTCCTTCGCCCCCTGAGGCAAGCGGCACGGCATCGATGCTGCCGGTTGGCAGCCAGATGATCTGCAGGCTGTTGCTCAGCTCGTTCGCGACGTACAGCTCGTTCTGGTCGACCGACATCGCCATGCCCTGCGGTCTGCCGCCGAGCGTAAACGTGCGGACGACCGTCATCGTCTTCCAGTTCACTTCGAGCACCGACCCGGCGTCACGCGTGGCAACGTAGACCAGGTCGCCGTTCGGATGGGTCAGGAGGTGATGTGACGTCGCGGGCAGCGCCAGTGATCCGGTGACGGTATTGGTCGCGAGGTTCACCTTGAACAACATGTTCGCGTTGGTCGTGACGAAAAGCGTGCTGTCATTCGTCGAGATCGCAACCGGCAGCGGATCGCCCGTCAACGGGATCGTGGCGATCTGCGTGTTCGTCGCGACGTCGATCACACTGACGTTGTCGCTGAACTGATTCGCTTCGTACGCGCGCGTGCCCGTGGAGTTGAAGACGATATAGCACGGCAGGCTCCCGACCGGGAACGACGTGGTGACGGTGTTGGTCCGCAGGTCCAGTCGCGCGACCATGTTGGCGTATGGTCGGGTGACGTAGGCGATGTCGCCCGAAACGGCGATTCCCAGTGCGCCGTCCGCCAAGCCAACCCGCGTGTAGCCCGTATCCGGCGGCGGCGGCGGTGGTGGCGGCGGGGGCGGCGGGGGCGGCGGCGGCGGTGGGGGCGGCGGCGGCACGAGCGAGTCACTGGGCTCGATGAAATCGATCCAGCTGTCTTCGTTTCCGACGAGGACATCGCGGCCGTTATAGTCGAGCGCGATTTCACGCGGGGCGCCGCCAACCGGAATGATCCGAATGGTTTCTGCCGTGCGGCGGTTGATCACCTGGACGGCGCCATTGAACACGAGGCCGACATAGATGTGGTCGCCGTTGTTTCCGAGCGCGAGCCCTTCCCCGCCGCCGGCCAGGGGGATGTTCGTGAACGTACCGTTGGCCAGTCGGATGTCGTGCACGACATTGCTCAGCTCGTTCGCGACATACAGGTCCTGGCCGCTCGGCGAGAACACCATGTCCTGTGTACGCCCACCCAGGGTGAACGTCCGCGTGACAATCATGGACCGCCAATCGACCTCCATGACGGTGCCGCCGTCGCGCGTCGCGACGTACAGGAGCTTGCCCTTGGGGTCCATGATGATGTGATGCGACGTGGCCGGGAGTTGAATGGAGCCGGTCTGTGCCTTGGTCGCCACGTCGAACTTGAACAGCACGTTGAAATTCGTCGTGACGAGCAGCGTGCGGCCGTCCGGAGACAGCGCGAGTGCGAACGGGTCGCCGAGCGTGGGAATCGTATCGACTTCCGCATTCGAGGCGACGTCGATGACACCGACGTTATCGGACCACTGATTGGACACATACGCTTTCGAGCGTGTCGAGTTGAAGACAATCAGCGAAGGCACCATCCCGACGGCGATCTCGGCGGTAATCGTCCGGCTGCTCAGGTCGACCCGCGCGACGCGACCCGCCGACTGGCCGTGATCGGGTTGCGTGACGTACGCGAATCCCTCCGGCGCAACGGCAATGCCTTCCGGAGAGCCCGGCAGGGCCATACGTGCGACCGCACCATCGCCGGGGGACGTGGGGCGATCCGCGACGATGCCTTGCTGAGTCTGATCGGTCGGAGAGGAGCAGCCGGCGGCGAGCAGAACGCCGAGGCCGGCGCCGATGAGCCAACGCAACGATCGAATCATGATTGTCGTCCGAAGGAGTTAGGTAGAGGATCTCAAGACGGGTATGGAGATCGCAAGTAGAAGCGCACGATGCGACATCGATCGAAGGAGCTACGCGGCGGCGACCTCGAGCGTCCCGAGCGGCAGGATATCGATCCAGCCTGCTTCGTTAGTAATGACCGCGTGCCCTGCCCCGTCGAAGCCGATCTGACCAGGGCGTCCTCCGGTCGCGAGTACGCCCTGATGTGTAAGCGACGCGGCGTCGATCAACCCCACGGTCCCTTCGCGCGCATGGGCCGCATACAGCAGCCGGCCATCGGGGCTGAGCGCGAGTGCGACCGCGCCGCGCTCCTCATCGAGCGTGGCCATGCGCCGGCCGCTGCTCAAGTGCACCACATCGAGCTGGTGCTGCTCGTTCGCGACGTAGAGCAGCGTCCCGTCCGGCGAGACGACGAGTCCTTGTGTCCAGCCGCCCAACGCGAACGTCCGCAGCACGCGGAACCGGTTCACGTCGACCTCGAGAACGGAGCCACCGCTGCGGGTGGCGACGTAGAGCCTCTGGCCGCCTGGATGCAGGGCAAGGTGATGTGAAGTCGCCGGCAGGTCGAGCGAGTTTATGACCCGACCAGTCTGCGCGTTCAAAGCCAGCAGGCGGTCGCTGTTCGTGGTCACGAACAGCGTATGGCCACCGGGCGCGACGAGCAGTGGAAATGGCTGGCCCGGCACCCGCAGCGATCGGATCGGCATGTGGTGTATCGCATCCAGCACGGCGATCTCATCGCAAAACTGAATCGTCGCATAGGCGCGCAACCCCGAATCATCGAACCTGACGCAGGTCGGCGTGCAGCCGACGGACGTGAAGCCCGTCACGGAACCATTCGCGAGATCGAGGTGCGCCAGCGCCGCGGCGCGGCTCAGCGTGACGTATGCGAAATCACGGCCGCGAATGGCGATCCCATACGGCCCGCCGTCGACAAACACGCGCTGCGACCGCGATCGCACCCACCGCCGGGGCGCGGCGCTCGAAACGAGGTGGGACGTGGCCGCGGGTCGTACGACAGGCCGTTCGTGTTCCGAACGCTCCGCCCGCGATGGGCGAACGCGCTGCTGAAACCAGCGCAGGACCTCCGCCGTCCCCACTCGCCGCAGATCCTTCCAGCAGTGACTGGTGACTCGGCGCACCAGACGGTACGAGCTCGCGCTTTCCATGTGTGTTTGGCGCGCCAGCGCCAGCAGAGCTCCCCGCCCGACGCCCGCGTCGGCCTGCAGCATCCAATAGAACACGCAGACCCACCCAGAGAGCTCTTCGTACGATGGCAGTCCCTCGCGGTGCAGCAGACGGTTCAGTTGGAATCGGCTGCGCAGGCCGAGCTGCCGGCACAGCGCCTGGGCCGAGCCGACTCGACCGTTGCTGCAGACGAGCGTGTTGAGCACCGCACGGCCGTCGGACGACAGCCATGGCAGTGCACCTTGCATCAGGGACGAGAGCGCGAGTGGCGGCACGTGTCAATTCGGGATTAATACCCAGCGTGCGCTGGCGGACGCCGCGCCGCAAGCGCAACCGCTCTAAACGTCATAATTCCTAGGAGTGAGCTACCGCATGATATCGCCCCAGCCGCCCTGCTACTCCTCGCTGCGCATCCTCCGGATCTCCCGTTCCACCGCGCGCAGATCCTCACGCATCCCCGCCAGCATCTCGCCGATGAAGCCGAACCCGAACAGCGCCACGCCGGAGATCACGAGCACCATGATCAGGTCGAGGAGCGGCCGGAAGCCGAGGTGCGGCGGGCCGAAGCGCAGGTAGAGCGCGATGATGCCGGTCAGCAGACCGACCGAAAAGAGCGTGGCGCCGATCACGCCGAAGAACAGCATCGGCTTGCGGGCAAAGCGGAGCTGGAACCACACCGACATCAGATCGAGCACGCCCACGGGAATGCGCGCGACGCCGAATTTGGAGCTGCCGGCGCGGCGTGGATGCACGGGCACCGGACGCTCGGCCAGCCGGAAGCCTTGCGAAGCGGCGATCACGACCATGAAGCGATGCCAGTCCGGCCGCATCGGCACGACTTCCATGATCTCGCGGCGGTAGGCCTTCACCGAGTTGAGGTCTTTCACCCGGACGCCGAACAGCCAGCGGCACAGCGTGTTGTAGACGCCGGACACGAATCGCTTGCTGTACTGTCCCTGTTTGGTTCCGGTGACGACGTCGGCCTGTCCGTCCAGGATCGGTTCGACGAGCGAGGGAATGTCAGACGGAAGGTACTGCAGATCGGCCGGATAATACACGAGCACCCGGCCGCGCGCGGTGTCGGCGCCGGACTTCAGGGCATCGGCGATGCCGCGCTGCGTCCGGTGCGTCACGACCTTCACGAACGGATGTTTGACGGCCAGCTCGTCGAGCAGCTTCGCCGATCCGTCGTGGCTGCCGTCGTCGACGATCACGAGCTCCACGGCATAGGGCAGCGGCAGCATCGCTTCGCGCGTGAGCCGCACGAATTCGCCGAGGTTGTCGACCTCGTCCTTGGCGGGCACGAGCACGCTGACGTCGGGCGGCGTCGAGTTGGTCGCGAGGCTCATAGCCGCTTGCGCATGCGCGCGGGCAGGATGCCGAGCTGATCGCGGTACTTGGCGACGGTGCGGCGCGCGATCTTCACGCCCTTCTTGTCGAACATCTCGACGATCTGCTGGTCGGTGAGCGGATTCTTCGGCGGCTCGTCGTCCACCAGCTTCTGGATTTGCGACTTGATCGAGCGTGCGCTCGCATCTTCGCCCGTGGTGGTCGACAGCCCGCTCGAGAAGAAGAACTTGAGCGGAAGCAGTCCGCGCGGCGTCTGCACGTACTTCTCGTTGGTCACCCGGCTCACGGTGCTCTCGTGCATGCTGATGACGTCGGCGACTTCGCGCAGCGTCAGCGGCTTCAAGTGGTCGATACCCTTCTCGAAGAATTCCCGCTGCCGGTCGACGATGAAGTTCATGACCTTGAGCATGGTCTGGCGCCGCTGCTCGATGGCCTGGATCATCCAGTGCGCGCTGTTCAAGCGCTGGTTGATGAATTCCTTGCTCTCGACGTCGTACTTTTTCTTGTCGCGCGCGATCTCCTGATAGGTCTTGGAAATGCGGAGCCGCGGCAAGCCGCTGTCGTTCAGGAAGACGTGGTATTTGTCGTCGATCTTCTCGACGATGAGATCGGGGATGATATACGCGTCGTTGGCCGCCGAGTATTGCAGGCCGGGCTTGGGATCGAGCCGCGCCAGCTCGTCGGCCGCGCGCTGCACCTCTTCGGGCGCGAGCCCGAAGCGTTTGCCGAGGTCGCTCCAGCGATGCGCGATCAGATCGTCGAACGCGTCCTTGACGAGCCGGTACACCAGCGAGTCGGTCCGCTTCTGGCTCTCGAGCTGCAGCATCAGGCACTCGCGCAGGTTGCGCGCCGCCGTGCCGGGCGGATCGAGCTGCTGGATGACCTTCAGCATCTCCTCCACTTCGGCCAGCGTAAATGCGGCGACGTTCAGCTCCAGCTCCGATTCGGCTTCGTGCTCCTCCAGAAGCTGGTTCGCGCCCTTGAGGATTTCCTCCAGCGTGTGCTGCAGATAGCCGTCTTCCCCGATGTTGCCGAGGAACTCTTCCGCGAGCAGCTGCTGGCGCGGCGTGAGATCGAGCATCCGCGTCTGCTCACGCAGGTGATCGATCAGGTCCTTGCTCTCGACCGTGACCGGCTCGACGTATTCCCGCGCGTCGCTGTAACTGCCGCTCGGCACACCGTGCTCGGTGCGGTCCTCGAGCAGGATGTTTTCCCAATCCGGCTCGTCCTCTTTCTGCTTCTCGTCCTTCTCGGGCTTGTTCTGCTGCTGCTCCGCCGCGGTCGCCTGCACCTCTTCTTCCGGCTCGATCATCTCGAGGAACGGATTGCCGAGCAGCTCCTGCTTCAGGTGCTGCTCGAGATCGAGCAGCGGCATATACAGCAGGTCCATCGCCTGATACAGGCGCGGATTGATCCGCAGGTCCTGCCGCAGCGCGGTGTGTTGATGCAGGCCGGTCTTCATACGGGCACCGGTCCGAGCCGCGCGCGCAACCGAGTCGTCAGCGTCGGGCCGAGGTAGAGCGAGGCGACGCGGTCGTCGAGGACGAGCTCGCGCACGGTACCGGCCACCTGGACCTTGCCCTCGAACATGATGTACGCGCGATCGACGATGTCGAGCGTCTGCTCGACGTTGTGGTCGGTGATCAGCACGCCGATGCCGCGGTGGCGCAGTCCGGCGACGATGGTCTGAATGTCGTTGACCGCGATCGGATCGACGCCGGCGAACGGCTCGTCGAGCAGCAGGAATTTGGGCTCGGTGACGAGCGCCCGCGTGATCTCGAGACGCCGCCGCTCGCCGCCCGAAAGCTGATACGCTTTTTGCCGTCTGAGGGCTTTGATCCCCAGTTCGTCGAGCAGGAGCTCGAGCCGCCGCGCCTGCTCCCCGTCGTCCAGCTTCAGGGTCTCGAGGATGGCGAGGACGTTTTCTTCGACCGTGAGCTTGCGAAAGATCGAGGGTTCTTGCGCGAGATACCCGATGCCGGCGTGCGCGCGCCGATACATCGGCAGCACGGTGATGTCACGGCCGTCGAGCAGGATCCGTCCCTCGTCGGGCCGGATCAGACCGGTGATCATGTAGAAGGACGTCGTCTTGCCCGCGCCGTTCGGACCGAGCAAACCGACGATCTCTCCCTGCGCGAGCTGCAGCGAGACGTTGTTCACGACTCGGCGGCCCTTGTACGCTTTGACCAGATGTTCCGCCTCGAGCCGGCTGCCGCCGCTGAACACTGGATGATCGCCGCTCGTCGATTCGCGGCGCGCAGCCGTCTCTTCGGCGAGCGCCAGGAAATACCGGGCGGCGGCCGCGCGATCCCGAGCCATGTCAGCCCACACCTCCGGCGCGAACGCAATCGGCACGTCCCCCCACAGTGCGCCCATCGGCAGCACGATCACCTTGAGCATCGCGAGGCGCGGCAGGACGGAGGTCGCGAGGTGGGAGCGCGCGTCATCCACCGACAGGCTGCCCCCGCCGGGGTCCTGAAGCTCGCCTTTGGCATGGGCGCGCAGCGTCAGGAAATCCTCGCGATAGGCGACCGCGAGATCGCTGAACGGGGCACGCCCCTGTTCGTTGGCGATGCGCGCGAGCGCCGCCGCCGCCAGCGGCAGCGACGAATCCTTCGCCGCGAGCACCGCGGACACGCGATCCAGCCCACGGCCTTCCCCTCCCCTGGCGTCTGTCATGGTCCCACCGGGCGGGGGGGCGGCGGTGGAGGGGGGGGAGGAGGAGAAGCAGGCGGCGCGGCGGGCGGCGTCGCGGTCTTGGCGCTATCGGCGGCGGCTGCAGGCTGGGGCACCAGATGCACACCATCCGAGTTGCCCGACACGAAGACGTGATCGACCCGGTCGCGCAGCATCGTGAGCGTGATCTGATGGCCGCGCGAGTAGTTGATCGCGGGACCGGCATTGGTGGTGTCGCGGTCGTCCGGATGATGGGTCAGGGCGCGGGCCGGCTGGCCACGGGACAGCAGCTGCCGCAGCCGGGACCGCGGTCGGCCCGTGACGGAATCCTGTTCCTGCGCAAACCGGATCGTCAGCGTGTCACCCGTGATCCAATCCGTTTCGTTGGGCGGCGTCAGGGAGTCGCGCTTCGCCGTGGAGAACGATTTCCCGAACGCGCGCGACTCGGTCAGGATCTCGCCGGGCGAATCGATCGCCAGCGAATCGGCCTGGATCGTGTACAGCGTCGAAATCGCATGGGGACGCGTGGTATCGCCCCAGGCGAACGTCTGCTGCAGCTGCCGATTCGCGATATGGAGATCGATCGTGTCGGCGGTCAGGGTCCAGTCGGCGCCGGTTGCCCTCCCGTGTCCGAGCGCCTTCACCTGCCGGATGTCGCGCTGTGCGAGACCCAGCTCGATCCGGGTGCCCAGCAACGTGTAGGTCTTGCCCGAATCCGCGGCGCCCGGCGCCGTCTTCCCACGCCCCTCGACGCTCGGCGCGCCGACGAGCACGCCGAACCCGGTCGTCTGGTCGAGCTGCATCGAGTCGCCGCGCGCCGCGAAGTCGCTGCGGTCGATCGTGACCTTGCCGCCGGCCCACATGCGATCGTCGCCTTTGAAGCGCAGCCGGTCGCCGACGATGATGTATGGCTCCTGTGGCGCCGTGTCGGTCGGCTCGCTCTGGCGATACTCGACGGTCGGCCGCTGCGTGGCGTACATCTCGACGGTATCGCGCAGTCCCGCGACGGCGCGCCAGTACTTGAGGTTGGGTCCACGCAGGACCGAGCCGTTGCGCCGGTTTACCGCGACGACGTTGTTGTGCGCCTCGAGGCGCTCGTCCCGCAGGAAGTACGACGCGAACTTCGCATCGAGCGACATCCCGGTATCGCGAATGGCCACGCGCCCGATCAAATCCAGCCGGCCGAGCGCCTGATAGTGCGCAAAGCTGTCGGCGGAGATCGTGGTGGTGGTGCCGTCGCAATGCGCCAGCACGCCGCCGCCGCCGTAGTAGGTCTTGGTGCCGCCCGGATTGGTGACCTCGGAGTAATGCCCCATCGAGTCCACCGCGACGCGGCACGGCCGTCCGGCCGTATCCTGGACGGCTGCGACACCTTGCAGCAGCGCGACAATCGCGAGAGACACGGCCGTCATTGACTCGGGAGGATGAACTTCCCGCCCGTCCCGCGCGGGTGCGTGGCGGTGATCTTCTTGAATTCCGGATCCGACGTGAAGCCCTCGCCCTCGACGTGCCGGTCGGGCGAGTCGAACACGAACGCCTTGTCGGAGCTGACTTCGTTCTTCACCTGGTTGTAGTACATCACCTCGGTGCGCATCGTGCCGCCGTCCTTGTCGCGCACCACGACGACGTTCCCCCGCGCTTCCATGTCGCCGGTCCGCCAGTTGTGCGTGCCTTCCTTGGACGTCAGCGTCGACGTCGGCCGGCCCGTGATGTCGTAGAACGTCACGTGCACGTCGCGCAATTCCGCTCGCTGCGAGTTCGAGAAGAAGTAGGCCGTGTCGGCGCGCACGCGCGCGCGCAGGACGCCCAGCTCCGTGACGTAATGGCTCATGCCGAGCAGCACCTGGTCGGCGCTGTCGAGCACGGCCTGGGTTGCCGTGACGGGCGTGCTGGACTTACAACTGCTGAGGAGCCAGGAGCCGGGAGCGAGGAGTCCGAGCAGACCTGCCCTGAGAATCCTTCTCATACCGCTCCGGCCTTCATGAGATCATGGAGGTGTACAATGCCCACAACCTTTCGGTCCGCGTCGAGCACCGGCAGAGCCATGATTCCGTGACGCTCCATGAGGCTCACCGCGGCGCTCGCGAGCTCCTCCGCCGAGGTCGACTTCGGCGTCTTCGTCATCACGGCGGCGACGGGGATGTCCAGGAACTTGTCGGTGCGCTCCATCAGTCGAGTGAGATCGCCGGCCGTGACAACGCCCACGAGCGTTCCCTGCTCCACGACCGCGACCGTGCCGCGCTTCTCCGCCAGCAGCACGACGCATTCGCGCATGGGACGGTTGGGGGTCAGCAGCGGGAGCTCGTCCGTCAGCATCACGTCGGCCACGCGGAGCAGCAGCTTGCGGCCCAGCACGCCGCCCGGGTGCAGCGCGGCGAAGTCCTCGCGCCGGAAGCCTTTGACCTCGAGCAAGGTGACCGCGAGCGCGTCACCCAGCGCCAGTGCGACCGTTGTACTCGCAGTGGGCGCCAGAGTTTCCGGGCACGCTTCCTCGCCGACCGCGGCGTCGAGCACCACCGTCGCCTGACGGCCGAGCGGCGAATCGGCGCCTCCGGTGAGGGCGATGATCGGCACGCCGAGGCGTTTCAGCTGCGAGACGAGGCCGAAGAGCTCATCGGAGGCGCCGCTTTTCGAGAGCACAATCGCGACGTCGTCGCGACTCACGATGCCGAGATCGCCGTGCAGAGAATCGACCGGATGGAGAAACGTCGCCGGTGTACCGGTCGAGGTGAACGTCGCCGCGATCTTGCGGGCGATCAGTCCCGATTTGCCGATCCCCGAAACGATGACCCGGTGACCCGCCGTCACGCCGGCCAGAATCTCGACCGCGCGCGCGAACGCGGGCCCGAGCGTGTCGGCGAGCCGCTGCACGGCCGCGGCTTCGAGCGCGAGCACGCGCTTGCCGCGGTCGACCAGCTGCTTGCCGTCCGCTGCAGACTTGGGTTCTTGTGGCCGCTTCACCGGCTTAGGCACGCACGGTCTCCCTCACGCGCTGCCAGATTTCGACGGCGAGTCCCACGATCGCGGGCAGCTGGTCGAGCGGTACCATGTTGGGCCCATCGGACGGGGCGTGCGCGGGATCAGGATGCGTCTCGAGGAAGAAGCCGTCGGCCCCGGCGGCTGCCGCGGCATAGAGCAGCGGCGGTATGAACGCGCGATCGCCGCCGCTCGATCCGTCGCGCCCCTGCCCCGGCTGCTGCACCGAGTGCGTCGCGTCGAAGATCACGGGTGTGTTGCACGCGGCGCGCAGCCGCGGGAACGACCGCATGTCCACGACGAGATCACCGTAGCCGAAGAACGTGCCGCGTTCCGTCACCGCGACCTCCGGCGCTCCTCCGGCACGAACTTTTTCCACCGCGCCACGCATGTCTTCCGGCGCCATCCACTGGCCCTTCTTGATGTTCACGGGACGTCCGGCCTTCCCGGCCGCGACCAGCAGATCGGTCTGGCGACAGAGAAACGCGGGGATCTGCAGCACGTCCGCGACGCGCGCCGCGGCCGCCACGTGTGCCGGCTCATGCACGTCGGTGAGGATCGGCAGGCCGGTGGCACTGCGGACCTTCTCCAGCGCGCGCAGCCCGGATTCGATCCCCGGGCCGCGCGGCGCGTTCAGACGCGAGCGATTGGCTTTGTCGTACGACGCCTTGTAGATGACGCCGATGCCGAGCTTGACGGCCAGCTCGGCCAGCGCTTCGCCGACGCGGATGTTGAGGTCGTCGGATTCGACGACGCACGGACCCGCGATGAGAAACGGGCTGCTGTCAGCCGCGAAGCGCTGAGCCATATCAGTCTGTGAGTTCCGCCAATTCCCGCGATGCCTCGGCGCGGGGATGGAGTTTTTGGTAATCGCGGGCGGCGCCCACGAATCCCGCGAACAGCGGATGCGGGCGCATCGGACGCGACTTCAGCTCGGGATGGAATTGGCAGCCGAGGAACCAGGGATGACCCGGCGGAGGCAGCTCGATCATTTCGACCAGCGATCCATCGGGCGACAAGCCGGACGCGCGCAGGCCGAACTCCGCCAGGACGTCGCGGTACGCGTTCGAAACCTCGTAGCGGTGGCGGTGCCGCTCGCTCACCTCGGTCGCATTGTAGGTCTGCGCCGCCAGCGAGCCGGGCCGCAGCCGGCACGGGTACGCCCCCAGGCGCATGGTGCCGCCCATCTCCTGGATCCCCTCCTGCGAGCGCATCAACGCGATCACCGGGTTTTCACACTCCGGCGCGAACTCGCTCGAGTTCGTGTCCGGGATCTTGCAGACGTTGCGCGCGAACTCGATGATCGCCGTCTGCAGTCCGAGGCAGATCCCGAAAAACGGCAGCTTGTGCTCGCGGGCCCGGCGAATCGCCTCGACCATTCCCTCGATGCCGCGCACGCCGAAGCCACCCGGCACGAGCAAGCCGTCGTAGTCCGCGAGCAGCTCGCCGGCGGTCTCCTGGTCGGTGAAGCGATCGGACGCGATCCACTTGATCCGTACACCGACGTCGTTGGCGATGCCGCCGTGCACCAGGGCTTCATGGATGCTCTTGTAGCTGTCGGCGAGCTCGGTGTATTTGCCCACGACCGCAATCCGCACCTCGAGCGGCGGACGCCGGATCTTGTCCACCATCGCCGCCCAGCCGCGCAGGTCGGGGTCTTTGGTGTCGAGATGCAGCCGCGTGCAGACTTCCTTGTCGAGGCCCTGCTCGTGCAGCTTGAGCGGAATCTCGTAGATCGATTTCACGTCCGGACTCTCGACCACGCACCCAAAGTCCACGTTGCAGAACTGCGCGATCTTGCGCTTCAGGTCCTCGGAGAGCGCGTGCTCGGTCCGGCAGATCAGGATGTCGGGCTGGATTCCGATCTGCATCAGCTCGCGCACGGAGTGCTGCGTCGGCTTGGTCTTGAGCTCCGCCGTCGCGGCGATGAACGGCACCAGCGTCAAATGAATGAACAGCGTGTTGTCGCGGCCGACTTCCTGGCGGAATTGGCGGATCGCCTCGAGGAACGGCAGCGATTCGATGTCGCCGACCGTGCCGCCGATTTCGGTAATCACGACGTCGTGATCGGGCGCCAGCCGCCGGATTGCGCCCTTGATCTCGTCGGTGATGTGCGGGATGACCTGGACCGTCGAGCCCAGATACTCGCCGCGCCGCTCCTTGGTGATAACCGACAGGTAGATCCTGCCGGTCGTCACGTTGTTGACCTGCGAGAGCGAGCGATCGATGAAGCGCTCGTAGTGGCCGAGGTCGAGGTCGGTCTCGGCGCCGTCGTCGGTCACGTACACTTCGCCGTGCTGGAACGGCGACATCGTGCCGGGATCGACGTTGATGTACGGGTCGAATTTCTGGATGGTGACCTTGAGGCCTCGCTCGGCGAGCAGCCGTCCCAATGACGCAGCCGCGATTCCCTTCCCGAGCGAGCTCACTACACCGCCGGTCACGAAGATGTACTTGGTCGAGCTCACGGGCTCACCTCTCTGAGGTGTCGAGTGATCTCCGCTTCAGCCCACTTGAGATCGGCCGGCGTATCGATGCCTGGCGCTGCCGGGCCGTCAAACAACGTCACGCCCATCGGAATGCCGTGCAGCAACGGTCTGAGCTGTTCCAATCTTTCCCAGCGCTCTTCCGGGACCGGCGGGAGCCGTACCCAGCGCTGGAGCGCGTCGCGTGTGTATGCGTACACCCCGACGTGCTGATGGTAGACGACGTCACCCGTGCCGTCGCGATCGAACGGAATCGGCGCGCGCGAGAAGTAGACGGCGCGACCCTGCTTATCGACCACGACCTTCACGCGGCTGGGATCTGCGACGAGCTGCGGGTCGAGCGAGCCGGCGGCGGTACCAAGGGGATCGCCGCGCTCGAGACACGCGAGTGCGCCTTTCACGGCAGCAGCGGCGACGAACGGCTCGTCGCCTTGAACGTTGAGAATGAAGTTGAAGTTGCTAAACGATGGTTTACCAACGACTTCCGCCACCCGTTCCGTTCCCGACGCGTGATCCGGCGACGTGAGCACCGCCTCGAAGCCCCCATTCTCCACCACGGTTGCGATCTCCTCCGAGTCCGTCGCAACGACAAGACGATCACAGCTCTGGAGGTCGGCGATACGGCGGGTGACGAAGAGGATGAGGGGTTCGCCACCGAGCATTAGCAGTGGCTTTCGTGGCAGCCGGGTCGAGCCCAGCCGTGCAGGAATCACGCCAAGGACGGGCACGGGGGAACATACAAAATCTGTGCCGTGGAGTCTAGCCCGCGTCTACCACCTTGCTCTACGGTCTCTTAGGTCCACATGGACAAATGGTCCGTGGGCTTCTGTGGGGGCGTATTTCCCAAGTCCACCGCCGCTCTGGGGTCCGTCGAACAGGTCGTACAGGACCCGCGCGTCGCGCTCATCGCTCCGCCCATCGCCGTTCAAATCGTCCATTTGTCCGTCGTGGTCTTCATCGATGAAGATGTCGGCCGCCGAGCCGAACGTGTGACGGCTGTAGAGGACGTTCCCGATCGCGTGATTGTACGCTGGCGTGCGATAGCCACTCATGACGTAAAAAGTCGAGGCGGAGTACCCCGAGGCGTTCACAAGGGCGAGCAGTTTCTCGAGCCGCTGCACCAGCTGCGCGTTCAACACGATGTATTTCGGGTAGCCGCCGGCCTGCTTGCAGACGAACTGTTTGAGCTGGAAATGGGGCGACACGAACGCGTCCGCATTCTCTGGCGTGACCTCGATGAATCCCGCGGGCGGCCGGTAGAGGTCGAGTCCACGCAGCGCCTGCGCGGGATAGTGGCCGATGCGGTAGCCGTGGAGGTATTCGCCCCGCAACTCGCTGTACGGCACGAGGACGAAAGCCTGGATGGTCATCGAATCGCGTTGATCCTCGGACACCACGCGAATTGGATACAGTCCCGGTGTCGGCGGCGCGGTCCAGGACCAGCGCCGGTCCATCGCCTCGAGCCGCACGGTTTCGCCCGGCAGCACGGTAAGCGTGCTGATCGGATCGCTGAACGTCAGCGTTGGGAGGGGACGCGGGGCCGAGAGCGCGGCAACAGCCAGCAGCGCGAGACCATGGATTCTCATCCTCCACACCGTAGGGGTTTAGACCCCGCCGGCGCAAGGGCTTAATCCTTCTTCGCCAGTGCTCCCGAGAGGGCGCGATCGACGCCATTGATGTCGGTACGGAACTCGATCGTGCCGTCTTCGTCAGCCCACGCGGTCCAATAGAGCAGATGAATCGGGATGGGACGTGGCAGGTAGATCGTCCGCTCCGTGCCCTCATCCAGGGCCTGCTCGATCGCCTCGCGGTTCCAGCGGCTCTTCTTCATCGCGTACACGGCCAGGTCGATCGGCTTTTCGATCCGGATACAGCCGTGGCTGAAATCGCGCTGCGCTTTTCCGAACAGGTTCCGCGCCGGCGTGTCGTGCAGATAGATGTCGTAGCGATTGGGGAACATGAACTTCATGCGCCCCAGGGCGTTCAGGCGGCCCGGATCCTGGCGCACGCGATAGGGAAAGCTGTCGGGCGTGACGCTCGACCAGTCCACGGTGCGCGGATCGATTTCCTGTGGATCCGATCCGTCCGTGAGGAGGTGCATGCCGAAACGCTCGAGGTACGTCGAGTCCTCTTGCATTTTCGGAATCATTTCTTCGACGGCGATGGACGTGGGGACATGCCAGTTCGGATTCAGCACGATGTAGCGCACGGTGTCGCTGAACACCGGCGTGCGCTTGTATTCCCGGCCCACAACGACTCGCATCCGCAACACGACCTCGCCATCCTCGACGACTTCCAAAACCTGCGCGGCAATATTCACGAGGATGTGGCGGCGGCCGAGATCCTGCGGCAGCCAGCGCCACCGCTCCATGTTGATGCGCAGCTGCTCGACACGCATCGCCGCGCTCACGCTGAGCTCGGCGCGGGTCACGGAGTCAACCACGCCGCTCTCGGTCAAGCCGTGACGGCGCTGAAAGCGTTCGAGGCCGACCGGCAGTGAGTCCCCGCCTCGCAGATCCCCTTCCAGGCGCAGCCGTTCCGCCAGATCGGCGGGCCAGCCCCCCCCGCTTGCGGCGATCGTGCGCTCGCGCGCCAGGGCCTCGCGCAGGCGGCGATAGCCGTCGTCGATCGGCGCGAGGCGCTGCAGGGCCCGTGCGATCTTGCGCGAGTCGAGCGCCTCCTGCAGCACGGTGCCGAGGTCGGCATCGCGGCGGTTCGCGTCCCAGAGTGGATGCAGCGTTTCAGGATCGACCCGGCCACCGAGCAGATGCGCCGCATATAAAAGGAAGGAGTCGCTCAGCAGGACGTCGAGCTCGGCGAGCCGTGCCGGCGCGATTGGGCGGGCGCTGGCGGCATCGGCGCGCACGCTGTCCAGCGAGACCCGGATTCTGGTGACGTGGTAGTCTTCGGGCTCGAGTCCTTCGAGATCGGCTCGGCCGAGCGCAGCGAGCAAGTCGTCGGCGAGACGATTGGGACCCTGCTCACCGCTCCACGCAGCGCGGAACGCGCGGCGCGCATAGAAGGAAACCAGCGCGCGATTGTCTTCGACGCGCGCGCGGATCTGCTCGGCGACGCTGTCGTCGCGCGTGCGAGGAAGAGCTGCTTCCCCTCGTTGCAGCAGCGCAACGAGCAGAAGCGCCCCTACCCCGCCGATCACGCGACTTCGCTGGTGGACCTGACGACGCGGAGAAAATTCTCGAGAATGCGCTTCCCGTGTTCCGTCCCGATGGACTCGGGATGGAACTGAACGCCGTAGGTCGGATGATCACGATGCTTCATTGCCATGATCTCCGATGCATCTCCCGTGCCTTGAGGGCGGTCGGCGCTCATTGCGGTGACGACGAGAGATGGCGGCAGCGAGCTGGGCTCGACGACGAGCGAATGGTAACGCATTGCCGTAAACGGACTGGGGACTCCATCGAACAGCTCGTCGTCGCCGTGCACAATCGGGCAGGTCTTGCCATGCATCAGGCGCCCGGCCCGGACGATCTTGCCGCCGAATGCCTCTCCAATCGCCTGATGCCCCAGACAAACGCCCAGAATCGGCACGTGACCCGCGAGCGCACGGACCAAGGGAACGAGGATGCCCGCCTCGGCGGGCGTTTTGGGGCCGGGCGAAAGCACGGCGGCGGTAGGCTTGAGCGCCTGGACATCGGCGACGCTGAGCGCGTCGTTGCGATACACGACCGGCTGCTCGCCCAGCTCGCCGAGGTACTGCACCAGGTTGTAGGTAAACGAGTCGTAGTTGTCGAGCACGAACAGCATGCTCAATACTACCGCGATACGCGCTTCTTTTCGACCACGACTGCCCGGCTCTGCGTTCCCAGGGTGTACGCCGCGCGGAAGGTTCCTTCCACGCCCACCTCGGTGCCGCGCGACGGCGCGCCACCACCCTCCGTGACGACCGGAATCGTTCCCGTTTTGTCCTTCACCTCGTACGCGCCGAAGCCGAGAGCTCCAATGGATTGTTCGACTTGACCGGCGATCTGCACCGTCTTTCCGTCGTATTTGCCGGGATCTGAGAGCAACTGCTTGATGGACGTCGTCTTCGTGTTGCAGCTCGCAAAGACGAGGATCGTCCCCAACCACAACGCTGCCTTCCCGAACCGTCGCATGTTCACCGCTCCTGTTTGGCTGCCGCGCAGGCCGCCTTGAGTAATTCCTGCGCCGTCGAGCCGTCCTTGCCGGCGATCGCCACACCGGTCCGGAGCGCCGGCGGCTCCAGCCGTTCCTTGCCATGGTACAGCTCGAGTCCCTGCACTGCGGCGCGGATCTGCGCCACCCGATCCAGCGTCGCCTTCGGCGACGAGTCGGGGAGCACCAGCACGAACTCACGGTCGGAAAAGCGACAGGCCATGTCGCTCTTGCGGAGATGCTCGCGGATGACGCGCCCCACCTCGCGCAGGACGGACTCCTGAATCGGTTGGCCGGCGTCGGCGGCGAGCACGGTCACGCTCAGCGGCGACTTGCCGCGTGCGGCACGATGCAGCTCGCGCGGCAACGTCTCCTCGAGATACCAGCGATTGACCAGCCCGGTCGCCTGGTCGTGCGTCTCGGCGTCGGTGGACCGACGGACCGACGCCGCGGCCTGGAGCGATTCCTGTTGCGCGCGCTCCCCGTCGGCGCGCTCGCGCTCAATGCGCTCGGTGATATCGTGGATCGTGCACTGAACGAACTGCTTGCTGTCCGCGAGGAACAATGTGCTCACCAGCTCGACGTGCCGGATCTGGCCGTCTTTGGTCTCGAGCGGCAAGTCGTCGTAACGCGTATGCGGCTGTCCCACGAGCTCGCGAAAGTGACTCCTGGTCGCCGCGGCATTCCTGAATGCGGGAACGCTCCAGAGCGGCTGATCGAGGACCTCATCTTGCTCATATCCCAGCAGCCGGCAGAGGGCGGTGTTCACATCGATCACGACTCCCGTTTCAGCATCGAGGACCAGCATGCCGTACGGCGCGGTTTCGAACAGCCGGCGATATCGAATCTCCGACGCCTTCAGCGCGCGATCGCGGCGTTGGCGCTCGGCGGCCGGAGGGTCCAGATGCACAGCGGTCCGGCCCTGATGTCGAGCCGGACCGGCAGTCTCGGTCACGAGATGAGACTTTGTCGCATCACGCATACCTAGAGCCTAGGGCCAAGAGCTACTCCGAAACATCGGCCCAAGTAGTGATGCCCGGAATTAGCTCCGAGGAACGAGAGTGCTAGGCCCTGCCCGACAAATCAGCCGTACAGAACGCGCACTTCTTCGCATTGATCGGAATCTTCGACAGGCAATACGGGCATTCCTTGGTGCTCGCCGGCGCATCGGCCTTCTTTGGTCCCAGCCGTTGGACGGATTTCACCAGCAGATAGACCACAAAGGCGACGATCAGGAACGTGATGATGCCGGAAATAAAGAACCCGTAGTTCATTGTCACCGCGCCAGCGGCTTTCGCGTCGGCAAGAGTCGCATAGGGACCCGCGGCTTTGGTGCCCTGTCTGAGAACGACGAACAGATTCGAGAAATCGACTTTGCCGAGCAGGAGTCCGATCGGCGGCATAATGATGTCTTCTACCAGCGAATTGACGACTTTGGTGAACGCGGCACCGATGATGACGGCGACCGCGAGGTCGAGCACGTTACCGCGCAAGACGAATTCGCGGAAACCTTTGAACATAAAGATGGTCCTTGTGGGGGTCTAAACCGCCGAAAGCCGGCCGGCGTCCTAAGAAAAGCCGGTTTCAGGATACCCCACAATCGCGCGGAGGCACCTCATGCTCAAGCTGGCTTCGGCACTAATTGCCGGCTGGATGACGATGGGTGGATGGGCCGTCGTCACCGTTCAAGACCTGCCCGAATACTTCGTGGTGGGCCAGCCGTACACACTCGAGTTCAAGGTCCGGCAGCACGGCCGCACGCTCATGAACAACGTGCAGCCCCAGCTGGTGGTCGCAACCGCTGCGCATAACAACAATGCCACGACACTGTTGGCGACGCGTTCGGGCGACGGAACCTATCGTGTGACGTTCACAGCTCCGCCGACCAATCGCGTGTACCTGACAATCATCAGCGGCTGGGGCGCGAGCGATCTCAGTCTCTATCCCCTCCCCGTCGTCGCTGCGGGAACACTGCCGGCACCCCTGTCCCCCATTGACCGGGGCCAGATGCTCTTTGTCGCCAAGGGCTGCAACGCGTGCCATGAGAACAGCGATTTGGCCGACCGACCGGCCAATCAGTCGATCGTGGTGGGCCCTGCCCTCGGCGGCCGCCATTTGCCCCGTGAATACACGATTCAGAAGATGAAGAATCCGAATTCGGAGAAGATGCCGGATCTCGGACTGAGCGATACCGAAGCCGCCGCGATCGCGGCGTTTTTGAGTGGGGATCGCGCGACTGCTACCGGAGGTCGCTAAGTCTGGCAGCTCTCGACGCGGCCGGATTCGAGGCCGCGGTGGAACCAGCTGCTGCGCTGTGCCGACGTCCCGTGCGTGAAGGTCTCCGGACTGACGGTTCCGGTGGACATCCGTTGGAGCCGATCGTCGCCGACCGCGGCGGCGGCTCCCAGTCCCTCCTCCACATCGCCGGGTTCGAGCACGCCTTCGCGCTGCATGAAGCTGCCCCAAATCCCGGCGTAGCAGTCGGCCTGGAGCTCACGTCGCACCGAGCCGGCGTTGGACGTCCCGAAGTCGTTCCCCAACAGTGTTTGCACGTGATGTCCGACCTCATGCGCCAGCACGTAGGCCTGCGCGAAGTCGCCCGGCGCGCCGAAGCGGCTGCG
Organism: Gemmatimonadota bacterium; assembly: GCA_003221035.1. Classification (GTDB taxonomy): domain Bacteria; phylum Gemmatimonadota; class Gemmatimonadetes; order Gemmatimonadales; family GWC2-71-9; genus 20CM-2-65-7. The sequence goes on from QHUB01000008.1 coordinate 63,205, forward strand.
AAGCTCGTCGTAGAATCCAAGATCGATGTACACCTTGTGATCGCTGGGACAGTAGAACGGACCCGTCGCCGACTGCGCAATTCCACACGCCGATTGTACTCCGTCGCGGAACAGCACGAGCTTGGCGTCCTGGTAACGGACGCCGCCCGCACGCTGCGCGAGGATCGCGCGCCAGGTGCTCTGGGTCGTGTCGAATACAAACGACACGAAGTCCACCAGGTGCTCTTCTTCAGGCGTCGAGGCGACTGCTCCCGCGGGTGCCGCCTGGCCGCCGGAAATGAGACTGAAGAAATCGCGCTTGAAGATGAGGCTCAGGACGAGGAGGACGACGACGCCGCCCACGCCGAGGCGGCCGACGCCCAAGCCGCCGAAGCCTTGGCCGCGGCGGTCTTCCAGGTCCTCGCTGCGTGGTCCGGGAGTCCAGCGCATGCCGTCAAATACCCGCTCGGGGTTCCGGCGTTCTTCAGGCGCGCGGGTGGTAGCTCTTATGGACGGTGCGGAGGTAATCCCTGTCGACGTGCGTGTAGAGCTGCGTTGTGGAGAGATCGGCATGGCCGAGCATTTCCTGCACCGCGCGCAGGTCCGCCCCGCCTTCGAGCAGATGCGTGGCGAAGGTATGCCGGAGGGTATGCGGGGTGACACGCTTGGCGAGGCCGGCACGCCGCGCGTGCGCTTTGATGATTCCCCACGCGCCCACCCGCGATAAGGGCGTGCCACGCGCATTCAGGAACAGGAAGCCGCCGCCGTGGCCGCGGTCCAGGTCCGGGCGGACGCGTTCGATGTACATCGAGACCTCTCCGATCGCGCGCCGTCCGACGGGCACGAGTCGCTCTTTGCGCCCTTTGCCGAACACCCGCGCAATCCGTTCCTTGAAGAAGAGGTCCTGCAGCTTCACGCCGACCAGCTCCGAAACGCGCGCGCCCGTCGCGTACGCGAATTCCAGCAACGCGTGATCGCGGATACCCAGCGGTTGGTCAGGATTGGGGGCTTCGAGCAGCTGCTTCATCTCGGCGACGCTCAAGACCGCCGGCAAGGTTCGCCACCGTTTGGGCGATTCGATCCGCTCGCTCGGATCGCGCGCCGCGAGGCCCTCGCCGATGAGAAACCTGAAGTAGGTGCGGATCGCGGATATCTGCCGTCCGATCGTCGTGGGCGCGAGGCCGAGGTCCTTGAGGAAGTAGATGAACTCGCGCAGTTGGGTCGCCGAGAGTTGCTCGGGGGCCCGCACGCCCCGGCTCGTGGCATACACGGCGAGGCGCGTGATGTCGCGGAGATAGTTCTCCACCGTGTGACCACTGTTGCCCGCCTCCAGCGCGAGGTAGTCCCGGAAGCGCTCGAGCTGGAAGGCTCTGCTTACGGGATCGGAGGACGACGCAGTCGCCGGCGCGCGAGCCATATGACAATTATGAGGACGAGCGCGCCCGCCACAATGGCGAGGACGGTGTTCACGCGACGCAGCATCGCGAGCACCACGTCGAGATCCGTGCCGAGCCGGTGGATGAGATAGGTCAGCGCCCCGTAGTAGATCCCTGAGGCCAGGGCCAACGGTATCAGCGCGCGGGCCGGAGTAACGCCCGCCATCCCGGCAAATGGCATGACCACGGCCCGCCAGATCGGGAGCAGGCGGGATACGAAGATCCCGTAGCTGCCGTGGCGCCGGTACTGCTCGGCGATGTGCGCGACGGTGTTCGGCGTGAAGATGTAGCGCCCTAGAAAGCCGCGAGTCACGACCGCCCCATGCCGTCGCGCGAGCGCGTACACGGCTGCCCCGGAGCCGACGTTGGCCGCCCAGGTGAGCCCGAAGACGACCCAGGCATTCATGAAGCCGCGACCCGATAGAAAGGCGCCGAGGGCCACGGCCACATCGGCGGGAACGGGTGGAAAGATGTTTTCGATGGCGGCCAGCGAGGCGATCAGCGCGTAGAGTGGCGCAGTGGGCAGCTGCTCGAGATACGCGAGGAAGTCCGTCAGGAAACTCTGTCGCCTCCGCCCAGCGTGGCCACGGCGAACACGGCGACTCCTTCGCCGCGCCCGATCCAGCCCATGCCCTCGTTGGTCTTCGCTTTCATGGAGATGTGTGCCGGGGCCGTGAGCAACGCTTGAGCCAGGCGTTCTTTCATGGAGTCGAGATGTGGCGCCAGCCTGGGCTTTTCGATGATCACCGTGACATCGGCATGCACGAACTGGAACCCGGCCTCGACGACCTTGAGAAACGCCGTGTTGAGCAGGTCGATGGAGCTGGCATCCTTCCACTGCGGGTCATCGTTTGGAAACATCCGGCCGATGTCGCCGAGGCCGGCGGCGCCGAGGATCGCGTCGGTGACGGCGTGGGCGACGGCGTCGGCGTCGGAGTGGCCGGCCAGGCCTTTGTCATGGGGAATCGCGACACCGCCGAGGATCAGCTTGCGGCCCGCAGCGAAAGGGTGTGAGTCGTAGCCGATGCCGACGCGCATGGGGCAGATAATAACGTCAAAAAAACCCAAACGCAGATCCCTGCAGGTATGATGAAAGCTGGCGCAAGAGCTAGCTGTTCGTGACTCATGTCACACCGTGTGAGGTCCCGCCCTGTAGCTTAGGCCAACCCGTCAGGCTGGGTATCTGCCTATGTCAGTCCTAGCCGTTCGAATCGGTGCTGGTGTCCTGGCACTCCTCGTCCTCGTCGCCCTGCGTGGCAAGCGCTGGGCGTATTTCGCATTCATCCTGCTTGGGCTCGCCTACTTCCCCGCGCAGGCGCATTTCCACGTGCACGCGCCGAAGTGCGATCAGGTGCTTCCTACCTTGCAGCACGTCGTTCCCTTGCTGCAGAACTATCTCTACATCGCGCTGTTCGCGGGCTTCTACTGGATGTCCTGGGTACAGCTCCGCGACGCCAACGCACGCGGCCTCTGGGCGCTCGTGACGACGGTGGGCGCGGCGGCCCTGTTCGAGGTCGCCGAGGGCATGACGGCGGCGATCGCGGTGGCGAAGACGGCGAGACATGCAAGGCCGGTTGCGGTGGCGGTGCAGACGCACTGCCGCGTGCAGGACCTCGTGCCGGCTGTTGCCGCGGCATTGGGCGCGGCGCTGCTGCTCGCAATCTGGGCGCGCCTGACCAAGAAGCCCGCGTACGTCAGACTCGGTAAGCCCCGCCAGGCAGCGGCTCCCCGGAGTGCTGCTCCGCCGCCTCGCGCCGTCATTCCACCGCGCACGGCCGCGCAGCCCCGGTCCGCGTACGATCCCCCGGTGCTGTACACACCCCCGCCCCCTCCGCCCGTGGACTTTTCACCGGGACCGAGCCCGGACAGCCCCGCGGCGGACGCCGCACCGACCGAGGAGGTCGTCGCGAGGCGTGCTCCTGCACGTCAGGAGATCACGCGGCGTCTCCAAGCGATTCTGGCGCGTTTGAAGGGCGGTCTGCGAGGCGGAGCGATGTTGCGACGCGCCTGGGCTGCCATGTGGAGACGGCGCCGAGCGATCGCGATTGGCGTTGTCGTCCTGGTGCTCGCGGGCGTGGGAGCCTTTGTGGGTCTGAGTCTCCTTACGCGTGCACCCGTCGCCGTCGTGCAAGCCGACACCACCTCGGTGGCACTTCCTCCGCCGCCCCCGCCACCGCGCCCGCTTCAGTCCGAAGTGGAGGGATACTACGAGCCGAGCTATAAGTTTTCGGTCTTCGACCGGCGGTTCACCCGTCTCACGCTTCGTCCAAACCCATCCGTCAGGTTCGTGCGTCCGGGGGTACGGCAGGACGTGGCCTGCGAGGATTCACGAATCAGCCAGGATGTTGTGCGCCTGCGTTGCACGCTCGAACCGTATGGATTGGTCACGATCGAGGGCCGGTTCCCGTCACGCTATGCCACGAGCAAGCTCGATATGCCGGTGTTGAGCGCCGTGATTACGGTAACCAACACGCGCGGTGAGGTTCAATACCGTGCGCGCGACTCGTTCTATTGGCACGTGCCCGACTGATCGCGGTGCTGGCGGCTTTTTTTTTGAAAGACAGTGGCGAAATGGGGTGAGGCGCGAAGGATCTCCTTTTGTGTTACTCTCACCGCCATGTTCACAATTCCAGTCCGCGCCGTCAGCGCCCTGCTCCTTGTTCCCTCGCTCCTCAGAGCCCAGCGCCCCACGCTCTCGACCGCCGTCAAGCAATACGTCTCAGTCGACACGCCCGCCGTGGCCCTCACCCACGTGCGCGTCATCGATGGGACCGGTGCCGCGGCCAAAGACGACCAGACGCTCATCATCACGGGCGGCAACATCGTCGCGCTCGGCGCCGCGCGCTCGATCAAAGTCCCTGACGGCGCGCAGGTGATGGACCTCACGGGGAAGTCCGTGATCCCCGGACTCGTGATGATGCACGAGCACCTCTACTACCCGACCGGCCCCGGGGTGTACGGCGCCGACTACGTGAGCTTCTCGCGGCTGTATCTCGCGGGCGGCGTCACGTCGATGCGGACCGGCGGCAACGTCGGAGGCTACGCCGATCTGAATCTCGCGGCGGCGATCAAGGCCGGGACGCAGGCCGGACCGTGGATCGATGCGACTGCGCCGTACGTCAACGGCCCGTCGCCGTTCACGCAGATGTACGCGCTGAAAGACTCGGCCGACGCGCGCCGCTTCGTCGCGTTCTGGGCCGACGCGGGCGCGACGTCGTTCAAGGCGTACATGAACATCACGCGCGCCGAGCTGGCGGCGGCGGTGGATGAAGCGCACAAGCGCGGGCTCAAGATCACCGGCCATCTCTGCTCGGTCACCTACCGCGAAGCCGCCGACATCGGCATCGATGATCTGGAGCACGGTTTCTTTGTTGCGACCGACTTTGTCAACGACAAGCAGCCGGACGTCTGTCCCGCGCAAACGGGGATGCCGGCCCTGGTCGGTTTCGATGTCGCGTCGCCCGAGTTCACTTCGCTCGTGCAGTACCTGATCGCGCATCACGTCGCGGTGACGTCCACGCAAACGGTGTTCGAGTCCATCACGCCCGGGACGCCGGCGACGCCGGGGACCGATGTGCTCGATCCACTGCTCAAGACGCAGTACGATCAGCTCTATACGCGGGTGCAGCAGAACACGGCCTCGCCGTTCGCCAAGCTCTTCCCGCTCGACCAGGCGATGGAGGTGGCGTTCTTCCGCGCGGGCGGATTGCTCCTCGCGGGCACTGATCCGACGGGCGGCGGCGGCGTGATCCCCGGCTACTCCGACCAGCGGCAGGTCGAGCTGCTGGTCGCGAGCGGGCTGACGCCGCTCGAGGCGATCAAGGTGTGCACGCTGAACGGGGCGACGTACTTGGCCCGAGCCGATCGCGTCGGCTCGATTGCGGTAGGCAAGCAGGCGGATCTTGTGGTGATCGACGGGAATCCGGCGGCTACGATCTCCGACATCCGGCATGTTACGCTGGTGTTCAAACAAGGCGTCGGCTATGACCCCGCCAAGTTGATCGAGTCGGTGAAGGGGAAGGTGGGGCTGTTCTAAAGAACGTGCGGGCTCAAAGAGTACGCGCGATCGTCGTCGACTTTGGTGGCGTGCTGATCGACTGGAATCCGCGTTACCTCTATCGCAAGCTCTTTCGCGGCAACGACACGGCGATGGAGAGCTTCCTCGCCGAGATCGGCTTTACGGAATGGAATCAGCAGCAGGATGCCGGCCGCGCCTTCTCGCTCGCCGTCACCGAGCTCGTGAAACGGTTCCCTTCCTACGCCGATCTCATCCAGGCATATGACGAGCGATGGGAGGAATCCATCGCCGGACCGCTGCAAGGGACGGTCGACCTGCTGCTGCCGCTGCAGCAAGCCGGATTGGAACTGCACGGGCTGAGCAATTGGTCCAGCGAGAAATTCGCCGCGGTGCGTACCAAGTACGCCTTCTTTCAGCTGTTCGCGACGATCCTGCTGTCCGGCGATGTCAAACTGATCAAGCCGGACCCCAGGATCTTCGAGGCGTTGCTCGAGCGGATCGGCCGATCGGCCGGCGAGTGCTTATTCATTGATGATTCAGAGGAGAACATCTCCACAGCCAGGTCGTTGGGATTCGAGACGATTCGATTCGAGTCGCCAGATCAATTGCGCAGAGAATTGCAACACCGTGGGCTACTGCCGCGTTGAGCCGTAACGCGAGGGCCGCGCGGGGAAAAGCCAAATCACACACCAGGAGATGCGATGAACACACGGCTCATATACCTGACAATCGCCATGCTCGGCTCGACCGCCGCTCCGTCATCGCACGATGTCCCGTCGCCCCGGCGCGCGTTACCGGTGCGGGCCGCGACGCCACCGTGCGGTCCCGGCGTTGACATCAAGAACACGGCAGCAGAGTCGCGCTGCTTCGAGCTCCGCACGTACACGGTGCGAGCAGGCAGCTCGGCCGACGTGCTGCACGCCCGTTTTCGAGACCATACGATCGCGCTGTTCCAAAAACACGGAATGACCGTCATCGGATTCTGGCAGCCCGTCGCCCGGCTCGATCAACTCGTGTACATCCTCGCCTACCGCGATGCGGCGGCCAGGGATTCGGCATGGACCGCGTTCAACGCGGATCCGGAGTGGGTGAAAACACGCACCGACATGCAGGTGAGCCTTGACGTCGAGAACACGTTCATGGTGGCGACCAACTATAGCCCTCTGAAATGATCAGGGTTGACGTTCAGCGCTTCAGAATGCGGATCGCGAGGTGCGCCGCATTCCTGGCATTGTCGATGCCGACCGTCGCGACCGGTACGCCGGGCGGCACCTGCACGGTCGCGAGCAGCGCATCGAGACCGTTGACGCCTTGGAGGCACCAGTCATCGCCACCGCACTCAGCCTACGACTCCGTCCTGGCGCGGCTGGCGCCGGGACCAGAGGCGGCCGAAATTCGTGAGACCGTGCGCATCCAGGCGTCGGGGAGCGTCGAGGGGATGCGACCACTTCCCGACATTCCGATCGCGGTCATCACGAGCATGAAGTCGGACGAGACGTCGCGGTATGTGAACGGAACGGCGCGCGGGCACGAGGTCTGGCGCAGCCTGCACGACGAATGGTTTCGACGCTCACGCAACGGCATTCACACTGTCACGACGCGGAGCGGTCACGGCATCCAGGCCGATGAGCCGGGACTGGTGATGCAGGCGATCCGTTTCGTGCTCGATCGAGTCCAACCTTAAGGAGGCGTCTGTGTGGACTGGTGTCGTCTTGCTCTGTGCCATCCTGCCATCCACCGCGCTGGCGCAGACACGCGCGCTGACCGCCGACGACTACGCGCGCGCCGAGCGCTTCCTTGCGCCCGCGACATTTCGTCTGATCAGCGGGGTCCTCAACCGGCCGACATGGCTTGCGGATGGACGAGTCTGGTACAGCGTCTCGACCGCAACCGGTTCGCAATTCGTCGTTGTCGATCCGCGGAAGAAGACCCGCACCGTGGCGTTCGATCACGCACGACTCGCCTCGGCCCTGTCGACCGCACTCGGCCGGCGCGTCGCAGGCGACAGCCTGCCCCTGCTCTCCCTCGATCTCTCGGCGGACGGCAAGCAGCTGTCCTCCGCGGTCAGAGCGGATTCAGGATCCGCCGCCGTCACTTGCGATCTCATCGCGTATCGCTGCACCGCCCAGAAGAGCACGCGGCGCGCGCCGCCCGCGAACTCCATCGCCTCGCCTGATAGCACGCGCGCGGTGTTCATTCGGAACAACAACCTCTGGATGATGGATCTCACGAGCGGCGCCGAAACGGCGGTGACGACGGACGGCGTCGCGGATTTCGGCTACGCCACGAATAACGCCGGCTGGGTGAAGAGCGACGCGCCGGTCGTGACCTGGTCTCCCGATTCCAGGAAGATCGCCACGTTCCAGCACGACGGGCGGGGCGTGAGCATGATGTATCTCGTCCGCACGCAGGTCGGCGCGCCGGCGCTGGAAGCGTGGCGCTATCCGCTGCCGGGCGACAGCGTGATCTTCCGGATTCAGCGCGTCGTGATCGACGTGTCCGGTGCGGCGCCGCAGGTGGTGCGGCTCCAGATGCCGCCGGATGCCCATCGCTCGATGGTGAGCGACCACGTCGCATGTGGTCCCAGACTCTGCGACCTGCTCTGGTATCCCGACGGCTCGTCCATCGCGTTCGTCTCGAGCTCGCGCGATCACAAGCAGGCGTGGGTGCGCGTCGCGGACGTGCGCACGGGCGCCGTGCGCACGCTGTTCGAGGAGCGCGCCGAGACGCAGGTGGGCGATGTGGGCGTCGCGCAGAACTGGCGCGTGCTGCCGCGCACGAACGAGCTGATCTGGTGGTCGGAGCGCGACGGCTGGATTCACCTGTATCTGTACGATCTCACCACGGGGAAGCTCAAGAACAAAATCACGAGCGCCGACGGCAACGTCGAGTCGATTGTCTCCGTCGATGACAAGTCGCGGATGATCTATTTCACCGGCCAGGGAATCGAACGGGGCCGCGATCCCTATTACCGCTTCCTCTATCGCATCGGCTTTGACGGAAAAGGCCAGACGTTGCTCACACCCGAAGACGCCGACCATCAGATCTCGATGTCACCCGACGGGGCGTCGTTCATCGACGCGTCCTCGACGCCGGTCACGCCGCCCGTCTTCGTGCTGCGCGACAAGAGCGGCCGTGTGGTGTTGTCGCTCGAGAAGGCCGACATCTCGCGGCTCGTCGCCGCGGGCTGGCACCCGCCGACACAGGTCACGGTGAAGGCGCGCGACGGCAAGACGGACCTCTACGGTCTGATGTTCACACCGTCGCAGATCGACTCGAGCCGCAAGTATCCCCTCGTGGACTACGTCTATCCCATGCCGAGCGGGAGTGTGGGCTCGCGCACCTTCCAGCCGTCGCGGGGCGATCACCAGGCGCTCGCGGAGCTGGGGTTCGTGGTCATCGCCGTGGACGGGATGGGCACGCGCGGCGGCGGCCCGAAGACGTTCCGAGACGCGGCGTACGGGAAAATGGCAGAGAACACGATCCCCGATCAGGTCGCGGCAATCACGCAGCTCGGTTCGCGCTATTCGTGGATCGACACCGCGCGCGTCGGGATCTGGGGGCATTCGGGCGGCGGGTTCGCGACGGCGGCTGCGATGTTCAACTTTCCCGACGTGTTCAAGGTCGGCATCTCGGAGTCCGGCAACCACGACAATCGCAACTACGAGGACGACTGGGGCGAGCGGTATCAGGGCCTCCTGGCCAAAAGCGGCAATGGCGACAACTACGCCGCGCAGGCCAACGAGATGCACGCGGCGAATCTGAAGGGCAAGCTCTTGCTCGCGCACGGCGGCATGGACGACAACGTGCCGCCGTACAACACCTATCTCGTGGTGGATGCGTTGATCAAGGCGAACAAGGATTTCGACTTGATCATTCTGCCGAACGCGCGGCACGGCTACGCGCGCGACGGGCAGTACATGATGCGGCGGCGCTGGGACTATTTCGTGCGCAATCTGATGGGCGCCGAGCCGCCCAAGGAGTATGAGATCGGGAAGCGGAGCGCGCTGCCTTAGAAGCAGATTCCCTCGCATCGAGCACCCGCGCTAAAGATCACAATGACGGCAGAGAGTCGGCGTGCTAGCATTCCCTTTGTGGACAGTCTGGTGCAGAACCGCTACTGGTTCGCTGCCTTCCTCGCCCTTGTGCTCGGCTGCGATGCGACTTCGCCCGGCTCTGGCCCGCCTCTGGTCTTCGCCCAACTGGACGCAGGCGCGAGCGCAACATGTGGCGTGACGGTAGATGGCGCCGGCTATTGTTGGGGCGATGCCTGGACGAGTGGGGGCGGCGGGACCAGTAAACCGGTCATCGCCCCGCGGAGGATCGCGCAGGATCACCAGTGGCTGATGATCGAGGTGGGCCGGGCGCTCGCGTGCGGACTCACCGTTGCGCATGAGACTCTGTGTTGGGCGACCGGATTTCCTTTCGACTCGGCTCCAAAGCGGGTCAAGGGCGATCCGGGGTTCGTGACGATCAGCGTAGGCGACAACCATGCCTGCGGGCTGACGGCGACGGGCGGCGCTTGGTGCTGGGGCGACAACTTTCGCGGCGAGCTGGGCCTCGCATACCCCGACTATCTCACTGCCCCTCGCGACTCCGCCGTCCAGCCGGCCGGCGGGCAGAGCTATGTTGCGTTGCGCGCGGGACCGGAGTCGACCTGCGGTTTGGTTGCCAACGGTGATCTGTTTTGCTGGGGCGGAAGCGAGGTCGAGGGCGACGGGTTCACTCCCCATCTGGTGCAGGCCGGATTCGGCTTCACGACCCTGAGCTTCGGCGGCAACATCGCCGGCCGAGGTCGGGCCTGCGCGATCGCGGCCGACTCGCTCTCCTGCTTCGGCTATGAGGTCCACAGCGCACTCGCTCAGCCGATCCCGACCACCGTGACACTCCCCGCTGGCGCTGCACCCTCTCAGGCCACTGTGGGGGGGATTTTCGAACCGCTCGTCGGACTGCCCTACGTCTATGCGCTGCACGAGTGCGGAGTGAGCACGACCGGAGCGGCCTTCTGCTGGGGCACCAACGACTACGGCCAATTGGGTGATTCAACAACTGTCGACCGGGCGACACCGTCCATGGTCGCCGGGCTGCCGGTCGTTGCGGCCGTGACAGCCGGCGGCGTTCATACCTGCGCCCTCACCCGCGATGGCACGGCCTATTGCTGGGGCTGGAATGGTCGCGGGCAGCTCGGGATCGGGAGCAGTCAGGATCACGTCACTACGCCGATGGAAGTCGTCTCGCCGCGGTAGAGACTCTCCGCTCGACCTCGTTCAGCGCTTGAGAATGCGAATCGCGAGGTGGGCGGCGTTCTTCGCGTTATCGATGCCCACGGTGGCCACAGGGACGCCGGGCGGCACCTGCACCGTCGCGAGCAGCGCATCGAGACCGTTGAGAGGCCCGACCGCGAACGGTACACCGATCACCGGCAGGTCCGTGAGCGAAGCGCAAAATCCTGGTAAGGCCGCGGACAGCCCAGCGCCGGCGATGACGACCTTGAATCCCTGACCCCTGGCACCTGACACCAGCTTTGACGTCTGCTCCGGCTGGCGATGGGCCGACGACGCGTAAAACTCATACGACACGCCGGCCTTGTTCAGGATCTCGAAGGCCGGCTCGATGCGCGGTTTGTCCGACTCGGAGCCGACGAGAATCAGGACGTCAGGCATGTCAGGCGGCGTCTTCGAGGATCGTGTAGTCCTGCTTGCGCTTCTTGGGCGTGTAGCCGGCGTCGGCAATCAAGCGCTGCATCTCACTCAGATTGGTGCGATACGTCGTGCCGGCGGCAGAGACGACGTTCTCCTCCATCATCAGCGAGCCGAAATCGTTCGCGCCGAAGCGCAGCGCCACCTGCCCCACCTTCATTCCCATCGTCACCCAGGACGCCTGGATGTTCGGCACATCCTCCAGCACGATGCGCGCGATTGCCTGTGTCTTGAGATAGGTCACCGCGTCGGTCTTGGGCAGATGCGCGAGCTCGGAGTTCTCCGGCTGCAGCGGCCAGCAGATGAACGCGGTGAAGCCGCGCGTCTTGCGCTGGACCTCGCGCACGCGAAACAGGTGCTCGATGCGGTCGGCGTTCGATTCGCCGAGGCCGTACATCATCGTCACCGAGGTGCGGAGCCCGAGTCGGTGTGCGACTTCCATGACCTCGAGCCAGCGGTCGGCGCCGGCCTTTTTCTTCGCGACCTGATCACGGATGCTCTGGACCAGGATTTCGCCGCCGCCGCCCGGAATCGAATCGAGGCCCGCGGCCATCAGCTCCTTGATCACGTCCTCGATCGTCATGCCGAACCGCCCGGCAAAGAAATCGACCTCGCTGGGCGAGAAGCCGTGGATGTGAATCGGATGATGGCGCTTGATGTAGCGCAGCAGGTCGAGATACCACTCGAATGGGATGTAGGGGTTGTGCCCGCCCTGCATCAGGATCTGCACGCCGCCGATCGCCTTCAGCTCGTCGATCTTGCGGCCGATTTCTTCGAACGAGAGGAGATAGCCTTCCGCGTGCTTGGGCCGCCGGTAGAACGCGCAGAATTTGCAGTCGGCGACGCAGACGTTCGTGTAGTTGATGTTCCGGTCGATGATGTACGTGACGACGTTCTCGGGATGGAGCTTCCAGCGGACGTCATCCGCCATGCGACCGAGCTCGAGCAGGGGAGCGTGCTCGTAGAGCTCGAGGTACGAGCGGAAGTCGGGACTCGTGCGGTCGACCATCAGGCCACCTGCTGGAATTGCGGCACGCCGGCGCGGCGCAGGAAGTCGCTCAATGCGGCGCGGTGCGTGTCCGTGAAGGCGTAATCGAGGCCGCTCAAGTACTCGAGACAAGTCTCCCGAGGCACGTCGCACGAGATGGCAGCAGCACTCGCCAGATCGGCGAGATGACCGAGGCCCCAGGCTCGCGACGCGAGGAGCGAGTCGTGAGCGGAAGCAATGTCAGAGCCGCGAGCCGAACGCCGCGCTGCCCATACCGCGAACACGAACGGCTTCCCCGTCCAGCGCTTCCACTCTTCGCCGAGATCGTAACGGTGTGCGTACGTGCCCGCGGCCGCCAACTTGAGCGCGGGATCGCCGATCACCAGAACCGCCTCGTGCGGCAGCGCTCCCAGCGTTGCCAGGTCCTGCGCTTCGGCGCGGGCCTCCGCGAACTTCGGCGTGATATGCCACACATCCCGGCAGAGCAGCTCGAGGAGTGCGACAGACGTGCGGGAGGATGCGGACAGCAGCACGGTCCGACCGTCCAACTGTCCGACCGTCCGACGACTGAACAACGCGACACTCCGAACCGGCCCGTCACAGGAGATGGCGAGATCGGGCAGGAGCAGGAGCTCTCTGGCGTGGCGGGCATACTCGATCGCGCTGATCACGCTGACATCGAGCTCGCCCGCCACGAGGAGATCGTTCAACTCGGCCGGCGTGCCCGTCACGAGCTGCCCGTCCTGCGGCAGCGTCACGATGCCGCGGTCGATGGCGCCATAGACCGGCGCGCAGTTGATGTATCCGATGCGGCCGATTCTCATTCGGCACCATCCACAGCCGTAGCGACCGGTTGTTTGCGGCGAGCCGAGGCCGTGTTACGATGCTCGATCTGGAACAACGCGCCCTGCGGCGCCGGTCCTTCGGAGGGCACCCGGGCCTGCACCTTCGGCTCGTAGCCTTCGAACGTCCGGACGGTCCGATAGAGCGAGTCGCGCTCGACCGGCTCCTGCCCCGCCCCCCGGATCAACGTCACGATCTCGTCGTACGACAGCCACATGGGCGTCGGCGCCCCGGCTTCGTGATAGACGCGCTCGAACACGACGGTGCCCTCGAGATCGTCGCAGCCAAATCCCAAGGCAATCTGAGAGATAAACGGCGTCACCATGGGCCAGTGCGTCTTCACGTGGGGGATGTTGTCGAGCAGCAGCCGCCCCACCGCGATGTTCTTGAGATCGTCGAACCCCGTTGTCGCTGTTCCCGTGCGGCCGAGGGTTTCGCCGAGCTCGTTGTGGTCGGGGTGATAGGCGAGTGGGATGTAGGTGAGGAAGCCGCCGGTCTCGTCCTGCAGCGCGCGCAGCGCGAGCAGATGGTCGACGCGATCCTCCATCGTCTCGACGTGGCCGTACAACATGGTGCAGTTCGACGGCATGCCGAGCTGGTGGGCTTCGCGGTGGACGGCGAGCCATTCGTCTCCCGAGAGCTTGCGGTCGGCGATCGTCGCGCGCGCGGCCGGAGAGAAGACCTCGGCGCCGCCGCCCGGGAGCGTGCTCACGCCCGATTCCTTCATCGCGAGCAGGACATCGCGTGTGGACAGTCCTTCGATGCGCGCGAGGTGCGCAACCTCGACCGCGGTGAGCGCCTTGATCATGACCTGCGGGTGTCGCGCCTTGAGGCCGCGAAACATGTCCGTGTAATACGACAGCGTCAGCTTGGGGTGCAATCCGCCGACGATATGGAACTCGCGCGTCGGATTGCTCTTCGCGGCGTCGGCCTCGGCGAAGACTTCCTCCAGGCTGCGCGTGTACGCGCCGTCCTCTTTCGGCATGCGCGCGAACGAGCAGAACACGCAGGTGTTGCGCAGGATGCAGACGTTGGTCGGATTGATGTGCTGGTTCGCCGCGAAATACACGCGGTTCGCGTTCTTGCGCTGATTGGCGAGATCCGCCAGCCGGCCGATGGTCAACAAGTCGTGCGATGCAAAAAGCGCGAGGCCATCCTCGCGCGTCAGCCGTTCGCCCCGGTCGACCTTGTCTGCGATAGTTCGCAGACTCATGCGGCTCTCCGCACGGCGAGCGTCACGTTGTGACCGCCGAAGCCGAACGAATTGGACAGCGCGACGTCGATATGGCGCTCGACCGCCTTGTTGGGCGCCGAGTCGAGATCGCATGCCGGATCGGCGTTGAACTGGTTGATCGTGGGGGGAATCACGCCGGTCTGAATGGCGAGGGCGCAGATCGCCAGCTCGAGTGCCCCAGCCGCGCCGAGGAGGTGGCCGGTCATCGACTTGGTGGATCCGAAAATCAGCTTCCGCGCCTGCGCGCCGAACACCGCCTTCACCGCGGCCGTCTCTGCGGCATCCCCATGCGGCGTGGACGTGCCGTGCGCGTTGATGTACCCGACTTCCTCCGGCCGGATGTTGCCAGACTTCATCGCGAGCCGCATCGCTTCCTGCGCGCCCGACCCGTCCGGCGCCGGCGCCGTGATGTGATGCGCGTCCGCCGTCGCCCCATAGCCCACCAGCTCGGCGAGGATCTTCGCGCCGCGTGCCGTGGCGCGCTCCCACGCCTCGAGAATGACGACCGCCGCGCCATCGCCCATGACAAAGCCGTCGCGGTCCTTGTCGAACGGCCGGCTCGCGGTCCTGGGATCGTCGTTGCGCTCCGACAGCGCCTTCATGTTGGCGAAGCTCGCGAGTGCCAGCGGCGTGATCGCGGCTTCCGAGCCGCCCGCGACCATCACATCGGCCTGGTTGGTGCGAATCAGGTCGAACGCATCGCCCACGGCGTGGCCCGACGACGCGCACGCCGAGACGGTGCAGTAGCACGGACCCTGGAAGCCGAACCGCATCGACACGATCGCCGACGCGACGTTCGCCATGAACATCGGCACGAAGAAGGGAGACACGCGGCTCGGCCCCTTCTCGATGAAGGTGCGCATGTTCTCTTCGAACGTCGCGATGCCGCCCGTGCCGCTGCCGATGATGACGCCGATGCGTTTGAGATCGAGCGGGCTTTTCTCGAGGCACGCGTCGCGCACCGCCTGCACCGCGGCGCCCATCGCGAACTGGGAGAACAGGTCGTAGCGGCGCGCTTCTTTCTTATCGATGTACTGCAGCGGATCGTAGCCCTTCACTTCGCACGCGAAGTGCACGGGCAGCTGCGTATGATCGAAGCGGGTGATCGGCCCCGCCCCCGACTGTCCATCGACGAGGGCGGCCCAGCTACCGGCGACGTCGTTTCCCAACGGCGTCACGAGCCCGAGGCCCGTGATCGCCACCCGGCGGGTCACTATTTGCCCTTCCCCATCTTGTCGTGGAGATAGGTCATCGCCGCGCCGACAGTGCGGAGCTTCTCCGCCTCTTCGTCCGGGATGTCGATGTCGAATTCCTTCTCGAACGCCATGACGAGCTCGACGGTGTCGAGGCTGTCGGCGCCGAGATCTTCCATGAAACTCGCGTCATTGGTGAGCTTGTCGCGCTCGACGCCGAGCTCTTCCACAATGATGTCTTTGACCTTCTCCTCGAGCTGCTTCATGTCCATTGCCATGGGTAACCCTCAGCGAAGGTTCACATCACCATCCCGCCATCGACGACAATGACCTGCCCCGTAATGTAGCTGGCCAAGTCGGAGGCGAGAAAGAGGACGGCGGACGCGATATCGGTGCCTTGGCCGAGCCGTCCCAGCGGAATGTTGTCCTGAAAGTACTTCTTGGCTTCTGCGGAAATGCCCTTCGTCAGCTCAGTCTCGATATAGCCGGGCGCGATGGCATTCACCAGCACGTTGCGGGAGGCTAGCTCCTTGGCGATCGACTTGGTGAAGCCGACCACCCCGGCCTTGGACGCGGCGTAGTTGGATTGTCCCTTGTTGCCGTTCAATCCCACGACGCTGGTAATGTTGATGACCCGGCCCCAGCGGCGCTTGATCATACCCCGCGCCGCGTACTTGGTCATCAGAAACGTCCCCTTCAGGTTCGTGTCGACGACGGAATCCCAATCGGCTTCGGTCATCAGGAACAGCAGCGTGTCCTTCGTGAAGCCGGCGTTGTTGACCAGCACGTCGATCTGCCCGAAGTCCTTCTCTACTGCCTTCGCGAACGCCTCGACCTGGGACCCGATACCCACGTCGCAGCCATATCCGCGCGTGCCCTCACCGAACGCGCTCGCCGTTTGCTCCGCGGCCGCGCCGTCGCGCGAGCAGAGGGCGACCTTGGCTCCGGCGTCGAGAAACGCGCGGCAAATGTCGTGACCGATTCCCCGCGTCCCGCCGGTGACGAGCGCGACTTTCCCCGTGAGGTCGATTTGCATGCGAGTCCCGCTCTGCACCGCCGGGTCTATTACCTCCCGTCGAGCCATAGTCACGCTGCTTCCATGAACCTGGTCACCTCATCAGCCGTCCCCAGGCTGACCACGTTCGCTTCGGGTATGATTCGCTTCAAGAGGCCCGCGAGCACGGCTCCCGGGCCGATTTCCACGAAGCGCGCGCCGTCGCCTCCAATCCGTGCCGCGTGCTGCATGCATTCTACCCAGCGGACGGACGCCGTGAGTTGGTCCGAGAGCAGCCGGCGGGCCCGACCGGCGTCTTTCACCGCTTCCGCGGTGGCGTTGGCGATCACGGGAAACCGGGGATCGACGAATTCGGCGCGCTCGAGCGCGAGCTGCAGATGATTTTTGGCCGGACCCATCAGCGGCGAGTGGAACGCACCGCTGACCTTGAGCGGGATCACGCGTTTGGCGCCGCGCTTCTTGCACGCCTCGCCGGCGCGGATGACCGCGTCCGGATCGCCGGAGATCACCGTCTGGTCCGGAGCGTTGATGTTGGCCGGGACCGCGACGCTCGCCTGCTGCGACGATTCCTCGCACGCGGCCTCGACCTCCTTGGTCGCGAGGCCGAGCACTGCGGCCATCGTGCCGGGCCTCTCGTCGCCGGCTTTTTGCATCAGCTCTCCGCGGCGCCGCACGAGCTTCGCGGCCTGCGGCGACCCCAGCGCACTCGCGGTCACGTAGGCCGAGTACTCGCCGAGCGAGTGCCCGGCGGCCGCGACGACACTTTCGACTTTGTCGCGCACGATCGCGAAGATCGCGGCACTGTGCGCAAGAATCGCCGGCTGCGCGTTCTGCGTGGCCGTGAGATCCTCTTCCGGACCGTCGAACATGGTCTTGGAGAGCGAGACACCGAGTGCGGCGTCGATCGCGTCGAAGACGGCGCGGGCCTGTGGAAACCGTTCCGCCAGATCTTTGCCCATGCCGACTTTTTGCGCGCCCTGCCCCGGGCAAAGCCAGATGGTACCTACCACCGCACGACCATGCTGCCCCAGGTGAAGCCGGCGCCGAACGCGCAGAACATCACCGTCATGCCCGGTTTCACCCGGCCGCACGTCACGGCTTCGTCGAGCGCGATCGCGATGGATGCCGCGGAGGTGTTGCCGAAGCGGTCCACATTGACGTAGACCTTGTCCATCGGCATTCCGGCGTGCTTCGCGGTCGCTTCGATGATGCGGATGTTGGCCTGGTGGGGAATGAGCAGGTCGATATCACCGGCCTGGAGTCCTGCGCGCTCGAGCGCGTGGTCGCACGCATCCGCCATCGACAGCACGGCGGCCTTGAACACTTCGCGGCCCGCCATCTTGATGTAGTAGCTGTGGTCCTTGAGCAGCTCTTCACTGGGCGGATGCGTCGCACCGCCGCCCGGCCGGTACAGCAGCTCGGCGAGCGTGCCGTCGGTCTTGAGATACACCCCCAAAATGCCGCGGCCGTTGGTGCTCCTGCGCACGATCGTCGCGCCCGCGCCGTCGCCGAATAGCACCGCGGTGGTGCGGTCGCTCCAGTCCATGATGCTCGTGAGCTTCTCGGCGGCGATCACGAGCACGTGATTGGCCTGGTCGGCGGCGATGATGCCTTCGGCGGTGCTGAGCGCGAAGACAAAACCGGAGCACGCCGCGCCGACGTCGTAGGCGGCCGCGTTCTTCGCGCCGAGGATGGCCTGGAGGTCGCAGGCTTGCGAGGGCAGCAGCCGGTCCGGGGACGCGGTCGCGTAGATGATCGCGTCGATGTCGAGCGGCGTCAGGCCCGTTTCTTCGAGCACCTGCAGGGCGGCAGCCTTACCCATGC
Organism: Gemmatimonadota bacterium; assembly: GCA_003221035.1. Taxonomy (GTDB): domain Bacteria; phylum Gemmatimonadota; class Gemmatimonadetes; order Gemmatimonadales; family GWC2-71-9; genus 20CM-2-65-7. The sequence goes on from QHUB01000008.1 coordinate 81,434, forward strand.
ACGCGTTGGTCTCGTCCTTGGTCGAGACGCGCCGTTCCTTGATCCCGGTGCGCTCCTGGATCCATTGGTCCGACGTGTCGAGGAATTTCGAGAATTCCTCGTTCTTCATGATGCGCGGCGGCGCGTAGCTGCCGGTGCCCCAGAGCTCGGCGAACGGGCGTTTCACGCGGGGATCTTTCCGTCATGCGCGAATTCGCTGGCGATGTCGTCCGACAGATGACTCTTGACGGCCTGGATCGCGACGCGAATCGCGTTCTTGATCGCCTGGGCGGGCGAGGCGCCGTGACAGATGATCACGACGCCCTGGACGCCGAGCAGCGGCGCGCCACCGTAGGTGGCGTAGTCGAGCACCTTGAGAACGTTGGCCATCTCCGGCCGCTGCAGCACGTCCGGCGCCTCGCGCTTGATCAGCGAAACGAATACGCGACCGGCGGATTCGTAGAACTTGAGCACGACGTTGCCCACGAAGCCGTCGCACACTACGACGTCCAGCCGCAGCCCGCGGGCTTCGCCGACCGGGATCTCGCGTCCTTCGACGTTGCCGATGTAGTGGAGTCCCGCGGTTTGCTTGAGGAGTTGATGCGCTTCTTTGACGACGGCGTTTCCCTTCTCGTCTTCCTCACCGATGTTCAGCAGGCCGACAGTGGGATTGGGCCGGTCGAGCACGTCGCGGGCGTAGACGGAGCCGAGGTGGGCGAATCCGACGAGTTCGCGCGCGTCGCAGTCGATGTTGGCGCCGGCGTCGAGGACGAGGACCGGCTGGCCGGCGCTGGGGAACAGCGCCCCGATCGCCGCCCGCTGCACGCCCGGATGCAGCCGCAACACGAGCGTGCTGGCGGCCATCACGGCACCCGTGTTGCCGGCCGAGATGAAGGCGTCGGATTTGCCCTTTTTCTGGAGACCGAGCCCGACGGCAATCGAAGACCGCGGCTTGCCGCGGATCGCAGCGAGCGGCTTATCGCCCATGGCGACGACGTCGGGAGCGTCCACGATTTCGACCCGCGCGCGATCGACATCACCCACGCGGCTCAACGCCGCCTCGATGTCCGCTTTGCGGCCGACCAGCTGCAGGCGGAAGTCCGGCGGCAGCTCTTGAAGCGCCTGCGCCGCCCCCTCCACCTCGACCTGGGGGGCTTTGTCACTACCCATCGCGTCCAACGCGATGCGGATCATCAATCCTCGACGGTTACTCGCTGTTCACCGTTGTAATACCCGCATGTCGGGCAAACGCGATGGGGCTGCTTCATGTCACCACAGCGCGGGCAGGCCTGCAATGTGGGACGCACCGCCTTGTAGTGCGTGCGGCGTGCGCGCTTCTTGCGCTTCGAGGTTCTGCGCTTGGGTACGGCCATTCCAGATCCTTAGGTTAAGAGCGGAGCTTGTCCTTGAGCGCCTTGAGCGGCTGCCAGCGGGCATCCACCGCCACCGGCTTGCAATCGCACGGCCCGGCATTCAGGTCCTTCCCACACTGCGGGCAAAACCCCTTGCAGTCGTCGCGGCACAGCACGTACTGTGGGGCTGCGAGCACTAACTCTTCGCGTATGGCCGGGGTGACGTCGATCTCCGTCGCCTCTGGCGCTACCGGATAGGAGTCAGGGTCGTCCAGGGCGTCGGCATCCTGCGTAAACAGGGCGCCGATCTCGAGCCGGAGCGGTGTCGCAACGGGAGTCAGGCAGCGCCGGCACTCCCCCCGCACCACCGTGCTCGCCGTGCCCTGCCAATAGTACCGGTCTTCCCCGATGGACTGGAACTTTCCGTCCACCACCACCGGCTCCTGTAACGCTACCCCGGCCCTTTCGAGTGCCGGGTCGTCCTGCTTGAGTTCGCCATGGGTCTGTATGGCCTTCCCATGCGCCAACTCCCGCAAATCGACTCGCAACATGGTGAGCGAAGCTAAACCCTTGTGGGACTTGCGTCAACGGCCCTTCATCTAACGTCGCGAGGGAAAGAAAAAGGCCACTTCCCGCGCCGCATTCTCGGGCGAGTCGGACGCATGAATCGCGTTCCGCTCCTTGGACTCGGCGTAGAGCCTTCGGATCGTTCCCGCCTCGGCCTGGGCCGGGTCGGTCGCCCCGATGACCTTCCGCAGATGCGTGACGGCGTCGTCCCGCTCCAATGCGAGCGCTAACGCCGGTCCGGAAGTCATGAACGAGACGAGTGGCTGGAAGAAGGGGCGCTCCCGATGCACCTCGTAAAAGGATTCCGCCCGTTCTTTGGTGAGCCGCACGAGCTGCGCCTCACGAATCCGAAAGCCTTCGCCTTCGAGGTGTGCGACGATCTTACCGATGTTGTTGGCTGAGACGGCATCGGGCTTGATGATGGCGAGCGTAAGCATGACTTAGAGGCGTTCCTTGAGTAGAGGTACGACATCGGCCGGCCGTTTCATCACGCTGATTCCCGCCTTTTGAAACGCGGCGATTTTCTCGGCTGCCGTGCCGGACGAGCCGGAAATGATGGCGCCCGCGTGGCCCATGCGGCGGCCGGGCGGCGCCGTCTGGCCGGCGATGAATCCCACGACCGGCTTCTTGATCTTGTCTTTGACGTACTCGGCGGCCTGCTGTTCGTCGGTGCCGCCGATCTCCCCGATCATGACGATGGCCGTCGTCTCGGGATCATCGGCAAACGCCGCGAGGCAGTGAATGAAGTTCGTCCCGATCAGCGGATCACCGCCGATTCCGACGCAGCTCGACTGGCCGTACCCGTGCGTCGAAAGCTGGTGAATGATCTCGTAGGTCAGCGTGCCGCTGCGCGACACGACGCCGATTTTGCCGGGCTTGCAGATCGAGCCGGGAATGATCCCCACCTTGCTCTTGCCGGGTGAAATGAGCCCGGGGCAGTTCGGCCCGATGAGCCGCGCGCCGCGCTCGTGGACGTACGGCAGCGCGCGTGTCATGTCGAGCACGGGAAGGCCTTCGGTGATGCAGATGATCAACTCGATCCCAGAATCGGCGGCTTCGAAGATCGCGGACGCGGCGACGGCCGCGGGAACGTAGATGACGGACGTGTTGGCCTTCGTCTCGAGCACGGCTTCGGCGACGGTGTTGAATACGGGAACGGCGTCCTCGAACCGCTGGCCGCCTTTTCCGGGTGTCACACCGGCGACGACTTTGGTGCCGTACGCCATCATTTGCTTGGCATGGAACGAGCCGTCGCGGCCGGTAATTCCCTGCACCACCAGGCGCGTGGATTCATCGATGAAGATGCTCATGCCGCTTTCCCGGTGGCCTTGGCCACGGCCTGCTTAACGGCGTCATCCATGTCGGTCAACGCCGAGAAGCCGGCTTTTTTCAGGATGTCGACCGCGATCGCCTCGTTCGTTCCGATCAGGCGAATCACCATCGGCACCTTGAGCGCGAATTCTGTTGTCGCCTGGACGATGCCGTTGGCGACGTCGTCGGCCCGCGTGATACCGGCGAACACGTTGAACAGAATCGCCTTCACGTTGGGATCCGAGGTGATGATGCGCAGCGCGCTGACGACTTTTTGCGGATTGGAGCTGCCGCCGATGTCCAGGAAGTTGGCCGGCGCGCCGCCGTAATACTTCACGAGATCCATCGTGGCCATCGCGAGACCGGCGCCGTTCACGCAGCAGCCGACATTGCCCTCGAGCTTGATGAACGTGAGGCCCGCGTCGCGCGCGGCGACCTCTTCCGGAGCCTCGGCGGACGTATCGCGCAGCGCCGCAATGTCGGGCCGGCGTTCGAGCTCGTTGTCGTCGATGGAGATTTTCGCGTCGAGCGCCTGAACGCTCCCATCGGGCGTCGTCACGAGCGGATTGATCTCGGCGAGCGAGGCGCCGACTGCGTAAAACGCGCCGTACAGCTTCTGCATGATGTCGGCCGCCGCCCGCGCCTGCTTCACGTCGCCATACAGCTTGAAGCCGAGGCCAAGCGCCTGATGCGCGAGCAGACCGTAGCGCGGATCGACGGCGAGCCGATGGATCTTCTCGGGCGTTGTGGCAGCAACCTCCTCGATGTCGATCCCGCCGGCCGGGCTGACCATCACTACCGCGCGCTGCGACGCGCGGTCCACGATGATGCCGACATAGCTCTCGGAAGCGATCTCCGCCGCCGGCGCAATTAAGATCTTCTGCACCGTGAGTCCCTTGATCTTCATGCCGAGGATGGCCTTGGCGTTGGCCTCGGCCTCGGCCGCGGTTTTGGCGAGCTTTACACCGCCCGCCTTGCCGCGTCCTCCGGCATGCACCTGTGCCTTCACGACGACCTTGCCGCCCAGCTTCTCAGCGAGCGCCCGTGCCTCGGCCGGCGTCGTCGCCACGTCGCCCGGCGGCACCGGAATGCCGTGGCGCCGCAAAATGTCCCGTGCCTGGTACTCGTGCAGATTCACGCGTGCTCCTTCGCGATCGTCGTTCCAGCGTCACCCTTGAGTGCCGCCAGGCCATCCTGCAGCTGCGCGATAATCGCCCGCTCCCCGCCCGTGCGCACAAACTCGGCGGCCGCTTCGACCTTGGGCCGCATGCTGCCGGTGCCCAGCTCCTTGCCGGCGAGCAGATGCTCGGCTTGGGCCAGCGTCAGGCGGTGGATCGCTTCCTGCCGGGGCGTGCCGTATCCGCGGCACACTGCGCTGACATTCGTGAGAATCAATAGTACTTGCGCACCAATCTCGCGGCCCAGAATTGCGGCGACGCGGTCCTTGTCGGCCACGGCGTCGATCCCCTCCAGGCCGAGTTTGGGATCCCGGTACACCGGCGGGCCGCCACCTCCGCCGGCGATCACGATGTAGCCCGCCACCGAGAGATCGTGGACCATCTGGCTCTCGACGATGCCGATGGGGCGCGGGCTGGGCGCGAGACGGCGCCCGTCGCGCACGGGGATACCGCGAGCCATGAGTCGGCCCTGCCGCGCGGAATCGAGCTTGTGGCCGACCGGCTTGGAAGGCGTGTGCAGATCGGGATCATCGGCGTGACACAGCGTTTGGGTGATCATCGTGACGACGGAGCGCTGGATCCCGGCGCGCTCGAGTGCGTTCTGGAGCGATTGCTGAATCATGTACCCCATCCAGCCGGCAGTCCCTGCCACGAGCACGCCGAGGGGCAGCGGCTCGACCTGATCAGCCGAGAGCTCGTTGCGCGCGAGCTCATCACCGACCTGCGGTCCGTTGCCGTGGACGAGGACGATGTTCCAGCCGTCGGCGGCGAGATCGACGATCGGTGCGAGACTGGCGCGCGTGTGCCGGAACTGATTGCTGATGGTGGGCCGCTCGTTGGGAGGTGCGACGGCATTCCCCCCCAGCGCGATGACGATCGTTCCCGGGTCGGACACGGCGGCGCAACCTAGCGGGGCCGTTGGGCCGGAGCAAGCTCACCCATCAACTGCCGCCACAGGCTCCCGAACAGCTCGAGATTCCCAGCCGCGAGCGCGGAGTCGGCGCGCATCGCCAGCCGTCGCGCGCGCTCCCAGCGCGCGGTCAGCGTCGTATCGGTGATGATCTGCTCACCGCCAAGGAGCGCCGTACGGGCGGTCAACGCATGGCCGGCGCGGCCGCCGTACGTCACGTACACCTCGGTGAGGTGGGGCGCCGGAGCAGGACGCGCGGACACAGGATCGAGAAACTGTCCCTGCACGGTGATCAGGGTATTGCCGGTGGGCCAGACGCGAAGCTGGCCGGGTCGCAGCAATGAGGAGCCGACGAGCTCGCCGGGAAGCTTTTCCGGATTCGTGGGCGACGGCCGCCAGAGATGCAGCTCCAGCCCGCGCGCGGTGACGGCACCCGCAAGGAGCGCCGCAAATCGCTTGGGCGTGAGCAGTCCGGATTCCAATGCGATGGCGGTCCACACCGTTCCGCTCGCTGCGCCTGACGCGATGCCGAGCTGGTACGGCTCGCGCGGCCTCGCGCTCCAGGCAGTTTGCGCAACCGAGTCGGTGCTCGCGCGCACCAGCTGGTCCACCGCGAGATCGAACGTCTCGATCGGATAGGCCAGCTGCGCGCGCAAATCCGCGGGCAGTCGCTCGGCGGGCTCGATGAGCGGTGTGAACGCCCGAGCCCATGCCGCGGTGAGCGAGTCGTAACCGGGGGCGAGCCAGAGGTGCGTCTCTCCCGTTTCGACGCTGACCGCGCCGATCAGTCCGGGGCGAAGAAAGCGCACGTCGTCGCCGCGCCACGGCAGCGACCGCACGAGCGGAAATGCCTCGTGTGCCACGTAGCCCCAGCTCACCCACCACAGCGGGTCCCCGCCGGTACGCAACACCGGTGTCGGAGTGCCAAAGCGCGCGAACGGCGCGAGGCGCTCCAGTCGATCGCTGACGTCACGACGCCACAGCAGCACGCGGTGAGCTCCATTGGAGTCTCCGCGTGTCAGGCCCCACTCCTGGATCGTCCATGCGATGGCGAAGCGGCGCAGCGCGCCAGTGAGCGGAATCCCGCGGCCTTTCCCGGGGAACACGCGGCCACTTGATCGCGCGCTGTCACCGGGCATGACGATTGGGCCGGTTTGCCCAGGCCCGAACAGCAACCGGATGGTGCCGGTCGGCAGCGTGGTCAGGACGAGGCCGCTATCCGTCTCCGATGCGACGCGGAGCGTCGCCGGCGCGCGAGTCGGTGCGACGAGCCACATCGCGCCCTGGTCGTCGGGCCGTGGCGCGCGCAACGCGATCGCCGTGGCGTTGGTGTCCACGGCACGCGCGATGTGCGCCGGATCCCACAGCGGGATCGTGCGCACGGCGGCCTCTCCGGAGGCGAATGCCGGCGGCGGCGTCGAATCGAGCAGATCGAGTCCGAATGCGACGCGCTCGAGCGCGGCGCGGCGCTGCCGGAGCTCGGGACTCTCACCGGGCCCCGACGCCTTGACGACGCCGGGAATGATGAAGTAGCCGGCCGCCAGGGAGATCAGTAACGCCGCCCAGCCGGCGAGGATCATGGTCGGCCGGTCGCGCCACGCCCACACGAGCGAGATGACGGTCGTCACGATCGCCATGGCGGCGACGACCGCGGCGCCTGGAATGCGTACCGACAGGGCAGCCGGATCCATGGGGCCGTGAAGTCCGCCGACGATCTCCGCGGGGTCGAGGACCGCTCCCCACGCGATCGCGAGTGCGAGCACGGCCAGGAGCACGCCGATGTGGGCGCGCGCGTAGGCGCTGGCGCGGATCCGGCCGCGGCGAATTCGCAGCGACCCGATCACGCCATAGAGCAGCGCGACGATGCCGAGGGCGCCCAGCACCAGAATGAACGTGCGGTCTTGGATCACCGACAGCCACGGCAGCACGCTGACGTAGTAGCCCGCGTCGAGCCCGAGTTTGGTGGAGTCGGTCACGCCAAAGTGCGGTGGCGACGCGGCGAGCACGGCATGCCGCCACCAGTCGCTCGTACCAAGCGAGAGCAAGGTCCCGAACACGACGCCGAGCAGCGCGGTCGCGGTGAGCAGCGTACGGCGCGGTACCGCCTCGACGATCTCGAGGTCGCCGAGCCGGCGCGGCATCTGGACCGAGCCGATGGCACGGTAGACGATCAGCAGGTTGCCGGTGATCCAGATGATGGCCACCGCGAGCACGACGGCCTGGAGCAGACGGGAGAGCTCGCGAACGGCGATGACGGCCTCGCCGCCGGCGAAGGTGCGGTCCCACGCGCGCTCGGCGGTTTCGACGGCCAGCCAGCGGCCGCCGACCAATGCCGCCACCAGGAGCCCGGCGCCGATCAGGTACAGCGTGCGCCGGTTGGCTCGCGTCACACCGTCACGCCGCGCGCCGCCAGCCAGCCCTCGACCTCGGCGCGGTAGGCGTCGCGCGCTTTCGGACTGGTCGCTTCGAACCGCATCACCAGCACGGGCTGCGTGTTCGAGGCGCGCAACAGTCCCCATCCTTCCGGGAACGTGATGCGCACGCCATCGAGCGTCGAAACGGGATACTTCGTGGTGAACTCGTCCGCAGCCTGCTGCACGACGTCGAACTTCTGCTCGTCGGGACAGTCGACGCGGATTTCCGGCGTGGCGTAGGTCTTGGGGAGATCGGCTAAGAGCTTCGAGAGCGGTCCGCCTTCGCGCGCCTGATAGGCGATCAGCCGGGCCGCGGCAAAGAGCGCGTCATCAAAGCCGTACCAGTCACCGCCGAAGAACATGTGGCCGCTCATCTCACCGGCGAGCGGCGCGCCGATCTCTTTCATCTTCATCTTGATGAACGAGTGCCCCGTCTTCCACATGACCGGTTCCAGGCCGACTTTCTTCAACATCTGCGGCAGAATCTCGGAACACTTCACATCGAAGATGACGGACTTGCCCTTGCCCATGCGGCGGACGAGGTCGCGTCCGAACAGGACCAGCAGCTGGTCGCCGAGCACCGGCTCGCCCTTCTCGTCTACGGCGCCGATGCGATCGCCATCTCCATCGAACGCGATGCCCAGCTCCGCGCCCTCTTTTTTCACGGCGGCTTGCAGATCGAGCAGGTTCTCGAGCACCGTCGGATCGGGGTGATGGTGCGGGAACGTGCCGTCGGACTCCGCGAACAACGCCACCACGTCCGCGCCGAGCTCGCGCAGCGTTTCGACCGCCACGAGGCTCGTGACCCCGTTCCCGCAATCGACGACAACCTTGAAGCGCCGCGCCAGCGGCGCGTTGCGTTGCACGATGGCCTTCCGGTACGCGGTCAGCAGGTCGCGGTGCGCGCCGGTGCTGCCACCGGCCTTGGCGGCCAGCTTGTCCTCATGGATAAGGCGATAGAGGATCTGGATGTCGTCACCGAACACCGCGTCATGCGCGAGTACCATCTTGAAGCCGTTGAATTCGGGCGGGTTGTGCGAGCCGGTGACCTGGATGCCGCCGTCCACCGGCAGCGTCTTGGTCGCAAAGTAGAGCGCGGGCGTGGGCAGCTCACCGACGTCGAGCGCGGCGCCACCGGCCGCGACGATTCCCTCGGCGATGCCGTTCGCGAGGCGGCTTCCCGAGGGCCGGTTATCGCGTCCGACGGCCACGCGTGGCTGCTTGCCGAGCCGCTGCCAGGCCAACGTCGTATACGCCTGCCCCACGGCGCGCGCCGTGGCGGGCGTGAGCTCTTTGTCGACGAGACCGCGAATGTCGTACTGGCGAAAGATTGTGGCGGGCAGCTTCACGGTAAGACTCTGCGTTCAGGGTGGGGATACGGCGGTGCTGGTCGACGACGGTTGCACGCTGCCGCCGGCAGACCTGGCCAGGTCGAACAGCCGGTTCGGCCACACGCCGAACAGCAACAGGCCGAGCACGACGGCCGCGACGGCGGTGCGTCCCCACCGGTCGAGCCGCACGTCCAGGTGCGCCGTTTCGTCCGGCTCGGGCTTCATGTACATCGCCATGATGACGGGAAGATAGTACCCCGCCGATACGACGCTGGTCAGCACCAGGATCGCGGCGAGGACGTTCTGGCCGGCACTGAGGGCGGCGATCAGGATGTACCATTTGCCGATGAATCCGGCGGTGCCCGGAAACCCGAGCAACGACAACATGCAGACGGCTAATCCAAACGAGAGCCAGGGATGACGCGTGGCGAGTCCCGACAGGTCGTCGATCGTGACGTCGCTCTCGCCCGCCCTGCCCTTGGCTTGCAGAATCGCGAAGGCGCCGACGGTCATCAATGTGTAGGCGATCGCGTAGACGAGGAATGCGCTCGTTGCGGGAGATCCGCCGGCGCTGACGGCGACGAGGAGATAGCCGGCATGCGCGACCGAGGAATACGCCAGCATCCGTTTGACCGATCGCTGGCTCAGCGCAAACACGTTGCCGCCGATCATCGTGACGACCGCGAGCCACCACACGATGTCGTGCCACGTGGTCAGCGTCCCGAACGCCTGATTCAGCACGCGAAACAGCGCAGCGAAGGCGGCGGCCTTCACTCCGGTCGCCATGAAACCCGTGACCGGGGTGGGCGCGCCGTCATAGACATCGGGCGCCCACATGTGAAATGGCACCGCGGCGATCTTGAAGCCGAATCCGACGATGAGCAGCGCAAGTCCCGCGAGCAGCATGACGCTGGAGCGGCTCGCCTCCAGGGCGCCGACCTGCGTGCCGATGAGGCCGAGGTTTGTCGTGCCGGTCGCGCCGTACACGAGGGCGATGCCGTACAGGAGGAATCCGGAGGCGAAGGCGCCGAGCAGGAAGTATTTCAGTGCGGCTTCGGCGGAGCGGGCGCGGCGCCGGTCGAATCCGGTGAGCACGTACACGGCCACGGACATCAGCTCGAGGCCGAGGAAAATCACCATCAGATCGGCGCCGGCCGCCATGACCATCATGCCGAGCACGCCGAAGACGAGCAGCACGTAGTACTCGGGCGCGAGCAACCGCTCGCGCTCGAGATAGCCGAAGGAGACCAGGACCGTGAGCGCGCCCGCGCCCAGGAAGATCCAGTCGGCGACCCAGCGGAAGTCGTCGGCCGCGACCATCGAAACCGTGCCCTGCACGCTGGCGCGGTTCCACCACAGCCACCACGTGGCAATGGCCGTCGAGACCAGCGCGACGAACGTCAGCCAGCCGGTGAGGCGCAGGTCGCGCGTCGTCTGATGCCGCCAGGCGACGAACAAGAGCAACACGAGCGACCACCCCGTCAACACCAGCTCCGGGAGCAGCGTCAGCAGCAGGTCGTGAGAGACCGCGGGGTCCAGTCTCATGGCTGTCCCGCGACGCTCGACGGCGGCCGCAGTTGCTCGATGAGGGCTTTCGCCGACGGTTCCATCCGCTGCAGGAACGGCTTGGGATAGATGCCGATCCAGAGGATACCAGCGAGCAGCGGCGCGAGGACGAGGAGCTCGCGCAGCGTGAGGTCGCTCAGCTTTTCATTCTCGGCGTTGGTGAGCGGATTGTAGATCACGCGTTGCAGCGCCGTCAGGAGGTATGCGGCGGCCACGATCACGCCCGTCGTGGCAAGCACGGTCGCGATCGGATAGGTGCGGAACGATCCCAGGAGCACCAGGAATTCTCCCACGAAGCCGTTCGTTCCGGGCAGCGCGATCGACGACAGCGACACGATCGTGAGAATGCCGGCGAACAGCGGCACGACGCGGGCAATCCCGCCGTACGCCTCGATCAGGCGGCTGTGGCGGCGCTCGTAGATCATGCCGACGAGGAAGAACAGCGCCCCCGTCGAGATCCCGTGATTGATCATGATCAGCAGCGCGCCCTGCACGCTTTGGAGCGTCAGCGCCCAGATCCCCAGCATGACGAAGCCAAGGTGTGCGACCGAGGAGTAGGCGATCAGCTTTTTGAAGTCCGGCTGCACCAGTGCGACCAGGCCGCCGTAAATGATGCCGATCAGCGACAGGATGACGATGACGAGCTGGACGGTCCGGCTCAGCGCGACCGAGGGGAAGAACGGCAACGCGAACCGCAGAAAGCCGTACGTGCCCATCTTCAGCAGGATGCCGGCCAGGATCACGGACCCCGCCGTCGGTGCCTCCACATGTGCATCCGGCAGCCAGGTGTGCAGCGGGAACAGCGGCACCTTGATTGCGAACGCCAGGAAGAATGCGCCGAACAGCCACCAGGCGACGGGTCCGAGATCCTTCGCGTTGCTCAAGAGGTGCGCGTACCCGAACGAATACGCGCCGGTCGCGCGAGCGGCGTGCAGGTACAGCACGAGAATCGCGACCAGCATGAGGAGCGAGCCGACGAACGTGTAGATGAAGAACTTGATCGCCGCGTACAGCCGGTTGTCTCCGCCCCAGACGCCGATGATGAAGTACATCGGGATCAGCATCACTTCCCACATCACATAGAAGAGGAAGAGATCGAGCGAGACGAAGACGCCGATCATGCCGGTCGTCAGCACGAGGAGGAGCGCGTAGAACCCGCCGTCGCGCCGCGTGATGTAGCTCCAGCTGCCGAGGATCGAGAGTGGCATCAGGAACGTGGTGAGCAGGACGAGGAAGAGCGAAATCCCGTCCACGCCCACGGTGTAATGAATGCCCCACGCCGCGACCCAGGGCCTGTCCACCACGAACTGCATGCCGCCGTCGGGAACGAACGTCCACCAGAGTGGGACCGAGATCGCGAATTCGACGAGACTCGCGGCCAGCGCCACGTATTTCGCGAGCCGGCCGGGCACGAGGAGCACGACCGCGCCGGCGATGAGAGGCCAGATGAGCAGTGCCGTGATGACCCAGCGCGCGTACATCAGCCGAGGGCCCGCCACAGCAGCAGCAGCACGCCCACCACGAACACCGCGACGTACGTGCCCACCTGCCCCGTTTGCAGCCAGCGATTCGCCCAGCCGAGCGCGCGCGCGCCCCGCGCCGCGCCATTCACGGCCGCCCCATCGATGGCCTGCTGATCGACGCGCTTCCACAGGATCTCGCGCGACAGCCACATGAGCGGGCGGACGAACAGCGCGTCGTAGATCTCATCCACGTACCATTTGTGGCGAAGAATCCGGGCAAAGCCGCGCTCTTCAGGCGCCTGCTTGGCCGGCACGAGCTCCGCCGGCTTCAGCAGCCGCCACGCTCCGACCACACCGACGACGGCCGTCAGGACCGCAATGCCCACCAGGAGCCACTCGGAGGACCGCGACAGATGCACGTCGGGGATCAGCGCGGCGCCGGGCGCCGTGACCGGTTCGAGCCAGTGATGCAGCCAGGCGCTGCCGCGATACAGCTCGGGGACGTTGAGCAAGCCGCCCAGCAGGGTCAGGAGACCGAGCACGGCCAGCGGCCCCGTCATGATCCACGGCGCCTCATGCAGATGCGGCCGCTCGGCCTCGCCGGTGCGGTTCGGGCCGTGGAAGGTGTAGAGCATGAGCCGCGTCATGTAGAAGGCGGTGAGCAATGCGGTCACCAATCCGAATCCCCAGAACACGAGCCAGATCGCCTGGACATGCCCGCGCGCGTGCGCAGCGGTGAGGATCTCGTCTTTCGAAAAGAAGCCGGCGAGCGGCGGCAGACCGGCGATCGCCAGCGTCGCGATCCACATCAGCGCCGCCGTCCAGGGCATGTAGCGAGCGAGGCCGCCCATGTTGCGCATGTCCTGCGCGTCCTCGTGCACGTGCGTGTGATGGTACGCGCGGTGCATGGCGAAGATCACGCTGCCGGACCCGAGGAACAGCAGCGCCTTGAAGAACGCGTGCGTCGCGAGGTGGAAGATGCCGGCCGTCATTGCGCCGGTCCCCACGGCGAGGAACATGTAGCCGAGCTGCGAGACCGTGGAGTACGCGAGCACGCGCTTGATGTCCCATTGCTTCAGGGCGATCGTCGCTGCGAACAGCGCGGTCAACGCGCCGACGCCCGCGACGACCGCGCTCGAGACCGGCGCCATCGCGAACAGCAGATTGCAGCGCGCGACCAAATAGACTCCCGCCGTCACCATGGTGGCCGCGTGGATCAGCGCCGAGACCGGCGTCGGGCCGGCCATCGCGTCGGGCAGCCAGGTGTACAGGGGGATCTGGGCCGACTTACCCGTGCAGCCGAGGAACAAAAACAGCGTGATCGCGGTGATCGCGGCGCCGCCGGGCGCCAGCGCGGTCGGCGCATGCTCGAATACCGTCGCGAAGTCGAGCGACCCCATCGACCAGAAGATCATGAACATGGCGACCATGAATCCGAAGTCGCCGATGCGGTTCATGATGAACGCCTTGCGGCCCGCCGTCGCGTTCGCGGCGTCGGTGAACCAGAAGCCGATCAACAGGTAGCTGCAGAGCCCGACGCCCTCCCATCCCACGAACATGACGGGGAAGCTCGCGCCGAGCACGAGCACGAGCATGAAAAAGACGAACAGGTTCAGGTACGCGAAGTAGCGCGCGTAGCCCGGATCCTCCTTCATGTAGCCGATGCTGAACAGATGGATGAGCGAGCCGACACCGGTCACGATCAGCAGCATGACGAGCGACAGCTGATCGACCTGGAATGCGAAATCCACCTGGAGCGTCCCGACCGGAATCCAGGACCAGTACCGGTAGATCACGGGGTCTTCCGGATGCAAGCTGCGGAAGTTGCTGAACACGACGACGGCTACCGCAAACGCCGCCAGCAGCACGCCCGCTCCGATCACCGACACGAGCGTCTTGGTGTTCGGGCGCGTGAGCGCGAGCGTGCCGTTCAGCACAAAACCGAGCAGCGCGAGGGCGGGCGCCAGCCAGATCAGATCAACCGGAGTGCCCGTCATCCGTCCTTGAGGAGATTCATGTTCTGGAGGCTGACGGACTGCTTGTGACGATAGACGGCCAGAATGATCGACAGGCCGACGGCCGCTTCAGCGGCCGCGACCGCCATGACGAAGAGCACGAAGACCTGACCCCCGACACCGATCACCTGGGCCAGGGCGACGAAGGTGAGGTTCACCGCATTCAGCATGAGCTCGACGCACATGAAGATCACGATCGCGTTGCGCCGGAACAGCACGCCCGCGACCCCCAGCGTGAACAGGACGGCGGAAATCGCGAGGGCGGGACTGAGGAGCATGCTAGAGTTTCCGCTTCGCGAGCACGACCGCGCCGACGATCGCCGCGAGCAGCAGGACACTCGCGATCTCGAATGGGATCAGGTAGGCGTCGAACAATGGATTGGCGACCGAGCCCACGATGCCGCGCTGCTGCTGCAGGGCGGCCACCGAACCGGCGGGCAGCTGGATCGCGGTGGGCAGGGTAGCGCTGCCGAGGGGCTTCAACAGGAACAGCATGGCGGCGCCGAGCAGCACGGCGACGCCCAGGCCGAGCGGTCCCTTGATGTCGCTGGGTCCGGGACGGCCCAGGTTGAGCAGCATGATCACGAATAAGAACAGCACCATGATCGCGCCCGCGTAGACCAGGACCTGCAGCACCGCGATGAACTGCGCGTCGAGCAGCACGAACAGCGCGGCGATCGAAAACAGCGTGACGACGAGCCACAGCGCGCTGGCGATGGGACTCCTGCGCGTAATGCAGAGCAGGGCGCTCACCATCGCGATGACGCCAAAAAACCAAAAGAAGCCTTTGGGATCGAACACCTAAGGGGTTATTCGCCTTTCGGGTCCGACGGGTCCCACAGCGTCGATACCGGATGGGTCTGCGCCGTCAGCCGTTCCAAGTCGTAGACAAAGCGGTCGCGCGAGTACTCCGAGTTCTCGTAGTGCACGCCGACGTGGATCGCTTCTTCGGGACACACTTCCTGGCAATAGCCGCAGAAGATGCAGCGAAACTCGTCGATCTCGTAGATCAGCGGATAACGATTGCCCTGCTCGTCTTCGCCAGGCACGAGCTTGATGCAGTTCGCGGGGCAGATCTGGGGGCAGAGTCCGCACGCCACGCACTTGGCCCTGCCCTGTTCGTCGGTGAGCATGCGATGCGTGCCGCGCCAGCGCGATGACAGCGTCCAGTCCTTGGAGGATTTCTCCTCCGGATACTGCATCGTGACTTTGGGGCGCAGCAGATGGCTGAACGTGAGCGCCATACCCTTGAGTGTCGCGCGCAGATACGACGTCTGCTCGGTCGGCCGCTTCATGACCTTCACGCCGATGGCCATCTAGGCTGGCTCCTCCGCGATTCCCGAGACAATACGCCCGCGGTCGAGCCACCAGACCAGCGCGACGAGCAGCACCACGTTCACGCCCAACAAGATCAAGGCCATGCCCGGGCCGTAGAGCCAGCCGATCTGCACGCGGATGAACCAGATCGCGGTGGCGAGGATCGTGATGTAGGACAGCGCGAGCGGCAGCAGCACCTTCCAGCCGAGCGCCATGAGCTGGTCGTAGCGGAAGCGGGGCAGCGTCCACCGGACCCAGATGTAGGTGAACAGGAACGCGAACGTCTTGAGGCTGAACGCCGCGAGCGTGAGCAGCGTTTTGAGCACCGTCGGGTCACCGGTGTCGTCCCAATGGGTGAACGGGATGTCCCAGCCGCCGAAGAACAGCGTCGCCATGAGCGCCGACGCCGTGACCATGTTCGAGTATTCCGCGATGTAGAACATCGAGAACTTCATCGAGCTGTATTCGGTGTGGTATCCGGCGATCAACTCAGCCTCGGCTTCCGGTAAATCGAACGGCAGCCGGTTCGTCTCGGCCAGCGCGCTGACGAAGAAGATCACGAACCCGAGGGTCAGCGGCAGTACGAACCACAGGCCATGCTGCTGCTGCGCGATCACCTGCGACAGCGTGACGTTGCCCGCGAGCAGGAGCACGGCGACGGTGCTCATCCCCATCGCGATTTCATAGGAGATCATTTGCGCCGAGGCGCGCAGGCCGCCGAGCAGCGCGTACTTGTTGTTCGACGCCCAGCCGGCGAGCACGATCCCGTACACGCCGAGCGAGCTGATGGCGAGGATATAGAGGAAGCCGACGGGCAGATCGGCGACCACCATCGGCACCACGCCCCACCGGGTCGGCAGCGGCGACGCGAACGGGATCACGCCGAAGGTGACCAGCGCCGGCACGAACGATACGAGCGGCGCGAGCGTGAACAGCGTCTTGTCGGCCATTGCCGGCGACGTCTCTTCCTTCAGGATGTTCTTCAGGCCGTCCGCCGCCGGCTGCAGAATGCCCTGCGGGCCGACGCGGTTGGGCCCGAGCCGATCCTGCATCCACGCGCACACGCGCCGCTCGAGCAGCGTGAGCATCGCGACGCCCACCATGATCAGGTTGAAGACGACGAACATCTTGATGAACGAGGAGACGAGGAAAAACGTCATCGCGGCGCCCCGGCGAGGCCCATGGCGCTGATCAACTCGCCGAGAATCCAGGCAGCGGGCTGGGCCATGCCGGGGGCGGGCTTGGCCTGGTCATAGCGCTGGTCGCGACCGTCGCGGTTCGTAAACGTGCCTTCTTCTTCGGCGACATTCGTAATCGGTAGGATCACGTCGGCGCGTCTGCACGCGGCATTGTCGCCGAGGACCGTGCCGAGATAAATCAGCGCGCCGTTCGTTTCGACCGCGCAGTCGGCATCGTCGAGGACCAGCACGACCGCGGCGGTCGTTGCCGCGGCCAGCGCCTGCGTGTATTCGCGCGTGTACCCGAGGTTCTCGGCGCCCTTCGCATTGGGCGCGCGCTCGGCGCGCAATGCGAGGTTCGGGACGCCGGCGAGCGGCGCCTCTTCTCCCATCACGATTTGGAACGCGCCGGTCCAGCTGAATCCGGACAGGAGCCGCTTGACGAGCGCGAGTGCTTCCGACGACGCGCCCGCGGAGACGAGCGCCACGGCCTTGCCGGACGCCCCGCGCAGGATCGCCTGAACGCGCGCCAGCGCTTCGTCCCAGTCGGTCGCCTTGAGCTCGCCGTCGCGGCGTACGAGCGGTGCCTCGATGCGGTCGCCGCGGTTCATCCACTTGTAATGCATCCGCCCGTGATCGCAGATGAAGTACCGATTCACCTCGAGATTCGGCCGCGGGCGCACGCGCACGACGACTTCGTCGCGCGTGTCGAGCGTGATGTTGCAGCCTTGCGAGCAGCCGGTGCAGATCGATGCCGTCTTGTCGAGCTCCCAGGCCCGCGCCTTGTGCAGGAAATCCTTTGAGAGCAGCGACCCGACGGGACAGAGATCGACGACGTTGCCGGCCCACGGGTGATCGAGCCGCGCCTCCGGATGAATGCCGATGAAGGCGCGGTCGCCGCGCTCCGACACGTTCAGCACCGGTTCCTTGGCGACGTCCTCCATGAAGCGGACGCAGCGCGTGCAGAGAATGCAGCGGTTGGGCACGTACAGCACGTCGGGCCCGAAGTCCTCGACCGGGTTGAACCGCTTGGCGAACTCGCCGTAGCGCGTGCGGGCCCGGCCTTCCTGGAACACGAAGTCCTGCAGCTCGCACTCGCCGGCCTGATCGCAGATCGGGCAGTCGAGCGGATGATTGATGAGCAGGAACTCGAGCACGCCCTGGCGCGCGTCCTTCGCCGGCGCCGTCTGCGTTTTGACGACCATGCCCTCGGTGACGGTCGTCGCGCAGGCGATCGCGAGCTTCGGCGCCTTCTCGATCTCAACCAGACACATGCGGCACACGCCGGCGACCGGCAGCCCCGGGTGATAGCAGTAGTGCGGGACCAGCACGCCGGCCTGCTTCGCCGCCTCGATGACGAGCGTGCCGGGTGGAACGGAGACCGGCGCGCCGTCGATCGTCAGATTGATCATGCCGTCAGCCATCAGCCCACCATCACCGGTTGACGCTTGCCCGCCAGATACGCCTCAAACTCGCCGCGGAATTTCTTGATGCCGCTCACGATCGGCGCCGCGCACGAGTCCGAGAGCACGCAGATCGTTTTGCCCGTCATGTTCTCCGAGAGATCGAGCAGCAGATCGAGGTCTTTGGTCTTGCCCTGCCCGGCCAGAATCCGCTCCATGATCTTCGTGGTCCACGCCGTGCCCTCGCGGCACTGCGTGCATTGCGCGCACGACTCGTGCGCGTAGAACTTCGCGAGCCGCATGATCTGATAGACCATGTCGGCCGAGTCGTCGAACACGATCACGCCGCCCGAGCCAAGCATCGAGCCGGTCGCGACGACGCCCTCGTAGTCGAGCAGCGTGGCCTCGGTCTCTTCGCGCGTGAGGATCGGCACGGATGAGCCGCCCGGGATGCAGGCCTTGAGCGTGCGCCCCTGCGGCGGGCCGCCGCATATGTCGTACAGCAGAGCCTTGAGCGGGAATCCCATCGTCAGCTCGTAATTGCCCGGCCGCTGTACGTGTCCGCACACCGAGAACAGCTTGGTCCCCGTGCTCTTGGGATTCGACAGGCAGAGACCCTTGTACCATGCCGCGCCGCGCTTGATGATGTGCGGGACAGCGGCGAGTGTCTCCACGTTGTTGATCGTCGTCGGGAGGCCGAACAGCCCGGCCGCCGCCGGGAACGGCGGCTTGATGCGGGGATTGCCGCGTTTGCCTTCGATCGAGTTCATCAGCGCGGTTTCTTCGCCGCAGATGTAGGCGCCCGCGCCGCGGTGCAGATAGACCTTGATGCCGCCGAACACGCCCGCCGCGTTGGCTTCCTCGAGCGCGCGCGACATGATCGTCCACGGCTCGGTGAACTCGCCGCGGATATAGATGTAGGCGATTTCGGCGCGGATCGCGTGCGCCGCGATCGCCGTGCCCTCGAGCAGCGCGTGCGGCGTCCAGCGCATGATCTCGCGGTCCTTGAACGTGCCCGGCTCCGACTCGTCGGCGTTCACGCACAGGTAGTGCGTCTTCTTCTTCTCCTTGGGCATGAACGTCCATTTGAGACCGGTCGGGAAGCCCGCGCCGCCGCGCCCGCGCAGCCCCGACTCTTTCACAATGTCGGTGACCGCGTTGGGCTCCATCTTCAGCGCCTGCGCGAGCGCCTCGTAGCCGCCGCGCTTCACCCAGCCTTTGTAGGTGCGCGCCTCCGCGTCCCCGAAGTACTGGGAGAGGACGACGGTTTCTTTGGGATGCGACTTATGAGGGAAGCCCATTAGCAAACCCTAATGCGGAATTCGGAATGTGGAATGTGGAATTGATAGGAGTGCGTCAAAGCGCCGCGACCAGGCTCGACCCCGGCCCTGACATTCCGCACTTCGCATTCCGCATTCCGCATTTGCATCAGCGGTATTTCCGGACCAGTTCCGCGACTCGCTCTGGAGTCACGGACTCAATGAAGTCGTCGTTTATCAGGATCGGCGTCGCGAAACCGCACGCGCCCAGACACTCGACCTCCACAATCGTCCACTTGCCGTCCGGACTGGTGGCGCCGGCATCTCCGGCGCCCGTGTGCGAGAGCAACGCCTTCAGCACATCCTCGGCGCCGCAGATGTTGCACGGCGACGTCGTGCACACCTGCACGAAGTTTTTCCCGACCGGATGCTGATGGTACATCGTATAGAACGTCACGACGCCCTTCACGTACGCCGGCGTCAGGCCCAGCACTTCGGCGACCTCGGCCATAATGAGGTCGGAGATCCAGCCGTGCTCGCGCTGCGCGATCCAGAGCGCCGGCAAGAGCGCGGCCTGCTTGTTCGGGTAGCGCTGCAACACCGTCTGCAGCTCGTCCATCACCTTGCCGACAAAGACCGGCTGGTACTCGGTCGTGTTATGGACGGTGCTCACCGATCGACCTCGCCCATGACGATGTCCACCGACGCATTGATCGCGATCAGGTCCGAGAGCAGGTGTCCCTCCGCCATCTTCGGCAGCGCCGAGAGATTGATGAACGAGGGCGGCCGGATGCGCCACCGCACCGGCTTCGCCGTCCCGTCGGAGACGAGATAGTTGCCCAGCTCGCCTTTGGGGTTCTCGATGCCGATGTAGGCCTCGCCGACGGGGGCCTTCACGCCCTCCATCACCTGCTTGAAGTGGAAGATCATCGCCTCCATGTCGGTCATGGCGAGCGTCTTGGACGGCAGAATCACCTTGGGGTCGTCCACGTTGATCGGTCCGTCGGGCAGCCGGTCGAGCGCCTGCTCGAGAATGCGGTTCGACTGGTGGCATTCCTCGAGCCGCACCAGGTAGCGATCGAACACGTCGCCGTGCTCACCGACGATCACGTCGAAGTCGTAGGTCTCGTAGCCGAGGTACGGCTTGTCCTTGCGCACGTCGTAGGCCACGCCGCTCGCGCGCAGCATCGGCCCTGACAGCGAGTAATTGATCGCCTCCTCGGCTGTCAACGTGCCGACGCCCTGCGTCCGCCCGGCCCACACCGCGTTGCGTGTCAGGACTCGGTCGATCTCGCCGAGCGTCTTGGGGAATGTCTTCGTGAAGTCCCGCAGCTTCTCGACAAAGCCGTCCGGGATATCGGCGAGGAGGCCGCCGACGCGGGTCAGGCTGGTCGTCAGCCGCGCGCCCGTCCACATCTCCTGGAGATCGTAGATCTTCTCGCGCTGCTGGAACGCCCACAGGAACGGCGTAAACGCGCCCAGATCAATGGACGTCGTGCCCAGCCAGACCATGTGCGAGATGATGCGGCTCATTTCGCATGCGATCACGCGCAACACGGTGCAGCGGGGCGTGATCTCGACACCCATCAACTTCTCGGCCGCGAGCGCGAAGCCGACGTTGTTCGACATCGGCGACAGGTAGTCGGTGCGATCGGTCAGCGGGATAATCTGATTGTAGTGCCGGTACTCGCCCAGCTTCTCGAAGCCCGAGTGCAGGTACCCCAGGTGCGGAATGCAGCGCACGACGGTCTCGCCATCCAGTTCGACCACCAGCCGAAGCACGCCGTGCGTGGCCGGATGCTGCGGACCGATGTTCACCAGCATGTGCTCTTGGTCGAGCCCCGGTTCGGGCGCCCGGTCCGCGGTGAGCGGTACGCG
The DNA here is from genome assembly GCA_003221035.1 of Gemmatimonadota bacterium. Classification (GTDB taxonomy): domain Bacteria; phylum Gemmatimonadota; class Gemmatimonadetes; order Gemmatimonadales; family GWC2-71-9; genus 20CM-2-65-7. Next base: position 102,555 of record QHUB01000008.1, read on the forward strand.
GCTGGCGCGCCCCTGGGCATCGACCCCCGGCGTTGCGAGCTCGAGTTCGACCACGCGCTTGCTCATGGAGTCGCAGGAGGCTCGGGAATGACGCCGCGCTCGCCGCGCTTCAGACGTTCGCGCATGTCTTCCGGCAAGTCGTCGCTCGCCTCGGCGATCGACAGCTCTTCCATCGAATAGTGTGCTTCGGGACTGGCGTTCAGCGCCTGACGCACCTGCTCGGCGCGCGAGAACCGCCCACGCAGAGGGAAATTTTTACGGAGGGGATTGCCCTCGGCGTACGTCTCCCACATGAGAATCCGCCGCAAGTCCGGATGCCCTGTGAACGTGATGCCGAACATGTCGAAGACTTCGCGCTCCAACCAATCGGCGCCACGCCAGAGACCCCACACCGAATCCACCGCGAGCTCCTCGGAGGAATTCAGCTCGACCTTTACACGGAGATCGGCTTTGCGTTTGAGTGAGCGGAGGAAGTAGACGACTTCGAGCGGACGTTCTCTGTCGCGAAACTCGACGGCCGTGACGTCCACCAGGTAGTCGAACTTCTGGCCCGGCGTCTGTTTCAGCCACGTCATCGTTTCGAGCAGGCGCTCACGCGGCACGTAGACGATCTGCTCGCCGTCGCGCGCTACAGCTTCCCGCAGGGCTCCGGGGATCACGCCGAGCGGAACTGGTGAACGGAGTTGCCGAACGGCTCGGAGATTTCGTCGATCGTTTCGGGCGCCAGCCGGAGCCCTTTGTCGTCGAGCGGCTGCTCCTCGCGGCGCCGCACCGCGTCGAACAGCGACTCGCCCTTGATCTTCTTGTGCAGGAGCAGGATCCCGTATAGCAGGCCTTCGGGCCGCGGCGGGCAACCCGGCACGTAGACATCCACCGGGACGATCGTGTCGATGCCCTGCACCATGGAATAGTTGTCGAAAATGCCGCCGGTCGAGGCGCACGCGCCCATGGAGATGACCCACTTGGGCTGCGGCATCTGGTCGTAGATGCGGCGGATGACGGGCGCGAGCTTGAACGGCAGCCGTCCGGCACAGATCAACACGTCAGCCTGCCGCGGCGAGAAGGCCTGGCGCTCCATGCCGAAGCGCGCGAAGTCATAGCGGCTGGCGGCGGTCGCCATGAATTCGATGGCGCAGCACGCGGTGCCGAACGGCATCGGCCAGAGCGAATTCGCGCGCGAGCTGTTCACCGCCCAGTCGACGAGATTCTCGAACTTCGCGAGCAGGAAATTCTCGCTTTTGACTTCTCCGACCCGTTTCATAGCACCTCAACCTCGTCAAGCAGAATCGTCAAGCAGAGTCGTCGAGCGAAACCGTGGAACAATACGTCTCTGCCGGCCGCCATTGCTCGACGAAGTTGCTCGATGCCGTTGCTCAACGCCGTTAGTCCCATTGAAATGCACCGCGTTTCCAAACGTAGATATACCCAACGGACAAGATCAGCAGGAAGACGAGCATCTCCACGAGGAGGAACCCTGTCGAGACGGAGCCTAATCCTCCACTCCCCAGGAAGATCGTCGCCCAGGGGATGAGAAAGACGGTTTCGATGTCGAACAGAATGAACAGCACGGCAACGAGATAGAACTTCACCGAGAAGCGCTCGTGGGCGCTGCCCAGAGGCGGCATCCCGCTTTCGTAGGGACGTTCCTTGACTTCCGTGGGACGGCGCGGCCCGAGAAAATGCGAGATCACGATCATCGTCGTACCGGCGATGACGGCCATTCCGAACAGCATCAGAAACTGGATGTAGGGCTGCATGGCGCTCGTGAAAACATTCACTAAGTCGCGGCCGTTCGTCAAGTTGGCGCTGCCCCATTACATTGCGCCCGCATGTCCATCAAATCTGACCGCTGGATCACCACAATGTCGAGGCAGCACGGGATGATCGAGCCGTTCGCGGACCGGCAGGTGCGCGACGGCGTGATCTCCTACGGGGTGTCATCCTACGGCTACGACATGCGGGTGGCGCCCGAATTCAAGATCTTTACCAACGCGTTGTCGGCGGTCGTAGATCCCAAACACTTCGATCCCAAGTCGTTCGTCGAGTTCAAGGGTGACATCTGCATCGTACCGCCGAATTCCTTCGCGCTCGCCACTTCGGTCGAGTATTTCCGGATTCCCCGCAATGTGCTGACGATCTGCCTGGGCAAGAGCACGTACGCGCGGTGCGGGATCATCGTGAACGTCACGCCATTTGAGCCGGAATGGGAAGGCTTCGTCACGCTCGAGATCTCCAATACCACCCCGTTACCCGCCAAGATCTATGCGAATGAGGGGATCGCGCAGGTGCTGTTCTTTACGGCGGACGAAGGCGATGAGTGCGAGATCTCGTACAAGGACAAGAAGGGGAAGTACCAGGCTCAACGAGGGATTACGCTACCGAGACTTTAGCCCTCCGGTTATAGGCGTATGCCACGGCGAGTGCGATGATGGCGAGGGCGAAGAAGGAGCCCACGCGATATAAGGCCTTCATCTGCGACAGATCGTACAGCACAATCTTGAGTCCCACGAAGGCGGCCACACCCAGGCCGGTCGAGCGAATCAGTTTGTGATTCAGCCGGAAGCCCAGGAAGACGAGTGCGCCCGCGAACAGCAGCCACCACACACTCAGCGCGAGATCGCCGGCGAGCGCCGTCATCCTGCCGAAGTAGTCCTGGAACAAGATCGAGCCGCCCGTGAACACGGCGGCCCCGCATAGAATCCAATTCCACATCAGCGGCTTGTCCTCGCGTCCCCACCAGCGCGCGAGCCCCGCGGTCCCGAGGATATACACGTAGAGGGCCAGCGCCCACCGGCTGGTAAAGACGCTGCCATCCGATCCGGAGAACGTTCGCTCGACCATGGCGGCCGTGAACAGACACACCCAGGCGGCGATGGCGAGCGTCGTTGCTGAGTGGCGTCCGCCCGGCCGCGACGCTTCCCGCTCGGCGGCCAAGGCGACCACGGCGAGCCCCGTCCAGCCGATCACGAGGGTACGGGCCTGCCATGGCACCGCCATGCCGAAAGCGACGAGCATGAAGCTGGTGATCAGATGCGCGGCGCTGCGCCGAGTCCAACCGATCATGAGATACGCAGCCGCGAGCGTCAGCGGTACGAGCTCAAATGATTGTTGGAGGAGAGACAACCCTACCGCGTTGGCAAGAATGAGCAGCGCCACGGGACTGGCGATGAACAGGAACCGTTCGGCGCTAACGTCTTCGGCCTTGAGCCCCTGCACCGCCGCCGGGTCGAATGGATCGCGGAGCGCCTGCTGTCCGCAGAGCAGGGCCCAGACGGCCACCGCCGCGCCGAGCGCGAGCCAGCGCGACGCCCGGGATGTGGTGATGCCCGCCAGACCGAAACCGAGGATCGACCAGGCGACGAGCAGCGCGAAGGCCCGCGTTTCAGGCCAGGAGCGCTGCCGCGTGGTGTGCAGGGTGAGGATCGCGCCGGCCGCGATCAGCCAGCAGCCGAGCGGCGTCGCGATGGCGGCACCAGCCCCAGCCGAGGCCAACAGCAGATAGCCGAAAACGGCGAGGTTGAACGTCGCGCGCCACCCCATGGCGTGTGCCGTGATGGCGGCGCCGAGGCCGATGACCTCGAGATACGTCAAGAATCCCAGGGGGTTCGGTGCCGTCGCGAGAATGATGGGGGCCAGGTACGCACCGCCCAGCGCCCAGATCGCGAGACCTTCGATCTCGTGGTGAATCGCGACGTAGGTGACCGCAACGGTGGTAGCCGCGAGCAAGAGGATGCCGACGCGGGGCTGCATGAGCGCATAGGGACCCGCGGCGGCCCAGAGGCCCAGATAGATCAGACCGCCCCCGGCCCCGATCATGGCCGCGCCGTAGCGGCGCATGCCCCGCAGGATTCGCTCGTGACCCCATGCGGCGAGCCCAATGCCGCCAACTACCGCACTCACCGACCGAACGAGGGGCGGGATCCAGCCTCGATCGATTGCGTACTTGAGGAACAGCCCCGCCGCGATAAGCAGCGCCGCGACACCCACCGCGAGCAGACCACGTTGGCCGAACCACTGTTCGAGATCCGAGGCGCCCGTGAGGGACTTGGCGGCGAAGGTTGGGAGTTTCGATGGAGCGGGCTTGCCGGATTCGGGCTTTGCGGGTCGGGGAACGGGAGTGAGCGTGGAGCGGAGCTGCTCGGATGTGTTCGCCACGAAACTGAGGCGGCGCAGCATGTTTTCGAGCGTCGCCACTCGCCGCTCGAGCTGCTCGATGGCGTGCTTCTGATCGTCGCTCAAGCCGTGACGGTGCCCGCGACCTTACGCGATCCCGCTGCCGTAATCAGCCCCGTGACTCCCACGATGATGATGAGATCGGGAATCCAGCCGACCTCCGTGGCGGGAACGGCCATCTGCAGGAAATACATCACGAAGTCGAACAGCCCGATCAGAAGCCCCAGCAGAACGGTGTATTGCAGCGCGCGATTCAGCTGCGACAGGATGCTGCCGGTGAGGAGCGCGACGGCGCCCTGTGCGGCGGCTATCGCGACGGCTGCCATCGTGCCGCTGAACAGCGTTTCGATGACGGCCGAGCGGCCGGGGTTATAGCTGAAGAACCAGGTGTGGATCAGCGCGATGACGAATCCCGCGATGGCCGCGCAGACCGTCGCCCAGATGGCGTAGGCTATGACGATGCGATTCTTGGGATCGGTCATGGGTCTCTCGCCACTATAGACTTCCGGTCTCGCTATCGCAATACGGCAGCAGCCTCCACGAGCGCCGCGCGTGCCTGATCGATGCGGGTCACGAGATCGGTCAGCTCCTTGTTCGCCGTCGCGGCGTCCGCGTAGCGAATCGCTTCATTCACGCTCGGGAATGCCATGGTGGCGTAGCCGTTGTCGAGATCGGCAGCGAATTGCAGGCTCTTGAACCACGGGCGGCTCACGAGGCCTTCGGGACGAGTGAGGCGCCGCTCGACCTGCATCAATGCCTGATTGACGCGCTCCGCCTTCTCGGAATCCACGGTTGCGGGCCGCGCCGCGTTGAATGCTTTGGCGACGGCCGTAAACCGGTCGAGCGCGTCCTTCAGCGCCTGCGTGCTGACCGAAGCCGTCCACTGTTTCTTCGCGATGCCGGAATCGAGCTGCGAAACCAGACTGGTCATCTCCGTACCGAACGCGGCGTAATCGAGCGGGAGCAGATCGCTGTTGGCGAGCCGGCCCATGATCACCGCGACGAGCTGCGACCCCGCGCGATGGGCCTTGTATCCCGGATCGCCAAAGCGCGTCATCCAGTCGTAGGAGTCGTACATCGAGTGATAGATGCCGTCGGGTCCGTCGAAGCCGATGCCGCCCGACGGGATACCGACGTGGTGATAGAACCCGGAGAAATCCGAGCCGCCACCGAGATTGCCCATGGTGAGCTTCGTGGTATCGCCGTTGTTTTTCTTGAGCCACACGTCGTAGACCGTGCCCGGGCCCGTGGGATCGGGCACGGCTTGGGCCGACGCCCGGAACAGGGGCTTCAGCGACGGCGAGCCGCCGCCGCCGAAGTTCGGGCCGGAGAACGTGCCGTCCTCATTGATGTAGGCGACGACGTGCGCCCGCAGCGTATCCTCGAGCTCTTCGACCCACTCGGTCGATCCGATCAGGCCCCACTCTTCGGCGTCCCACGTCGCGAACACGACGGTTCGTGCGGGCCGCATGCTGTCGCGCGCCAGCGTCGCGAACGCGCGCGCCGTCTCGAGCACCGACACGGTCCCGCTGACGTTGTCGCGCGCGCCCGGACCCCAGGCATCGCGATGCCCGCCGACGACCACCCACTCGTCCGGCCAGCGCGTTCCGCGGATCATGCCGATCGTGTTCCAGATCTTGTGGAAGCCGCGCTCGCCGCGCTCGCTCTTCACGTGCAGGCGTGCGCGCGCGGAACCAGGCCCGACGTGGTAATGGAACGGCAAGCCACCCTGCCAGCTCTGCGGGACCGGCGGCCCCGTCATCGGCTCGAGGAACCGGCGCGCGTTGCCGTAGCTCAGCGGAATGATCGGAATCTTCGGGATGTCGAGCGAATCTTCGGGCACGCGGCGCGCGCCCTCCACCGACGACCAGCTCGGCGTCGTGGGATCGCCGTTGCCGTTCATCATGCTCCCGCGCTGGATGCCGTCGGCGTTGCGCATCGGCCCCTTCGGGTAGACGTCGCCGCGGAAGTAGCCGTCGTCTTGCGGATCGGAATAGACGATGAGACCGACGGCGCCGCGCTTTTGCGCTTCGCGCGCCTTGATGCCGCGGAACGAGCGCCCGTAGCGCGCGAGCACGATCTTGCCGCTCACGCTGACGCCGAGCGAGTCGAGCGTCTTGTAGTCTTCGATGAGCCCGTAGTTCACGTAGACGACGTCGGCAGTGACGTTGCCGTCGCCGGTGTAGCCGTTGAACGGCGGGACCTGCGGACCCGTCCCCGGTTCTGCGAGATTGAGCCGCGTGGTGCGGCCGCCGCTGATGACCCAGGCCGCGACCGTATCGGGCTGCGGTATGTAGACGGTGTACTCTTTGCTCCACGCGTCGATGCCCCACGATTTCATCTTGTCGAGCACATAATCGCGCGTCGTCGCCTGCGCCGGCGTGCCCGCCATATGGGGGACCGCGGAGAGATCGTGCGACATTTGCCGCACACTGGCGGTGTCGGGGACGGCCATCAGCCGTTGTTCGAAGCTCTGGGCGTGGAGGCGTGCCGACGTGCCGACGTGTAGGACAGCAATCGCGACGAGCATGCGACGGGTCATGCTTTCTCCCCGGCAAGAAGCACAGGTCGTGGTTTCCGCAGCGTCCGTATAACGGCGGTAATCAACATACAGAGTAACGCACCCAGCGCGGCGGATCCCATATCCTTTTGTGGATCCCAGATGTCCCCTTGCGTTCCCAGCCACGCGTCGCCCGTTCCCGGCGCGACCATCGTCGCCACCACCATTTCCATGATCTCATAGAGCGCACTGAACGCGAGCGTGACGTCGAGCGGGAGATAGTACGCCCAGAATCCGCGCGCGTTGGCGACCCGCAGAAAGACTTCGCGGATCGGATAGGCCAGCAGCAGCCCGAACGAGAAATGGACGACGCGGTCGAACGGGTTACGGGCAAATCCAAAGGCGTCTTTGAGCCAGAAGCCGAACGGGACTTCCGAATAGGTGTAGTGCGCGCCGATCGTATGCAGCGTCAGGAACACGGTGATCAGCAGGTACGACAGATCGGACAGGGGAAAGATCCGGTAGGTGCCGATCAGGATCGCGAGGGCGGCCACGACGAGCAGATTTTCCAGGACCCAGTCGTGCCGGTCGCGCGGCGCGATGGCCGTGATCACCCAGGCCATCGCGTACCACCCGACCAGCACTTGCAGCAAACGGTTCCTGGAAAACGCGACCGTCCTGTGCGACGTGGATGTCGAGAGCATCACCGCGGGTTCAGGATCTGGTCGATCCGCGCCAACAGATCCACGATATGCGCCCGCGTCGCGCGATCACCCGCCCTGGCCTGCGCGCCCCGCAGGGTCGTCTGCAGGTCGGTGAGCTCGAGCCGGGCCTGTGCGCGGGCGTCGGCCGGCCGGGGCGGCGGCGGCGTAAAGCCCGGGAATGGCGTGAACCCGGGCGGCAGCGGCGTGACGAGCGGCGTGCTGATCAGGCGCTCCATTTGATCGACAAAGGCGCGCTGCAGGTTGCGCCGGTACTCGTCCACGCGGACGGCGCCGGTGCCGAATTCCGAGAAGATCCCGCGCCGCACGTCGCCAAACAGGTCGGCCATGGTGTACGCGTTCTGCTCGGTGGCTTCCTGATCGGCCACGCGCGACAGGCGCGCGTCCTGGAAGAGCAAATTGAGAACTGAGTTTTGCCGCTGCCGGACGCGCTCGACGGAGCCCGTCGGCTCGATCCGGCGCAGAATTTCGGGGTCGAGGAAAAACGTCGGCGTCGTGAACACGTTCTCGTTCAGGAACCGCACCGCCTCGGCCTGCTTGGCGCGCGGCACCGGCTGATAGACCCGGCCGGTCTGGCTCGCGTACTTGGTGAACTGATAGACGCCGCCGACCACCACCGCGACGTGGTTCATTTCGCGGGCCCACTGGCCGATCAGCTCGCCGTACATGTCGTCGAGGCGGTCGTAGTTGTCCGTCTTCGTTGTGGTCGTCGCCGGAATCAGCATCGGCACGAGCCGCTTGATGTTGCGGGCTCCGTACCCGCTCGCCTTCACCGGATCATCGCCGAGCGCTTCGGTGATGATGCGCGGATCGACGGGATCGCCGTCCCCGATCCAGCGGAAGTAGGGATTGGCGTCCTGCAGCCGGGCCAGCGAGTCGAGGAGCGGACGCTCAGCATCCGGCGTCGGGGCGGTCGGAATCCGGCGATACCCCCAGTCGATCACGAAGTAGTCGTAGGGACCGATCCCCTGCATCAGGCATGCGGAGTCACCAGGCTGCGCCACGTAGTTGTAGCGCGCATAGTCCATGATCGACGGGCTCGTGCCCTTCACGCGGCAGGTGAACGATTTGCTGCGCAGCGAGTCCACGGGATAGTAGGTCGATGCCACCATGTTGTGGCGCAGGCCGAGGCTGTGGCCGACCTCGTGGTTCGCGACGTAGGCCAGCATCAGCCCCATCAGCGAATCGGGCAGCGGCAAGGTCTTGGCGCGTGGATCGGAGGCGCCGGCCTGAGTCCAGTACCAGGCCTCGACCAGGCTGGCGACGTTGTGATAGAAGCCGATGTTGGCGTTCAGGATCTCGCCGGAGCGCGGATCGCTGACGCTCGGTCCGTACGCGTTCTCGATTGTGGAGGGCAGCCAGCGAATGGTGTTGAAGCGCGCGTCGTCCAGGTCGAAATCAGAATCGCTCGCCTCGGGCACCTTGGCGACGATGGCATTGCTGAACCCGGCGGCGCGGAATACCGGCTCCCACATCTCCACGCCCTTGATCAGCCAGTTGCGCCACTTGGCGGGCGTCGCGGGATCGATGTACCACACGATCGGCTGGACCGGATCGGAGACCGCGGCGTTGGGGTCCTTCGGCTCGAGCCGGAAGCGCTTGATGAAGCACCGCTCCGGCCCCATCACGCGCACCTCGTCGAAGTTCTCGAAGGTGATGTTGAAGTAACCGACCCGGTCGTCGCACAGGCGCGCCATCATCGGCTGGTCGGGGAGCAGGACCATCGAGTAGTTCATCAGCATGGTGATCGAGTTCAACGACCGGTTGGGCGGCCCGCCGGCTGGGCCGGGCACCGAGTCCACCTCGAAGGTCTGGAGTGCGCTGATCTCGACGTTGCGCGGGAAGGAGCGCGCGCGATCGACGACCGAGCGCGCGGGATCCATGCGGCGCACCCGCACCCCCGACTGGCGCAGATTCAATTCGGCGACGTCGGTCGTGAACAGCTTGGTCGCCTCGATGACGGCGTTGCTGTCGGACGGATGCCAGGCGGCAACATCGAAGCTCATGATGATCGGCGCGATGTTGGACAGACGCACCGCGCGCGCAACGGGCTGCGTACTGTCGGCGCGCATCGCGTACGACACGATTCGCAAAAAGACCTTATTGCCCATCCGCTCCCAGACGACGATGCGGTTGCTGATCTCTTCGCCGGCGTAGCGGATGCCGCGGATCGTACCGCGCTGATCGGCAATGAGCAGGAATTCGCGGCCGAACATCGTCTTGGGGATCTCGTAAAACAGCTTCTCGCCGATGCGGTGGACGATGAAGACACCGGAGTCCGTGGTCGCACCCTGGGTGATTACCTGGTTGTAGGGCTTCGGCGCAGTCGCATCCTGCGGCTGCTGGCGTGCGCCATTGGCGGCCCGTGTGGTATCTTGGCGGGCGGGTGCCGGTGCTGGGACCGGCTTGGCAGGGGCGGAGGCGCAAGCGAGGGCACTGGTTGTCAACAGAGCGGTCAACGCGCGCATCGGGAATAACCTTGGCTGGTTGGAAGACGGGGGGACATTAGACCGTGCACACCGAATGAGCAAGAGTCTCCGCGTGCTGATTGTCGGCATCGTCGCGGCGGCCATTGTCTACGGCGCGGCGCTGACGCTCGCCATCACCGGACATCTCGGCTCTGCGCCGGCGATCGTCGTTCTCATCCTCGGGATGGTGCTCTTCCCTGCCGCGTGGCTTCTCGTGCGGCGCCGGTTGTGGACGCCGTTCACGGCGCTCGAGCAAGGCATCCAGCGCGTTTCAGAGGGCGACCTCAGCACCCAGGTGCCCGTGCTCCGCGGCGACGAGCTCGGCACGGTCGCCAGCCATTTCAATCACATGACGCGGGTCCTGCGCGATCGCGCCGAGGAGCAAGGACGCTTCGCGGCCGCGGGCGAGCTGCTGGGAGGCGTGGCGCACGAGGTCAACAATCCCTTGATGGCGATCGCGAGCCACGCCGAGCTGCGGCTCGCGGACAACAAACTGTCGGCGGAACAGCGCAACGAAATGCAGAGCATCCTCCGCCAGGCCCAACGCGCGGCCAAGCTGCTCCGCGGGCTGCTGCGCTTTGTCCGCGCCGGCGAGAAGCGCTCCGCCACCGTCAACCTGAACGACGTCGCGCGTGCCGCGATCGACCTCGTATCGTACCGCTTCAACATCGATGAGATCACCCTGGAAGGGCGCCTCGATCCTGAGCTGCCGCCGGTGGTGGGCGACGCGAATCGCCTTGAACAGGTCATCGTCAATCTGCTGAGCAACGCGCTCGACGCGTTACGCACCGTGAAGCCGCCTCGTCGATTGACGGTGGACACCTATACGGACGACACGGGCGGAAAAGTCTGCATGACCGTCACCGACAACGGGCCGGGCGTGGCACCCGAAATCGCCGGGCGCCTGTTTCGACCGTTCGCGAGCACCAAGGGAGTGCGCGGCACGGGATTGGGTCTCTACATCTCACGCCAGCTCGTGCGGGAGGCGGAGGGCGAGCTCGATCTGGTGAAGCTCCCCGAGTCTGGCGAGGGCGGGGGCGCCCGCTTCCTCCTCTGGCTCCCCTCGGCGCGCGTCGCGGTGCCGCGCGCGCCCGTGGAGATTCCGCAACCAGCGCCGCCGCGCGTCTCACCCACACCAGGCCTGGCCCTGACCGGCATCCGCATTCTGATTGTGGACGACGAGGAGTTGGTGCGGCGCCCCCTGGGGAAATACCTGACCAAGCGCGGAGCCGAGATTCGGGAAGCGGGCGACGGCGTGGCGGCATTCGAGCAGCTCGGCACTGGCTTCCAACCGGATGTGATTCTCGCCGATTTGCGCATGCCCAAGATGGATGGCGCCGAGTTTTACCAGCGGCTGCAGCAGCTGCGCCCTGCCCTGGCCGATCGCGTGTTGTTTCTGTCGGGCGACATCACGCAGCTCGCGGGACGCGGACTGGCCGACGTCCCGCACGAGCGCGTGCTGGTGAAGCCGGTCGAGCTGGTTGAGCTGGAGCAACGGATCAGGGCCTTCGTGCAGGAGAAGGCCGCGTAGCATGCTGGTGGTGGTCGTGCTGTTCGCGACAGTGCTGCTGCGTGCGGTGATCGTGCTGACCTTCGTCTATCTCATGCTTCCCAAAAAACGGGTCTGTCCGCTCTGCGGTGCCCGGCTCACGCCGATCAGACATTCCGTCCTGCGGCTGCTGCTCCCCATGGTGGAGCATCGGTGGTGCATGCGTTGCGGCTGGAGTGGCCTCGTGCGTCAGACTCAATCACGCGTGATGAGACGCGCCGCGCGCTCGTAGAAGAAGTAGTCCCACGCCCAGTTGATCAGCACGAACAGCTTGTTGCGGAACCCGATGAGCTGAATGATGTGCACGACGAGCCACATCACCCACGCCGGAAATCCACTCAGCTTGAGTCCATAGACGTGTGCGACGGCGGCGTTGCGGCCGATCGTGGCGAGGGTGCCTTGATCCTTGTAGCGGAACGGTACAAGCGGCCGGTCTCGCAGCTGCCGCATGATGTTCTGCGCGACTGCCTCGCCCATCTGGATCGCCACCGGCGCGACCATCGGCAGCGGGTCGCCGTCCTGTTCGAGATAGGCCGCATCCCCGATGATGAAGACCTCCGGATGTCCGGGGACCTGGAGCGTCCGCTCGACGGGAATGCGTCCTTGGCGCGCGGGTTTCAGGCCCAGCGCGGCACTTAACGGGGCAGCGCGAACGCCGGCCGCCCAGATCACGGTGTGGGCGGGAATGACCTCGCCGCTCTTGAGGCGCGCCTGCTTACCGTCGTAATCGGCGACCGTCGCTCCAAAGCGCAGCTCGACCCATTTGCGCCAGAGCGTTTTCCCCGCCGCTTCGCGAAGCCGTTCAGGCAATGCCGGCAGCAGGGTGTCGGTCGCCTCGAGCAGCAGGATCCGCACATCCTTGATGTTGAGCCGCGGGTAATCCTTCACCAGCACGAGGCGGATCAGCTCGGAGAGCGCGCCCGCCATCTCGACACCGGTCGGGCCGCCGCCCACCACGATGAACGTCAGCAGCGAGCGACGCTGCTCGGGATCGGTCTCGAGCATCGCCTTCTCGAAGCAGGTCAGCACCTGATTCCGGATGGCGATCGCGTCGGGAATGTCTTTCAGGCCCAGCCCGTAGCGCTGCATCGACTCGAGCCCAAAGAAGTTCGTCTCGCCGCCAGGCGCCAGCACGAGATAGTCGTAGCTGATGGGCCCGTCACTGGTCTCGAGCCGTCGCCCGACGAAGTCCACGCGCGTTACTTCGACCAGCCGGAAGTCGGCGTTTTTCTGACCGCGCAGAATCGAGCGTGCAGGCTTGGCGATTTCCTCGGGCTCCAAACCCGCGGTTGCGACTTGATAGAGCAGTGGTTGGAAGAGGTGGTAGTTGTTGCGATCGACGAGAACGACTTGCACGGGCGCCCGCCGCAATGCGCGGGCAACGCGGAGGCCGCCGAAGCCGGCGCCAACGACGACGACGGTGGGGATGGCGTCAGCCCGTGAGCTTGCGCAGCAGCGCCGCGAGCGGGTCGTACTTCGCGTCCACGAGGCGCTCTTTCAGCGGAATGATCGCGTTATCGGTGATTTGGATCGACTCGGGACACACCTCGGTACAGCACTTGGTGATGTTGCAGTAGCCGATCCCACCCTCGTGACGCAGGTGCTCGCGCCGGTCGGCGTCATCGAGCGGATGCATCTCGTACACGGCGGCCCGGACCAGCATGGCGGGTCCCATGAACTGCTGGTGCTTCTCGTGCGTGCGCAGCACGTGGCACACGTCCTGGCACAGGAAGCACTCGATGCACTTGCGGAATTCCTGCGGCCGCTCGACTTCGTACTGATACATCCGCCACGTCCCGTCGGGCGCGTCGGGTTTGCGGGGCTGGAACGCCGGAATCCGCTTGTTCACCTCGTAATTCCACGACACGTCGGTCACGAGATCCTTGATCACCGGGAACGCGCGCATCGGCGTGACCGTGATGGTCTCATCGGGCGCGTAATCGGACATGCGCGTCATGCACATGAGCCGCGGCTTCCCGTTGATCTCGGCGGAGCAGGAGCCGCACTTCCCCGCTTTGCAGTTCCACCGGACCGCGAGATCGGGCGCGTGCTCGGCCTGGATCATGTGCACGGCGTCGAGCACGACCGATCCTTCTCCTGCGGCGACCGTGTACTCCTTGAGCTCGCCGCGCTCGCGCGTGCCGCGGAACACTCGGAGGGTCCGCTGCTCGGCCACGGCTATTTCCCTTCCTTAATGAGAGCCAGGAGCTCGGCCGGAATTGGCGGCTGCGCCTCGCGCCGCACCACCATGCGATCTCCTTCCTTCTTGATGACGATCTGCTCGCGGGCCTGCTTCTCGTCAGAATCGGGATAATCGCTGCGCGTGTGACCACCGCGGCTCTCGGTCCGCTCGAGCGCCGCACGCGCCGTCGCCTCGGAAACAACGAGGAGCGACTGCAGGTCGATCGCCGTATGCCAGCCGGGGTTGTACTCGCGGCTGCCCGTCACGCCGACTGCGCGCGCGCGCGTCGCGAGCGTGTCGAGCGCCTGGAGCGCGCGCTCGAGGCCCGCCTTGTCCCGAATGATTCCGGCATCGCGCTGCATGATCGCCTGCAGCGCCGACTGCACCGCATACGGGTTCTCGCCTTCCCGGTCGAACGGCGCCAACGCCTCGTGCATCGCCCTCTCGACCTCGCTATCGGGAATCTTCGGCGCCGGACCGCGCTTCGACGCCGCGAACTGCCCCGCGCGCCGCCCGAACACCAGCAGATCGCTGAGGGAATTCCCGCCGAGGCGGTTCGCGCCGTGCATGCCGCCGCCGACTTCACCGGCGGCGTAGAGTCCCGGGACGGTGGATTCCTGGGTCTCGGCGTCGACTTTGACGCCGCCCATGACGTAGTGCGTCGTCGGGCCGATCTCCATCGGATCCTTGGTGATGTCGACGTGCGCCAGCTCTTTGAACTGGTGATACATGCTGGGCAGCTTCTTCTTGATGTAGTCGGGACTCTGCTTGGAGGCGATGTCGAGGATCACGCCCCCGTGCTCGGTGCCACGTCCCTCCGCGATCTCTTTCGTGATCGCTTTGGCCACGACGTCGCGCGTGAGGAGCTCCGGCGGACGACGGTTCTTCTTGCGATCGCCCTTCACCCATGCATCGGATTCGGCTTCCGTCTCGGCATAATCGCCCTTGAACATGTCGGGCATGTAGCGAAACATGAATCGCTCGCCCTCGTTGTTCTTGAGCACCCCCCCTTCGCCCCGCACGCCTTCGGTCACGAGAATCCCGCGGACGCTCGGCGGCCAGACCATGCCGGTCGGATGGAACTGCACGAACTCCATGTCGATCAATTCGGCGCCGGCTTCGTAGGCGAGCGCGTGGCCGTCGCCCGTGTACTCCCAGGAATTGCTGGTGATCTGCCAGGCTTTGCCGATGCCACCCGTCGCCAGGACGATCGCACCGCTCTTGAACAGCACGAACCGGCCAGTTTCACGAAAATACCCGAGCGCCCCGGCAATCTTTCCGCCGACGACAAACACCTTCACAATCGTGCATTCCATGTGCACGTCGATGCCGGAATGCACGCCTTTGTCCTGGAGCACGCGGATCATCTCCAGACCCGTGCGGTCGCCGACGTGCGCCAGGCGGCTGTAGGTATGGCCGCCGAACGGCCGCTGATTGATCTTGCCGTCGACGGTGCGATCGAACAGCGCGCCCCACGCTTCCAGCTCGTTGATGCGGTCAGGGGCTTCCTGGGCGTGGATCTGCGCCATGCGCCAGTTGTTGTGCATCTTGCCGCCGCGCATCGTGTCGCGGAAATGCACGCGCCAATTGTCTTCGGGAAAAACGTTGCCGAGCGCCGCCGCCGCGCCGCCTTCGGCCATGACGGTGTGCGCCTTGCCGAGCAGCGATTTGCAGACGAGCGCGACTTTGGCTTTCTGCGCGCTCGCTTCGATGGCGGCACGCAGCCCCGCACCGCCGGCGCCGATCACGACGACGTCGTAATCCAGACTGCGGATATCGGGCATCAGATGAGGGTCCGAGTGTCGGGAATCCGTGCCCTAAAGGGCCGGCTCGGCCACTTCACGCGCCCTGAAGGGCGTAGTAGCCCGGTGCGTCCTTCAGGACGCGCGTCTTGGCCGAGCCGGCGCTTCAGCGCACGGATAACGAGGGCGGTCATCGTCAGAATATCCGCACGTCGTGGATGACGCCCATCGCGCAGAGGCGGATGTAGACGTCCGTGAGCGCTACGCCAAATAGCGAGCACCACGCGAACAGCATATGGTGACGATTGAGGGCACTCACGCCGCGCCACGTCTGGAAGCGCGCCTTGCCACCGCGTGCGCACGAGAAACAGTCGACTTGACCACCGACCAGGTGGCGGAGTGAATGGCAGCCGAACGTATAGCAGGAGAGCAGGACGACGTTGATCGCCATCACGATGGTGCCGATGCCGACGCCGAACGTCGTGGGGCCGGTCCCCATGCTGCCGTCCGGCAGGACCCCGTTCACCGGCCAGCGTGTTGCGACCCACACATCGTACGCGAGGATGAAGATGAAAACGACCGCCGCATACATGAAATAGCGGTGGATGTTCTGGATGATGAACGGGAATTTCGTTTCGCCCTTGTAGCCGTGGCGCGGCTCGCCGACCGCGCACGCCACCGGATCGAGGAAAAACGCGCGGTAGTATGCTTTGCGGTAGTAGTAACAGGTGGCGCGGAAGCCGAGCGGGAAGATGAGGATGAGGAATGCGGGAGAAAGCGGCCACCATCCGGCGTTGATGAGCGGCGAATAAAAGGGCGACAGGTAGGGACCCCACTCAAAGCTGCGATTGACCCAGGCCGCCCACGTCGCGTAAATGCCGAAGCTGCCGAGGACCAGTGCGGTGAGCGCGGGGGCGATCCACCAGGCGTCGCGGCGCAGCGTAGCCCCGAAGCTGCGTTCCTGCAGGTCGCGGACCGAGGTCGTCATAGCGTCACCGCCGCCATCGTTTGCTTCACTCCCTCTGCCGATTTCTTGAGCGCCGCCTTCTCCTCGGCCGTGAGCTCGACCGCGATGATCTGCTCGAGGCCGTTCTTGCCCAGCTTGCATGGCACGCCGCAGTACATCCCGGAGAGACCGAACTCGCCGTCGAGCCACGCGGCGCAGGGGAGCACGCGTTTCTTGTCGAGAGCGATCGATTCGACCATCTGGACGGTGGCGGAGGATGGCGCGTAATACGCCGACCCTGTCTTGAGGAACGCGACGATCTCGGCGCCGCCGTTGCGCGTGCGGTCCACGATCTTGTCGAGCTTCGCTTTGTCGAGCAGCTGTGTGACCGGAATTCCCGAGACGGTCGTATACGAAATCAGCGGCACCATCGTATCGCCGTGCCCGCCCAGCACCATCGCCTGGATGTCCTGCACCGAGACATCGAGTGCTTCGGCCAGGAACGAGCGGTAGCGCGCGGTGTCCAGCACGCCGGCCATGCCGATTACCCGCTCACGCGGAAAGCCCGTGACCTGTTTGGTCACCCAGCACATGACGTCCAGGGGATTCGATACGACAACGACGATGGCCTTGGGGCAGTGCTGTTTGATCTGCTGGGAGACCTGCTTGACGATGTCGGCGTTGGTGCGGACCAGGTCGTCGCGGCTCATGCCCGGCTTGCGCGCGATTCCGGCGGTGACGACGACGACCTCGCTCCCCGCGGTTGGCCCGTAGTCGTTCGCGGCGCCGATCACGCGCGTATCGAAGCCCTCGATGGGAGCCGACTCCCACTGATCGAGCGCTTTTCCCTGTGGAACGCCGTCGACGACATCGACGAGGACAACGGTGCGGGCGAGTTCTTTTTCGGCGAGGCGCTGGGCGGTCGTGGCGCCGACATTTCCGGCGCCGACTACGGTGATTTTGTTGAGCATGGTGCGGGGGAAGTTAATGGGTCCGTGGTAGGGGCGCAGCCGACGTCAGCCTCCGCGCGTATGCATCTCTCGATGCGGATCGGCGCGGAGTCCTTCCACTGGATACAAGGGTGAACGCTCAACGACGCCCAGCCGCTGCTCCGCGCCGCGATCGGTGCGCCCGCGCCAGGTCCGGGTGATGAGCTCTTGAATGTCCGAATCGCTCGCCCCGTCGCGTAGCGGCTCCCGCAGATCGATCCCCCGCGCGGCGTACAAACACAAGAACCATGTGCCGTCTGCCGTCAGGCGGCTGCGGTCGCACGAGCGGCAAAACGGAGCCGTCGTCGAAGCGATGATCCCGAAGGTGGTGCCATCGGACAGGCGGAAACGCTCGGCGGGCGCGGCGACATCCTGACTGGGAACCGCCGCGATCGACCCGTAATGCGCCGACAGCCGGGCCAGCATGTCGCGCTGCGAGAATACCTGCTCGGCGGACCACCCGGTTGCGCCGCCCACGTCCATGTACTCGATGAACCTCACCTCCGCCTGCGCCGCACGCGCGAACTCGATCAGCTCGATCAGCTCGTCATCGTTGACGCCGCGGATCACGACGGTGTTGAGCTTCACCGGCAGGCCGGCGGCGCGCGCGGCCGTGATCCCGGCGAGGACGTCGACATGCCGGTCGCTCCGTGCCAGCTCGCGCATGCGCTCGGGCCTGAGCGTGTCGAGGCTGACCGTCACGCGCGCGAGGCCGGCGTGCCGCAGCGCCTGCATCTGTTTTGCGAGTAAGAGACCGTTGGTGGTCAGCGCGAGATCGCGGACGCCGCCCGTCCGCGCCAGCATGCGTACGAGCGTCGGCAAATCGTGCCGCAGCAAGGGCTCGCCGCCCGTCAGGCGTACTTTCGCGACGCCGAGCCCCGCGAAAATGCCGACCAGACGGGCGATTTCTTCGAAGGTGAGGATCGATTGCTTGGGCAGCCAGACGTACTCCTGCTCCGGCATACAGTAGCGGCAGCGCAGATTGCAGCGGTCGGTGACCGAGACGCGCAGACTGCCGAGGGGTCGCTCGAGACGATCAACTATCACGCAGGCCGCCGGCGATCTGTTTCCCGGACGGATCCACCCAGGTCGATGTCCCGTCCGCGTGGATCTCCTTCTTCCAGATCGGCAACCGCTTCTTGATTTCCTCGATCATATGACGACAGACGGTGAACGCCTCGTCGCGATGCGGCGCTGCTGCGACAATCGCGACACTGGCCTCACCCACGGGCACGACGCCCAGCCGATGCTGCACGATGATTTTGGCCGCGGGCCAGCGCGCCTGCGCCTCGCCGATCAGTCGCACGATCTCTTCGCGCGCCATCTCGTCGTAGGCGGAGTAGTCGATCGCGGTCACGTCACCATCGTTGCGGACGGTGCCGAGAAAGACGCACGTCCCGCCGCGCTCGCCGCTCTGGATCTGACCGAGCAGCGCTTCGACCGAAATCCTGGCACGGGTGAGCTTATTCATTTCATCCTCCCGACAATGGCGGCAGCAAAGCGACTTCATCGCCGTCACTGACGCGGGCGTCGAGTTTCACCTGCCGGAGATTGAGCGCGGCCAGCGGGCGGGGCGGCAAGTCGCGGGCTCCCGGGACGGTCTCCCGCACGCGCTCGAGCAGCTCGCTGATCGTCGCGCTTTCGGGCACCTCGACGGACGTCGCCTGACATCCCGTCAGCTCGGCATAGCGCGCGAAGAATCGGACCGTGATCTCGGCCATGAGCGATTATAGTCCCGATACCAGGCTCTGCCAGAGCTTGGCCTGTTTCGGCGTCGGATTCGAGAGGCGTTCCAGCGTGCCCGCCCCGACCGGACCTTCGCGGACGGTCGCGTTCAGGGTTAAGCCTTGCGTGCCGCGCCGCACCGCCAGCGGGAGCGGCTGCCCGGCCTTGCCCCGGTAGTGCGAGCGAAATGTCGCCGCCCAATTCCCGTCGAGCGTAACCCGAACATCACCCACTGACGTGAGGACGTCACCTGGAAGAATGCCGGCGGCTTCCGCCGCGCTGCCCGGCACGACCGCCGCGACCTGCACGTCACCGGTCGGCGTGCCGCGGGTCGAGATGCCGAGCAACGGGCCGGTATCGCGCCGCAGCCGCAGTCCGGCTTTCGCGAACACCGAGTCGTACGGGAGCGGCTCGCGGCCGTCGATGTAGCGACGATAGAAGGAGTCCACGTCCGGCATCCCCGCGAGGCGTAGCTCGTTCAGCAGGTCGGCGGTCGAGAATCCCTTGTTCTGACGGTAGGAGCGCGTATAGAGCGCGCGCATGACCTCGTCGAGCGTGTGCGCGTTGTCGGTCGCATCGCGAATCGAGATGTCGAGCAGCAGACCGAGCGTCGCGCCCTTGGGATAGTACAGCTGCGACGAGTTCACGTAGACCTCATTGATCCACGTCGCCTCGCTGCCGTCCTCCGCGCTCCACGGCTCAGGCGCCGATTCGACCTGCCCGATGTCCGACGTCGCATTCGAGAGGAGCTGATTCGTGCTCCACAGGCCGGAACGAACGTTCGTGAGGTCGGCGTAGTAGTCTGTCACTCCTTCGGACCACCACAACAGCGGCGTGTACTGCTCGGCGTGATAGTCGTAGGGCCACATCTCCGTCGGCCGGATACGCTTCACGTTCCAGAGGTGGAAGAACTCGTGCGACAGCAATGGATAGATGAAGTCCCCGAGCGTGCCCGTGATGAGATCGGCGAACGATTCGGCGGGCATGATGTCGTACTGCGACGAGCTGTGCTCGAGACCGCCGCCGAAGTCGATGGGGCCATGGATCACATTGAAGAAGACGGTATACACGTCATACGGAGCCTCGCCCATGATCCGATTTTGCACGGGCGCCATCTTGCCGATGCCGACGCGGAGGCTGCGCGCGACGGCGGGCGTATAGTCCGTGGACGGCCAGAGTGCGATGCGGATCCACTTCCCGTCCGCCTGGAGCGAGTCGAGGCTGAAGTGGCCCAGGAACGTCATCGCGTCCGCGAGCTCGTGATAATCGCCGGCGCGGTACACGCCGTTGGTCGGACCTTTGAGCGCCGTCGTTACCTGCCAGCCGGAGGGCAGTCGAAACCGCACTTCGGCGGGAAACGCGAGGCCGCCTTGCCCCTCTTCGAACATGAAAAGGTTGGTCCCGAGGAATTGCGCGAAATCCGCCTGGATGCGCGCGAGCGAGAGATCGATTTTGTCGTTGCCATAGTCGAAATCCACCGTGACGCGGTCCGCGCCACCGGTTACGACGCGCCACGTATCCTTGTCGCCGCGATCCCACCGCAGCGGCGCGCCGCTCGGATTGCGAGCACCAAAGCCGTGGACATAGCGCGCGTAATTCTGGATCTCGTAGTTGCCGGGACTCCACGCGGGCAACGAGACGAGCAGTGTGTCGTGTCCTGCAGCCGGGAATTCAGCCGAGACGTGAAACTGCCCTTGAGCGACCGAGACTTCGTAGCGCACAGTCTGTGAGCGAAGCGGTGTCGTGAGAGCGGCGCAGAATCCGAGGCAAGCGAGACGACGCATCATCACTCCAGACAAGAGGTTGAGAGATACTGAAAACTAGAACGGCCCCGGCGTGAGTGCCGAGGCCGTTCGCCAAGTTATCCTGGCGCACCGTGTTACGATGGAACCTTCACGCTCGCGTCGGCGACCATCGCGCGCAACTCCTTGCTGGGCTTGAAGACGGGAACGGGGCGCGCGGCAACTTCGACTGGATCACCAGTCCTCGGGTTACGCGCCATCCGCGTCTTCCGCTGACGGATTTTGAACGTCCCAAATCCGCGTATCTCAATGTTATGCTGCTCGGATAGCGCGGCTTTGACGGCATCGAGGAAGGAATCCACAACGCGCGCACAGTCCTTTTTTGAAATGAGGGGACCAGCGGTGCGAGCGATGTGCGCGGTGACCTTCTCGACCAGATCGGCCTTCGTCATTGAGCCCCCCTGCCGTAACTGCTGGTGCGTCGCCGGGTTGCAACGTCGGGGGCTATGATAGGGGCTTACTTATTTGGCGTCAAGAGCTTGTAGGAATTGTTGAAAATGTCCCTGAGCGTCGTGAGGGCCGGGAGAGGCCTCAGGATGGTATTGGACGGCAAAAATCGGGTATTCCCGGTGCTTGATCCCCTCCACGGTGCCGTCGTTGAGGTTCAAATGGGTGATTTCGAGGGCCTTGGCGCCCGGAACGCCGCCGGTTTCCCCTCGGACAGCAAACCCGTGGTTCTGCGAGGTGATAAGTACTTGTCCCGTCGCGAGATCGCGCACGGGGTGGTTCCCACCCCGGTGCCCGTACGGGAGTTTGACCGTTTCCCCACCCAGCGCGAGTCCGAGCAGCTGATGGCCGAGGCAGATCCCAAAGATGGGCAGCTCCCCGTCGGCGAGAGTCCGGATTGTATCGATCGCGTAACCGACGGCCGCTGGGTCCCCGGGACCGTTGGAGAGGAAGACGCCATCGGGTTTCATCGCGCGGACCTGAGCCGCAGTCGTTGCGGCCGGCACGACCGTCACGCGGCAGCCCTTCTGCATGAACAGGCGGAGAATGTTGCGTTTCATGCCGAAGTCGAACGCCACGACGTGATGGGCGGCGTCGCGCGGTCCTTCTGTATACGCGTCGGGAATCGTCGCGACGCTCGCCAGGTCGAGTCCGTTCATCGACGGTGAGGCGGCGAGTGCCGCCGTGATCACGTCGGTCGGTTTCTCGCCCAGCGCCAGGACGCCGCGCATGGCGCCACGGGAGCGGATGTGGCGAGTGAGCTGGCGCGTATCGACTTCCGCGACCAGAGGGACCTTTGCCGCCGCGAGCCAGTCGAGCAACGTGCCGGTGGCGCGCCAGTTCGACGGCCTCGCCGACAACTCGCGAACCACGACACCTGCGACGCGCGGCCGATCGGATTCGACGTCGTCCGGATTGATCCCGTAGTTGCCGATCATCGGCGCGGTCATCACCACGATCTGGCCGAGGTAGGAGGGGTCGGTGAAGACCTCCTGGTAGCCGCTCAGATTTGTGGTGAAGACGACTTCCGCATAGGCGGGTTCAAACGGAAGGGGCGCCGTTCCGGGGAACCAGGCGCCGTCCTCGAGCAGGACGTAAGCGGGCTGGAGCTTAGGGTCTGCGATTGCTCGGCGGTTTCGGCTGCGCGCTCGGCGCCGGAGCGGGCGGGCGCGCTGGAGGAGCCGTCGGTTGAGTTTCGATTGGAAGCGGCGTGTTCCCCACCGGGGCCGGCGCCTGCTGGCCCTGACCCGCGCCTTCGAGCACCGAGCGGGGCGAGGAGCCGGATTGCGTCATGAACGACAAGACAAGCGCGAGAAAGAGGAAGATCCCGGCGGTCCACCACGTGACCTTGGTGAGCAGCGTCGTCGCCTGACGGCCACCCATGATCGTCTCGGTGCCCGCGCCGCCGCCCATGGAGGCGAGGCCGCCGCCCTGCCCTGCCTGCAACAGCACGGCCGTGGCGAGTATCAGCGCATCCAGAATGAGAATTCCGATCAGGATCCCGTACATGCGGCGGGCAAGATACCTAGGCGACGGCGGTGCGCACAAGTTGCGCCCAGTCGCGCGGGTTCAGCGACGCGCCGCCGACCAGCACGCCGTCCAACTCGTGCTCGGCCAACAGCTCCGCGGTGTTCTTCAGGTTCACGCTGCCGCCGTAGAGAATCACGAACGGCGCGGCGGTAACCGCGTGGTCTTTCAGCCAGCCGCGAATCGCCCCGTGGACTTGCGCGGCGTCCTGCGGCGTGGCGTTTCGTCCCGTGCCGATCGCCCACACGGGCTCATACGCAATCGTCACGCGCGCCTTGCCGTCGCGCTTGCCCAGCGCGGCCTCGAGCTGCCCCGTCACGACCTTCAGCGTGTCCCCGGCCTCGCGCTGCTCGAGCGTCTCACCGACGCAGAGCACCGGCTGCAAGTCGGCCGCGAGCGCCGCAGTGACTTTTTTCTCGGTGTCGGCGTCCGTCTCGCCGAAGACGTGACGACGCTCGGAGTGGCCGATCAGAGCGAGTCGGGCGCCGCTCTGTTTGGCGAGCGGTCCGGAGGTGGCTCCGGTGAACGCGCCTTTGGGCTCCCAATAGAGGTCCTGCGATCCGACCGAGACGTTGCGGTGACCCGCGAT
Source organism: Gemmatimonadota bacterium (assembly GCA_003221035.1). Taxonomy (GTDB): domain Bacteria; phylum Gemmatimonadota; class Gemmatimonadetes; order Gemmatimonadales; family GWC2-71-9; genus 20CM-2-65-7. Next base: position 125,916 of record QHUB01000008.1, read on the forward strand.
TCCCTGCGCGACCGCCTCGATCGACACGGCCGGTGGGAAGAACCACACCGACCTCTCGTGCGGGATCTCCCCCGCCGCAAAAAAGGCCCGCAGGTACTCGCGGGCCTCGACGGGACCGACGTTCATCTTCCAGTTGCCGGCGAACACGAGCGGTCTCACGCGTTCTCCAGCGCCGCCACTCCGGGCAGCTCCTTGCCTTCGAGGAACTCGAGCGATGCGCCGCCGCCGGTCGACACGTGGGTGAGCCGGTCTTCCATGCCGGCGACCGCGGCCACGGAATCCCCGCCGCCGACGACCGTGACCGCGCCTTTCTTACCGGCATCGACGAGTGCCGTGGCGACGGCACGCGTCCCGGCGTCGAACGGTGGCGTCTCGAATACGCCCATCGGGCCATTCCAGAAAATGGTCTTGCCGCGCAGCAGTCGCGCGCGGTAGTCATGCTGGGTGGTCGTGTCGATGTCGAACACGGCCCACCCTGCGGGAATGCCATCGGCCGGAACGGACTTGCTCTCGTTGGCGCGCTCGAGCGACGGCGCGATCACGGCGCCACGGGGCAGAATCAGCTTCTTGCCGCTCGTGGCCAGCAACTCTTTGGCGAGTGCGATCCGATCGGGCTCGACGAGCGACGAACCCACTTCGAGCCCCATCGCCGCCAAGAAGGTGCACGCCATCGCGCCGCCGATGAGCAATTCATCGACGCGCGGCAGCAGCGAGCGAATCACGTCGATCTTGCCGGAGATCTTCGCGCCGCCGAGGACGGCAATGAACGGCGGTTTGGGATTGCCGAGCAGCTGTCCGAGGAATTGCAGCTCTTGCTCCATCAGGAATCCTGCGACCGCAGGTTTCAGCAGCCGCGCCACGGCTTCCGTCGACGCGTGCGCGCGGTGCGCGGATCCGAACGCATCGTTCACGTACAGATCACCGAGTGCCGCGAAGGTCCTGGCGAGCTCCGGATCGTTCTTCTCTTCTCCGGACCAGAAGCGGGTGTTCTCTACCAGGGCGACGCCGCCGCGCGTCAGCCGCCTCGTCGCGGCGACGCCTGCGGCGGGATCGGCAATAAATTCGACCGGCGCCCCGAGCAGTTTCTCGAGATTGGGGATGATCTGCTTCAGCGAGTACTGCGGATCCGGGCCGCCTTTCGGTCGTCCCAGATGCGACAGCAGCACGACGCGGGCACCCTTGTCGCGCAGATACTTGATGGTGGGGAGCGAGGCGCGGAGGCGGGTGTCGTCCGTGACCTTCCCGTTCTTCAAGGGGACGTTGAAGTCGACCCGCACGAGCGCGCGCTTGCCGTCCAGCGCCTGCGGAGGGAGGTCCCGCAGGCTCCTTTTCTTCAACGCCGCGTTCCCATGAACGCGAGCAGGTCGACGCAGCGCGCGGAGTACCCCATCTCGTTGTCGTACCAGGAAGACACGTGCACCAGATTGCCGTCGATGACGGCCGTGGACATCGTGTCGATCACGCTCGAGTACAGGCTGCCGATGTAGTCGGTGGAGACGAGCGGCTCGTCACTGGTCGAGAGAATCCCCTTGAGCGGACCGGACGCCGCCGCTTGCTTGAACGCGGCATTGACGGCTTCAGCGCTGGTGGGTTTGTCGACGTCCGCGACGAGCTCGACGATGGACACGTCGGGCGTGGGGACGCGCAGCGAGATGCCGTCGATCTTGCCCTTCACTTCCGGAATCACGAGGCCCGTCGCCTTGGCGGCGCCGGTGGTCGTCGGGATGATGCTCAAGGCCGCCGCGCGCGCGCGGCGCAGATCCTTGTGCGGCAGGTCGAGGATCTGCTGATCGTTCGTATAGCTGTGCACCGTCGTCATGAAGCCGTGCTTGAAGCCGAAGTTGTCCATGACGACCTTGACCATCGGGACGAGGCAGTTGGTGGTGCACGAGGCGTTCGAGATGATCGCATGCCTGGCGGGATCGTACTTGTCGTTGTTCACGCCCATGCAGATCGTGATGTCCTCGCCTTTGGCGGGGGCCGAGATCACGACCTTCCTGGCGCCCGCGGCCAGGTGCTTGGACGCGCTCTCCTTGTCCGTGAAGCGGCCCGTGCTCTCGAGCACGAATTCCACGCCGAGGTCTTTCCAGGGCAGCTTCTCGGGTTCCTTGATGGCGGAGACCTTGATCGTCTTGCCGTTTACGATCAGGGCATCGCTTTTCGCTTCGACGGTGCCCGGGAAGCGGCCGTGCACGGAGTCGTACTTCAGCAGGTGCGCGAGCGTCTTCGTGTCGGTGATGTCGTTGACGCCGATGAATTCGATGTCGGTCTGTTTGGCCATCGTGGCGGCGCGCAGCACATTGCGGCCGATCCGTCCGAACCCGTTGATCCCTACCCGAACTGCCATGGTCTCCCCTTACGTGAAGTCTGGAATGTTGGCGCGCGCGAATGTGATCGCGTGGATCGTCGTGGCGCCGGCCTGTTCTAATGCTCTTGCTGCCTCGGCGAGCGTGGCGCCGGTGGTGAAAACGTCGTCGACCAGAATCATTGTGGAATGGGGAATGCGGAATGCGGAATTGACGCCTTGAGTTCCATTCCGCATTCCCAATTCCGTATTCCGCATTTCAAACGCCCCCGCCACGTTCGCCAGACGCGTCCCCGGTGTCAACGCCGTTTGCGTCGGCGTTTCGCGCGTGCGGATGAGCAGGTCAACAATGACCGGAATTCGCCACATTCGGGCGAGTGCGCGCGCGAGGCGCTCGCTCTGGTTGTAGCCGCGCTGGCGCAAGCGGCGCGGCGCGAGTGGAATCGGAATCAGCACCGACGGACCGGCGGTGTGCGGCCTGAGGGAGCCCATCGCAAGCGCCAGATCGTCGGCGATCCGGGCCAGCCCGTTGTATTTCAGCGCATGGACCGCGTGCTGCGCCCCGTCAGTCAGCCATACGGCCGAGCGCGCCGAGCGGAGGGCGGAAGGCCAGGCTGCGCACAGACGACACGGACCGAAATGCGGCTCCGGCTGGCCACAGCGCGCGCACCATGGAGCGCGGACGGGTTTCCAGCGATGGCGGCAGACAGGACAGACGAGCCGGTCGGCGTCGCGTGGATTCAGGAGGGCGTGGCACAGGAGGCATTCTGCCGGCAGGAGCAGCTGCTCAACGGCGGAGCGCACGGACGACAGCAGCACGCATCACCTCGATCGGAGCATCCATGCCCGGGAAAAACCGCTCGAACGCCGCAGCGCCTTGCTGCACCAGCATCTCGCGGCCGTCGGCGGCGACGAGACCCCGTTCGCGTAGCGTGTGGACCCAGCGCGTTTCGCCCGGCGCATACACCAGATCGAGCGCGCACTGGACGCCCGGAAGATGATTGACGTCGATGGGCAACGGATCGTGGCCCGTGAGACCGAGCGGCGTGGCGTTGATGGCGACATCGATCTCGACCGGACCGTCGGCCGCAGTCGCGTTCCCTCCTATGCCGGTCGCCCAGGTCGCGAATGCCCGGGCGCGGGCACCGTCGCGGGAGCGGACGACCAGCGTCGCGCCACGATCCGCCGCGGCGACGGCAACGGCGCGCGCGGAGCCGCCCGTGCCCACGACGAGCCAGCGCGTGAAACTCGTCGCGCCAAGCTTGCCCAGGGCCGCGCCGACGCCCTCGACGTCCGTGTTGTCGCCGACGAGTACCCCGTCCTCCGTCCAGAACGTATTACACGCGCCGACGCGAACGCAGACATCCGTTTTCCGCGCGACGGAGCGTTCCACCGCCTCCTTGTGCGGCACCGTCACGTTGCCCGCCCCGCCCGTGGCCGCCTGCATCGCCAACACCTGCGTCAGAGCGTCGGCGGAGACGCGCATGGCCACATAGACGGCATCGAGGCCGAGCGCGCGAAATGCTGCGTTGTGCATCGCTGGAGACAGTGAATGGGCCACCGGATCACCGATGACCATGAGCAAACGCGTCTTAGCGCTGATCTCCACGCTTGCTCTCGGCCACGAGCCGGTCGGCCACGGCGGCGGCGAGGGACTCCAATTCCTGGCAGGTATCGCGGTAGACGACAAGGTCGCCGCCGAACGGATCGCTGACTTCGTCGCCGCCCCGTCCCGCGTACTCCCCGAGCACGAAGACTTTGCCTTCGCCGCCCAGCTCGTCCACGCGCGCGCGGTGATGACGCGCCATCGTGAGGATGAGATCCGCGCGCTCCACCAGCTCGCGTGTGAGCAGGCGCGCGCGATGGCCCGACAGGTCGAGGCCGCGCTCGAGCCCGACGAGATATGCGCCCTCGGAGGCGGGAGCGCCGTCCCAGGCGCCGGTGCCGGCCGACGCCACGGTGACTTCGATGCCGCGCTCCTGCAGCGCGCGCTCGAGCAGCGACGCAGCCAGCGGACTGCGGCAAATGTTGCCGGTACAGACGAACAGGACGTTTTCAATCATGGTGCGAGGCGGCCGACCGCGCGGCGCAGCTCGGCGACGCTGAGCGTCCCTTCCCGAACGATCTGGGCGCGCGGTTTGGTGCAGTCAACCACGGTCGAGGGGGGCCGGTTCCCGAGCACTCCGCCGTCCAGCACCATCAGTGTCCCCGCCTCAACCGCGGGAGCGAAATCTCGCGCGATCGCGCTGGCCCCGGGACCCGGCGGCTGGCCGGGGATATTGGCCGAGGTCGACGTCAGCGGCGAGCCGAGCGCGGCCACGAGCTGCGCGATGTCGCGATGCGAGGTCCAGCGCACGGCGATCCCGCCGTCCGGCCCGCGCAGCATGTCCGGCAGGCGGCCGGACCCGCCCGGCAAGACCAGCGTCAGCGGGCCCGGCCAGAACGCGCGGGCCAGCGCGTCGGCCGTGGCGTTGAATGCGAGGCCGTGCGCCTCAGCCATCGAGCGATCGCTGATCAATAAGAGGAAGGGTTTGCTGGCGACGCGGCCCTTCAGGGCGGCGAGTGCCGCGACGTCGGTCTGCACGGCGCGCGAGCCAAGGCCGTAGACCGTCTCCGTCGGATAGGCGAGCAGGCCGCCCCGTCCCAGGTGCGTGACGATGCGCGGGATCGCGGCTTGCACCTCCGCGCTCGTCTGAAACGGCAGAGGCTTCACCGCAATTCACGGGCGAGAGCCTCGGCGATCCGGAAGTCGTCGGCCGTGGTGATCTTGAAATTGTACGGCGAATCAGGAATCAGCTCCAC